>JAURYB010000051.1 GCA_030654075.1 Bacteroidales bacterium | reverse complement strand
ACGAACATGACAAAATCAGTGAATCAGATCTATCAAGCAGATAAAATTATTTTGTCATGGAGTTCCATGTGACCCGTAAAAAATAAGTAATAACACATGAAAAGTGGCCGGAGAGCTTTAAGGGAGTGAAGAGTGCCCTTCGGCTGGCTTCGGCTTGTTTCGGCTTGTTTCGGCTTGTTTCGGCTTCGCTCAACAACCATCGCTCAGCCGCCGTCGCTCAGGGTGACAAATAGTGAAAAGTGAAAAGTGAATAGTGAAGAGTGAATAACAAATAGTGAATAGTGCCCTTCGGCTGGCTTCGGCTTCGCTCAGCCGCCGTCGCTCAGGGTGAAAATAGTGAATAACGAATAGTGAAAATAAATGCTCGTCTACAATAAGCACCTACGGGGTTTGGGGTCTCTTGTCAACTTATAGTGAAAAACGAATAGTGCCCTTCGACTTCGCTCAGGGTGACAAATAATGAAGAGTGAATAGTGAAAATAAATACTCGTCTACAATAAGTCCCTCCGCGGTTTGGGGTCTCTTGTCAATTCAGAATGAAGATTGAATTGTGTCATTTCGCTTTGCTTCGTTTTGCTTCGTTTCACTCGCAATGACAACTCGCAATGTCAGTGAAAAGTGTTCCTTCGCTTTGCTCGGAATGACAGTGAATAATGAAGAGTTTACACTGTGGAAAAAAGCGAAGCTATTCAACAGGGTGATTAACGTATAACGATTAACGAACTTAGCGAAACGAAATCAGGAAACAGCTTCATTAAATTAACATATAACCTACACAAATATACAATAAGACGTATTTGTAGTATATAAGCTAAATATTTGTACTTTTAAACTTTTATTTAATATAGCTACAACACAAATATGAAAGATGATATAATTATCCGAAGCAAATATTCCGATAAGCTAATGCCTTTTATTGGGAAGCAACTTATTAAAGTGCTAACCGGGCAACGTCGTGTCGGTAAAAGCTATATCCTTAAGCAAACGATGATGCATATCAGCCAAAATGATCCATCGGCTCATATTGTTTATATAAATAAAGAAAATCTGGCTTTTGAAAGTATAAAAACTGCCGGTGATTTGCATGATTATGTACTTACTAACACAAAGGAAGGGGTAACAAACTACATCTTTGTAGATGAAATTCAGGAAATTGAACAATTCGAAAAAGCTATGAGGAGTCTGCTTCTGAACCCCATATATGATTTGTATTGTACCGGAAGCAATGCAAATATGTTATCAGGTGAGCTTTCGACTTTTCTGAGCGGCAGATATATTGAGATACCGGTTTACAGCTTGTCATTCATTGAATTCCTTTTATTCCACCAATTAGAAAATTCTGCTGAGTCGCTTATGATCTATCTCAGATATGGTGGTTTACCCTATTTAAAACATCTGGAACTAAATGATGAAATTGTTTTTGATTATCTGAAAGGGGTTTATAATACGGTTATTTATCGTGATGTAATAATGCGAAATGAAATACGTAACACGGCCTTTTTGGAAAACCTGGTACTATTTCTGGCTGATAACATAGGACAGCTTTTTTCTGCTAAGAAAATCAGTGATTATCTCAAATCCCAAAAAATAAACATTGCCACTTCACAAATTATTAGCTATCTGGCTCATTTAACCAATGCATTTTTGATTCATAAAGTTGGTCGGTTTGAAATTGCAGGAAAAAAAATATTCGAAATCGGAGAAAAGTTTTATTTTGAAGATTTAGGCCTTCGTAATGCTATTTATAATTTTAAACAATCGGATATTGGTAAGTTAATGGAAAATGCAGTTTATAACCACTTAATTTTCAGAGAATATGAAGTTAAAGTTGGACAGATTGGTCAATATGAAATTGATTTCGTAGGGAAAAGGAAAGGTGAAGTTATTTACGTACAAGTTTGCTATTTATTACACGAACAAAGTACAATTGACCGTGAATTTGGCAACCTGGAAAAAATAAATGATAATTATCCTAAAATGGTAGTCTCAATGGATGAATTTGCCGGGAATACCCGAAAAGGCATACAGCATTTTAATTTAAGGGATTTTCTGTCATCAGAAATATAGAGAAAGGTAGAGCGAGGGAGCGAGGGACGGAGAGACTGAGAGACGGAGGGACTGAGAGACTGAGGGACTGAGAGACTGAGAGACTGAGAGACTGAGGGACGGAGGGACTGAGAGACTGAGAGACTGAGAGACGGAGAGACTGAGGGACTGAGGGACGGATAGACGGAGAGACTTAGAGACTGAGAGACTGAGAGACGGAGAGAGTGAGAGACTAAGAGACTAAGAGACTGAGAGACGGAGAGACGGAGAGACTGAGGGACTGAGAGACTGAGGGACGGAGGGACTGAGGGACTGAGGGACGGAGGGACTGAGAGACTGAGAGACTGAGAGACGGAGGGACGGAGGGACTGAGAGACGGAGAGAGTGAGAGACTAAGAGACTGAGAGACGGAGAGACGGAGGGACTGAGATTAGGAGAGCGTGAGAATCGGAGAGTGGGAGAAACAGAGAAAGTGAGAGTCTCGATGATTGAGAGAGGTATGTACTTAAAAGGGAATACCGAGCTTTGTTCATTCGCTTTTGTTGGAGAGACAATGATGAGTGAGGATGTTTATCTTAGTGATTCAGATAAAATCGACTTTTTATAAATTCAAAAAACAGTTTAATTTGCTGACAACAAAACGTCTTCGTTTACTATTCTGGCTATATCTGTTTTTTCTGATCCTTATGGCTGTATTGCCAATAAACGGTACAAATAACACTACTCTTACCGATGTATTTATTATTAACATCAGGCTGGATCATCTGCTTCATGCCACACTTGTCTGAGGCAATCCACCTCACAGTCCAAAATAACTCTAAATTCCGGGCCCGCAAGAGTCAATCTTGCCTATCCGTAATGCGCAAACTTGTTTATTGCTAAAATACAAGGTATATTTGTAGTATTATTCCGTTTAAAATGATAAAACAGTCAGATCTTATAGCTGTAATTGATTCTCAAAAAGAACGCCTCAAATCGTCAGAAGATGATTTGGAAAGGGATTTATTGAAATCGTTACCTGCCAGCCTGGCACAGCATGCTTTAATCATTTCAGGAATCCGGCGGTGTGGCAAGAGCACTATGCTTGGCCAGATGATTAAAGAAGGTATAGATGATGCTTTCTTTATCAATTTTGATACCCCTAAGCTCTATAATTTTGAAATAAGTGATTTTGAAATACTTGATCTGATAATTTCAGAAAAAGGCTATAAAAGACTTTTTTTTGATGAACTTCAGATAGTTGATGGCTGGGAATTGTATGTCAGACAAAAACTTGACGAAGGATATAAGGTGTTCGTAACAGGGTCAAATGCGTCACTTTTAAGTCGAGAGTTAGGCACCAGGCTAACAGGGCGACACATTACCAAAGAGCTGTTTCCGTTTTCATTTCAGGAATTTTTTAATTACAGGCATCTTAAGCCAGATAAGGACGCGTTACTGGAATACCTTGATAAGGGTGGTTTCCCTGAATTTATTAAAAACAACAATGTGGATATATTAACCACACTGTTCGAAGACATCCTGTACCGGGATATTGCCGTAAGGTACAACATCCGGGATGTGAAGTCACTTAAGCGGTTGTTGTTATATTTAGTAGCGAATGTGGGTAACCTGGTAACAGCTACAAAATTAACTCAATCACTTGGGATTAAAAGTTCAGCAACCATATTAGACTATTTTTCTTTTTTTGAGCAGACCTATTTATTAAATCTAATGCCCAGATTTTCTTATTCATATAGAGCTCAGCTGGTAAATCCACGTAAAATATATGTAATCGACAATGGCTTGATAAACGCGGTGACTCCTTCATTCTCCAGGGATTATGGAAAAAAACTGGAGAATGTTATCTATTGGTCATTGCGAAAACAAAACAAAGAATTGTTTTATTTTAATGAAACAGGATCGGAATGTGACTTTGTTGTCTGCCGGAATAATGAAGTTGAAGAACTAATACAAGTTTGTTATGATCTTTCAATTGAGAATACATACAGGGAACAAAAGGGCCTTGCAGATGCGATGACCTTTTTCAAAAAAAACACAGGAACTATTATTACATTAAATCAGACTGATGAAATAAGCTATGAAGGGAAGCATATCAGGGTTATACCGGCATATAAATATCTCAATGAGGCTAAATGAGAAGGGAGAGAGACTGAGAGAGTGAGAGACGGAGAGAGTGAGAGACTGAGGGACTGAGGGACGGAGGGACTGAGAGACTGAGAGACGGAGAGACTGAGAGACTGAGGGACGGAGGGACGGAGGGACGGAGGGACGGAGGGACTGAGAGACTGAGAGACGGAGGGAGCGAAGGAGCGAAAGTGTGTATACTGAAAAGTGAATAGTTTTTCGGTACGAAATAAAAAAAGGTTCATGCTGATATCGCTGAAAAAAGAATACGATGATAACGCAGAAAGAAAATTACGCTGATCACGCGGATAAAAAAATCAGCGATCATCTGCTTTTAAAATCAGCGTAATCTGCGTGAAATAATCTTCACTGGATTCAGGCATTATCGGTTTAATCCACCACTTCTTAAATCAAAAAGATGCCCAGGTAGGGAAAAGTATAAAGTGAGATCGAATCTATGTAAAACAAAAGCAGGTTGAATATCTCTTGAATCAGCTCACATTTATTATGTAAAATCATTTAATTTTGCAGAAAAAGAAAAAGAAGCCATGAACATACAAGCTGAAAAACCGGAAATTGTCAGCATGATTCTGGATACAGACAATCCTGGCATTTTAGCATCTGTTAAGCGTATCTTCTCTAAATCAAAAGATACGGATTTCTGGGATACAATACCTCAGGAGCAGAAAGATGAGATAATGGTAGGGATTTTAGAAATTGAAAAGGGTGAAACAGTTAGCTATGAGGAATTCATAAAGAAACACAGATAATGGTGTGGCAAATATTTCTTTTGTAACAATTCTATACATTTTTGAGCATCTAATTATACTATCTTTGTAATCGATTGTGATAAAACACTAAGTATGAAGTCGATAAAAACAAAAGAGAAAACACAGGAATCGAAAAGTTGGATTTTGCCTGGTAAATCTCTTAGCCATGAAGAATTTTCTGAAGGCATACAGATAGCTGAGAAAGGACCATTCCATACTGTTCAGGAATCGATGGAAAACTTTGAGATATGGTTGAAATCGAGAAAAAAGAAGTAAGGATTTCCGAACAATTCGATATTGACATCATTTCCCTATATAAACATGGAGAAGAAGTTTTCGGGACTAATGCAGCTAAAAGTTTTATAGCAGATATATACAGCAGAGTAATGAATTTGGATAGCTTATTTTTGCTTCATGCTGAATGCAGGCACCTGCCAACAAAAAACAAAACCTATCGCAATATTATTATAGGATACTACTTAATTATTTATAGAATTACTCCAGTAAATGTGGACGTCTTACGAATTCTCCATTCACATTCAAGTAAAAAGCGAATTAAATCTTCCCGCCAAATTAAATTATAAAATCACTTTCCCATACTGACTGCTTGAGAAAATCAGGAACATAAAGAAAGTATTCTGCGTAGGAAATTGGGAATAAATGAAAGTTGAGCATTTTAACACTCCCCCTCTCCATCGCCCATTCACCCCTTCGCTATTTCTCCCCCTTACTCCTTCCCCTTTTGAACTATAGCAGCAAGGAACAAAAAGATACCTAGCAGTATAAAATTATAAGCCGGGTAAAAATAGTTAGACCAGAAATGCCCCAGGAAACGGTCGCCATTTAAAACAGCTATACTACCAAGTAGCATCATTACAATTCCAACACTTCCACTGACCCAGGCCAGGATTTTTAAACCATTCTTCATAACGATTAAATTAGGAAGTAAATATAAGAAGTTTTTTGCTTTTCATTACAATTGCTTAAAATTCTTCATAGAAAGCTTCCCTTTTTTCCACAGATTACGTCGGCAGAACTCAGTAGCAGCTGTTAACTTAATTCATTACCCGCCTCGCAATCACGTGCGCACCGGGCTTCTTATACCTTCACCCCCCCCCTTCGAAGCCAACAACGCTTACTCCAAAACCTAAATCGAAGCACACGTCATCGCGAGGAGGCACGACGAAGCGAACCCGTGCTACCACCACAATCCTTCATAGCACGCCATCGCTAGCCGAAGCAACCTCATCTCACCTACACAATCCCTATTCATATTTTTCCTAATTTTGCACAACATGTTTAGTCAGCTTTAACACCAAATATTGTATCTTTAACAATCTGAAAAATAATTCACTCCCGATAGCAAATGCATGAACAACAATTAATTGCAATTTTAATCACTGCCATTCTTTCTCTGATATTCGTTTTTCTTCATTAACCGTTCTGAATCTTTATGCCCTCAATAAAAAGAAAAGTCATACTGTTTTACTCTGCCGATATCTTATTGGTAACGGTATCATTCCTGATTTTTATCTGGATAAAGCCCGCATCGCTCCGACTCTATCTTCCGCATTATATTCAGCCATTCCTGATATTCCTGGGAGTATGGCTTGCAGCATCTATTCCCAGTAAAAAGTATTCGTACGAAGGAAAGAACAGACTCAACGATTTTATCAACCCGGTATTAATCAGCAACTTAATAGCTCTTGGAATTGTTACTATTATGATAGTCGGGTACGGCCGCTTTCAATATTCGAGGCTTATCGTTTTCGGTACCATAGGGCTAACCGCTTTGCTGGAGTTAATCCTGTTTTCGCTATTTTATTATTACCGTAAACTGAACCGGAATTCGGATAATTCGGAAGCTTTAAAGGAATACCTGGACCATATGGAGAAACTGGCCGACGAGGTTAATTCCCTGCAGATCGCCGAACCCGAATACACTGAGCAATTCCCGGTATTCACCTTACGCAATTATGAACAACAGATAATTTCCGAATTAAACGAACCGGCATACAATTTTATAAGTACGCATGTAGATACAATGCATAATCGTACCATTGTGCTTTCAACAACTACACGGTTCAACGTGGAAACTATTCCAACGGGTGTATCTAATGTTATTGTCAACCTGCAACCTATCAATGACATTAAACGGATTAACAAATTTTTTGAAGCTGTAAACAGCAAGCTTCCGGTGGGAGGAGCGTATATTAATTGTGTATTAACCAACGAAATACGGAAGAAACGAATCCTACGAATATACCCATGGGGAATAAATTATATCTTTTACTTCATGCATTTTATTTTCAAACGTATCTTCCCTAAAATGCCGGTACTCAAGAAGTTCTACTTTTTTATGACCAATGGCTATGAGCGGGCTTTATCAAAGGCCGAAGCTTTTGGCAGGTTGTATTCCTGTGGATTTGAGGTAGTGGCAGAACAACAAATACAAGACATGTTATTTTTTGCCGCGCGAAAAATTACGGAACCAGCATTTGATATGAATCCTACGTACGGGCCGCTTATCAGCCTGAAGCGAATGGGGAAAAACGGAAAGATTATCCATGTGTATAAGTTTCGTACCATGCACCCATACTCGGAGTATATACAGCAATATGTGTATGCTAAAAACAGCCTGCAGGAAGGCGGGAAATTTGCTAATGATTTTCGCATTTCCACAACCGGACGTATCATGCGCAAACTTTGGATTGATGAGCTTCCTATGCTTTTTAATCTTATAATCGGTGATCTGAAACTTGTAGGGGTCAGGCCTTTAAGCCTGCATTATTACAGTTTATATACCAAAGAGTTACAGGAACTACGCTCCAGGTATCGTCCGGGGCTAATCCCACCCTTTTATGCCGATATGCCGGAAACACTTGAGGAAATAATGGAATCGGAGACACGTTACCTGCAAGCATACGCGAAACATCCTTTCCGTACTGATTTCAGGTATTTCTGGAAGGCGGTGAATAATATTGTGATTAAGCGGAAACGAAGCGGGTAGGAGATGGAAGGACTGAGGGACTGAGCGACTAAGGGACTGAGAGACTACGGGACTGAGAGACGAAGAGTTGGAGAGACGGAGAGATGGGGGGACGGAGAGATGGGGGGACGGAGAGACTGAGGGACGGAGAGATGTTGAAATTGAACAAGTGAGAAGGAAGCCGAAAAGGAATCCTTAAAAGCCCTTAGTACTTAAATTCCATAGCACTGATTATCAAAACCCTGAGTCCCTAAATCTCTGAGTCCCTAAGTCCCTAAGTCCCTAAGTCTCTAAGTCTCTAAGTCTCTAAGTCCCTGAGTCCCTAATTCAAAAAATCATACATTCAATATGAAAATAAGGTCGCATAAAGAGTTGGAAGTATATCAATTGGCTTTTGAAGCAGCTATGAGGATTTTTGAATTGTCTAAAAAATTTCCAAAAGAAGAAAAGTATTCCCTGACTGATCAGATAAGAAGATCTTCCCGATCAGTATGTTCAAATCTCGCTGAAGCATTTCGTAAAAGAAAGTATCCTAAGTCATTTGTTGCGAAACTTTCTGATTCAGAAGGAGAAGCAGCCGAAACCCAGACCTGGTTGGATTTTTCATATAAATGCGAATATATTACAGAATCAGATCAATGTGAACTTTGCGAAATTTATGACCGGATTCTAGGTAAACTTGTAAACATGTCACTCCAACCTGAAAAATGGTCATATTAACATCTTCCTCTATCCCTTATTTTCTCTATCCCTTATTTTCTCAGTCCCTTAGTCCCTAAATCCCTTAGTCTCTCAGTCCCTCTGTCCCTCTGTCCCTCAGCCCCTCTGTCCTTTTGCCAATATATTTAGAAATACAACTCATGATATCATTCATTTTCTCCATCAAACTCTGGCTGCGTCGTACGATAGGTATAGCATATCTTGGAACAGTTGCATTAGTTTCCCTCATGCCTGTTAGCAATTTGCCACATATTACAGTATATCAATGGTTTGACAAAGCGGTTCATCTTAGCATGTATTTGGGGCTTTCATTCCTGGCATGCTGGTGTTTCGAAATTACCCGTAAGCATATGTTCCCCTTTTATATTTTACTTACAGGCGTATTTATGTGGGGGCTTCTGATGGAGATATTGCAGAGGACCATGCATAACGGCCGAAACTTCGAATTCAGGGATATGATCGCGAACCTTACCGGAGCCATTATCGGATTACTGATTTACAGGTTTTTTGATCGTAAACGGATAGAAATTGCCGAGAGAAATTCAAACTGATAATAGCATTAAGCCTATACCACTAAGAAAAAGTTCACGCTGATCCCGCTGAAAAAGAAAAGTTCACGCTGATCTCGCAGATAAAAAAATACGCTGATAGCGCAGATAAAAAGTTCACGCTGATAGCGCTGATAAAAAAATCTGCGTAAATCTGCGTGAAATAAAAAAAAGTTCACGCTGATAGCGCTGAAAGAAACAAATACTCTGCGTAAATCTGCGTTTAAAATCTGCGTGATCTGCGTGAAAATCTTTGAAAATCTGCGTGAAAATTTTCGTGAAGTAAATTTTAAAATCTTTTCCCATGGATATCCCCGAAAATGAAATTTCATATTCAATAAGAGGATCAGTTTTTAAGGTCTATAACAATTTAGGTCCCGGCCTGCTCGAATCAGTTTATGAATTAGTTCTGGCTCATGAGTTGGAAAAGGCAGGACATATTGTCAAGACTCAAATAGGGATACCATTAGTCTATGACGGAATAAAGATTGACCAGGGATTCAGACTCGACATTTTAGTGGACGACCTGGTAATTATCGAAGTTAAATCGGTAGAAGAGTTAAATCCCGTACATTTTAAGCAGCTTACAACTTACCTTAAATTAAGTGAAAAGAAGCTTGGGTTACTTATTAATTTTAATACCGACGATATAAAAAGCTCTATTAGAAGGATTGTTAACGGGATATAATTAGTAATTGGTTCACGCTGATTTCGCTAAAAAAAGTTCACGCTGATCTCGCAGATAAAAAAATACGCTGATAGCGCAGATAAAAAGTTCACGCTGATAGCGCTGATAAAAAAAACGCTGATAGCGCTGATAAGAAAAATCTGCGTAAATCTTCGTTTAAAATCTGCATAATCTGCGTTAAATAAAAAAAAGGTTTTCACGCTGATCTCATAGATAAAAAAGGGTTCACGCTGATCCCGCAGAGAAAGATAACGCTGATCCCGCTGAAAGAAAAAAAACGTGTTTATCTGCTTGGAAAATCAGTGTAATATGAGTAAAAAACCTCTGAATCGACCTGGTATAAATCTGCCTGAAATAAATTTTGTATAATCTAAATCTCCCCTATCTTCGTATATTCAATCCAGCTGCTTTTTAAATCACCTAACCTCTTCATTTTCAGTTTCCCCAATACTCACAATCACACCTTCACACCTTCGTCCCTCAATCCATCCATCTCCCCATCTCCCCATCTCTCCCTCACCCATCTCTCCATCTCTCAGTTCTTCTTGGCAATGATCATCGTTCAAACACAAAATAAAACTTTACTTAAGGTTCAGGAAGATGCCATCTCTGCATTTCTTTCTACCCAGCCGTGTAATACCATATTTCAGTCACCTGATTTTTACCATTTCTATCTCTCTGTAAAGAATTTCACCCCGTATTACTTCCTGTTATATGATGATAATGAAGTTATCGGAGTAATGCTTGCGGTTATCATTCGTGAAACCAAAGGTCTTTTTTCTGTTATAGGTTCACGGTGTGTAGTTTATGGCGGGCCCATAGTACAGAAAGATAACCCGGAACACCTGTCGAAACTTCTGAATTCACTGAATACTTCTATAAGCCGTCTTACTGTTTTAACGCAATTCCGTAATTTCAGGATATGGAATAAAGAATCGATCAGCGTATTTAAAAACAATGGGTTTATTTTCCACGATCATTTGAACCTTGTTATTGAAAATCAGGAATCAGAAGCCACGTTAAGTGGAATGAATCCCTCGCGGCGCAGGCAGCTCCGCAAAGGACTGCAATCGGGTGCCATTCTGAAGCCAGCTGCCAACATTACCGAGGTAAAGGAGCTATATGATATTCTTTATACCCTTTACAGGAAAAAAGTCAGGAAGCCATTACCCAAATGGCCCTTTTTCGAACAGTTTTATAACGAGATCGTAAAATCCGGAAAAGGGATCATATTACTGGTGCATTATAACGACAAAATAATCGGAGGAATAGTATCGCCGGTTACTCCAGGTAAAACCATATACGAATTATATATTTGCGGCCTCGATAAAGAATACCCGCAGCAGCATCCAAGTGTGCTGGCAACCTGGGCCGCACTTGATTGGGCGGCAAAAAACAATATCCCCGAATTTGACTTCCTGGGTTTAGGAAAACCGGAAATACCTTATGGCGTGCGTAATTTCAAATTACGTTTTGGAGGTGAGCAGGTAAACTACGGCAGGTTTGGTCGCCGTAATTACAATATAATGTACTTTATTGCTGAATTGGGGTATAATATACTGAGAAAATTCAATAGAGTATAGCCTTTTCCAGGGAGGTGCTGTGTGGGAAAATTTCACACAAATCATATACGCAGATTTCGCAGATTATTTCTATCGGCAAGATCAGCGTTTTTTTTATTAAAAAAATGAGGTAAACTTTATCTTAGTAATCTGGAGATTAATATCCTGATTCAATTATACAAAAACTGATATAAATATCTTTTATAAGATACCCGGAGACCCATAAAAAAATCCCATCCACAAGTCTCATAATCCCATTTCCCGTTAATCCCATCTTCTCACATTCGCCCCTTCGCCCCTTCGCACCTTCGCCTCACCCCCTCCTTCTGAACTTCTCAACCCACCAAACCCAAAGTAAAAAAAGAACCACATAAAAGAAAGGACGTAAAATCCAGGTATGGCTGAATTCAAAATATTCGGGCCTCCATGCCATAATCAGTGACAATGCAACGATACGGAATACATTGGTTGCAAACATGGCCAAAAAGCCTACTGGAATAAACCACAATTTATGTTTCCATGGACCAGGAAACAAAATAAATAGTACTATTACCTGGTAAAATTGTTTTAGCCCTGAACAACTGTTATTTACAATTATTCCATGTTCGTTTGTGAACCACATGCTGTTAACAGGCCGGGTAATGATTTCCATCCCAAGAATGTTTTGGTTGATCCAAAGGCTAACCGCATATACGGCATAAGCGAGCCAGCTAGCCGAATTCAAAATAAACGTCACCGACATGATATCTGCAGCAAAAAATCTGAATATCAGGTGAAAAGCATATGTTATCAGGGCAAATAAGGTTATATCCACCACAAAGCCATACCGGCCATTTTCCAATTCACGATATTGATCAAGATATTTACGAAGCATACGACATCATTTTAGAGTACAAAAATAAGACTAAATTTTTATTAAACAAATGAATGTTATTGGATACGCATATGGAATTTATATTGCGCCAACTAACAGATTTATATCATGAATACCAAGGCCGTCAGGCATTTTAAGATTTGGCTTCGCATGGATATTTAACCTGATTCGCTTCCTTAAGATATATAAACAGCCGAAAGATAATATTGAATTTAAGTTTTATATTTGTATTTTCTAAATATACATTCACAACACCATTTCGTTTTGCCCGGTCTGATACATTCAAGAGAAAAATTTGTATTAAAAAGTTCTACCTGCTTCATGCCTGGCAATTTTTCAGATCATAATTTGTAATGAAAGTAAAATCTACTCAATCCTGTGCAGCGTTGTCGGTTTCAGGTATTATTATAACACTGGGAATCGTATATGGTGCTATAGGCACCTCCCCGCTTTATGTGATGAAGGCCATACTTGGAGTTTCCCATGGATTTATTTCTGTTGAGACTATAATCGGGGCTATTTCATGCATCATCTGGACACTGACCGTGCAAACCACTATTAAATACATTTTTATTATTCTCAGGGCCGATAACAGAGGTGAAGGAGGCATTCTTGCCTTATATGCCCTAGTACGAAAGCATAAGAAAGGATTGATCGCGGTAGCAATAGTCGGAGCAAGCGCGTTGCTGGCTGATGGTATCATGACTCCTTCCATTACTATTATCTCAGCTGTCGAAGGTCTTAAACTTCAGTATCCGACTCTGGAGATTCTTCCGATAGCATTACTGATCGTTGTCATCCTGTTTTTAGTCCAGCAATTTGGAACTGCCGCCATTGGCACTTCATTCGGACCTATCATGTTTATATGGTTTGCCATGTTAAGCATTTTGGGCATGATACAGATTGTACAATTCCCACTTGTGTTAAAGGCCCTTAATCCCTATTACGGCCTGGAGTTATTGTACCATCATCCAAACGCGTTATTGTTACTTGGGGCTGTATTTCTATGTACTACCGGGGCGGAAGCTATCTACACCGACCTTGGGCATTGCGGCATAAAGAATATCCGTATAAGCTGGATTTTTGTAAAAACAGCCTTGATATTAAATTACTTAGGGCAAGGCGCATGGATACTATTGCACCCACAAGTTTCGGGTCATTATCCAAATCCGTTTTTTGCAATGATGCCAGGGTGGTTTCTTCCTTTTGGAGTAATAATAGCAACCCTGGCAGCCATTATCGCAAGCCAGGCTCTGATCAGCGGTTCATATACAATTATCAGTGAAGCAATTCAATTAAACTTCTGGCCCAAAGTACGTGTTGCCTATCCAACAACACGAAAGGGGCAAATGTACATCTCCTCAGTTAACTGGTTGCTTTTTTTAGCAATAGTAGTGGTTGTGCTAACATTTCGAAGTTCTGCCAATATGGAAGCTGCGTATGTACTGGCAATTACAGTTACCATGTTGATGACCACAGTACTGATGGCATTTTTTATGCAGCGGATCAGAAGAAAAGCTATTACAATACTGATTTTCGCTTCAATTTCTTTACTTATCGAAGGAACTTTCCTTATAGCCAATCTTGTTAATTTCGTTCACGGAGGATGGTTTACGCTGATTCTTGGCGGGCTTATTGCTTTTATCATGTACGCATGGCATAGGGGCCGAGCTATAAAGAACCAGTTTATGCGCTATGTTGAAATTGATGATTTTGCAAAAACACTTAAGGATCTTAGTAAAGATGAATCGGTTCCTTTATTTGCCAGCAACCTGGTCTATCTAACTCTGGCTAACCTTCATAGTAAGATTGAAACTAAAATTTTATATTCAATATTCAATAAAAATCCCAAAAGGGCTAATACGTATTGGTTGCTGCACGTTCATACCACCGATGAGCCGCATACCAATGAATACTCCGTCGAAGAAATAGTTCCCGGGGTTTTGATCAGGGTTGAGTTCAGGCTGGGATTCAAAGTGCAACCGCGAATCAACCTTTACTTTAAACAAATATTGAAAGAGTTGGAGCAGAGTAAGGAAATTAATCTCGAATCGGCTTTTCCGGCTTTGCACAAACATCATATACAGGCCGATTTCTTCTATGTTATCATTCGCCGGATTCAAAACTACGACTTTGATTTCCCTCCATTTAAACAATTTATTCTGGATGTTTTTTTATGGCTTGCTAAAATTTCCACTTCCGACATCAGGACCTATGGACTTGATACCAGCAATGTGATGGAAGAAAAAGTGCCTTATGTTATGGAAACAGGTAAAAAAGATACACTGAAGCGCATTCGTTAAAACTAACTTTTTTGATGCATCCCGAAGTATTTAGTAATAGTTGGTTTTATTTCAGGCAAAAGCTATCCGATAAGCTTATAAATAATATTCTTTTTAAAATCAGCACGAACTGGCCGTATAGCTGACAGCAGACCGTTTTTTTTATTGTGAAAAAAATGAATTCCTGTCACGTTAAGCGAAAACCCCACTTTCATCACGCTGGGAAATGCGCGTGTTCAACTTTTTAACGAGGATTACAAAGGGTTTTGGTGGGCCTAGTACCGATAAATATTTAAGTATTTTGCGCTCTATTCACAGGTTTTGTCGTAACCTGAAGTAAAAGGTGTTCCAGAGGTGAACCGTATAAATTCCTTGTCATATTGGGGCACACTATCAGTCCCGATGAATCGGAATAGATTTTCGCTTCGTTCTTGAGATTAATGATGCCCGGTTTTAAACAGCGAAAACAAACTGGATACGCAATTGTGTGCATGTGTTTGCCATAATAATGGTTGTTTTATGTTAATGTCCTACAGGCAATCTCCCACATTACCATGTCATTTTATTGATGTTTTAGCCTTACGGTCAATAGTAATTTGTATAATAGCGAATAGCTGACAAACACTGAAAACAGTTGAATAATTATGAATGCCACACACAAATCTTGAGGATTTTCATCTATTTCAGCTTTTCAATAATTTCACCTCCCGAAATCTTCTCCTGTTCACCGGTAAGCATGTTCTTCAACTGATAACTGCCGGAAGCAGCTTCGTCGGCACCAATAATGATTGTATATGGAATCTTCTTGTTATCGGCATAGCCAAATTGTTTTTTCATTTTCAGAGGTTCGGGGTAGATTTCAGCTGAAATACCTGCGTCATGGAGTTTTTGCAGAAGTTTAAGGCTTACCAGTTCTTCATTTCCACCGAAATTTACAAGCAAAACTGTAGTTGCCTGTTCGAGGTCCTGTGGAAAAAGCTTTAATTCATTCAATACATCATAAATCCGGTCGGCACCAAACGAAATCCCGATACCCGACATGCCTTTAAGACCGAATATTCCCGTAAGGTCATCGTACCGTCCGCCACCACTGATGCTACCCATCTGAACATCGTTCGCCTTAATTTCGATAATTGCGCCGGTGTAATAGTTCAGTCCACGGGCAAGAGTTAGGTCGATTTCAACATTAGCGCCGGGTTGAAGCACATTGATAAAGTTGAAAATAGTGCGCATTTCTTCAATGCCTTTCATTCCAGCTTCGGAAGATGCCAGGATAACCGAAAGCTGATCGAGTTTTTCCAGGCTGTTTCCCTTTAAACCGAGAATAGGTTGCAGTTTTGCTATAGTTTCGTCACTGAGGCCTTTTTCGGCTAGTTCTTTATTTACGCCTTCCTGGCCTATTTTATCGAGTTTATCAATGGCAACCGTAATATCTGTAATCCTGGCTGATTCACCTATAACTTCTGCAATACCTGACAGGATTTTGCGGTTATTCATCAGAATGGTGATACTGATACCAAGTTTTTTGAATATTTCGGAAGCAATGGTAACCATTTCCACTTCATACAATAAAGAATTGCTGCCGATCACATCCACATCACACTGGTAAAACTCACGGTAACGCCCTTTCTGTGGACGGTCGGCACGCCATACAGGTTGAATCTGGAAGCGTTTGAAAGGGAAAGTGATTTCGTTGTTATGCTGTACCACAAAGCGGGCAAAAGGAACTGTAAGGTCGTACCGCAATCCTTTTTCAGAAATATGTTTAAGTATTTTCCCTGTTTCCTTGCCGGTATATATATCTTCAGGTACATCCGAAAGATAATTTCCGGAATTCAGGATTTTGAAAAGTAATTTGTCACCTTCTTCACCATATTTACCCATTAATGTACTCAGGTTCTCCATGGCTGGTGTTTCAATTGGCAGGTATCCATGCAATTTAAAAATACTGCGGATAGCATCAAAAATATAGTTGCGACGAGTCATTTCAACTGGAGTGAAATCGCGGGTGCCTTTTGGGATGGAAGGGGAGGACATGGGGAATTGGGGATTTACGATTTATGATTTTACACTGAGCGAAGCCGAAGTGTTACGATTTACGATTTACGAGGTACGATTTACGAGGTACGATTTACGAGGTACGATTTACGATTTTACACTGAGCGATGGTTGCTGAAGGTGGGTGAGCGGAGCCGAACCCCCGAAGCAAGCCGAAGTGTTACGATTTACGATTAACGATTTACGAGGTACGATTTACGAGGTACGATTTACGAGGTACGATTTACGAGGTACGATTTACGAGGTACGATTTACGAATGACGATTAACGAATGACGATTAACGATTAACGAATAACGATTAACGATTAACGAATGACGATTTGTGATTTGGGAAATTGAGAATTTGCACATAAATACATTAAGGTAAATCTATACCAAGTTCTTTAAACACTTTCTCCAGGAATTCTTTTGCCTCAGGAGTTCCTTCTCGCGGTGCCCAGGGTGCTGAACTTCCTTCGGTATGAGGAATGAATGGGCCTTCTTTAATTTCAAATACGGCTGAGCCTGTTTCGAGTGAAGTGAGCATATGGAAAGTGTTTTCTTCAAACTCTATCCCAAGAATCCCGGTAGCTGCGCTTAATATGGCATTGTCGCGGATTGTGCCATCGTCATTGAAAGATACTGCCAGTATTGTGCCGCGAAGCAAAACAAATGACTCTTCCTTTGTGGTGTGCTTGTGCGGCCGGATATATGTCCAGGGTTCAAGCGCATTCAGGAGCCGCTGAACGGGATCACTGAGTTCGGGATGAAAATTGTAATTCATCCGCAGCCGAGGTGAAGTACGGGCCTGGGAAATTACATTATCGATGAGTTCGGCGGTTATTTTGATCATAGCTTGAATTGATTAAATTATATCAGATTAAAAGCGTTGGTTCTCAACTATCAGTGTCAGACACCCGTTGGGTGTGCAGACACTGGTTGCCTCAAGCAACTAAGCAATCAGTTTTCTGAATTTTATGCGTTTTGGCCCTTCATCGCCCAGGCGTTTGCGTTTGTTTTCTTCGTAATCGGTATAGCCGCCTTCAAAGAAATAAACCTGCGAATCGCCTTCAAAAGCAAGGATATGTGTAGCCACGCGATCGAGGAACCAGCGGTCGTGAGATATTACAACGGCACAGCCTGCAAAGTTTTCGAGACCTTCTTCCAAGGCGCGTAGTGTATTTACATCAATATCGTTGGTTGGCTCATCAAGAAGAAGCACATTCGCTTCGGATTTCAGAGTAAGGGCCAAATGCAACCGGTTACGTTCACCACCGGATAATACCCCGGTTTTTTTACCCTGGTCGGCGCCGCCGAAATTAAAACGTGAAACATACGCGCGTGAATTGATAAGTTTGCCACCGAGTTGTATAGTTTCATTGCCCTCGGAGATAACTTCCCAAACCGATTTCTCAGGATTAATATTGGCATGTGCCTGGTCGACATATCCGACTTTAACGGTCTCGCCAACAATAAACTCGCCTTGGTCAGGCTGGTCGATTCCCATGATAAGACGGAAAAGTGTTGTCTTCCCGGCTCCGTTTGGCCCGATAATGCCAACAATTCCTCCCGGAGGAAGCATGAAGTTGAGATTGTCAAATAATACTTTGTCTCCAAAAGCTTTGCTGACGCCTTTAACTTCTATAACCTGGTTACCAAGTCGGGGACCATTCGGAATATAGATTTCGAGTCTTTCCTCTTTTTGTTTTACATCCTCGTTGAGCATTTTTTCATACGAGTTCAAACGGGCTTTGCCTTTGGACTGGCGGGCTTTGGGTGCCATCCGCACCCATTCGAGTTCATTTTCGAGGGTTTTGCGGCGTTTGCTTTCGGTTTTCTCTTCCATTTCCATGCGCTTGGTTTTCTGCTCAAGCCATTCGGTGTAATTTCCTTTCCATGGAATACCTTCGCCACGGTCGAGTTCGAGTATCCAGCCGGCAACATTATCGAGGAAATACCTGTCGTGGGTTACGGCGATTACTGTGCCTTTGTATTGTTGCAGGAAATGTTCGAGCCATTCGATTGATTCCGCATCCAAATGGTTGGTGGGCTCATCAAGTAACAGTATATCAGGTTGCTGAAGCAGAAGCCGACATAAAGCCACGCGGCGGCGTTCTCCACCGGAAAGTACTTTTACCGATGTTTCTCCTTCTGGACAACGTAGCGCGTCCATTGCTCTTTCCAGCTTGGTATCAAGTTCCCAGGCATCATGTTGTTCGATGAGATCGGTAAGCTGGCCTTGCCTTTCGATGAGTTTATTCATCTCATCATCGGTCATCGGCTCCATAAAGCGGTTATTTACTTCTTCATATTCCTTCAGCATATTCACAACATCCTGGACACCTTCTTCTACAATTTCCTTTACGGTTTTATTTTCGTCCAGATGCGGCTCCTGCTCCAGCATACCGACAGAGAATCCTGGTGAAAATACAACTTCGCCCAGGAAAGATTTCTCCATTCCGGCGATAATGCGGAGTAGCGTTGATTTACCTGATCCGTTCAAACCAATGATGCCTATTTTAGCACCATAATAAAAGGAAAGGTATATGTCTTTCAAAACCTGTTTGTTGGGTGGATGTATTTTTCCTACTCCAACCATCGAGAATATTATTTTTTTGTCGTCAGCCATGGGATTTGTGTCTATTTATTTAGTATTTAAAAAGTTCAAGGGTTCAGGGGTTCAAAAGTTCAACACTTCGGCTTCGCTCAGTGTGACACACTTCGACTTGCTTCGGCGAAAGCTCAGCAACCATCGCTCAGTGTGACACACTTCGACTTGCTTCGGGGGTTCGGCTCCGCTCACCCACCTTCAGCAACCATCGCTCAGTGTGAAAAGGTTTCAACAGGACCATTTTCTATTTTCCATTTTCTATTCACTTCATTTCAAGGTTCAAGGGTTCAAGGGTTCAACACTTCGGCTTGCTTCGGCGAAAGCTCAGCAACCATCGCTCAGTGTGACACACTTCGACTTGCTTCGGGGGTTCGGCTCCGCTCACCCACCTTCAGCAACCATCGCTC
>JAURYB010000037.1 GCA_030654075.1 Bacteroidales bacterium | reverse complement strand
GCTTCGCGTTCAAGGGTTCAAATGCTTCGCGTTCAAGGGTTCAAATGCTTCGCGTTCAAGGGTTCAAATGCTTCGCGTTCAAGGGTTCAATGCTTCGCGTTCAAGGGTTCAATGCTTCGCGTTCAAGGGTTCAATGCGGCGCGTTCAAGGGTTCAATGATTCGCGTTCAATGGTTCAGTGCTTCGCGTTCAAGGGTTCAAATGCTTCGCGTTCAAGGGTTCAATGCGGCGCGTTCAAATGTACTTATGAATTTTAAGCAATTTTGAACTTTTTTGAACAACATTGAACAACCTTGAATAACTTCGAACAACCTTGAACAACTTTGACCAACTTTGAACTTTTTTGAACAACCTTGAATTTTTAATGAAATTTTGCTCCTTTTAGGTCACTGTTCTTCAAATATTTTATGAGGTTAGCTGTTTTTGTGCTTTGGGCTAAAGTTTGTGTGATTAGCAGATCTAATTCTTGTTGGTCGATATATCTCTGATCAAAAGCTCTGTAACTTTGTGAACGGGTTTCTCCACAAGAGCCTTTAGAAATATATAAAAACTGAATAAATTCCTTATTTCCTCCTCTTTCGAATCCTTCTGCAATATTATCCATAATTGAACCTGATGAGGACCGAATCTGGTCACGGAGTTTAAAATCTTTAGTAAAAGGCTCTTTCAATGTCAGAGCAAAAACATATTTACAAAGTTCGCGGGCATCTTTCCAGATTTCCATATCTTCAAATCGATCTATTTTCATAACTATAAAATATTTGAAAAAATTTTAAACCTTTGAACGCCGAAGGCATTTGAACCTTTGAACCTCAAACTTCTAATCCATTGTCTGCGAAGGTTTCGACGACATTTCCAGCATAGCCTGGTATTCGGCCGGGGTTATATCGTTGAAGAAGAAATAAATCGGATTCATGGGTGTACCAGCCTTGTGAACTTCATAATGAAGATGGGGAGCCGTTGACTTTCCTGTATTTCCCATCATGCCAATTACTTCGCCACGTTTTACTCTTTGCCCGACTTTAACTTTTATTTTTGAAAGATGGGCATATACGGTTTCATAACTGTAACCATGATTAATTATGATTTTATTGCCATAACCGCCGCTGTTGTATTCAGCTTCCGAAATCACACCATCACCGGTAGCATAAATCGGAGTTCCGATAGCTGCAGTAAAATCAATACCTTCATGGAACTTGGTAACCTTGTAAAACGGATCGGTTCGGTAGCCAAACAACGACCCTATTCGCCTTAAATCATGAAAATCAACAGGCTGAATTGCCGGGATACTGGCAATAAGTTTCTCTTTATTCTTTGCTAATTTAAAAACTTCGTCATACGATTTGCTTTGTACCACAAGCTGGCTTGTAATTTCGTCGAGCCGTTTGGCAGTATTAACAACAATATCAGAATTAGCCAGATGTTCAAGTTGTTCATACCTGTCGACACCACCAAATCCGGCTTTCCGAATCTCAGAAGGAATAGGTTCAGCTTCAAATATCACTCTGTAAATATTATCATCCCGATCCTGAACATCAGCAAGCACTTTCTGCACTTTGTCCAGCCTGTCGTTCATAATCTTATATTGAAGTTTGTATTGTTCAAGCTCATTGAGCAATACTTTTTCGCGAGGTGATGAAATAAAGTTGTAAGCCAACACGATAACTACTACACCAAATACCAATCCGAAAGCCATTGATCCGGCAAGCCTCTGCAGGCGTTCCTTCATCGTGACCTGGACCTTCTCGATTTTAAGCGATTTGGTGTTAAACTGGTATCTTATTTTTGCCATTTCTTTTTAAAGGCTTTGGGGTTAGGGATTGGGGATTAGGGATCGAAAAATAAAAACCTTATCTATTGATCTTTGAACAACCTTGAACAACCTTGAACAAGTTTGAACAAGTTTGAACAACCTTGAACAACTTTGAACAACTTTGAACAACTTTAAACAACTTTGAACAACTTTGAAAAACCTTGAACAACTTTGAACAACCTTGAACTGCTTTGAGCTTTTAAACCTTTATTCTTCGATGTTTCTACTAAAATTACAACTCAAGTTGCAATCCGGTAACGGCAAAAATAATTATTTAACTTAAATTTGCAGCCTTTTGGAGTGTGAACAATTGTTAAAAGAACTTTTATTGAAGTTTAACATTAATGCTCAAGCTTTTAAACCACTAAGATACAATTAAATACACATCAAACCCGAATAATACCAATAAACAATAATAATTACAATTAATGATGACCAGTACCGAAATACGCCGCACTTTCCTTGAATTTTTTGCTTCGAAACACCACCAGATCGTTCCGTCAGCTCCCATGGTTGTAAAAAATGACCCTACCCTCATGTTTACCAATGCGGGAATGAACCAGTTTAAAGACTGGTTTCTTGGTAATGAGCCTCCAAAATGGCCACGGGTAACTGATTCGCAAAAATGCCTCCGTGTTTCGGGAAAGCACAACGACCTGGAAGAAGTGGGTCACGATACCTATCACCATACCATGTTCGAAATGCTTGGTAACTGGTCCTTCGGCGATTATTTTAAAGAAGAAGCCATTGGCTGGGCCTGGGAACTGCTTACCGAAGTGTATAAAATCGATAAAAATAAATTGTATGTTACCATTTTCGGTGGCGATGCTGCCGATAATATGGCTGAAGATACCGAAGCGTTAGAAATCTGGAAAAAATACATTGCCGAAGATCGCATTTTGCGTGGTTCGAAGAAAGATAATTTTTGGGAAATGGGCGATACCGGCCCATGCGGCCCATGTTCCGAAATTCATGTGGATATTCGCGATGAAGCCGAAAAAGCTAAAATCCCAGGAGACCAACTGGTAAATAACGATCATCCTCAGGTCATCGAAATATGGAACAACGTATTTATTCAATACAACCGGCAGGCAAATGGTTCACTGGTTCCGCTTCCGGCAAAACATGTGGATACAGGTATGGGTTTCGAACGTCTTTGCATGGTTTTACAAGGCAAACAGAGCAACTACGATACCGATGTTTTTACTCCGCTTCTGGCTGAAATCGCAAAAATTTCAGGTATTACTTATGGAAGCAATATCAAAAGTGATGTTGCCATGCGTGTTATTGCCGACCACCTTCGCGCTGTAACCTTTGCCATTGCCGACGGGCAACTTCCATCGAATGTAAAGGCAGGTTATGTAATCCGCCGTATCCTTCGCAGGGCCGTTCGCTACGCCTATTCGTTCCTGAATATGCGCGAACCTCTTATGTTCAAGCTGGTAGCGGTTTTGGGAGCTCAGATGGGAGAATCATTTCCTGAGCTTACCCGGAATTTGCAGTTGATTCAACGTGTAATTAATGAAGAGGAATCATCCTTTCTGCGCACCCTGGCAACCGGAATTGTAAAATTTAATCAATACATTGCATCGCATCCTGATCAGAAAGTAATTAACGGAGAATTCGCATTCGAGATGTACGATACATTCGGTTTCCCTATTGACCTTACCCAGTTGATGAGCCGCGAATTAGGCTGGGACGTTGATATGGAAAATTTCAGGATAAAACTGGAAGAGCAGAAAAACCGTTCACGCCGCGACGCAACCGTTTCCACTGATGACTGGCACGAACTTACTGCATCCGAAAGCACTGAATTTCTTGCTTATGATACCACTGAAGCCGATGTAAAAATTACCCGTTACCGTAAAATCACTGCGAAAGGCAAGGATGTTTACCAACTGGTATTCGACCGCACTCCGTTTTACGCCGAGAGCGGCGGACAATCAGGCGATACCGGAACGCTTATTTCAGCAAATGAAAACCTGCAGGTTATTGATACCCGTAAAGAGAATAATCTTATTGTACATATTGTTGAAAATCTGCCTGAGAATCCCGAAGCTGCTTTCAGGGCAGTTGTTAATGCAGAACGAAGAACAGCCATTGCCAATAATCACTCAGCTACTCACTTGCTGCATTATTCGCTTCGTAAAATCCTGGGAACACATGTTGAGCAGAAAGGCTCCTTTGTTGGTCCGGATTACTTCCGTTTCGACTTTTCTCATTTTCAAAAACTTACAGAAGATGAATTACTAGCCATTGAAAAAATGACTAACAGCCTTGTAAGGGAAAACGCTGTTTTGGACGAACATCGTGCTGTAACCATGGAACAAGCTGTAGATATGGGAGCGCTGGCATTTTTTGGAGAGAAATATGGTGATAAAGTCCGTGTGATCCGCTACGGCAATTCAGTAGAACTGTGTGGCGGAACCCATGTAAAAGCCACTGGTCAAATCGGATTCGTAAAAATAGTGAGTGAAGGAGCCATCGCTTCTGGTATACGACGTATTGAAGCTATCTCAGCAGCCAAAGCCGAAGAATATGTTTATGAACAGGAGGCCATGATCGCCAACCTGAAACAGCTGGTGAAAAGTCCGACTGAACCGCTTAAAGCTGTACAACAACTCTTGGATCAGAATGCTGAAATGCGTAAGCTTGTCGAATCATTTAACCATGAAAAAGCGTTAAAACTTAAAGATGAACTGATCACAAAAGTGGAACTGATCAATGGCATCAATTTCCTTTCAACCCGAATAAACGCTGATGCTTCGGCGGCTAAAGATATTGCATTCGGAATGCGAGCTTCATTTGAAAATCTTTTCCTTGTTCTGGGTTCCGAAAATGATGGGAAAGCCACATTAAGTGTTCTTGTTTCTGACGAACTCATCACTTCAAAAGGCTTGAATGCAGGAAATATTGTACGGGAACTCGCCAAATCCATACAGGGCGGTGGTGGCGGACAACCTGGTTTTGCAACTGCCGGAGGTAAAAATCCGCAGGGACTTGATGAAGCGTTGAAGCTGGCAAGGAATTATGTTGGATAAACATAGCTGATATTAGCGCGGCTGGCAAACATATTTGATTGTTTCTTTAAGAAACTCACCCCCTGCCCCCTCTCTTTGAAGGCAAGAGAGGGGGTGGATTGTGCTAAGGGGAGAAACTTTCGCGAAATTAAATAATAACTTTTCTGCAAAGGCAGCTCTCTCCTTTTTCAAGAAGATGGGCCGTGGGTGAGGTTTTATCAACCCTAGTTTTAGGTAATACTTTATATTAACCTCATTATCATGTTTTTACTAGTTATTTTGAAATAATTTCAAAAACTATACCCATTATCCCATGTATTTCAATAATTTTATGAGATTAATTATGCAAGCATGAACATCATCAGGAAAGAACCACTTAATACGCTGGGCCACAATTTTATACCCGCTCAATATATCCCACAAGGCAAGGACGAATACTATCTCCGTTATCTTCAAAACCCGGATAGTGGCCGTTACAGGCAGCTGAATGCGCATGAAATAGAAGTTCTGGTTCGCAACCGGAATACCTGCGACGACTGGAATAACCTTATGGTTTCGGAAGCATTTAATCCTGAATTGGTTAAAAACTGCAAATTCTTTGGGCTGGTGCGAATTGGTAAACTTGAGCCTTTTTTCCTGGAGTTTAACGACTTACGTATGCCGGTTGGTTTATACAACAGCATTATTATCAATTGCGATTTTGGGGATAACGTGGTAGTTGATAATGTTAACTACATGGCTTACTATATTATTGGTAATGAGGTAATTATAACCAATGTAAATGAAATGTCGACTACCAGCCATGCCAAATTCGGGAATGGAATTCTTACGGAAGGGGAACCTGAGGATATCAGGGTTTGGATGGAGATATGCAACGAAAACGGAGGTCGTGCGGTTCTACCTTTTGATGGTATGCTTCCCGGCGATGCCTGGCTTTGGAGCCGCGACAGGCAAAACACAGATTTGCAACGCCGTTTCCGTGAAATGACCGAGAAAAAATTTGATAACCAGCGTGGATATTATGGAACCATTGGCGAAAGAACTGTTATAAAAAACTGTAGTATAATTAAAGATGTTAAAACCGGTTCCGATGCGTATCTGAAAGGAGCCCACAAACTAAAAAACCTTACCATCGACTCTACACCCGAAGCTATTACCCAGATTGGTGAAGGATGCGAACTTGTTAACGGAATTGTGGGAAAAGGCTGCCGGATATTTTATGGAGTTAAAGCGGTGCGTTTTATGCTGGGTTCAAACTCTCAATTGAAATATGGTGCCAGGCTGATCAATTCATTTTTGGGCGACAATTCAACTATTTCGTGTTGTGAAGTATTGAATTCACTGATATTCCCTGCCCATGAGCAGCATCACAATAATTCGTTCCTTATTGCGGCCACCGTTGAAGGGCAAAGTAATATTGCCGCCGGGGCAACGCTCGGGTCAAACCACAACAGTCGCGGAGCCGATGGCGAAATAGTAGCCGGCAGAGGTTTCTGGCCTGCTTTGTGTACCAGCTTGAAACATAATTCACGTTTCGCCCCTTTCACTATTTTAACCAAAGCGGATTATCCTTCGGAATTGGATATCTCCTTCCCATTCTCGCTTGTCAGTAACGACACTTCAAACAACGAATTGCTTATTATGCCTGCTTACTGGCTGTTATACAACCAGTTCGCATTGGAACGCAACGCGTGGAAATGCGAAAGCCGCGATAAACGCACCGAAAAAACACAGTTCCTCGAATCCCATTACCTGGCTCCTGACACCATTAACTCAATTTTCGAAGCGCTGAACATTCTTGAATTGCATGCCGGGAAGCATGTCTGTTTAAAAAACCATCCTGAAAAAGTTTTTAATGATGTAGAATTTCAAACTTATGGCATTGAATTCCTGTCGAAGAAAACAGATAAACTTTCATCCATTACTTTAGCAAAACATTCATTCGAAAACAGCGGCAGGCAGGTAAAACTTCTTAAACCAGCTGATTCGTATCAGGCTTACCGCGATTATATTATTTATTATGCTTTTGATCTTATTATTGATCATTGCCGCAAAAATCCAGGTATAAAAACAGCTGAACTTCTTGACCTGCTCAACAAACCAGCACTGCGTTTAAAGTTTGAGAATATCGGGGGACAAATGATCCCGGCTATAGAGCTAAATCAAATGAAGGAAAAGATTATTTCGTATGAAATTATCAGCTGGCAGCAGGTTCACGAGTTTTATGTTTCCCAGGGAAAAGCGTATGATAGCCAGAAACTAAACCATGCTATTGCTTCGTTGCAGGAAATAAACAATCATAAAGTTTTAGATACCTTATCACTAAAAGAAATGATTGAATGGTATTTGAACTTCCGCAAGCATCTGCTATCCGAAATCCGCCATTCGCGCCAGAAGGACTATGAAAACCCTTTCAGGCAGATGTTATATTCCAATAAAAAAGAGATGGAAGCCGTTATTGGTAAGCTGGAAAAAACGCCTTTTATAATTCAACAGCAGGAAAAACTGAAAAAGGATTCAATATTCCTGCAGGAATTAATAATCAGGCTTGAGTTAAATTAAAAGTGAAATCAGAAAAGAGTCTTTTCTCTTAGATCTTTAGCTTATTACTTAAGAGTCCACTCCGAAAAGTCTTTTTTCACCACAAAGACACAAAGCCGTTGAATTTCACGAAATTTATAGTGCTGATTAACAATGCTCTGTGTGCCTCTGTGTTCTCAGTGCCTCCGTGGTTTTCTTTTTTATAGGGTTGTCGGAGCGGATTCACTTAATTATACTTGGTTCGATCTCCAGAATCACAAAAGTACCTGCTTGATTTTCAGGTGTTTTGTAATTTGCTGAGAAATCAGGTATAAAGCCCATATCCGCTCAGATAAGTTAATAACTGTTTATCCTTTATTCGTAACCATTAAGTCGGCTCTCTTGAAAAAAATCTATACCCTCGTTTTTGTTGTTTTTACGTTTCTTTTAAATACGCAAAATGCTCTTTCGCAGGCGGTAGTTACTCTTACAAACTCCAACCTGCCAATCATCGTAATCAATACCCTTAATAATGCAATCATTGTTGATGATCCTAAAGTAGATGCCCACATGGGCATCATTAACAATGTGAGCGGGATCAACAAAATTACTGATGCGTACAATGATTTTAACGGATCAATAGGAATTGAGTTTCGCGGCAATTCCACCCAGAATTATCCCAAAAAGCCGTATATTCTTGAAACGCGTGATGCCTCGGGTAATAATCTTGATGTTTCTCTGCTGGGCATGCCAGCCGACAACGACTGGATATTGCTTGCTTCGTATCTTGACAGAACTTTGATCCGGGACGCGCTTGCTCATTACATTTCAGAAAGTACCGGCGAATGGTCGAGCCACAGCCGGTATTGCGAATTGCTGGTAAACGGTAATTATATGGGCGTATACCTCCTTATCGAAAAAATAAAACGCACAAAGAACAGACTCAATATCAGCAAACTAACTATCCAGGACAATTCGGGCGAAGAATTAACAGGCGGGTATATTTACGAAGTAACCGGTTTCAGCAGTGGTCCCGGTGATTTTGACCTGCACCGCGTTATACATTACCCTAAAGAAGATGAAGTTACCTCAGAACAACTTAACTTCATCAAGAATTATGACAACGACTTCCGGAATGTAATGGCATCGGCTACATTTAACGATGGTGTAAATGGGTATGAAAAATATATAAACGTAAACTCATTTGTCGATGAACTGATTACGCAGGAAGCCATGCGCAACAGCGACGCGTATGGATGGAGCGCTTATTTTCATAAAGACAGGAGCAATAAACTTGAAGCAGGACCTGTTTGGGATTTTGACCAGTCATCAGGCAAT
Organism: Bacteroidales bacterium; assembly: GCA_030654075.1. Classification (GTDB taxonomy): domain Bacteria; phylum Bacteroidota; class Bacteroidia; order Bacteroidales; family UBA4417; genus UBA4417. The sequence goes on along the minus strand of JAURYB010000037.1, from coordinate 7,717 downwards.
TCAACCTATAAAGATGGGGCATCCACAAGCGGTTGGATTTTTGTCCAGGACGATGGGTATATACCCACATTTTGGGCGAAACTGTGGAGCGATCCCCGCTTTAAATACAGGGTAAAGCTAATGTGGCAGGAACTCAGAACCAGTAAACTTTCAACAAGCAACATAAACAGATATATTGATTCGTGCGCTGTATTGCTTAACCAGGCCCAGGAACGGAATTTTAGCCAATGGCCGATACTGGGTGTTTTCTTATGGCGTGAAACTATTGGCTACCAGAACCGCAATACTTACGAAAAAGAGGTTTCCTATCTGAAAACATATATGACTAACCGTATGGCCTGGATGGATACTGAACTCAATAAGGTTGCCGTAGTTCCGTTAAGCACAGATGATGAGTTTGCCGGAAACAGCCTTGTTAAATTGTATCCCAACCCCGCCACCGACTACCTGGTAATTGATACCGGCGATGAGAATATAGTCATCGAAAAAATCCAAATCTATAGTAACACCGGTTTACTGGTGCAAAAGGCCGGGTTTACTGCTGACGGTAGCGGGCTAGTCAAAATCAACTTGAATTCCGGTTTAGGAAATGGATTGTATCATCTAAAACTTGTTACAAATGCTAATAAGTGGTACAACGGGAATTTTGTAATTGTAAAGTGAAACTGTAAAGTAAATCATCAGGCTACTTGAAACAAAGAATCAATTTTACGGGGCATAGTTATCCTTACCCGACCTGTGTACAAATGGGAACAAAGGGGGATTTAGCTTCCCGTGTACTTAACTAAATTCCATTATAATAGAATGAAATCAAGCAATACAGCATCGATTCTGAAAGCAAAAAAAAGAAAGTATATGATTTAGAAGCTTAGCTTATTCCAAAGGCTGAAGAAGTTGATTTGAATCTTCGTCGTTTCGAGATTTCGTATTGTAAAACTCTGATCAAACGTGATAATTCAATTGGTTTCTCAAAATAAGCAACTATATATTCGGGGTTTATCTGTGTGTACATTGTAGTGTCCTCCATTAATTTGTTAAAAAATCAATTGATAATAACGTAACCGCTATTAGCACGACTTTTAGTAAATTGTTATGTTTTTTGTTATGTGAGCCAGGCAACCATTGGTTCCCATATTCCTAACGCTCATTAAAAATAAAGACTTCAGACAGTCTTTTATAGTTTTGATTTATTTTGCAAAGATACACATTCCATATTACCTGAATGTTAAATTTAAAGCATAAAATCAGAATTTGCAGTAAATCTCCATACATTTGATATTAATTATCGCATACACAATTAATTAAAAAAGCGAATTATGGAACCGAATTGGACGCTTATCACAATCGTAATCATCGCAATAGTTTTATTGATCGTCTTTTTAATCTGGCGGAACCAAAAGGATAAGAAAGAATTGACGAAAAAGTTAATTGAAGAGGATGAGTTATCCATTCCAAAGGAACATGACACGGAAGTGGATGCAGCTGACTAAAAAGAATTTCAAATTTGATGCTTTAACCAGCTGTTACTAAGCAAGTAGTAAAAGCTATTCTCCATTTTAATGCTATTTACTGATCCTCAATCCGGATTTCCACGCTTATTATTCTATACAACACATATATTTAAATTATGAAATAGCAATATTCCTACACGCATATCAATATGTAAAATTATTAATTTCCTGTTTTCAAATCACTAATTATGGTATATATAGTATTGATATTCTGATATTTGGGAAAAATAAAGACAAATTAAAGTCAATCAGAAATATGCTCCGGCTGATATGTAGAATTAAAGATGAAAAGGATATTTCCTATTGTGATCTAATAAACAGAAATTAATTCAATGCACCTAAAATTACGTTAAAACAAGGTAACTTCAAATGTTTTCTCCATTCAATAATTTCTCAAATAATTGCAGGAACTGACTAACATGGTAAGCATCCATTAAACCATGATGCGCATTTACCGAAACAGGCAATATCATTCTGTCGTTCCTGTGAAGATATTTACCAAAGGTTATTTTAGGAATACTATCTTTAAAGTGGAAGTTTTGAGGATGAGTTACCCCTGTAAAACTAATCCAGGGAACAGTCGAGAAGTGAATTACATCAAGCCTGCCCGTATTTTCGTTGGCTCCTAAGCCCGGTGAGCTTTTTATCCTGTCAATTTCTTTCTTGGCAAGACCAATGAATTCATCTAATGAGTGTGTAAAAGGAATAAATGAAAAGGAAAAAGTAGTATCATCCCTGCCTATTGTGGTGGTAACGTGTATTTTATCGAAAATAACAATTTCACCGTTTTTGATCCTGAATCTGAATTCTTCGGTTTGGTTTACTGCAGTTATTGCTACATAATGACAGTACAAGGAAAACGGTAAAGATCTGTTTTTGCAAATCTGATAGGCATTGGTACAATCAATTTCGGAGGTGATCCCGAAAAAGGGTTCGTCAAATTGGTTAAAAAAGGCGAAGTGTTCCCTTCTGTTCCAATTTTCAATATTCAGTTGTGTAAACATGACTACAGAATGTTAAGTACTTCAATTAGCTTTTCTACAGTTACAAATTTACTGCTATCAGTTTCTTCATGATCATTTTCGTGCTGCCAGGTAGTATGATATGGAACATGAATTGCCTTAGCTCCAATATTTATGACTGGCAGTATATCCGATTTTATTGAGTTCCCGATCATTACAAAATCCTGTGGTTCAATATCAAGGCGCTTTATAAGTTTCCGGTAGTTGTTTTCATGTTTATCGCTCATGATTTCGATGTGGTGAAAATAATCTATCAGTCCCGATTTTTGTAGTTTTTGTTCCTGGTCTAATAAATCACCTTTGGTGGCTAAAATCAATTTGTAGTGTGGTTGTAACTTCTGCAAAACCATTTCTACACCATCAAGAAGTTCAATAGGAAGATTAAGCTGAGCTTTTCCGATTTCAATAATTTTACCAATCTCAACAGCCGTAATCTTATTTTCCGACAATCGCATAGCGGTTTCAATCATCGATAAGACAAATGATTTAGCTCCGTAACCATACAAAGCAAGGTTCTTCATTTCAGTTTTGAACAATTCGTCGTTTATCTCATCTTCAGCGTAATAAGGTGATACAATACGGGCAAACTGCTTCTCTGTATCCCGATAAAAGGGTTCGTTAACCCAAAGGGTATCATCGGCGTCAAATCCTATTATTTTTATTCTGTTCTTCATAATTCAAATCATTTCAGGTTAATCTATTTCTGATTACAATGGCCTCACAATATCTTTAAGGGATTGATGTGAACCTCATTATTCTGATCAGTTTCTGGTGTTGGTGGTTATTCATCATTTTGGAGGTAAATATACAACACTACAAGCCACCCTCTTAAACCAACCGCTAACTTTAATAATTAGATAATCTCACATTTACGACCTGTTCGGTTTCCTTTTTTAAAGATATTTATTTACAAAAAGAGCTTCAATCTCCGGGCAATTATGTAGAATAAAATCAGGCTGACAGGATAAAAGTTCTTCGGGGGAGCCATATCCATAGGTTACAGCTATCGTTTTCATCGAATTGTTCTTTGCTCCGATTATATCGTGTTTCCTGTCACCAATCATAACCGAACTACCCGCCTGTAACCCATATGCGGAGATGATGTAAGAAATAATTTCAGTTTTGTCTGTCCGGGTGTTATCGAGGTTGCTCCCGATAATTTCGCTAAAATAACTATCGATTTTAAAGTGCCGGAGAACTTCAGCCGCAAATATTGTAGGCTTTGATGTTGCAACAAAAAGTTTATAATTGTACGAGGATAATGATTCTAAAAGTTCCATCACTCCCGGGTAAATCTTGTTTTCATACAATCCTCTCACCGAATAATATTCCCGGTAATAAAGCATTGCTTTATCTGCCAGTTCGTTTGTAAGATTATATCTTGAGGCAAATGATTCGCGAAGCGGAGGCCCAATAAAAGTGTCAAGTTCGGATATGTCTTTTTCGTGGATGCCAAGTTTATTGAGTGCAAACGCTATTGAATTTACAATTCCTTCTTTCGGATCAGTTAGAGTTCCGTCGAGGTCAAAGAGTATATTGTCAATCTTATCCATCATCTTTCTGATAAATTGAGTATCGCAAATAGTTCAGGTATTATCCCACAAATGTAAGCATTTCCAGATGGTTGCGGCTTTTGAAAAAGGCCATTTACCTTGCGATAAATGGCCTTGTACTTTTAGTCAGAGTGCGACTTGAAGTCGCGCCCCGACTAAAACTCCACCTTCTTTTTTTATAAAATGTAACGTATTCCCAATTGTATCTGCCATTTCGAACGGGTTGAAAAGTCATCAACATAGGAATCCTTCAGGTTGGTATCAAACTGGTAATAAGGTACGTTGTTTTCATCTAACCCATTCACTTTTATAGGATTGGTTGTGCGTAAAAGCTGACGAACGCCATAACCTGAATATAAGAGGTTACCGAGGTTCATAATATCCAGTGATACCTGGATGGTATTCTTTCTTTCTTTCACATTGAAATTGAAATCCTGCATAAACCGGAAATCGATTTGTGAGAAAAATGGTAAGGTTACGCCGTTACGTTCAGCATACTGGCCCTTACGGGTTTTCAGGTATGGGTCCTGGTCAATAAATGCGCTAAGTGCTGTCCACTGTTCAGCTGCATTTTCAGCGGTAATTCCATTGCCTTCTCCATCAACAGTTCCAAAGTTAATCTCGGAAGAGTTGGCAGGTACATATAACAAATCGTTATTCACGATGGCATCCTGGTTCAGGTCGCCGGCATAGGTATATGAATACCGGTTTCCCTTGCCCACCTCGATGAACATACCGAAAGTAGAAGCCGTTGATTTTGAGTTGTAATCTGTGGTATACATCCAACTTGAAATTATACGGTGTTTCAAACCATACCTCGACCATGAAAGCTGAGGCAAATTAGGATTGCCAACAACCGGATTGCGTTGAAAAGCATCCGCGGCAATTTCAGCAGGAATGGAAGTATAATCCTTTGAATCCTGGTAAGTGTATGCCAGGTCGATATGCATACCTGAAGTCCAATCTTTGGCTAATTTGCCAGTCAGACTCAGCTGATGTCCTTCTTTTACATTATCAAGAACTATGTAACCTGCGTCGAGGAACGCAGTTGAATTAGCTGACGATGCGTAAATATGAGTTTCGTTAAAACCACCAAATATGGCACGGTTATCAGCGCCACTCAATATTTCAGTAGGAGGGAGCATATCATAGTTACGATGTACCACGGCGTTAATATCTTTTCCATAAATTGCTTCAAATGATGCCATCATGCCTTCCCCAAATTTCCAGTCGACGGCTAAGTCGGTTTTCCACACTTGCGGGAAACTGAAGTTTTCGGCTGTTGAGTTAACCTGGAAAGTGTAACCAGGGAAAATACCAGGGTTTGATGCCTGGTTACCCAGCCATACAAAAGGAATACGGCCCGTAAATATTCCGGTTCCGCCTCTAAGTGTTAAGCTGTTGTCGTCTTTAATATCGTAATTAAATCCAACCCTGGGCGACCACATCAATTTTGATTTTGGCCATACTGCAGGATCGAGCTGAACGGAGTTACCGTCTTTATCAACCCAACCATCAAAATTAGCAGCTTCCTGTGAGGCATCGGTAACTGCCAGATCTTTCAGATAGATTGGTATATCTATTCGTAATCCCATAGTCAGCTTGAACTTATTGTTCACCTGCCATTCATCCTGGCCGTAAATGCCTAATTGTGCAACATCTACGATGGCCATCTGAAAAGATTTTGCATTTGCAGCAGTTACTTCCGCATTATAATCAACAGTTGCTATTGTTGTTTCTAAAAAATTGCTGACACTGCCATAGGTATGCCACGGATAGTAGAATAGATTAAATGAATTTTCGAAATGGAATTTTTCGAAGTTAACACCAGCAGTTATAGTGTGTTTGTTCATGTAAACAGTTACGTTATCCGTAAACTGAAACACGTTTTGTTTGAGTAAATTGTTGGTTGAGAACATTTCTGAACCTGAGGAAATAGCTAAATTCCCATTACTGTCGAAAATATCGATAACAGGGAACGGAACAGATTTCGGTTCACGATGATCATCAAATATAGTGTATCCAACCAACAGTTTATTTGAAATTTTATTGGAGATCGTTGAGTTTAACTCACCAACGAATGAATGAATTTTATTGTAGATGGTATAGGATTCATTTTCAAAAGGAAGGCGATAGCTTGTAGGTCCGCGTCCGATAATAGCTTCAGGATGAGGAAGGATATCTTTCCATGCGTTGAGCATATTATACCGGGCAACCAGTTTGTGGTTTTTCGAAATATTGTAATTCAGTTTTAACAGTAGTTTATCGTTCGATTTCTTGTGGTTATATCCCTGGTAGGCACCGGCTTCGTAACCCCATTCGTTCAGGAGATGGTCATGAACAGCAATAATATCAGCTTCTTTAACAGTTGTAACATTAGGCTGACCGGTATTGCTACCATTATCCGCGACAAAACCATGAGCTAATTGGGTGGCACGTTCCAACTCAGCGTTTACAAAGAAAAACAACTTATTCTTTATAATTGGGCCGCCGATACTTAAGCCTGTCTGATTGGTGCTGAAATCAACATTCGGCGCTTCAACGCCTCTTATTTTATCACCGATCATTCCTTCATTCCTGAAAAATGTATAGGCAGTAGCTTTAATCTGGTTTGTTCCTGATTTGGTAACAGCGTTGATACCTGCACCTGTAAATCCGCCTTCACGCACATCAAAGGGAGCTAAGGATACCTGTATCTGTTCAATTGCATCAAGCGAAACCGGTTGCGCGTCCGATTGTCCGCCTGGTGTGGCATAATCCAGTCCAAACGAGTTGTTGAAAATTGAGCCATCTAACGAAAAGTTATTGTACAGGTTATTTCGTCCGCCAAAACTGTTTCCATCGCTTTGAGGTGTTGTTCGCGTAAGATCTTGCTGACTGCGGGTAATGGTAGGCAAGGCCGCGATCTGTTTGCTGGCGATATTGGTCATTGCACCGGTTTGCTCACGGTTGAGGCTCTTTGCCTGAATAACCACTCCCCCGATTTCAACAGCTGTACTTTTCATGACTAATTTTACAGAAGCCGTATTATTTAACTGCAGATAAATATCCTCAACGGAGGTTGTCTCAAAACCAACAAAGGTTACCATAACTTTATACGGTCCGCCAACGCGCATATTGCGGATTTCGAAACGGCCGTCATCCATTGTAACGGCTCCATATTCGGTTCCGCTGGGGGTGTGCACGGCAAGAACGCTGGCCATCATTACCGGTTCGCCTTTTTCGTCAACAACTTTCCCTGCAAGGGTTGATGTTGTTACACCTTGTGAGAATACTGCTCCGCTAATTGTCAGGAATAGCATCCATAAAAATAATCGTTTTTTCATAGAGATTTGGGTTAATTTGGTTATAATCGCCTTAAAAACAGACGATAGCTGGTTGGGTTGATTGGATGAATTAATGCAAATATATAGCAGCTTTTTACGATTTATAAAAAGGGATATTAATAGTTATCAACAAATTCAAATATCTACATATCATTAAATATTAGGTAACTAATCAGTTTGACTAAAGTAAGGAAAAACAAATATATGCCACAGATTACTCAGATTTCACAGATAATTATTTATCATTTTTAATTGAAATTAATTGAAAAACTGCTTAAAGCAGTTTGAAATCTGTGTAATCCGTG
>JAURYB010000036.1 GCA_030654075.1 Bacteroidales bacterium | reverse complement strand
GTATTTGCAACGGTTGCGCTACTTTGAGTGAGTGTAATTGAACTTGCATATCCTGAACCGGATGCCAAAGAAACCTCAAACCCATCAGGGGCGGTAACGGTGATATTGGCAGATAATCCAGTACCCGAAGCGATGAAACTTTGTGCTGTGGATGCAGTGCCGGAAATGGATGTAAAAGCTGAAAGAGTACCGCTTGTGGAAATTTTCGGACCAGATGAAACTGTATAAGTGATAGTTATTTGTCCGTTGCCTGATCGTGAGCCTGAGGTTGTTGTGGCACTTGTTACGCCATCGGTGTTGGATGAACCGCCACCGCCACCGCCACCGGGTGTTGTGTCGGAACCATTACCTCCGGCTCCACCACCAAAGAATCCACCTCCACCTCCACCAGCACCGCCGGAACCGGAATTGTAAACACTATTGCTGCCAACACCTCCTGAGCCCAAGCTTCCTGCAGTGCCAGCATACCAACCATCCCTTGTACAAGCCCCGGCATGTGTCCCTGCTGCTCCACCTGCCGATGCAGTTCCAACACCACCACCGGTTCCACCACCAGCACAATTACAAGAAGAACTATAGCCATTAGATCCGGCTGTTCCACCACCTGTACCACCCGCACCGGCAGGGGAAGGTTGACATCCTGCATAACTTCCATCTCTTCCGCCACCGCCGCCACCGCCGGCAACAATAATTCTGTTGCTTAGTGCAGTTCCGACAGTCCTTACATCGGATGCACCGCCACCAGTGCCTCCATAAGTGCCATTTTGACTAAGTCCACCTGTGCCTCCGCCGTTATATCCCCCCTGACCTCCAACATAAATGTAGATAGTCTGGCCGGGGGTTACAGCAACATTACCTGAAGCATAGCCACCTAAACCTCCTGCTACAGCGCCGGAGCCACCTTGGGCTCCCCAGGCAGCAATATTAATGCTATAAACGCCAGTTGGCACGGTCCATGTTTGCTGAGCACCATTATAACTAAATGTTTGTGTCGTTTGCGAAAACACAGTTCCAGTCACGCCTGTTATCAGTGCCAGCACTATTCCAACTGCTTTCTGAATTATCCGGAATTCTATGTTGGATGTTTTAATATTCGGGTAAATGTTTTTCATATCTTAGGCCTGATTGATGTTTAGTATTCTCGGGTGATGAAATTATTGGAAAGGAAGGGGTAATGAGTAATCTGATTTATGAGTCAGAATCTGGATTGATCTTGTTAGTATCTGTGTTTTTTTTTGCCGGCTTTTACAGCGTATTGAAGGAGTTGCTACTCGGGCCTGGTTAGCCAGGGATGGAGTATTTATAGCTAAGATATGGACTTTTAAAACAGTTAACAAATCAAATGAAAAATAATTTTACATTATATGACAAGAAATATTCGTAAACATTGAGGATGCAGTATTTACACGTATCTTATGTTGTATATAGCAGATGATTATATTTTAAAAGTAAGAATATTGAAGGTAAGAAATTTTACTTATACGAAAATTATGCGGACTTTAATAAAATTTTCGTATTCTCAGATAATTTTTAGAGGAATAAAATAAGTTGCAGTATTTCAGGGGCAGAAAGACCATCGAACTGTCAGGAAATAAAATGTACGACCGAAATAAATTTTTATGAAAAACCAGATCAAAAAAAACACAGCTACCCATTTCGAACGGATAGCTGCGCAGCTATTAACCATCAACTAAAACAAATTACATTTTTCCTTTATTCTTTTACCATTTTTGAGTGTGACATATATATCTTTCTGCCTGCATACGCCAACCCCAAAGCAAGTAAAATGAATGAGCCATCAGTGAGGGTAGCACCGGCGCCAACCGGCGTATTTGTGGCAGAAGGCGCATCACCGCCATTGTTAGGATGCGGTGGCACCTGAGCTTGTATTCTTGCAGAGGATACAAGGAGGAATGCTCCTAATATCATTGTTTTTAGAAATGATTTCATATTCCTGATTAGCTTTTGCTGTTGTAAATATGATGTTTTTTCAGGCTATTTAAAAATGTCTTTATTGAAGTAATGAGATGTTTACTGCTATTTTCAAACAAAGTTACCTTTTGTTGTGAATGGTTGCATGGGATATGGCAGGCAAGGTAGTTAGTGATACTTTTTACGCTGTAGTTTAACTGAGTGGTGACTGGAAAGTGAAGGTCAATTGAAATACTCAGAAGTTTAGTTGAGAAATCAGGGGCAGATAATTTTTTATTTCCATTTCTCGGTTGAAATCACTTTTTGAACACTTATGAAAAATGAAACGTGTTTCAAATTTAAGAACAAATCACCTGTTTTTGATGTAAATAAATAACCTGAATCCCGGTTTATTTTAAATAAATCGTTTAAGTGACTGAAAAATAGTATGATAAATTAGTAACGGTATACTAAATATTTTTATAACAAGTAGTATTTATTTACTGATCATAAAACAACACTTGGTTTATTCTGACTATAAAACTTTTATAGTAATCAACAAGTATTGTTTATTTACAGTTCAAAGAATTGGATTTCAATTTTCCCGGATTACAGATCAACTATGCCAGGCGGCAGAAGAATGAGTTCAGACATCAAATCCTGATAACGGTTTTGTTGAAAATAGAAGGCTGAAAGTGCAGCGATTAACGCCACGGAAAATTAAATTCCTGGCTTTTAAATGCATAAAAACTAAGAGTAATTAATCAGTCTGATCAATATGCATTTTTGCCACAGATTACACAGATTTCAAACTGCTTTCAGCAGTTTTTTCAATTAAATTTGATTAAAAATGATGAATAATTGTCTGTGAAACTTAGCGAAGCGATCTCACCGAAGGTAATCTGTGTGATCTGTGGCATATACCTGTTATTCATTATTTTAGCTAAACAGATTAGTCACAACTAAGATTTAAACCAACATTACTGAACAATTGTCATCTCATCCACCAATCTTTTGGCTCCGGCCATTTTATCGATAATAAAAAGGCAGTAGCGAATATCGAGAGATATGTTACGGCATTGATCAGGATCGTACATCAGGTCGCTCATGGTGCCTTCCCAGCAGCGGTCGAAATTGATGCCAATCAGTTGCCCGTCAGCATTCAGCACCGGACTACCGCTGTTTCCTGCTGTAGTGTGGTTTGAGGCGATAAAACCTACGTGCATACTCCGGTCAGCATCCGCATATCTTCCGTAATCGTGGCGGTTGTATAATTCTTTCAGTTTGGGTTCAACCACGTAATCATATATTTCGGGATTTTCTTTCTGCATAATGCCGTCCAGGGTGGTATACCATTTATACTCAACGCCATCGGCCGGCTTATAGCTTTTAACATTACCATATGCAATGCGTAGAGTTGAATTTGCATCGGGATAAAAGCGTTTGCCCGCCTGCATCTCCATTTGAGCCGCTATATAAAGCCGTTGCAGGCTGTCGTTAGCAGCGGTAAAAGCGCTGACAAGCGGGTAAAATGTATTTTGCGAAAAAGTATAAATGCCTGATGCCAAAATGTAGGAAGGATCTTTTTCGATTTTGCGAACGTCCCTGCGCTCAAAACCGGCAAGAAGAGCATAAAATTTTGTTGAATCTGAAAAAACAGATTTCTTATACACATCTGAAGTCCATGATTTTATGTTCCCTTTATATTTCGCGGCTGTTTCTTTTACAACAGGCACTTGCAATCCTGTTTCACACGACTGGCTGTACGTGGTCATCAAAGCTTCGAAAAGTTGCGTATCCACCTGTCTGTTATAGTTTTTATAAAATGCCGCAGCTGATTGTTTTAATCCATCAATAAGTTTTGAAATTTCAAGATCGGGTATTGATTTATCGTTGCATTTTTTTACCAGGTTGTTAAAGCCATAGGCAAAACGAACCATTTCGATACCGAGCAGGCCTTCGGAAAGGTATGTGTAAGCATTGTTAACCGGAATATAAGCACCATAGATTTTTTCGAAAGCAGGTAATACCTGGCCGTATTTCGCATTCGTTTCAGGATTTGATTGAGCCCATTTCTGAAAATCTTGTTCAAAAGACTGTTTTTTCTCAATACCATCAAGTAGTTTTATACCACGGCTTTCGCCTATCATTTTCTTCCACGAATTTGATATGCCGGCCGCCTTGGCTGAATATTGGATGCGTGTAAGCCTATCATTTTCCATGGCTTTATCAATGATATCAAGGCGTTGCTGCCTTAACCCGATTGCAATCGGATTACGTTCCAGGGCTGTCATATCCACGGCATAGGAGGGAACATATTCCTGCGTTGTACCAGGGAATCCGTATACAAAAGTAAAATCACCTTCCTGTATACCTTTCAGTGAAATAGTCAGATGTTTTGCCGGATGGTAAGGCACATTGTCTTTTGAATATTCGGCAGGCTTATTGTCTTTACCGGCATAAATCCGGAACATGGAGAAATCGCCGGTATGCCTTGGCCACATCCAATTGTCAGTATCGCCGCCAAATTTCCCGATGTTTGATGGCGGAGCTCCTACCAGTCGCACATCCGTAAAAATTTCGCTTACAAACAGATAAAACTGGTTCCCGTTATAAAATGGCTTTATCTGGGCTGTATATTGTGTTCCTTTTATGGCTTCTTTTACAAGCACTTTGCTGTTAGCCCGGATTATAGAATCGCGGACTTTCTGACTCATTTTGTCATTTACGCCTTTCATTGCCTGAGTTGTAACATCTTCCATCCTGACAAGAAAAGTTACACTCAGTCCGGGATTAGGAAGTTCCTCTTCCATGCGCTGTGCCCAGAAACCCTTAGTGAGATAATCATGTTCAAGCGAACTATGTTTCTGTATATTGCCATAGCCACAATGGTGATTGGTAAGCAATAATCCCTGGTCCGAAACTAACTCCCCTGTACAGCCACCCCCGAATAAAACGATAGCATCCTTCAGGCTCGAATGGTTGATGGAATAAATATCTTCAGCGGTGATTCGCATTCCCATATCGCGCATCTCTTTTTCGTTGAGTTGCGAAAGGAGGAGAGGGAGCCACATGCCTTCGCCGGCACGACTTTGATTAGCAAACAAAGATAGGGTGAGTAGGATTAGAATGAGCTTGGTTTTCATGGATTTACGATTTACGAATGACGATTTACGATTTACGAATGACGATTAACGATTAACGATTTACGAATGACGATGTACGAATGACGATTAACGATTAACGATTTTACACTGAGCGATGGTTGCTGAGCTTTCGCCGAAGCAAGCCGAAGTGTTACGATTTACGAATGACGATTAACGATTAACGATTAACGATTTACGAATGACGATGTACGAATGACGATTAACGATTAACGATTTTACACTGAGCGATGGTTGCTGAGCTTTCGCCGAAGC
>JAURYB010000020.1 GCA_030654075.1 Bacteroidales bacterium | reverse complement strand
CAGAATTAAAAAATTCTGAACTCGTGGGGTGCGGATTGCAAATCCGCCCCAGCTGCAAATCCGTGCCAGCTGCAAATCCACACCAGCTGCAGGATATTAAATCTATATCCCCATTATCCCTAAGCACCAGATGGTAATTTTTACGCAATAATTGTTTTTGTTATATCCTCAACAGGATTTAAAATCCTGAACTCTACGGGTGCGGATTACAAATCCGCACCAGCTGCAAATCCGCACCAGCTGCAAATCCGCACCAGCTGCAAATCCGCACCAGCCAAATCCGCACCAGCTGCAAATCCGTGCCAGCTGCAGATTCCTGAAAGTCGCCGCAGATGGCTGTTAGACCGCTTTGAATTTGCAGGCCGATACAATAAGAAAATCGAGTTCTATAAGTTCTGGCAAGACGGAAATGAACCGAAAGAAGTATATTCGGAAGAATTCCTGCAACAGAAGATTGCTTACATTCACAACAATCCGGTTAGAGCAGGCTGGGTGAATGAACCGCAGCATTATAAGTATAGCTCAGCAATTGATTATGCGGGAGAAAAAGGATTGCTGGATGTGATTTTTGCGTATTGATTTGGTTTGTAAATTGTTCTTCAGAATTAAAAAATTCTGAACTCGTGGGGTGCGGATTGCAAATCCGCCCCAGCTGCAGTGAAAAAGGACTTATAGATGTGATTTTTGCGTATTGATTCGGTTTGTAAATTGTTCTTCAGAATTAAAAATTCTGATCTCGTAGGGTGCGGATTGCAAATCCGCACCAGCTGCAAATCCGTGCCAGCTGCAAATCCGTGCCAGCTGCAAATCCACACTAGCTGCAAAACCGCACCAACTGCAAATCCACACCAGCTGCAGGATATTAAATCTATATCCCCATTATCCCTAAGCACCAGATAGTAATTTTTACGCAATAATTGTTTTTGTTATTTCCTCAACAGGATTTAAAATCCTGAACTCTACGGGTGCGGATTACAAATCCGCACCAGCTGCAAATCCGTGCCAGCTGCAAATCCACACCAGCTGCAAATCACCTCCAGCTATAAATCCCCTCCAGCTATAAATCCAGTCCAAACCGCACGATCTGCAAATCTGCACTAGTCGCAAGGACTGAATTTAAACGAAAAAACCTGACAGGAGTTCATAATCTGTCAGGTTTAGTTTTAATATTAATGAATTTTTTATCCCAAAATCCTCTTCAATCCCCTCTCATTCAACTTATTCAGTACTCCGGCAGCATCTTTGAATTTGTTGTTAAAAATCATCGCTGCAATAATGTATGGTTTGAAACCGGCTTCCTTATAGGTTTCGATGCGGTAACGCTCAAATACAGATTCTGCTACTTCGCCTTCTTTACACGAAACACCCGAAATATCAGCTGGCAGGCAATGCATATACAGGGCTTTGCCTTCTTTGGTGAGCTTCATTTTTTCTTCGGTGCATTCCCAGTCTTTGAAGCGGGCATTGTTGGCGAGGCATTCCTGTTCAAGGGCTTTCAGGCCAGCTGTGTCGTTGTTATGCAATAAGGGTGTGCGACGCTGCATCACCGAAAACGGTGCCCAGCTTTTCGGATAAACGATATCGGCATCGCGGAAAGCTTCGTCCATGCTGTTTACTACACGGAATTTACCGCCTGAAGCAGCCGCGTTTTTCCCAGCCAGGTCAACCACATCCGAAATCAGGTTATATCCTTCGGGATAGGCAAGATCTACTTCCATTCCGAAACGGGTCATCAACCCGATAATGCCCTGGGGAACTGACAAGGGTTTGCCATAGCTGGGAGAATAGGCCCATGTCATGGCAATTTTTTTGCCTTTCAGATTTTCAAGTCCGCCATAGTAATCAGCAAGGTGCATCAGGTCGGCCATGGCTTGTGTAGGATGGTCGATATCACATTGCAGGTTCACGATCCCGGGACGTTGAGGAAGTACGCCATGTTTAAAGCCATCATCAAGCGCATCGCCGACTTCCTTCATATAGGTATGACCTTCGCCGAGGAACATATCGTCGCGGATGCCGATAATGTCGGTTAAAAAGCTGATCATATTCGCTGTTTCACGCACGGTTTCGCCGTGGGCGATCTGCGATTTGCCTTCGTCAAGATCCTGAACTTCAAGACCAAGCAGGTTGCATGCTGACGCAAAAGAGAATCGCGTGCGGGTTGAGTTATCCCTGAAATTGGAAATAGCGAGCCCTGAGTCAAAAACTTTCGTGGAAATATTATGATCGCGAAGGAATTTCAATGCTTCGGCAACAAGGAGTGTTTGTTTGAGTTCGTCTTCGGTCTTTTCCCAGGTAAGGAGGAAATCGTTTTGATGCAGGTTGGACTTCAGCTGTTGAATAGCTTCGGTGATTTGGTTGAATGATTTCATTGGGGTGGTGGTTAATAGTTAATAGTAAATGGAAAATGGGGAAATGGTCAGCTCGGTTTTATAGAACCCTTCAAGGGTTTTAAACCCTTGAAGGGTTCTGATGTTGGTTCGCTTCGACTCCGCTCATCGTGACAGAGTTAGTCAGGAGTAAGCGGGAAAGCAGATATTTTTTCTTTTAGATCAGAAACGCATACGCCGCGTAAAATGCCGCCGCTGTTTCCAGGTGATCAATCGGAACTTTTTCGTTTGGCGCATGGGCAAACACTTCATTTCCCGGACCAAAACCTATGATCGGGATTCCATAATAGCCGTTAATGGTTACGCCATTGGTTGAAAATGTCCATTTATCGACAATCGGATCTTTATGGAAAAGCTGTTTATAAGCCTCCACACCGGTAGTTACGGCAGTGTGCTCAGCCGGAATTTTCCAGGTTGGATAGTATTTCTCCATGCCATATTTAAGACCGGTATA
Source organism: Bacteroidales bacterium (assembly GCA_030654075.1). Taxonomy (GTDB): domain Bacteria; phylum Bacteroidota; class Bacteroidia; order Bacteroidales; family UBA4417; genus UBA4417. Next base: position 69,191 of record JAURYB010000020.1, on the reverse strand, counting down.
AGCTACTTCTTCGTAATGCAGCACTTCGACAGTGGCATCCATATCCTTGATAATTTCCTGGATTTCGGCAACAGCCGATTCCTTGGTTTCGCCCCAGGTCAGGCGGCGGTCGAGGTGGAATTCGGCGTAGTCAGCCACAGCGCAGAGTGAGGGACTTCCGGATTTAATTTCGGAAATGGTAACAGAGCCTTTTCCAAGGAATTCGTCGGTACCAATACGCTCGTTGAGTTTCTCTATTTCGAGGGCAGCGCGGGCAGCCATATAAATAGCGTTGATACCGCGTTCGGGAGCGCTTCCATGGCACGAAAGCCCTTTGAAACGAACCAGTATTTCCATCCTGCCGCGGTGACCACGATAAATATTAAGGTTGGTGGGCTCAGTGCTGATAGCAAAATCGGGTCTTATATTTTCTTCTTCAACCAGGTATTTCCAGCACAGACCGTCGCAGTCTTCTTCCATTACACTTCCAACTACCAGAACAGTAAGATCACGGTCGAAACCGAGTTCCTTTAAAATCCGCCCGCTGGTAACTGCTGCAGCCGGGCCACCTTTCTGATCCACGGTTCCGCGACCAAAAACATATCCGTCCTTAATTTCACCACCAAACGGATCAAATGTCCAGTTTGCGGCATTGCCTACATCAACGGTATCCATGTGGCCGTCGATGGCAAGTATGCGTTTACCGTTACCGATACGACCAATTACATTTCCGAGCCCGTCGATGCGTACTTCGTCGAAACCGGCTTCTTCCATCTGGCGTTTCAGCTCCAGCTGAACATCTTTTTCAAACATGCTGGTCGATTTTATCTGAACCAGTTTCGACAGGTTTTGAGCGGTGTAGTCTCTGTACTTGTGTGAGAGAGCGTTGATTTTTTCAAAAATTTCATTCATTTTTATAAGTGTTTAGGATTTAGGATTAGGGTTTAGGGTGGGATTGTGCTGGTTAAAAGGTTATGTTTTAAAGGGAAATCCCTGTTCCCCTTTTACCGCTCCACACCGATGCGATAGGTTTGAGTTATTTGCCGTGGTTAGTATTCCCAATCAGAGTGACGATGTGTTTGCAAATTGCTGTTATTATTTTTCATCTGTTATTAATTTATTAATGCATTGCTTATTTTCAGCGGTATTAATGCTTGCTTCGCAGGTGTTTTTTAAAGGTCAGATGGAATTACTCACTCTTGCTTATTTTTAAAGGTGTTCACTTCGGCAGGCACTTCGGCAGGCTCAGTGTAGCACTCAGTGCAACGCGTGAGCTAAAGGTTCGCCATAATATCATTCTCGGTTGGCGAGAAAATTTACCCATGGCTATTTCATGTGTGTATTTTTGATTTAGTTCGACAGGCTCACTATAAATTTTACGGGTCACATGGAACTCGCCAGATTAATCATCCCTCTGTGAGACATTTTATTGTCATGGCTCGTTTCATCAATTTTTTCTTTATTTTTGCTGCAAGAGCTTGTGTATCTTGCTTGTGAATAACTTCGAAGAACTGGCGATACGTTAATTTCTGTATCATTTACTATTTTTTTTCCAGTGTTACTGGCCTTTTCCAAATATTTTTTTTATTTCTTTATCAAAATCCGACTCTATAAGCTTGTCTTGTACAATCCGGTATTTTTCTAATTCGCTTTCGGCAAGTGCCAAAGCCACTTCATGTGAAACTTTGCCCTGATGGTTCAAAACTGCCTCCTCATTGAACTTAAGGAAGGCATCTAATTTTTCAGTCCAGTCTTTCATATACAAAATAACACTTTTTTTTGCCTGACTCTCTGCATAATCCAAATACATACTTACAATACGGTTCAAACCGTCTATTTCTTTTTCGTTCAGATAGTTCTTTGCAATTCCCACATCTGTTTTCCGGATGCTTCCTTTCGGTGCATTTTTCCAGGTGATTAAACCCATGTTTTGTTTTGTACTGTCAACTCTTGCGGCAATGATTTCAGCAGCAGTTTGTCCTGTAATTGCCCAGTGTAGTTTATTTTGAACGGTTGCAAAGAACTTTTGTGTGATGTCAGTCTCACTGTTGTAGTCAGCACTGCACTGCGAATAAATGTCGGTAATTTTCTGATAAAATCTCCGTTCACTGCTCCGTATATCCCTGATGCGGGCAAGTTGTTCTTCAAAATAGTCTTTACCAAAAATGTTATCCGGATTTTTCAGCCGTTCATCATCCATAGTAAAACCTTTGATGATATATTCTTTCAATCTTTCGGTAGCCCACATCCGAAATGCCGTTGCCTGGCTGCTGTTTACACGATAACCTACCGAAATTATAACATCAAGATTGTAAAATTTAGTAATTGTTTCCTGTGTTTTTCCATTAATGGCACCGTGTTGAGTGGTATGTGCAAAAGTTGCACATACCACTTGCTCATTTAATTCACCCGACTTGAAAATATTGCCAATATGTTTGGTTACCACAGTTCTGTCAACCCCAAACAAATCTGCTATTTTTTGTTGTGGAAGCCAAATGGTTTCGTTTTGCAAATATATTTCCACCTTAACCTTGCCATTAGGCGTGGTGTAAAGTAGTATTTCGTTGAAACCTTCGCTTGCCGGTTTTGATTTTTGGGTCATAGTTCAATGCGTGCTTTGCTTGATGCGTTTTATAATCCGACTCCGGCTTTCCGAAACCACAATCCTGCTCCTAATTGGGTTATCCTTGGCTTAAAGCCAGAAATAAATTTTTGCATGGCTTGCCGCTTTTGTTCAAAGGTTTTCATTTTGTAAATATCCGGAAAGCTCAAAATATGTAACACATCAATTCCCGTTTCTTTATGTGTTCTTCAAACTTATGCTTGTAAACCATCATGTCAATTTTCTCCCCAAATACGCTTGATATACGTTCATCTGCTCTGTTTTGAAATAGCTGCTCCTTTTATTTTTTGTGAGTATTATATCCACCACCGGCCCTTTCCTTCTTTTTAATTTCTTCAATACTTAACAAAACTACTTCCGCCGTTGCGGGCAACGAAAAAGCAGGTTCAAATTCGTGGTTTCCAACAGCCGAAACGGCATCTTTTATGGCAAGCCAAACCGAAAACGCCAGCATCAGCGGCGGCTCTCCGACGGCTTTGCTTTTGCGGATGGAGCCTTCATTCGGATAACCTTCGAGCAACTTAACATTGAAATGCAAAGGTATATCGTTTACGGTTGGAATTTTATAGGTGTCCGGCGAATAGGTAAGCAGATGGCCTTTTTTGTCCCATTTTATCTCTTCGGTGGTCACCCAGCCCACACCCTGTATAAATGCGCCTTCGATCTGGCCAAGATCAATATCCGGATTCAGCGAATCGCCTACATCATGCAAAATATCAGTTTGTAACAACTTTGATTCACCGGTAAGCACATCCACTTGTACTTCCGAAACCGACATTCCGTACGAATAATAATAGAACGGATTGCCAACACCCAGCTCCCTGTCGAAAAAGATTCCAGGCGTTTTATAAAAGCCGGTTGCGCTAAGGCTCACCTGGTTGAGATAGGCCTGTTTTACAATATCATTGAAAGGGATTTTTGTTTCCGGATAGGAAGCCGCAAAAACGGTATTATCCGAAAACATAATCTGATCAGCGGTCAGCGTATCTTTTTTAAGCTTCAACTGCAAATCCTTAAGCGCAACTTCAGCTAAGCGGGATTTCAGCTTGTCGATGGCATTTTTAACTGCCATCCCGTTCAGGTCGCTGCCGGATGACGCGGCCGTGGCTGATGTGTTTGGGACTTTAGATGTATTGGTTGGGTTTATCCTGATGATTTCGGGCGAAACACCAAATTCGTCGGCAGCAATTCCATGAATTTTGGTATTCAACCCCTGCCCCATTTCGGTTCCACCGTGGTTTACGGCTATAGTTCCATCGGTGTAGATATGTACCAACGCACCAGCCTGGTTGAGGAAAGCGGTAGTGAACGAAATTCCGAATTTTACCGGTGTAAGAGAAATTCCGCGTTTTACAAATTCATGCTTCAGGTTAAAATCCGCAATAGCTTTTCGTCTTTTATAGTATTCTGAAGACGCTATCAACTGGTCGAACATCACATGAAGGCGGTTGTTTGCGACAGTTTCGCCATAAGGCGTACTATTCCTTTCACCGATTCCATAAAAGTTGAGTCTGCGGATTTCGGCGGCGTCTTTTTTGAGGTAACGGGCTATTTTATCTATTGCGGTTTCAATAACGGCAATACCCTGCGGACCGCCAAAACCCCGGAAAGCAGTATTCGAAGGCAGGTTTGTTTTGTAGGCGTTGCCTATAATGCTGGCATTGGGGATAAAATACGAATTCTCGGCATGAAGCATGGCACGCTCTAAGATGGCACGGCTAAGGTCGGTGGCGGCACCGGCATCACTGTTTAATTCAACCGAATAAACAAGAATTTTCCCTTCGTCGTTAAATCCCACCTGGTATTTTGAAAGAAAACGGTGACGCTTTCCGGTAATTTTCTGGTCGTCGTCGCGGAAAAGGTGGATGCCGACTGGTCGCCGTGTAGCATTCGCAAGCAAAGCAGCCCATGCGGCTACATGATTTCCCTGGGTTTCTTTCCCTCCAAACCCCCCGCCCATTCTCCTCACTTCCACATCCACTTCGTTTTTAGCGATACCGAGCACTTCGGCAACAATGGCCTGGGTTTCGGCCGGGTTCTGACTCGACGCATGCATAAACATTTCGCGTCCTTCACCCGGGATAGCCAACGCAGATTGCGTTTCAAGATACCAATGCTCCTGCGCGCCGGTTTCGAGCTCCCCCGAAATTACATGTGGCGCTGATTTCAGGGTTTCTTCCGTGTTTCCGCATTCAATAATACGGGGTGGCGCAATCAGGCTGTTTGATTCGATGGCATCGCGCAGATCCACTATGGTTTCGAGTTCTTCAAACTCAATGCGGATCAGTTTTTCAGCTTTAAGGGCAGCATCTTCCGTTTCGGCGGCAATCAGTGCAATGGCCTGCCCGATAAAAGTAACCTCTTCTTCAGCCAGGCATGGTTCATCATGAATTACCGGCCCCATCTGGTTTTTGCCGGGAATGTCCTTGTATGTCAGGATGGCAACCACGCCATTCAGCTTTAAGGCGGCTTTGGTATCAATTAAACTAATGCGGGCATGGGCTTCAGGACTGTATACCACCCTTCCGACCAGCTGCCGGTTTGCCGCGATATCATTTACATAAACCGATTGTCCGGTTACATGTTTTATGGCGCTGTCGTGTTTAAGATCCGCAGTTCTCATAGCCCGGGAGTTGAAGTTTCCGTATAGAATTTTAACAGGAGATTGCCGGCAACAAGTTTTCGGTATTCAGCGCCGGCGCGGGCGTCACTCAGGGGAGTGAACTCATGAAGGAGTATTTTCATGGCATGTTCCGCATTTGACCTGGTCCAGGGTTTCCACAGGAGATAACGCTCTGTTTCGGAAGCACGTTTTGGCCGGTCGGCCATACCGCCAAAGGCGAGAATAATTTCTTTCACATGTCCGCCTTCCAGCTGTACCGAAAATCCGCCGCTGACGGTCGAAATATCCAGGTCTTTGCGCTTCGACACTTTGTAGGAACGCACGAATGTATCGGGAGGAAGTTTCGGGAGATAAACCGCGGTAATCAATTCGTCGTTACGAATATCCGTTAAGCGGTATCCTTTGATAAAATCTTCCAGGTTTACCAGTCTTTCCGAATCCAATGACTGCACTTTTACTTTTGCCTTGTAAGCAATAAGCAGAGGCAATGTATCGCCTATGGGTGAAGCGGAGCCGATATTCCCTCCTATGGTGGCCAGGTTCCTGATTTGAAGTGACCCGAAAATCTGTAGCATTTTGTGTAAAGCCGGAAGCTTTTCAGTGGAATACAATTTCAGCTGTTCCAGGTTTAAGCCGGAACCGATTTTGTAAACGTATTCTTCTTCAACAAAATATTTAAGTTCAGCTATATCTGAAACATCAAGAATTTCGGCTAACAGTTCTCTTTTCTTGGTCTGCCTGAGGGCTGTATCCGAGGCTCCGCTTACGATGGTCGCGTGCGGGTATTTCCGTCTCAAAGCAAGCGCGTCGGGCAAAGTCAAGGGTTTGTAATAATTCTGGGCAGGGGTATTTATTTCAATAGTGGATTTATCCCGGTATATTTCATCCAGAAGCTCAACAATTTTTGCTTCGTGAATCTTAAATTTATCGGTATCCACGCAGGAACATGCATGTTCGGCTGCTTTAATGATTGGCTGATAGCCTGTGCATCGGCAAAGGTTTCCCGTGAGCGCGTCTTCGATTACTTCCCTTTCAGGATTGTGATGATTTTTATATAAACCAAAAAGTGACATTACAACTCCCGGAGTACAATATCCACACTGGCTTCCGTTCTGATTTACCATTTCCTGCTGAACAGGATGCAGTTTGCCTGAGTCGGCGAGGTTTTCGACTGTTATCAATTGTTTGCCATGGATCATGGGCAGGAAAACAAGGCAGCTGTCGATCGTTTTGTACATAAGCTTACCTCCGTAATTTTCGGCAATAACCACCGAACAGGCTCCGCAATCGCCTTCGGCACAGCCTTCTTTCACGCCTTTATGAGAAGGAAACGAACGCAGGTAGTTGAGTACCGTTGTGGTTGGCGTCCATTCAGGATTTGAATTAAAATCAACCGAAACGATCTTGTCGTTCAACACAAACTGAACTTTATTCTGCATGGAACTCATGATTTCTTTACTGTATTTTTCACGTCTATCATTTTTGCGATAATGCTGATGGCTATTTCGGGCGGTGTTTCGGCTGCAAATGGAATGCCTATCGGCATATCGACTTTCTTAAGCTGTGATTCGGTAATATGATGGATTTCCAAAGCGTTTTTCCTGATTTCAGCCACTTTGCGTTTGCTTCCTATCATTCCAAGGTAGGCATATTCGTGCGGAAGGCAGGCCAGCAGAACGGTTTCGTCGAAATCGTGCCTGTGCGTAACAATGGCGATGTAGGTGTTACTGTCGAAAGGAAGTGAATCAATAATCGGAAGGAAATCACCGTTTTGAGTCTCAACACCAGGCAGACTCCACGCATCGAAAATTCCTTCGCGTTGATCGAACACAAACGGGCGGAATCCCAATCCTGTCGCATAACCGGCAAGAGCTTTGCCAATATGTCCGCCACCGAAAATATAGAGTTTCGGCAGGCATCCGATAGGCTCAAAGTAGACTTGCATGTCACCTCCACACTGCATCTTAAGATCATCCTCAAGATGAAAATGCCGGGTAAACGATTCGCCTGACGAAATGCTTTTCACGGCATCCTGAATCGCCTGAAATTCAATATTGCCGCCGCCAATAGTTCCTTTTATGGTGCCATCCTGAAATACCAGCATTTTCGAACCGGCTTTCCTTGGCGTGGAACCGGTGGTTTCGGTAACAACACATAATACAGCAGGAATGCCCTGCTCAATAACTGTTTTCAGATCGTTAAAAATTTCCTGCATACTAAAATCAAATAGCAAGCTAAATTATAAAAAAAACAGCCGCTGTGTAAAGAAAGATGTCGTTTATTTTAAAGCGGAAAGGCTTAAAAAGCCTGACAGGCTTATAATCTGGAGCCGAATGGCTATTTGCAGGTAATTACGCTTATACCTACATATTTAAAATTTCATCAATTTCTTTCTGACTCAGCCGCTGAGGTGTATAGGTTGCTTCACGGAACTCCAGGTTTCTGCTGAATGCCCTGAGATGGCGATACGAAGCCTGAAGCAGATTTTCATAGACTAATTTAATATCTTCATTATCCGATGCTTTCATGCGTTCACGAAGGTCAGCAATATCGGTTTCCTCAATTAAGGCTCCTGCCCTGAGCGCATCAACCAGGTTGTTTTTGCCTTGATTTACCAGTGTTTGGTATAAGCTGGTAAAAGCCGGATTTGTAAACACACCTGGTTTATCAGTTGTCACCGGATCCGGAATCTGATATTTTTCAAGCAAAGCAAGTATCGCTTCCATATGGGATGTTTCGCTGCGGCTGATATTTGAAAAAACGGGGATATCCCAGAACTCAATCATAGCAGTATATACATCACGCGCAAGCTTTTCTTCTTCACGCATAAAGATTAATCCCTGTTTTTCGTTTTCCGATAAGGGTGAAGCCGGTATGTTGCTTACTGAATAATTGCTGCAACCGCCTTTACCGCCCGAACCGGCAGTTGTATCAGGTAGCAAAACAGCTTGATTTGATTTGTCTGCATGAATTGCGCAAGATAGTTGTGCCATAGCCAGAATGAAGGCTGCTACAAAGCCGATTTTTAAGAGAGATTTCATTTTTCCTGAATTAAGTGTGAATTTTTAAGGGTTTTAAGTTAATGCGATCATTGCTTCATCAATTGTATTTATTCAGCCCCTTCATTCAACATTTTTTGCCGCAGATTACGCAGATTGGCGCAGATTTAAAACTAAATCAGTTAGTCCCAACTCCGGTAGAATTGACCAAATTAATATTATTCCAATCTGTGTAATCCGCGTAATCTGTGGCATATTTTTGTTTTTTCAATACTTTGTCAGGTTTTAATAGTTATCATCAATTTAATAGAAGCTTGATCATTTGTTCTGGTTAAGCCTGTTCCGGATAGTAGCTATTTCAGATGGAATGGAATCCGAAAGATTATCCAGCAATTCGTTGATCCTGCCGGCAATATATTTATTCTGAAGCAGCGTTTGTGCCGTAGAAGTGATGGTTTCGACCAGTTTTTCCTTATTCTGTTTGCCTTCCATATAAAGGGCCACTTCGTTATACCAGAGCAGGACCGGGATATACACGGATTTGTCCATGTACTTTTTCTCCAGGTTCAGAAGGTTGTATCTTTTGGTGATTGCCAGCAGCCGACTGTATTTTTCGGCACCCAACAAGGCTTGTGAGTACGCGGTAAAAAACAAATGCCAGCGTGTTTCGAAAATTTCCTTTTTATAAGCGTCGAGGAAAGTAGTTGCGTAGCTTACGGCATTTTTAGCCATTTTATTATATACCAACGTGCGGATATAGAAACTGGCAAACCCGATTTTATTATAAAAACTATTGGTTTTCTTTAATTCAGGAATGGACGAGCTCATCACTTTAAGCGCTTTGTCATACTTTCCGCTTCGAAGCAAAACAGCACAAAGATTAGCCAGGTAAAACAGGTAATCCGTATTTTTCTGCCTGATGGATAAGTAGCCGTATTTCTCGGCCAGGACGAGCTCGTTGAGCTTGCTGTGCATCATGGCGCGGTTCGAATAATAGTTGGCAAGTATTCGTTTCGAATAAAAAACATCCGTTTTAAACAGCTTATCCAGTTCGTCGTAAACCACTCTCAGGTTGTCGAATTCCCTGTAATTGTAGTATAAAAATGTAAGTCTTACAGCAGCCCTGTATCTTGTATACCCGTCAAGAGATGCGTCGTTGAACGTGGTTTGAAGGAAATCGCTGTAATGAATGGGTTCAGCATCCAGGGTTTCATGCTGACGGATAATTTCTTCGGCTGCCTGGTTCAGCTGCACATTAATTGCCATGCTGCGGTGATAGGCGGCTTCATATTTCTGCAAATAATTGCTGATTGGCTTATAAAACCGGTTTCTCACCCTGATCAGCAGGTAATCCCTGAAATACTGCAGGAGTTCATAATACCGGAGGAAAAAATATTTTGAGGGGTTAATGGTTCTGAGGAACGCCAGGATTTCTTTTTCTTCCCCGGGCGTAATAGCATCAATCATTACTTGTTTCTCCGCGTTAGCCAGCCACTCATAAAATTTATCCACATCCGTTTTGTCGAGAGCCTGGGTTACCCATGTTTTGATATAGGAATAGGATCTTTTATCAATTTCCGGATCATATTCCCGAGGTTTGTTCGGATTATGACTATTGTAGTGTAATATGTTCAATATCTGTGAGTTCACTCCCTTATTGAATTTCTGAATACCCAACAGGTAATCAGCCTCATGCGGATAGAGGTGATTGGCAAAATCGCTGAAAGTAACCAGTTTTAATCGCATGTATTGGATTTGGGGTTGAAATTACTATAAAAAAGGGTTCGGTGAGATTTAAAAATGTGGGATGTGGGAAGGCGGATGTGGGATGTGCGTAAAGCTTTCTAATTATCATCCCTAAATCCTAATCCCAAAACCCTAACCCCTAAAAAAAAGGAGCCACTTTTCAGCGCTCCCGTTTCACAACAACCAATCAACAACAAGTCTAGTGAATGAATTTGAGTGTCTCAGAGTTAAATACTTCTGATTTCTCGAACATCATAAAATGCCCGCATTTGGGAACTATTATTAGTTTACTGCCTTTGATGAGACCAGCTCCGGTTTTGGCAACTTTGCTCGTAAAACCGGGATTCAGATACCGATTCGGGATAAGCATGTCGTTTTCACCAAAGAAAATAAGGGTAGGTATTTTAATTTGAGAGATTTTATGGAGTACAGCTTCATCAACCATGCCATGAACTGATCTGGCTACTGCCAGGCAATAGTTTTCAAAATCAATGGCATCGCGCATAGCAATTCTGTCATCAATCATAAACTGGGCATCGGCTGGCATGCGGTAAAAATTACTGGCAAGGTTGGTTTCGATGGCATCAACGGTGGTAAGACGCACAAGGTTTGGGGTCATAACGTCTTTAAACCAGTTCCTTTGCCCGGCATTAAAAGCTTCAAATCCGGCAGGATCAACCAGTATCAGGCGTTTCACCAGTTCAGGTTTTTCTAATGCCAGAACCATCGAAATTTGTCCGCCCATTGAATGTCCAGCCAGGTTAACAGGTCCTAATTCCAGCTTCTGGATCATTTCAGCAATTACTCCTGCATAAAAAGTCATTAATCCGCTATGAGGCAATTTCGACGACTTTCCATAACCGGGAAGGTCGACAGCAATAACGCGGTAGTTTTTGCTCAGTTCTCCAATGTTCTTCTTCCAGGCAGGCAGGTAACTGCCTAATCCATGAATCATCAGGATGGTTTCGCTGCCTTTGCCCTCATCCACATATGCAAGCTTTATGTTGTTATTCAGCTCAACAAAATGAACAGGAAAATCGTATTTCAATTCGCTCATCGAGCTTATTTTAGTCAGATTTTTATACGGAGAGCATGCGGTAAGCAGCAGGAGTATAAAAGGGATAAATGATCTAATTTTCATAATTTCAGGTGTTTTCATCTTCGTTATTTTCTTATGAATTATCAGAACATCAACCATTTATAAACAATGAACGCTGTGTATGGATTCACCGGGCGAGTTGCTGAATTTCCATTAATTGAAGATCCATGCGAATCATCCGTACTGTCGAAGAAATCGCCGAGCCACATATAGGCAGCATGCATTTCGATGCTCATATACGGACCCAGATTATAGGAAACAGCGCCGTTGATTTCTGTACCCAGGTTTCTGCCTCCATTCTGAGGTTTGGCAGGACTGACGGCCATTGCAGTACCGGCTTTCACGTTCAATTTGTTGGGAATCAAATCGTGGGCAATATTCATAGTGCCACCAATCAATCCATAGCCCATATTGGAAATGTCGGAAACTACCGGAGTGAAACGATTCACCACGTTAGCATGAGGAAATAACAGGTAGCCACCGGTTCCCACAAAAATACTGGAAGGCATACCCCAGCTGTTTCCGGTAATGACTCCGGTATATTTTTTATCGTCAATTCCATTAGGATCGCCAGATGCATAAATAAAATCTGCCGAAACATAATCATTCAAAGTGCGTCCATACCGGTAGGCTGCCCTGATGTTACCTGCAAACCCGGCAATATCAGAAGTTTTTTCATAAACACCATTTACATTTGATCGTACGGTTCCCAAATTATAATTTAGAAAACCGGTCAATTGAAACGGATCAAGAATAAAATCGGGATTTCTGCTCACGGTAGCGCCCAACCACAAAATATCAGCCTTGTAATCCCGCTGAATATCAAAAACGAACGATCCGTTATAAGCGGCAAGAGGACTTGCCAGTCCCTCACCAAAAACAGATACGCCGCCTTGTCCCTTACCCCTGTCACGAACCCAATATATTGAACCGCCCACATTCCATTTCATGCTGAGTTTGCGCTGATAAACCAGTTCGGTTAATGTAACATCATCATCGGCTTCCGTATTGTTTTCGTAAAGCAGGTAATATCCGGCTTTCGCTTTCTGGTAATCACCATCGTACCTGGCTGAAACTCCAACTGCGTCAGTGCCCCAGTATGCTAACCTATAGCCTGTAGTGGTCATCTTGTCGAACATCGTCCTGTATGGATTATAAGGGGTATCATACAATCGCTGTAGCCCAATATTAATTGCAAAATTCTTAGCCGGAATTAACTCTAATTCAACATTCTGTGTCTGAATATTAACCTGGTCAGCATTGATGGCACCACCTTTATTCCCACTGATGCCATATGCCTGATCGCCCCAGGTCCAATCAATCTCAAATGATGCCCTTAAAATTGCTTTCCCATTAAACAATTTAGGCTGATAAATAAAAAACGGAATAATTCGCTGCTCGAAATAGTTTGAAGTTGCGGTATCCGATGTTGTTGATGAGTTTGGACCAAAAAGCCTCCCGACCAACTGCCCGTTGAAGAGGCTGGCTTTGGGATACATATTGGAATTTACTCCCTGGGTAATAAAAAATGCGAGGAATTGAAATTCCTTGTTTGCCTTAGCATTATAAGGCATATCTTTCGAGAACAGGTTGAATTTATTGGCCCCTGAACCCTGTTGAACGGTGTCCTGGGCTGACAGCAATTGGGTTGAAACCAGTAATATAATTAACAATAGTGTTGAAGTCTTATTCATGGCGCTTGTTTAATTGGTTAAAAAAAGGCAAAGCCGCTACTGATACTCATTACGGCTTTGCCTTAATTTATTTTATCTTTCCGCTTTAAAGCAAAGCAAAAGTATTATTGTACGCGAACGTATTTCTGTACATTCCAATCCAATAAAGTACCGCCATTTGAACTTCCAAAACCCAGAGCCGGAGTTGGGGGGACATTCTGCGTGCCGGATGTCTGAACTACCTCATACCAGAGTACTTCGGGGTTGGTTTTTATTTCGAAAATACCAGAAGCAACTGCTGTATATGGATTCTCCTGGTTGCAGGTTATTGTCCAGATATTGCCAAATGTTGATTTGGCAATCACATAAGTACCTGTGAAAATCAGGTCGGGTGTAGTGGTGGTATTAGAAATATTGTATTGATTTACCAGGTAGGTATAATCTGTTTTAAAATTTGCCTCCACTTTGCGGATATTAAAATATGAACCGGCAAAAAGTGTAGATACATTATCACCTTCTGATACCCAGCTTCCCATTATACCAAGGTCCTGGACAGCAGCATTACTTTCAATTGTCTCCGTCGAAGCCATCGCTTTTCCTTCATTGTCGTATACCGCTGTGGCTGATGCCGGTTTAATGGTAAATGTTTCAGTGCCCTGGATTACAGAAGTTATTACCAGATTGATAGTAGCAGTGGTGCTTCCGGCTGTATGTGTAACGGTATAAGTGAATGTAATAGCAGCGGGAGCGGTAACCGAAAGAGAGGTTGCTTCGAGCGCGCCTGTTACATCTGCCTGAGAGTATACAGCTTCTGAAAAAGTAACGGCTATTGTTTTATTATCAGCCGATAAAACTGCTGATTTGATGGTTGGAGCCGTATTTTCATCTTTACTGCAGGAGGAAAGTCCAAGAACTGCGGCAAAGGCAATAGATAAAAATAAATAAACTTTCTTTTTCATGATGGTTGGTTTTTTTAGTGATTAATATTTAGTGGGTTAAAAGTATTTATTTAGGTATGGACTTACGAATTAATAGAATATTATATAGGGTTGACCAAAAGTATTTTTATGACATTATTGCTTTTTAGTTTACATATTATCAACTATATACAACAATTTTAAATAGGTTAGACCTCATGTTTCCCCCATCGTATTACATTGGCTCCCCATGCATACCCTATACCGGCAGCGATCATTGAAATAACGCTTCCTTCTGAGATTTTCCCCGTTTGCTGGGCCAGGTGCAACGAAAGTATCTGGTCAACCTGCCCCAGGTGCCCGTAATTTTCCAGGTAAATGGTTTGTTCCGGTTTTAATCCCAGTTCAGCGACTAGCCCAAAATATAAAGATCGTTTAAAATGCAGCGCTGCCAGGAAATCCAATTCTGATTTCTGAACACCTGATTTGGCAAATGCTGAATCAATACAAGTCATCCAGTTTTTCATTGAAACTTCGTTCAGGCGGTCTTTCATATGTTTTTCATCAAAGACCCTCAGTGAGCGGTGCGCTATGGAAACATTTTCACAGGTAATAGGATTTTCGGTTCCGCCAAATTCAACACCTGCATCCCGCGCCATGGTTCCATCGGTAATAATATGAGTTCCAAGTAATGCATTACGGCCAAGATTCTTTTTTAATAAAATAGCGCCGGCACCCGCTGCCAGGTTATACATAAACGACACGGAACTGTTGGTATAATCCAGAAAATCGCCATTCCTGTATCCGCCTGCAATCAGAACTGTATTAATATCAGGATCGGCAAACATCATATCTTTCGCAATTTTCATGGCAGCTACCGATGTACAGCAACGTTGCTGAATATCGAGGGCCCATGCGTTTGTTGCACCGATTCTTTCCTGAATATAAATTCCGGTTGTGGTCAGCGGGTATTCCTTCCATTCTTCACCTATGGAAATAATCAGATCTATTTCCGTGGCAGGAACTCCTGTGTTTTTAAGGCAATCCAGAGCAGCCAGAACGCCCATTTCCTGGGTTCCGTCGCCAGGACCTGGAATGGATTTTTCGATAATTCCCAATTTATTTACGATAGCATCTTCACTCCATTGGTTGTTGGTAGCTGCCGATATATGTGAAGCAGTCATACGTGGCTCGGGAATATAAATCCCGGTGCCAACTATGCCTGCATGAAATGTTTGATCGATAGATTGCGACATAAAAAGTAGAAATTTTAATAAACAAACAGGTTACTTCCAACAGCCAGTCCTGCGCCTGAAGCCATAAACAGAATCCGGTCGCCACGTTTTACCCGGCCTTCGGAAACTGCATGATGAAAAGCCATAGGCACACAACCCGAACCAGTGTAACCATATTTATCCATAACAGTGGTTGTTTTCGACATGGGTTCTCCCAAAATAGCCATCACTTCAGTAATAACGGAATGGTTAATCTGTGTAAAGATAAAATGATCAACATCCTTAATTGTAAGATCGTACTTCCCTAATAACTTATTTACAACCTTTGGCCAAAGCTTAACATTCCGGTCACCAGGCAAAGGTTGTAAACTTAACAGCCCTTGTTGATTGCCAGCAAGAACTTCAGCGGTTACCGGCATTTTAGTGCCCCCGGCATAAACCCCGATAAAGTCAAACTGAGTACCATCCGTAAGCAATTGGCTACCGATATATCCTGAGTTTTTTTCATCAGATCTTCCAAGTACAACGGCACCGGCACCATCGGCAAAGAGAGAATACCCAAATGCATCATCAGGTCGCAGGTAAGCCGGCATATTATAAACACCAACAACTACAGCATATTTTATAGTTGGGTCTGTGGCCATAATTCTGGCAGCATTATCAAAAGCAATGGTGAAACTTGCGCAAGATGCGGATACATCAAATGTTGAAGCCCATGCTTCCTGTTTTTGAATCCGGCCCTGAACCAATATTGAGGTAGCGGGTGAAATGTATTCCGGGGTATCGGTTCCGACAATAAAAAGCCCCATGTCATCACCTGTAAGCCCTGCATCGGAAATGGCATTAAGAGCGGCATTGGTTGCAAAATCTGCAGTAGTTTCGGCGATTCCGCGCAGGTGAGCCATATGTCGGCTGAAAACACCAAGTTTGCTTTCAAGCTTATCCATTTTGAATTCAAGACCGGTAAGCATCTTTAATTCTGAATTGGAAATGGCTTTGCCAGGAGCGTATAATCCGGTGCCTAGAATTTTAATGGGGAGCATTTCTTTTCTTTTGGGTAAGTGTGTTTAAAAAGATTTTGTTTCTGGTTTCAGGTTTCTTGTTTCAAGTTTCAAGTTTCATGTTTCATGTTTATGGTTTCTGGTTTCTGGTTTCTGGGTTGACAAACCTTTGCAAAAGTTTTATATAATTTATAATTTGGTACAATCTGCTCAACTTGAAACTTGAAACCAGAAACCAGAAACTCTTTAAACCCTACCAGTACCCCAACTCTTCCGCCTGCGCCTGTAAGCTTTCCCTGAAATCAGGATGGGCAATGGAAATCAGCATGTGGGTTCGTTCTCTTACTGTACGGCCGGTTAGTCTCACACTTCCCCATTCCGTTACCACATAATCGGTATGGCTGCGGTGAAGAGTTACGGCACTTCCGGCAGGAAGAACAGGAACAATGGTTGAAATTTTACCACGCTGGGCTGTTGAGCGGCAGGCAATAATGGATTTTCCCAATCCGTCGGTTCCTTCAATGGCTGCAACGGCAGTATCTGTCTGTCCTCCGGTACCTGAATATTGTTCTACACCTATGGATTCGCTGGAAACCTGCCCGGTGAAATCAACCATAATACAGGTATTGATAGAAACCAACCGGCTGTTGTGTTTCATTACGCAGGGATCGTTAACATAACCACCGCGTAAAAATTCAACCGATGGATTGTTATCAAGCCATTTGTAAAGTTTCAGGCTGCCCATGGCAAATGTGCAAATGAATTTGTTCTTGTGAAAGGATTTCCTCTTATTTGTAATTACGCCCAGCTCATAAAGCTCCATCATACTGTCGACCATCATTTCGGTATGCACGCCGAGATCCTTTTTCGCGTGCAGCGACATAGCTACAGCATTGGGAATTTCACCTATTCCCAGTTGAATTGTTGAGCCATCTTCGACCAGATCAGCAATATGTTTACCGATATTTATGGCAACTTCATCCGGTTGTGGCTCAGGTAAAGTAGGAGGCGCATGTGAATATTCGACAAAATAGGTCACTTCGCTTACATGCACATGCGTGTCGCCTTGAGTATGTGGAAGTTGATCATTCACTTCGAGCACTACTATTTCGGCCGCTTCGATAATATCTTTTTCATATGTAATGCCTAACGAAAGTGAAACAAAACCTTTTTCGTCAGGAGGTGTACAGGTGCCGAAAAACATATGCGGCCTGCGGACTTTCAGCCTGTCGGTTGCCGCACGATGAAGCATATTGGGGACATAGGTAACCGTTCCGGTTCGGGCTTTTAATGCTGCCCTCGATCCGGGAGCGTGAAACCAGCTGCAAAGTTCGAAATGACCTTTCATTTCGGGCAGCATATAAAAATCGTAGGGCTTCAACGTAAGTACCGAAAACACTTTAACATCGGTAACACGGTCTTTTGCCAGATGGAATTTCGACATGCAGCCCTGGGGTTCAGAAGCGCACTGAGCTACAATAATATCGGTATCACTTTTAATGAAACTAACAGCTTCTTCAATGCTGATAAGCTTTTCTTTGTAAATTAATTCGTCTTTGGTCATGACTAGGCTATGTTTTTTGACAAATTTACCGGTTTCGAATCTGACTTTCTGAAATAATAATACGACGCGAGACTAACAAGTACTGAAACCAGAATGGCACAAGCCGCCGCGATTGCCGGATTCTGAACTTTGCCGGTGAAATATTTATCAAAAAAGCCTAAACTCATTCCGGCGGTTTTTATGAGCCACGGGAATATATAGTAAACCAGGAAATAGACAAGGAGTGCGGTAATTGAGCCGGTTAAAGCTGTATTCCGTGATGTGCTTTTATAAAAAATGCCAAAAACGATGGGTACGAAAGCAATGGAAAAGAAGGAATAAACCCCGTTTTGCGCGAAAATAGCTACGCTCAGGTTTGGATGCAGCAGTTGTGAGCGGGCAGCCAGAAACGAAACTATCGCCATACCAACAATTACCAATCGATTAATAAGGATATAGTTGCGATCGTTGGTAATATGTTTTCCAAATAAAGGTTTGATTATATCCGATGTAATGGTAGTACTCAGACTCTGAATCAGTCCTTCGATAGTTGATAAACCTGCACTTACCAAGCCAAGAACAACAATTAATCCAATAGAAATTGCAATCCATCCCTCCGAAAATATTTTGACTACATAAGCAGGAATTACGCCATCAATTCCAAGAGGTTTTCCGTTTTCAGTCATATCAGGGAATGTAAGGCGGGCATACAATCCTGCAAAAACCACCGAATAAAACAAAGCCTGAATTACTATTGCTGAAACCAGGTACTTGTTCACATCGCTTTCCTTTTTGAGAAGCAAGGATTTGGTAATAATATGCGGCTGGCAAACTACAGCAACTCCTACTATCATCTGGGCAACAATAATTTCAAAAAGATCGCGGAACAAAGGGCTGCCCGGATTAGTGGGCTTTATAAGATCCGGGCTGATGGCAGCCAGTTTATCGAAAAAGGAAAACAATCCGTCTTTCAGGTACTGGTAACCGGAAGAAATAAGGACAATGGCAACTATCACCATAACAATGGCCTGCATCGTATTGGTGTATACCATTGAATTGGCACCGCCGAACATCATGTATCCAAAAACAAAAACTACCACAAAAAACAGCATCCATACCTCGCTGATGTTCAGCGATTGGCTCAGCACTTTGGTGATAGCTACAAGGATAAGTACGATAAACGTGATTAGTAAAACCGACAGAAATCCGATAAATAAAGCGTAACCTTTACTGTTATAACGTGTTCCGATCCAACTGGCCAGTGTTAACGCTTTTACGTTGGTTCCATGCCTACGGAAACTCTTGGTCAGAACTACTAATGATACAAGTGACGCAATCGGGAAAACTATACCGAACGAGATCAAACCGCTCAGGCCATAAGCCGCAATAAGCCCCGGATTAATAACAAAAGTGGCAGCGCTCGTCATGGCTGCAGCCAGCGATAGACCGACAAAAAGAGGCGAGAAGTTGAAATTCCCCACCGCGTAATCACTCATATTTTTGGTACGCAGCGCTCCGCGGATCACGAAAAACAGGATTGCCGCAGCGTAAAGCGCAATCAGAATCCATCCTCCGGTTACTTGTTGTATTGATGCCATTTTGGGGTTTGTTTCAGTGTTTCAGGTTTGAAAAGTTCAAAATTGTTCAACTGCTTCGCGTTCAAGGTTATTCAAAGTTATTCAAAAGTTCAGTGTTGTTCCGATGATGGAGATATGTAATATTCACCTTTTTCTTTATTTCTTAGAACTTCTTTACTCTCCATTTTTGATCCCTGGAATTTGGAATTTGAGACTTGGATTTTGTCGCCGTTAAATTGTAATTCCTCCATCCACACTTATTGTCGCCCCATTAATGTAGGAAGCTTCATCGCTTGAAAGGAATAAATAAACAGCCGCAATTTCATCAGGAGTTCCAAGGCGTCCGAGGGGAACTTTTTCTTCCATTGATTTCAGTACATTTTCGGGCATTTTCTTTACCATTTCGGTAGCAATAAACCCGGGAGCAACTGCATTTACGGTTACACCTTTGCGGCCTAATTCGCGGGCAAGGGTTTTTGTTAAGCCAATTACTCCGGCTTTAGTGGCTACATAATTCGACTGGCCAAAATTACCATAAAGTGCGACAACCGATGATGTATTAATGATACGGCCATATCCTTTTTCGACCATCCCTGCGCTGATGCATTTTGCACAGTTAAAAACTCCGGTAAGATTCACATCAATAACCTGCTGCCACATTTCAGGAGTCATTTTTTTGATGGAAGCATCGCGTGTAATCCCTGCATTATTGATCAGGATATCAATCCGTCCAAACCTTCCGACAGCTTCCTGTGTTGCAACATCCACGTCGTAATACGAAGCTGTATTTACTTTGGCAAAAAAAGCCTTTCCTCCTTCAGCTTCTATTTCGGCAACCGTGAGGCGCGCTTTTTCTTCGTTCATATCCCATATGATAACCTGGGCTCCTTCGGCGGCAAATTTTATTGCTGCAGCGCGTCCAAGTCCGTCGGCACCTCCGGTAATTACGGCTACTTTGTTTTCAAGTCGATTCATGGTTTGGTTTTATAAGTGTAGTTTTTTGATTTTGGGTCGGGAGCTGGAAGACCGAAGTCGGAAGTCGGAAGTCTGTCCCCTATAATATCCGTTATTGTTTTATCTTTTCTGAATTTGGGTTAGGTCACAAAAAAAAATTCTGGCATTATACGCCTCACTGAACCTGTTTTTCTGCTGTTGCTTTACTCCCAACTTCCTGCTCCTTACTCCCGTCTCCCAGCCCTTTTCTATCTGATATTCTCAATAATCAGCGCCGTTCCCTGTCCGCCACCGATGCAAAGTGTAGCTAATCCTATGTTTGAATCACGTCGCTTCATTTCGTAAATTAAAGTTGTAAGAATTCGCGCTCCGGAAGCGCCAATCGGGTGACCGAGTGCAATGGCTCCGCCGTTTACATTCACTTTCTGCGGATCAAGTTTCAGATCGCGGGCAACGGCTAAGGACTGTGCGGCAAAAGCTTCGTTAGCTTCAACCAAATCAATATCATCGATAGTTAATCCGGCTTTTTTAAGTGCAGCCAATGTTGCCGGAACCGGTCCGTAGCCCATAATGGCAGGATCAAGAGCCGCATTGCCATAAGAAAGAATTCGTGCAAGCGGTTTTATTCCAAGTTCAGCAGCTTTATCAGCTGACATAATGATAAGCATAGAAGCACCGTCATTTATACCCGAAGCATTGCCTGCGGTAACGGTGCCCTCTTTTTTAAAAGCAGGTTTTAATGCAGCAAGTTTTTCCGGTTTAAGGCCATGTTTCGGAAATTCATCAGTATCGAAAACAATAGGATCACCTTTGCGCTGCGGAATACTAACAGGTACAATTTCATCGGCGAAACGGCCTGTTGATTGAGCAACCTCAGCACGGCGCTGGCTTTCGAGTGCAAACAAATCCTGGTCTTCGCGGCTGATGTTCCATCGTTCGGCAATATTTTCGGCTGTTATACCCATGTGGTAATTGTTGAATGAATCTGTTAGTCCATCCAGTATCATGCTGTCCATTACCTGTCCGTGCCCCATACGAAAGCCATTACGACCCTGCGGAAGCAAATAGGGAGCATTCGACATACTCTCGGTTCCGCCGGCAAGAACAACGTCGGCATCGCCAAGCATAATAAACTGGGCAGCCATAGAAACAGCTCTCAATCCCGATCCGCAGAGTTTGTTAATAGTCATGGCTGGTTTCGTATCGGGAACGCCAGCTTTAACGGCGATTTGCCTGCCTACATTCTGGCCCAGACCAGCGGAGAGAATATTGCCGATTATGGTTTCCGAAATTTCTTCAGGATGGATGCCGGCTCTTCTGATTGCTTCTTTTGCTGCAATAACGCCTAACTCGGTTGCCGATAAACCTGCCAGTGAACCACCAAAATTTCCTATGGCTGTCCGCACTGCGGATACAATAACTACTTCTTTCATAATAATTGACTTTCAATATTTTCCACGAAGAAACATTATTCCGAAAGTGGAATCCAACCGATTTATAATAATTAAGGGTTGACAGATAAAGCTTTTCCCAAAGCATATTAGATATATCATGCTATATATCAATAGCATACATTATATTTTAATATCTCGGACCATACATTCGGATTTTTCTTTAAGCAGCCTAGCGTTTTAACCTACAAGGAATACAGGCAACGATATGATTTTAAAACTATAAATCTCTTATCCTGATAATAAAGATTGTTAAAAATCTCCAGACTTGATCACTATTTATATCGAGTTGAAATTCACAACAGACATTTTATTTCATCCCCAAATATGTAACTTTCATCCCTCTTTTTCGGCTCTTTGTCGGAAATTTATTTCGCATTTGCTGATGAAGCTTCAATTTTGCATCATCAACCAAACATCGAAAACTATGAAACAACTTTTCTTTTTAGCCATAATACTATTTTCTTGTGCCGGCATCCGGGCACAACAGGTGCAAACCATACGCGGACATGTTATTGATAAAGAATCGAAAACGCCACTTCCCGGAGCAAATGTTGTGCTGCTGGAAGTTCAGCCACTCACCGGCACTGTTACGGATAACGACGGGAATTTCCGTCTCGATAAGATTGCCATTGGAAGGCAAAGTATCCAGGTAAGTTATATGGGTTACAAACCAGCTACTTTCCAGGGAATAATTGTAAATTCAGTAAAGGAAGTGGTGCTCGAAGTTGAACTTGAGGAAAATGTGATTATGGGCAGCGGTGTAGTAATTACTGCCCAGGCACGTAAGGATGCAACACGAAACCAGATGGCAGTTGTAAGTGCCCGCACCTTTACCGTTGAAGAAACTGAAAAATATGCCGGAAGCCGGGGCGATGTTGCCCGCATGGCGATGAACTACGCCGGTGTTTCCTCAGCTAACGACCAGCGAAATGATATTATTATCCGCGGTAATTCGCCTGGTGGATTACTTTGGCGGCTGGAGGATATTGATATCCCGAACCCTAACCATTTTGCCGAAGGCGGAACAACCGGCGGTCCCGTAGGAATGCTTAACAACAACCTGCTTCAGAACAGCGATTTCTTCACCGGTGCTTTCCCGGCCGAATACGGCAATGCGCTCAGCGGAGTTTTCGATCTGAAGATGCGGAACGGCAATAACCAGAAACATGAACGGCTTTTCCAGGTGGGTTTTAATGGCTTCGAAGTGGGAGCCGAAGGTCCTTTCAGTAAAAAGCACGAAGCTTCGTACCTGGCCAGTTTCCGCTATTCAACACTGGAGCTTATGAGTGGCCTTATTAACATGGGAACTACCGGTATTCCTAAATATAAAGACATTTCGTTCAAACTGAATTTCCCGGTGAATAAAGGCCGGATTACAGTTTTCGGTTTGGGAGGCGACAGCCAGATTTCGATGCTCGACAGCAAAAACGGGGATGAACAGGATTTGTATTCCGACGAAGGCCAGGATCTTGTAAACCGTTCTCGGATGGGAGCCACCGGAATTTCGTACACCCGGTTTGTAAATGAACATACCTATTACAAACTTATCCTTTCGGGAATATACCAGGAAGGTGGAACTACCATTGATACCCTGGATTTAAATGCCGCTCCGCATTCCTATCTTGACCACAACTATGCGGATTTCCGGATTTCAATCAGCGGGTTTGTTCATAAAAAATACAACAGTCATTTTTCGGCACGGGCTGGTTTCCTGATTGACCGGATGGGATATGACCTCTTATCCAAAATTTATGACAACGAAACCAATACGCTTCGGCCGCTGATTGAAGACAGCAAAAGCTTAGGTGATGGAGTGACTTTATATCAGCCGTATGCGCAGGCAACCTATCATTTCAATGAAAAGCTCAGTATCGTTCCGGGGGTTCATTTTAGCTACCTCGACCTTACCGGCGATGCAAGTGTTGAGCCTCGCCTGGGCATAAATTGGCAGCTGAATACCAAACAAAAATTCAGTTTTGGTTATGGCCTGCATTCACGGACACAGGCGTTATCAACTTATTTCCTCGGAACTCAAATGGACGATGGCTCCCTGATTGAAACCAACACTGACCTTGGATTTACAAAATCGAACCAGTTTGTGCTAGGTTACAACAATTCAATTACCGAAAACACCCGTATAAAAGTTGAAGGATATTACCAGTCGCTTTACGATGTGCCGGTTGAGCAACGCAGTTCTTCATTCAGTATGTTGAATCAGGGAGCAGGCTGGGGTGTTGGTGCCCAGGATAGCCTTACAAATACCGGCACCGGCAGCAATTACGGACTTGAGCTGACAGCAGAACGTTTTTTTTATAAAAACTTTTATTACCTGGCCACACTTTCACTGTTCGTATCAAACTATAAAGGCAGTGATGGTATTGAACGAAATACAGCGTTCAACGGTAATTATGTGGTAAATATTCTGTTCGGAAAAGAGTTTACGATAAACAGCAAATCAGCTTTTAATATTGACTTCAAGATGACATATGCCGGGGGAAAACGCTACACTCCAATTGATATGGAAGCTTCGCAGGCTGCAGGTGCAACCAAATATGATGAATCAAAAGCATTCAGCGAGCAGTTCGATCCGTTTTTTAAAGCTGATATAAAATTCGGCTACCGTTTAAACTGGCGTAAAGTTTCGCAGGAATGGGTATTTTACATCGAAAATTTTACCAACCATACCAATGTGCTGATGCAAACTTACAGTCCGTCGAAAAACGAAATCACAAATATTAACCAGCTGGGATTCTTCCCGATGATGCAGTACAGGATTCATTTCTAGAAGCTGATTCGGAAAACTCAGGTTGGAAAAAGAATGAAAATCAGATAACACTAAATGACGAAAGCTGTTGTTTTTTCTAAAAACAGGCAGAAACTAACATTAAATTAATAGAAAATGAAAAACACAGCATTGATTACTGGAGCATCCAACGGAATTGGTTTAGAATTGGCAAAAGTCCATGCATCAAAAGGAGGTGATTTGGTTTTGGTGGCAAGAAACAAAATGAAATTAGATGAACTTAAAACAGAGTTTGAAAAACAGTTTAAAATTTCTGTATTAACCATTGGCAAAGACCTTTCGTTGCCCAATGCGGCAAAGGAAATATATGACGAAACGAACAAGCAGAATATTCAGGTTGACTATTTAATAAACAATGCAGGTTTTGGTGATTTCGGAATGTTTGCAGAAACAGACTGGGACAAAGAACTGCAAATGATAAATCTGAATATCACTACACTTACACTTTTCACAAAATTATATCTTCAGGATATGGTAAAACGAAAAAGTGGAAAGATAATGAATGTTGCATCTACTGCTGCCTTCCAATCAGGACCTACGATGGCGGTTTACTGTGCAACCAAAGCTTATGTGTTGAGTTTTTCCGAAGCGGTTAGCAATGAAGTGAGTGATAAAGGAATTACGATAACCACTCTATGTCCGGGTGCTACCGAAACCGGATTTCAGGCAGCAGGAGCAATGGAAGAAAGCGAACTTTTTAAAGGAAAAAAATTGGCAACAGCTAAGGAAGTTGCCGGGTATGGGTATGATTCAATGATAAAAGGGACAACAGTTGCTATACACGGGATGATGAACTACATAATGTCTAATTCTATACGATTTATACCCCGAGCAGCCGTTTTAAAAGTTTCGCGTAAATTGCTGGACAGAGCCTGATAAATGTCTTAACAAAGAAATATGTTTCCCCAAAAAATACATCTTACAAACCATGAAACGAATCTTAATAATAAACGGACATCCCGACAAGCAAAGCTTGTGCAACGAATTAGCCCTGCGCTATAAAAAAGGAGCCGATGCAGCCGGAGCTGATTGCAAACTGGTGAACCTTGCCGATTTGAAATTCAATCCCAGTTTAAGCAACGGATACCGCGAGCGCACAAACCTGGAACCCGATCTGCTCGAAATGCAGCAGGAAATACTTAAAGCGGAGCACATCGTGTTTGTGTATCCCAACTGGTGGGGAACCTATCCGGCACTGATGAAAGGGTTTTTCGACAGGATTTTACTCCCGGGTTATGCTTTCAGCTACCGCGAAAACAGCCCGATGGTGAACAAATTACTGAGCGGAAAATCAGCCAGGCTTATTGTTACCATGGATACACCCAAATGGTATTATTCGTTGTTCAGGCATAGTCCGGGCCACCATTCGATGAAATCAGGGATTTTAGGATTTTGCGGAATCACGCCTGTGAAAATAACTTCGTTCGGGCCTGTTATAAGTTCAAATGAAAGTGAGAGAATGGTTTGGATTGAGAAAGTTGAACAATTAGGGAAAATGCTGAAATAACTGAATCAGACAAACGAGCCGGCTACTCTTTCTATCGATAAAACCCATCGCTGAAATAAAATTGACCCGGAATCCAATAATTTTATAGTTTAGCATAACCCTTTTAACCATTACCAATAAATGAAAGACCTCGATCAGGAAAACTTTAGTTGTATGCCGATGGTGGATCAACGCAAATCCCGATGGCGTGAAATCACAATCAGGTTTGCAGGAATAATCATTATTTCGCTGGTTTCCGTTTTTGTTGATTTTGGATATACACAAGGCGACACTAATTTTACTAAAGCATTTATAGTTTCGTTTATTCGTACAGCCCTGATCTGGAACGGAAGTATGATCATCATACAGTATGCGGTACACCGTTTCCCGGTATTTAAAGAAACAGTCAAACTCATTGCATTTCAAATTATAGCGCTATGTGTTTTTGTGCTCCTTGTGGAACTTGGTGAGATTTATACGGTTGAAAATTACCTGAAAATCGCGATGAGCTATTCCGAAAAAAGGACATTGATTATTGGCTCACTGCTTATTACTTTTATGATCAGTTCCATTTATGCATCTGTCGCGTTTTTTCTTGAGTGGAAAGAAAACCTGCTTCGCACCCAGGCTCTTGAAAAGGCAAATCTCGAAGCCCGGTATGATACATTGCGTAACCAGGTAAATCCGCATTTCCTGTTCAACAGTCTGAATACCTTGCTGATGCTGGTGAATGATAATCCCGTTGCTTCCAAATATGTTGAAAGCATTTCGGAAATTATGCGGTATATGCTGCAGTCGCAGGATAAGGAAGCGGTTTTGCTGCGCGATGAGTTAAAAATTGCCCGCGACTATGTGTTTATCCAGCAAAGCCGGTTCGGCGACAAACTGCAGGTTGAATTTGATGTTCCTGAAAAATATTATCACTATGCCATTCCGCCTTTAGCCTTGCAAATGCTGCTCGAAAATGCAATTAAACACAATGTGGTTTCGAAGGATGATCCGCTGAAAGTGAAGGTTTATATGCAGGACAGCCTTTTTATTGTGATAGAAAATACGATGAAGGCGAAAATTGACAAAGATCCTTCAACCGGGGTTGGCCTCGATAATATCCGGAACCGGTATATTCACCTGACCGGAAAAGATATACTTGTGAAACAGGAAAATGGTAAATTTGTGGTGATGCTGCCGTTGTTTGAGAAGTCTATATAAGGTTGTTCAAGGTTCAATTGCTTCGCGATCAAAGGTTCAAATACTTTGCGTTCAAAGGGCACTGAGCGGAGCCGAAGTGCAAATGCTTTCAGCGTTAATGTGTTCAAATACTTTCAATGAATTATAGATCTTCCCTTTTTCTCACCCTCGCCCATTCGCCCCTCGCCTTGTCGCCCTTCGCTCAAAAGCAGCTATAAATTATTCATTACATTCAGCCCCCATGAAAATACTAATTGTCGAAGATGAAGAACTTGCCGCCGAACGTCTCGCACAACTGGTGAAAGAAATTGAACCGGATGCTATGATCTCCGGTCCGATTGATACCGTTGTTGCCGCTATCGCTCATCTGAAAACAAATCCGGTTTACGACCTGATTTTACTCGATATACAACTGGCCGATGGAAAAAGCTTCAGTATTTTTGAGGATTTCGAAATAGTCACACCGGTGATTTTTACAACCGCTTACGACGAATATGCTTTGCAGGCTTTCGAACTTAATAGCATAGACTATCTACTGAAACCAGTAAACAGGGAAAAGCTGAAATCATCTTTGGGAAAATTCAGAAAACTCAAAGAGTATTACGGAGCCGGAAATCCCAATAACCAACTCTACGAAATGATCCGCAACCTGAAAACGCCTGAGAAATCATCTTATAAAGATCGGTTCCTGATCAGTAAAGGCGATGCGATGGTTCCGGTAAAGATTTCGGAAATTGCCTGTTTTTATGCTGAAGACAAAGAAGTATTTTTGCTTACGCACGACAACAAACGGCACATTATTCCTCATACTATTGAAGAACTTTCCGAAAAACTCGATCCAAAACTGTTTTTCAGGGTGAACCGGCAGTTTATCGTTTCAAGCGAAGCGGTCTATAAAGTTCACAACTATTTCAATTTCAAACTTAAAGTTGAAATCAAAGCCTATCCAAAACTGGAAATTATTGTAAGCCGCCCGAAAGTATCTGCGTTCAAAGCCTGGATGAACGGGGAAGTTATTTAACTATTTTTCTTAGTGATTCTCAGTGCACTTAGTGTCTTAGTGGTTCTCCTTTCAACACAAAAGGCACAAAAGAATGAAAATAATGACAAATATCTCCGTGTTCCTCTGTGTTCTCAGTGCCTCCGTGGTTTTTTTACTTAAAGATATCCTCTACTCATCCACCACAAACTCCACCGCATAACGTGGAGTACTCTCAAACTCTGCTGATTTTTCGTCCAACGTATTGGTGATTTTAATGCGTGTGGAATCAATCTGTTTCTCTTTCACAAAATAATCCAGCACCATTTTATTGCGGATGGCAAACAGCTTATCAACTTCCTGCCCAAGCGCCTGATCTCCGATTAATTTAAGGCATTTAATCTGGCTTGGCATACCCGAAACATCTTCGGGAAGCAATTGTTGGTTCAGCCAGATGTTGAACAGCGAATCAAGGTTCGAAATGGCTTCAATGGCTTTATAGTCCATTGCATCAAGGCTGTCCTTGGGCGTTTGCAGAATGTTCTTTTTGTAATATATCCCTTTTGCCAGTGACAAACCCAGCAATTCCTTTTCGCTTTGGTGGCTGGCAACCTGAACCATGGCAATTTTCAGCTCAGGTTTATCTGCGAGAGCCTTGCTTATCATGTCAAGACTCTTCATCTGCCTGGCTTCGAATTGATTTTGCAGATAATCGAAACGGACATACTTAATATCTTCCTCATTTCCCCCAAAAGCTTTTGCCAGCAGGTCGAATGGAGCTGTGGCAGCTTTCACAACCAGGTTTTTCACAATCTGCCAGATTACCTTGCCAAATTTATACGTAGGGTCTTTCAAATCACCTTCAACCGGGATATCAAGATCAATATTGCCCTTCCTGTCAGTAAGTATAGTAATGGCCAATCGCAACGGCATTTCATATAAACCCATACCTTTCATTTTCTTACTCACTTCAATCTTCTTGATGCTCATCACATTCGTACTTTTCAGTTTGCCGTTGCGAATAGTGTTGGTGCTGTTATAAAACAACATCCCTTCAACAAAAGCGTGCGCAACATAAAATTTGGAATATGGATTGAAGTCGGAAATACGCATTTTTTCGATATTATAATTGATCGACATATTCATGTAATCACGAGGATCGAAGGCCAGGTGCGCTTTAAGTTTCCCGGAACGATTGGCAAGGCAGCTCATGCCGAATGTTATGCTGTCGCTTTTCGAATCAATGCGACCGGAACTCATCTCCAGGTTTTCGAGATCGTAAACAAACTTATCCTCAAGGGTATAATCCTTGTACACAATATGCCCTTTGTGCATTAAAACATCTTTGGCGGTATAATTGCTGATTATATAATCCTTGCTGATCTGTTTCACATAATCAGCCATGATGGTGAAGGGGTTGGAATAATCGACCATATCCACTGCCACGGCAGTATCCGTTGAAACTGTTTCCGAAGGCACCATCATATTGGTAAAATTGTCGCTCGTTGCATAATATTCGAAAAGCACGTAAGGATTTTCAAGGCTGATTTCTCCAAAATTATAGATATTGCCGGCTACATCAAGCGAATCAATCGCAATCGCAAAATCTTTCCACGAAGCCACGGTAACTTTAGCTTCATCATCAATTCTGAAATCCGCCAGCGAAATATTCCCTTTTATTGCAACGGCTTCGGGAACATCGAAATCGCCTTTGATAAAAAGCTTGCTGCTCACAAAACCTCCCAAATAGGATGTTTTCACATAATCTTTCAAATAGGGTTTAATCAGCTGAAGATCCAATTTTTGAATGTTGGCGGTCAATTGGTAGGCCAACGAATCAAGGTTAAGCGAAAGTCGCAGGTCCGCTTTCCCGCCGGATTTGAAAGTAAACTCAGTCGAAGCATTAAGCATTTGCGAATTCCAGACGAGCAAAGGGCAGCCAAGTTTAAATTGCTGTAATACAATTTCATTATTCATCACCTTATCCCGATACATGATGGTTCCGCCGGTAATTTCCATTCTTTCGACCCGGTATTTGGTGGGCTCCGAGGGTTTTTCAGGTTCTTTCTTCGTAGTGTCAACAGCTGTAAAACGGGTTACCAGGTCATCAAAATTAAAATGATCACCGGTTTGCGTAACAACTACCTTAGGCGACTCAATCTGAACGGTGTTAATACTGTATTCCCCTTTAAACATCGTCAGAACACTGATATCAGTAAATATCTTACCTGCGCTAAAAAATACCGCATCGCTTTTATTCTCGTAAACCTTCAGGTCTTTAACAGTTACATTCATTTCCCAAAGATTAATAAACAAATGCTCCATTGTTATTTTGCGGCCGGTCCACTCTACGCTGTTTTTTTCGATAACATATTTTGCCACAGGCGAAATGGCAAAAAAGACCGCCAGCAAAAGAATGAAAACACTTATGAGAATTGATACGGTAATTTTTCCGGGTTTTAATCGCATTATTTTAATTTATTTTATTGAAACAGATAATAACGGTATTGCTAGGACTTTGTTTTTATAAAACACTTTTCTCACGTTAAAACTACAAAAATTAAAAACAGAAATTCGCACTTAAGGCTGTTTTGGATAAAAAAAGCCGGCAGATAACCCTGTTTTAGAGCGTAATCTGCCGGTTAAAGGAGAAAAGAGGGAGTTCTACCTGGATTTTTAATTCGTTTGAACTAAAGTATCGGATTCAGCCACAGGTGGGTTTTTCAGCTTTAAGCCCGATGTAGTCATAATTAATGTTCCTCCATCGCGGGCATTTTCAACGAAATCGCTGTAATTGGCACGCCATCTCAGGGGTTCATCTATTTCGACAACTGTATTGATAGGAATACCGATAATTACGTCCAGTTTCTGATAGCGCATGCCATCGTTCTGAGGAATCATAAAATATGGATTGAGTGTTACCAGTGTATCCTGCAGATTATAGCGGTATAAAATATTACCGGCATATCCTGTTGCCTGCGATTCCTGCCAGGCCGATGCAGACTGAATAAAAGTAACGAACAAACTATCGGCAGGCACCGGCCGAAGACTCAGGTTAATTTCGCCTAAAGCATAAGCAGCATTTCCGGGAATGGTGTCGCCTGCCAGTGGCATAAAGTACTGCTTATACTCATTTGGACCCGAAGCCAGGTGAAGATGCTTTGCTTTCATAACAATACTTTGCCTTTTGGTTACTGAAGCCACTCTTTCCGTTGATCTGGCATATTGAAAAATAGCTCCTACACCAGTAAGTATTCCGGCTACAAGCAACAGAACAAAAACTATAACTACCTGCCAGCGAAGTGGCGGCCATTTGAGCAGCAACCTGAGTCCCGTGTAAATCAATAACCCTGTTACAGCTATTAAAAAGAGGAAAATCGCAATGTATGCCAGCCACCTTACATCCGGTCCGGGCACAAGCCACTGAAGCGCATGTATCAAAGTGGTTGTGTCGAGTTGATAATTGCCCATATTCATCTCCTCACGAACCAGGGAAGCAGCACTTATACCAATAAACATAAATATTACGCCCACCAGCATTGCCAATCCGGCCAAGCGTCCAAGCAGATGAAACAGAAAGGTAAAAACCCTGGCAACTACTTCGGTTACAAACCTGATAAAAGTTCCGATGGAATGCAGAAGGCTGCTTCCCGTTTTTTGAATTCCTGTACCCGCCGATGCAAGTTCATTACGCAAGGTATTGATATTGATGCTTTGGCGCTGCATTTCAAGTTTTTCGGAAGTGGTTTGAGCGACCGGCAGTATCAGCCACAAAACGGCGTAAACAATAATTCCTACCGCATAAAACAAAGTGAATGCCGCAAAAATCAGCCTCACCCAAACCGGGTCGATGCCAAACCAGGCGGCTATACCGGCTGCAACACCTCCAATCTGGCGGTTGTCGGGATCGCGGTAAAGTTTTCCACGGGTTTTCATTCCGGGAGCACTTTTAGGCTTTTCCGTTTCGCTGTCCGAAAGCTGGTCGGGTTCGCCCATGTTGGTAATCACATCTTCGATATGTTTTACCGTGACAATGAGCTGGCCATTTTCCTTCTGCTGATCAAGCAATTCGGCAATACGCATTTCGATATCAGCTATTATTTCCTGGTAACCCTGCTCGGCGGCAAAAAAGTTTCGTAAGCGCGCCAGGTAATTGTTGAGGCATTCGTAAGCGTCGTCGTCGATATTGAAAATACGTCCGCCTATATTTACTGAGAAGTTCTTTTTCATAGTTACAGAGTGTTTGGTGTTTCTGATAATTCTGTTTGATTATTACCGGCGACCAGCGCGCTTACAGCGTTTACAAGTTCGTCCCATCCCAGGCGGAGATCCGATAGAAATGCTGTTCCTTCGGGTGTTATTGAATAGTACTTGCGTGGTGGCCCGGAGTTAGACTCTTCCCACCGGTAGCTGAGGAAACCTTCGTTTTTTAGCCGGGTAAGGATAGGGTAAAGTGTACCTTCGACCACAATCAGGTGCGATTGTTTGAGCCGTTCGAGAATATCGGAGGCATAGGCTTCGCGGCTGCTTATGGCCGCAACCACACACATTTCGAGTACACCTTTCCGCATCTGTGCAATTGTTGAATCTGCTTTTTCCATGTGGAGATTATTTGAATAACGGGGCAAAGATAATACAATGAATAGTACTATGCAATACATAGTACTAAATAATGCAATATAATTTTATAATAAATCTTATGTGTCTGTTTTAGAACGTGTTAAAATTATTTCTATAGTTTAAAAACTCAGTTCTTATAAGAAACCAGAAATAACTTCAGTTTTAGTCCGGATTATTCCGATGTAAATTCAATCAGGGCATTCTCTCATTGTGCTTTTAAAATCGCTTGAATTTATAAACTTCTGTTTTGAATTATAAAACCCCCTTTTTCAGGGATAAATAACTATTGCATAATTTGTATTTTCGATTGGTTTATATTCCCCTAAATAACAGGCTATTAACTCATACTATAAAAATATGAAAAATTTATTAATCACCTTAGTACTGATTGGTATTTCAACCTGCATGATCCATGCCCAGGGAACTCCTTCCATTGTGTTAAAATCAGGCCTTCCCGTTGGGAGCTCCATTTCACTGGCAATTGGAACCACTAATGATACAACAGTATCTGTTGACTGGGGCAATGGGGTTTTATCAGAATATACTACCAGCTGGGCCGCAGTTATGATAAATAGTACGTTAACCGGAAATGCAATTAAAATCTATGGCTCCACAATACACTATTTCGGGGCGGCAGACGTACTAATCGATACTGCCGATTTTTCAAATTGCCCCAATTTGACTTATTTACTTATTCAGAATTGCGGAATGTCATCCATTGATATTTCAGAAAACAGCAAACTGCTGAATTGCTGGATCGTCAAAAACAACTTAAAAACGCTTGATATTAAAAATGACACTTCGCTGTATACGCTTAGATGTGATCAGAATCTTTTAACAACTCTGGATGTCAGCAATTCCAAAAAACTAAATGAATTAGGTTTCACCTACAATAAAATCAGTGCAATTGATGTCACTGGCAATCCTCTGTTAACCTATTTTGATTGCAGCAACAACCTATTCAGCAGCGTAGATATTACTAAAAACACAATGCTTGACTTTTTTAATTGCGGCGATAATAATATACTAACACTGGATGTATCTCAAAACACTGAGCTAAATTATCTGCATTGTTATAAAAATCCATTAAACAATCTGGATGTTTCCAAAAACATAAAACTTACACATTCTGATCTGTCAGCCACCCAACTGACCAGTATCGACTTATCATACAATACTGAACTGCTCCTGCTGTATATGATGAACAACACACTTTCCAGCCTGGACCTTTCGAAAAACAGTAAATTAGAAAGGGTTTTCTGTGAGTATGGCACAATAGAAACGTTAAATTTGGACAACGTTAGTTCGTTAAAGGAACTTTATTGCTATAACAATAAACTCAGTTCCCTTGATGTTTCGGATGTTGTATCAATGGATGAATTACGCTGTAATAATAACCAAATCACTTCAATTGATATTTCTAAAAACGATCAGCTAATATGGCTGTATTGCCAGTCAAATAAAATAACATCCATGTCACTACCGGCAAATTCCACATTCATGGTACTCGATTGCAGGTACAATTTATTAACCGACCTGGATGTTTCGAAAAGCAAAGGCCTTAAATATTTCAGGTGCATTGATAATAACCTGATTTCACTTGATTTAAGCGCAAACGACTCGTTGTTGCAGGTTAAATGCGATTCCAACTATTTAACCATTGCTTCACTGCCGTTAAAAGCAGACAGGTGGACAACTTACCTCTATTATCCTCAGAAAAAAATAAGTTTATCGAAGCAGGAATTTGAAACCTACGAAGCTATTGATTTAAAAAGCCAGGTTTCACGTGCCGGGAAAGGCTCCGTTTTTACATGGAAGACACTAAGCGGCAATACATTGGTTGAAGGAACTGATTTTGCTGAAAGCTCAGGCGTTTTTGCCTTCCTGAAAGATCAGGCCGATAGCGTATACTGTGAAATTACAAACGAAACATTCCCTGATTTGATATTGGAAACAAGCCGGTTTACTGTTCTTACACCAACTTCAATAAAAGAATTCACAGCAAAGACTTCCGTTTTCCCTAATCCCTTCACCGATATAGTAAGAATTGAATCTGCTGAACCCATAAAACAAATTGAGATATTTTCCGTTTCAGGAGAAAAATTATTTGAATCAAATGTGAAAGGTTTGAGAAGTGTAGTTATTCCGGCATCCAGCCTTCCGAAGGGCATTCTTGTTTTAAATATTAAAGGTGACGGATATTCGTATAAAAAGAAACTTATTAATAAATAACACCCATATTCGATAACAGTACAACAAATAATAATAGCATGTTTATTTAACCCTTCAAGGGTTTGATACCCTTGAAGGGTTAAAACAGAAAAGGCTGCCCATAAGAAGCAGCCTTTTGCAGTAATTATCTATTCGAATTTTCTATTTACTTCTCTGTGTATAAAGTGCTACAATTTTCAAAATTACTTCCGTTGCTTTCACCATTGACTCCAAAGGAACATACTCCATCTTACCATGGAAATTATGCCCGCCGGCGAAAATATTAGGGCAGGGAAGCCCCATATAGGATAGACGCGCACCATCGGTACCTCCACGGATAGGAACTACTTTCGGAATAATCCCAAGCTGTTCCATGGCTTCCTGGGCAGTAGCAACCACATGGTAAACCGGCTCAACCATTTCACGCATATTGTAATACTGGTCCTTCATTTCGAGAGTGAAACAACCTTCGCCATACCGCTTGTTCATAAAATCGACACAATCTTTGAAAAACTGTTTTTTCAACTCAAACTTTGGCCTGTCGTGATCGCGGATAATATACTGGATAAATGAGTTTTCGACCGAACCTTCCAGTTTTATCAGGTGATAAAAGCCTTCGTAATCCTGTGTGAATTCCGGCCTTTCGTTTACCGGTAAAAGTGCGTTGAACTCAGTTGCCATCAGTATGGCATTTTTCATTTTGTTTTTAGCGTAGCCGGGGTGAATATTCCTTCCCTGTATAATGACTTTTGCCCCTGCAGCATTGAAATTTTCATACTCCAGTTCACCGATACCTCCGCCATCCATGGTATAGGCAAAATCGGCACCGAATTTTTTTACATCAAAAAAGTCAACACCACGACCTACTTCTTCGTCGGGAGTAAAACCAACTTTTAATGTTCCATGCTCAATTTCGGGATGTTTTACAAGGTATTCGATGGCAGCCATAATTTCGGTTACACCGGCTTTATCATCTGCGCCAAGCAAGGTGGTACCATCGGTGACGATAAGGGTCTGACCCAGATATTCATTCAATTCAGGAAAATCGACCGGGGTCATCACAATATTTTTCTCGGGGTTGAGGACAATATCTTTCCCATCGTAATTTTCAACCAACCGCGGTTTAACATTGGCTCCACTCATATCGGGGCTTGTATCCACGTGTGATACAAAACCGATTACGGGAACTTTTTTGTTAGTATTTGAGGGCAATGTTCCCATAACATACCCATTGGAATCGATGCTTACATCAGCCAGGCCAAATGCTTTCAGCTGATCGTGAAGCAACTTAAGCATATCGAATTGCTTCACCGTGCTTGGAAATGTAGTTGAAGTATCATCGCTTTGAGTATCGATAGCGACGTATTGAAGAAAGCGGTTAAGGATTTCGGTTTTCATAAACATTTATTTTATTGCATGGTTATTTTAACTTTCTACCGCTGTTATGCAGTAGCAATGATTTCATTTGAATTATAGCCACTTTATTTAGTTGAATAATGCGTTCACTTTGCTTCAAACCCTGATGAATCAATACTGCATTGATACTTTCCATATTCGAAAGAACAACCAGTTGTTCGATCGTTGCCATATCCCGGATGTTCCCTTCTACGTTGGAATTTTCGTTTCTCCACTGGAGTGCAGTTTTTCCAAACAATGCCATGTTAAGCATATCGGCTTCACTGGCATAAACAAAACTTGTTTGTTGTTTGGTTAATTCAACAGGTATCAGGTTTTCTTTGATGGCATCGGTGTGTATATGATAATTAACCTTAGCAAGAGTGCGCTGAATACTCCACGCCACTTTTAATCTGTCAGTTTCATCTTCTTTAAGGCGCTGAAATTCTTTGATAAGGTAAAGTTTAAAGATCGGGCTTATCGCGGAGCCAAATTCGAAGGCGATATCTTTATGAGCGTATGTTCCTCCATATCTCCCCGCACTAACATACATCCCAATGGCATTTGTTTTTTCTATCCAGTGCCCGGGACTCAAAACAAAAGATGGAAGACCTGCATTCATTTTAAAGTGGTCAAATTCGACCACTTTAAAATCCGGATTATACATTTCTTCCCATGTGCCTATAAATTCAAGTGTGGTTCTTGTTCTTATCCAGTTTTTAATGATATCAGCGGCTCGGGCATCACCTTCTTTTGCTTTTGCCATATCAGTAAGACAAATAAAATCATTTCCATTTTGTGAAATTATGGAAATAGAAGTATTTTGAACCTTTATTTTTGAATTCTTTTTAATCACGCGAATAGAGTTTTATCCATTTATTATCATGAATGTAGATTCTATAATATTCTAGAAGGATTACTAATTTGACTCCAAAACTTTAATTATTAACGTCGTTAGTAAGTATCAACAGCAGCTAAAAAAAGTTAGGAATTTTGGATCAAGGCAATAACATGTTAATTCTCATTATGCTTCGTAATCCCATCTCCCATTCTCCCACTCGCCCACTCCACTTGTATTCCAAAATCTCTCAATCCTCTTATTCCTCTTTCTTCGCCCTCAGCGTTTCCCAGATAAAGTATCCGCAAAGAACAGCCAACATCAGCAATGCCAGCGCTTCGGCGCTATGCGACTCGAACCATTCCTTGTTTTTAAAGTTAACTCCGAAATTTGCCAGCACGGCGCTTATCACACCCATCAAAGCACCACCGGCTATAAAACCTGAAGCTATCAATGTACCTCGCTCGCGGCGTGCCTGGTTCAGTTTTTCATCTTTGCTGCGACTGCCAACGAAATGAGCTATAATTCCACCTAACAAAAGCGGCGTGTTGAGCTGTATAGGAATGAACATCCCCAGGGAAAAAGCCAGTGCCGGAACCCCGATCATAGTTAAAATAAGCGATAGGAAAGCACCTGCTGCATACAACATCCATGGCGCAGGCTGGCCGCTCATCATGGGTTGAATAACGGCTGCCATAGCATTTGCCTGTGGCGCTACCATGGCATTTTCGCCTGTAAAACCATAGGTTTTGTTCAGTACCATAATTACTCCGCCTACAGTAATGGCTGAAACAAATGTTCCAAGGAATTTCCACGATTGCTGTTTATAAGGAGAAGTTCCCAGCCAGTAACCGATCTTAAGGTCGGTAATAAAACCTCCGGCCATCGAAAGTGCGGTACAAACCACACCGCCTATCAGAAGTGCGGCAACCATTCCTGCTGACCCTTTCAGCCCCACCGCAACCAGTATAAGCGATGAAATAATAAGCGTCATAAGCGTCATTCCACTTACCGGGTTAGTTCCAACAATGGCAATGGCATTCGCAGCTACGGTTGTAAACAGGAAAGCGATTACCATTACTATGCCCAGACCAACCAATGCGTACTTGATGTTATGAACAACGCCAAAGTGGAAGAATATCAGGATTACTATTGCGGTAAGTACGATACCCCCGGCAATAATGGCCATCGGTAAGTCACGCTGGGTGCGGAGGTTGGTTTTTGTTCCTTCATGTTTTCCAAACATCTCCTTGCCGGCAAGCGAAATGGCTGATTTAATGATACCGCTTGAACGGATAATTCCAATGATACCAGCCATTGCAATTCCACCAATACCAATAGGGCGCACATAGTAAGTAAAAATCTGTTCAGCCGACATATTCCCGATAAGGGCCGTGATATTTGTACCAACAGCCAGTGTTTGTCCGGGAGCAAAATAGTTGATAACCGGAATAATAACATACCAGCCAACAAACGAACCGGCAGCTATAATGGCGGCGTACTTCAAGCCAATAATATATCCAAGTCCTAAAACAGCTGCGCCTACATTCAGTTTGAAAACAATTTTTGCCTTATCGGCAAGTGCCTGACCAATTGGAATAACGCGGGTTGTAAAAACCTCAGCCCACAATCCGAAAGTGGCAATTGTGAAATCATATATACCTCCAATTAACCCGGCAACAAGTAGAAGCCTGGCCTGGTTCCCGCCCTTGGCGCCCGAAACAAGCACTTCGGTAGTAGCGGTAGCTTCCGGGAACGGATACTTGCCATGCATTTCGGCAACAAAATATTTACGAAAAGGGATCAGGAATAAGATACCGAGGAAACCACCCAGCAACGATGACATGAATATCTGGTAAAATTGAACCTGCAGGTTGAGAATATACAGCGCAGGCAATGTAAAGATGGCACCAGCTACAATAACACCTGAACTCGACCCAATGGATTGAATAATCACATTTTCACCAAGCGCGCTTTTACGTTTAAAAACCGTTGAAAGCCCTACAGCAATGATTGCAATTGGAATAGCGGCTTCAAAAACCTGACCTATTTTCAGTCCGAGATAAGCAGCTGCTGCCGAAAATATCGCTGCCATAATTATACCCCAGATGACACTCCATGTGTTAACTTCGGGATACACCTTGTTGGGTGACATGATGGGTTCGTAGGTTTCGCCGGGTTTCAGTTCGGTATAAGCGTTTTCGGGAAGGCCTTTGATGGGTTCAGGTGCGTGTTCTGACATGATTGTGTTTTTTAATTCATTTCAAATGTACAATAAATATGATTGAATAACGGTCCCCGGCCTGAAGGCCGGGGCAAGAGAACTTCCTCAAAAATTTATTCGCCATACCTGAGTTCCTTGCCTTTCACTACCGCCGGAACGCCTTGTTTCATCCATTGTGGCTCGGGAGCATTTTTAAGATAATGATCAAAAAACTGGCTCATGCGGATGCTCAGATCCTGGCGGCTTGGCCTTTTGGTGAGATTATGCTCTTCACCATTATAACAGAGTAACCAGGCTGGTTTTTGCAACCGGCGCATAGCAGTAATCAGTTCGATTCCCTGGTAATAGGGTACAGCTCCATCGTTATCGTTACTCATTATCAGCAATGGTGTTGTGATTTTATTGGCATAAAAAATGGGTGAATTTTCGATATAGAGATTCCTGTTTTCCCACAGGTTGGCCCCCAGGCGGCTTTGTCCGTGTTCGTATTGCGATTGCCTTACGATTCCGCTTTCCCAACGGATTCCACCATAAGCAGAAGTCATATTGCTTACCGGCGCACCAGCCATAGCAGCTTTAAACATCCCTGTTTGAGTAACAAGGTAAGCAACCTGGTATCCGCCCCAGCTTTGTCCCTGTATGCCCATGCGGTCAGCATCGATATAGGGCAGCTTTGTCATCGCCATAGTTCCGCTTATAATATCATCATATGCCGAACGTCCGGGCTCGCCGCTGCGGTAATTGATGTCGGGAACAAATACAATATACCCGTTACTGTTGTAAAAAGTAAAGTTTACAATTGAACGTGATGGCGATGGAACATAATGCGAATTTATTTCATTTGAATATTTTTCGTAAAAGTATGCGATCATCGGATATTTCTTTGAAGGATTGAAATTCTCAGGTTTATAAAGCAAACCACGCAATTGGCCGCCATCAAATGATGTCCAGCTAACATGTTCAACTGAGCCCCACAGGTATTGGTTTTGCTGCGGATTGGTTGTTGAAAGCTTTTTTACGTTTGTAAAAGATGATGTTCCGGTCCACAAATCAGGATATTCAATATAACTCGAACGCTGCCAGAGCATTTGTTGGGCATTTTTAGCTTTAAGCGGATTAAAATATTCGTGATCCGAAATAATCAGATTAGTTGTTTTTCCCGGTTCGCTTAGTAAAAGTTTAGCATATCCTGATCTACAGCTTACATCTTCAGTAGCTTTTAAAAGAAGAGGCTCTTTCGGATTTATATCCAGGGCTTCCGGATCAGTTTTTACGTATCTGTACTCAGTTTTGCTAACGCGACCATTGGCAGTAAGTAAAACCGGAGCAGTTTTATTTTCAGGATTCAAAAGCCAGATATCATACCGGTCATAAATCAGAACGCTGGCATCCTCCGTAGTCCAGCCGCCTATTCCATACGGATTTGGCTGATCTGGCTGATCATTCTCTTCATCACTAAAACTAACCGGTAATGAGCCGGTAAGACAGAATTTCTTTCCTGTCGCCACCTGCAGCGTATTCCAGGTGCTGTCAGCGATTTCGTAATACAGCAGGTATTTCCCTGCTGGTGATAATTCGGCTGTAGCCGGATGTTTTTTAAGCAAAAGTCTCCGGCTCCCGGTTTTAGTATCAACCAGGAAAATATCGCGGTACGATGTGCCTTCCCATGAACTAAGAATTTCGTATGGTTTGTTTGTTGTGCCGAGGGCAAAATCGGCATTTCCTTTACGGAAAGTTCTTACCTGTTCCATTAAAGTATCGGCAAGTTGCACAATCCGTTTTTCAGCAATACGGTAAACCGACAAATAATTCTTTTTCAGGTCATCATCCAGCTTTTTCAGTTGCTGGGATTGCAGACGGCCATCGTTCCACGACCAGATATCCACTTTTACTTTTTCCTCATCCAGCAAGGTATCTTTCGATTCAGGAAGTTTTTTGGGCGCGGTTCCGAAGTACAGTTTGTTGCCATCGTCAGAAAAAACCAGGGTTCCGTTTTCCGAAACTTCCCAGCCTGATGGAACTCCAACTGCAGATGTATCGGCAACCAGGTTAGTTTTATTCGATTTCTCATCCCAGAGGTAGAGCCCGTAGCGTTTCACTTTTGCAGTATCCGAAGTAAAAAGAAAAGCAACAGATTTCCCATCGTTGGCAGCCATTACCTTTTTAGCAAACCCTGGTTTTTCGAAAATCTTCTGCATCTTCAAACTGCGTGTATCGAAAATATTGACAGCTATTGAATCAATGCTATCCTTTTTCAATGTTATAAAAGTGAGCAGGCTGCCATTTTTGGCGAAAGCCGTTTCAGTTACATTTTCGGATTCAAATTTCTGATTTGCAATTGGGTTCAGAAGCGTGAGATTTGCGGTTTCAATATCTGCAAAAGCGCCCTTTTTCTTCTTTTTGTCCTTATCTTTCGGTTTTCCCGGGACTTCTTTGGGCTTGGCGGTTAGTGTATCCGGAGTTAATTTCTGAACCGTATCGGATTTATCGTTCTTTTCTTTTTCTTTCGGTTTCTCATAAAGCCAGGCTACCCATGCTCCGCCTTCTTTGGGAAGCTGAAAGGATTTTAATCCTGCAAACCGAATGATTGTATCCTTTTCAAGCAACCATATACCCAACGAATCTTTTGGAAGTTCATCCTTTTTCTTTTTAGCCAGTTTCAGTTTGTGCAATGTATCCTCGGGTTGAACAATCCGAAACGCAAGTAAATCGCTGTTTGATGAAAACACATCACTTTGCCCGCGATACAACGAATCATGCCGGTTGGCTTCCGGGTTTTGAAGATGCAGCCAACCATCCCCTTTCTGCGGATTAATTTCATACGAAACGAACTTGCCGTTATCGGAAATCAATGGTTTAGCCATTGTTTTCCAGCCATCATAAACAGCGTGGGTTAAGGGCTTTTTAACAACAGATTGAGCATAGGCCATTGATACTAACAGCAGTGAAGAACAAAGCAATAAGAATATTTTTCTTTTCATAACAGGCTGGATTTGTGGGAAAGGTGGCGCAAGTTAAATTATTTCCTGAAAAGCAAAACTGTAAATCGATCAAATATGTATTTCAATCGTTATGTGAAGGCGAATATCTGTCTAATTTTGAACCTGATTTTAAAAAGCCTGCTTTCCACATTAACCAACCTCATGCATCTTTCACAATCTCTTATTAATTGGTACAGTCAAAACAAGCGCCCCTTGCCCTGGCGCGAAACCCGCGATCCATACAAAATATGGCTTTCGGAAGTTATTCTGCAGCAAACCAGAGTTGCCCAG
Source organism: Bacteroidales bacterium (assembly GCA_030654075.1). Classification (GTDB taxonomy): domain Bacteria; phylum Bacteroidota; class Bacteroidia; order Bacteroidales; family UBA4417; genus UBA4417. The sequence goes on along the minus strand of JAURYB010000020.1, from coordinate 26,752 downwards.
GGAACGGATTATTACCATCGTTTTCTCGTAGCTTTTCCTGATGTTCATAGTCTGGCTGCTGCTGACGAACAGGATGTGCTGAAACTCTGGCAAGGCCTTGGCTACTATTCACGAGCACGAAATATGCACTATACTGCAAAGGAAGTAGTTGAAAAACATAATAGCATTTTCCCGGATTCGTCAGCCGGTTTAAAAAAACTTAAAGGAATCGGTGATTATACCGCCGCCGCCATTGCTTCTATCTGTTTTGATGAACCTACCGCTGTGCTCGATGGAAATGTTGCCCGCGTGATTTCGCGCTTATATGCCACTGATACTCCTGTTGATTCGAACGAAGGCAAAAAAACCATTACCGACCTTGCAAAAAGCCTGCTTGATACCAATCATCCCGGCACATTTAACCAGGCAGTAATGGAACTTGGCGCTTTGGTTTGTACACCAAAAAGCCCGGCTTGCAATACTTGTCCGCTGTCATTTGCCTGTGAAGCGCTGAAACGAAACCAGATTGAAAAATTTCCAAACAAAACGCCCAAGAAAAGTCCAACTATCCGTCATTTAAACTATTTGGTAATCAGCTTTACAAAGGACAAAGATGAATTTATCCTGATGCGGAAACGTACCGGAAACGATATCTGGAAGAATATGTATGATTTCCCATGTTTAGAATCCAAGGATGCTTCAGATCCGAAAGATATTCTGGACACCTGCGTGAAATCAGGTTTGTTGGGCGAATTCCCATTTGTAGTCAGGCATGTTTCCGATGAATATATCCATCAGCTTTCACACCGAAGGTTGCTGGCAAGGTTTATCCGGATTGAAGTCAAGGGAGTGCCGATGCTACATGATAATATAACTGCTGTAAGGAAAAACCTGATTGCGGAATTGCCACTGCCAAGGTTAGTTGACAGGTACCTTGCAACTTTAATTTAACCTGAATTCAGCGGTATAAACGAAATATGTTATAACATTTCTCGTTTTAAAACGAGAAATGTTATGTTTTTATACGTTTTAAGTTATTGTTTCATACACTATGAATTATTGAAGAAGATCGCACTCAGCTACTTCCAGGCTGTAAGCAACAAAAATACTCCTGCAGCAATTACTGCTCCAACAAATGGACCAAGGATCGGAACCCAGGCGTAGCTCCAGTCGCTATCCCGTTTGAGCGGAATTGGTAAAAGGAAGTGCATAATCCGTGGTCCAAGGTCACGGGCCGGATTTATAGCATAGCCGGTCGGACCACCCAACGAAAGTCCGAGTCCAAGCACAACCAGCGCAACAGGCAAAGCATTTAATGCGCCAAGTCCTACACCAGGCGCTGCCATATAGAGAACGGCCAGAATAAGCACAAAGGTTCCAATAATTTCGGTTAAAACATTATACCAATAATGCCTGATATTAGGTGCTGTACAGAAAACAGCCAGTTTCACATCTCCGTCTTCAGTAGCGTCAAAATGCTTTTTATAGGATACCCAAACCAGAAAAGCGCCAAACATTGCTCCTAGCAATTGAGCACAAATGTATAACGGGACCATTGATAGTGGAAATTTATGAACCATCACCAGCGCAAGGGTTACAGCAGGATTCAGGTGCGCGCCACTATAAGGCGCAGCTATAAATACACCCGTAAAAACTCCGACCGCCCATCCAAAAGTAATTACAATCCAACCACTGTTGTTCCCTTTGGTTTGATTTAGAATTACATTGGCAACAACACCTCCGCCAAACACAATTATGATAGCCGTCCCGAAAAATTCAGCAAAAAAAGCGTTCATGTATTTTTGTTATTGGGTTAATAAATGTTTCAATGTGAGTAAGACAGGAAGACCGGAGTCGGAAGTCGGAAGCATTTTCGGACAAAACTATTTCTTCGCAGTACCTGCCTTAAAATTAAATACTTTTTCAAACACTTTCAATTCAGCGTATCTGAGTCTTCGGACTCCCGACTCCGGTCTTCAGGCCAGAAGAACAAAAATATTAAATCCGCCATAGGAATTTCGAACCTGGAATTATTCCGAATCATCAGCCCAGGCTTTGGCAGCTTTTACGGCCCGGTGCCAGCCTTTAACAAGTGAAATCGTTTCTTCCGATTTTATCTGTGGTGAGAAGGTCCGATCTATCTGCCATTGATGCTTGATCTCGTCGATACTGCTCCAGTATTTCACAGCCAGTCCTGCCAGGTAAGCGGCTCCGAGTGCGGTGGTTTCAGTAATTTTAGGGCGTACAACTTTTGTCTGAAGCAAATCGGACTGGAATTGCATCAGCTGATTATTAACAGTTGCACCTCCGTCGACTCGTAGTTCAAGGATATCAATCCCGGAATCGTTTTGCATGGCATTCAGCACTTCCAAAGTCTGGTATGCAATGCTTTCGATGGCAGCGCGGGCAATATGAGCTGAAGTTGAACCTCGTGTAATTCCTACCATGGTTCCGCGCGCGTGTTGATTCCAGTGCGGAGCTCCCAAACCAGCGAATGCCGGAACGAAATATACTCCATCACTATCCTTAACCCTTGTAGCGAGTTCCTCTACCTCTTCTGATTTATTGATAACACCCAGTCCATCGCGCAGCCATTGAACTACTGCTCCCGCAATGAAAATACTGCCTTCGAGGGCATACTGCGTTTCGTCACCTATTTTCCAGGCAATGGTTGTGAGAAGCTGGTTTTTTGATTCTATCGGTTTTGTGCCAATATTCATCATCATAAAACAGCCGGTTCCGTAAGTATTTTTTACCATTCCGGGTTCGATGCACATTTGCCCGAACAATGCAGCCTGCTGGTCACCGGCAATTCCTGCAATTGGTATTTCTGATGCAAACTGTCCTACACTTTTGCCGTAAACTTCGCTGGATGAACGAACTTCAGGAAGCATATTTGCAGGTATATTAAAGATTTCGAGCAATTCCTCATCCCATTTCAGCGAATGGATATTGAACAGCATTGTTCTGGATGCGTTCGAAACGTCAGTGATATGCAAACCTCCGCGGGTAAGGTTCCATACCAGCCACGAATCGATGGTTCCGAATGCCAGCTGGCCATTTTCAGCCATTTTTCGTGCGCCCTTAACATTATCCAGAATCCATCTGACTTTAGTTGCAGAAAAATAGGCATCGATAATCAGGCCCGTCTTTTCAAGGATCAAACGGCTTTTCCCTTCACTCTTTAACTGGTCGCAAAAGTCGGCGGTACGCCGGTCCTGCCACACAATTGCATTGTAAACGGGTTTACCGGTCTTCCTGTCCCAAACTACTGTAGTCTCCCGTTGATTGGTGATTCCAATGGCAGCAATGTTGGCGCTTTCAATCCCGGCTTTCGTGATTGCCTCATGGGCGACACCAACCTGGGTCGACCATATTTCTTCGGCATCATGTTCAACCCAGCCCGGTTTCGGGTAAAACTGGGTAAATTCCTTTTGCGAAGCTGCCACCGGCAAGCCATTCCTGTCGAATACAATTGCCCTGGAACTTGTTGTTCCCTGGTCGAAGGATAAGATAAATTCTTCCATTTCGTCCTGATTATTAGTTGAATGTAAAAGCTCTAGATATAGTTTTTAACCAATTGATTGTATGATTCTACCTGGTCTTCCTGCCATTGCAGATCACAGCCCAACTCTTTTGCCATTAATGCAGCGATTTCAGGTGCCATTGCTGAACTTGCCTTTGCATTAAGAAATAAAGCACGGATTCTTCTTGCCAGGACATCCTCAATGTTTAACGGCATTTCATTTCTGCAGATCCAAATGATCTCAGCCTTAGTGTATGGAAATCTTGAATCTAAAGGTATGCCAAGCGAAGGATCTTCGAGTATCATAGCTTCAATTTCGCCAGAATGGTCTCCATAAATATGAAGGCGGTTCGAAATATTTCCGGCTACAGGCTTAGCAAGAGGATGATTTGAGGTAACACATTTCCGCTTTCCTAGAAATCCGGCAGAAATTGCTTTGTTGATTGTTTCTTCTGCCATACGGCGGTATGTAGTCCATTTTCCGCCAACGATTGTAAGAAGACCGGAAGATGAAAGTGTAATTTTATGACGGCGCGAAACCTCCCTGGTTGAATGGGGATTATCCGGATTAGCAGCCAGCGGACGTAAACCCGCAAAAACACTGAGAATATCCTCACGTTTGGGAGCTCTTACAAGGTATTGTTCTGCCGTGTGAAGAATGAAACTGATCTCTTTTTCGAGCGCAACCGGCTCCAGGCTGATTGTATCAACCGGTGTATCTGTCGTACCTACAACAACTTCATTGTGCCATGGAATGGCAAAAAGCACCCTTCCGTCATCGGTTTTTGGAATCATAATTGCCGAGTTGCCGGGAAGAAACGATTTATCGAGAACAATATGAACTCCCTGGCTGGGTTTCATGGTTTGCTTGGCATTGGGATTGTCGAGCCTGGTGACAGCATCGGCAAAAACGCCTGTTGCATTTATTACCAGTTTGGTTTTGATATTGATTTCATCACCGGAAACCATATCTTTTGCTTTTACTCCAACGATTTTACCATTTTCATTCTTCAGTAATCCTGTAACTTTGACGTAATTCAGAACTGTTCCTCCCGAATCAACGCAAGCTTGAGCCAGGGCCATGGTCATGCGGGAATCATCGAACTGGCCATCGTGATAAACAATACCGCCTTTTAATCCTTCCGGTTTTAGCTGGGGCAAACGGGCCAAAGTTTTTTCCCGGTTCAGAAAATGAGATTTACCCAGGCTTAAGCGGCCGGCAAGCAAGTCGTAGAATTTCAGGCCAACTGTATATTTAACCACATCAAACAAGCTGTAAACCGGAACTACAAATTCCTGGTTGGAAGTAAGATGAGGAGCATTTTTAATCATTAACCCACGTTCGTGCAGGGCTTCCATAACCAGGAGAAGATCGCCCTGGGCCAAATACCGCACACCTCCATGCACCAGCTTTGTGCTGCGCGAAGAAGTTCCCTTGGCAAAGTCAGCTTGTTCCAGTAAAAGTGTTTTAAAACCGCGCGTAGCGCCATCCAGGGCAATTCCAAGGCCTGTTGCACCTCCGCCAATAACAATAATATCCCAGATGGCATCTGGTTGTTTTAGTAGCTGCTGAAATAAATCTTCACGATTCAACTTATTTGATTTTTAACCAATAAATAGCTGAAGTTCTTAATCAGGAATCATTTGCTTTTCTTTTTTTTCTTCCCCCGACCTGAAGGTCGGGGCAATAAATCAGGGCAATATATCGGGGCAAAAGAACTGATGCGGCACAATGTTAAGAAAACAAGTTTCAACAATGTTTCACAGCTAAGATATGAGAAATATTTAAATCTGAAGTGCCGGCGTTCAATTAGTTTTCCTCAATCTGCAGCTTTATATAAAAGTCAGGGCGCAACCTGAGGTTGCGCCCTGAAAAATAACTTTTTTGTACTCTGTTTACTGGGAATTAAAACTCTACACCACCTTCACCAGGAAATAATTCTTCTTCCCTTTTTGTGCAAGGATATATTTGTTATTGAGCAAGTAAGCAGAAGTAATTGTTGAATCTTCGAGGGCTTTTTCCTTATTTACCTGAACACCGCCATCTTTCAGCATGCGGCGGGCTTCACCTTTGGATGGGAAAATCCCGGTTTTCTCTGACAGGAAATCAACCATTCCAATTCCGGCTTCCAGTTCTGTACGGCTGATTTCGCTTTGAGGTACTCCTTCGAATACACCAAGCAATGTTTTTTCGTCGAGCTGACGAAGGGTTTCAGTAGTACCTTTTCCGAACAGTATTTCCGAGGCCTGAACAGCTTGTTCATATTCAGCTTCGCCATGAACGCGAAGGGTGAGATCGCGGGCAAGAGCTTTTTGCAGAGCACGGAGATGCGGTGCCTGCTCATGCTCCAGTTCAAGAGCGGTTATCTCTTCCTGGCTGAAAAGGGTAAAGATGCGGATGTATTTCTTCGAGTCTTCGTCGCTGCAATTCAACCAGAACTGGTAAAATGCATAAGGTGAAGTTTTTTCAGGATCGAGCCAGATATTTCCTTTTTCGGTTTTCCCGAACTTTCCTCCATCGGCTTTAGTGATCAACGGACAGGTTAACGCAAAGGCTTCGCCACCGGTTTTACGTCGAATTAATTCAGTCCCTGTAGTAATATTTCCCCACTGGTCGCTGCCACCCATCTGGAGCTTGCAGTTTTTGGTGTTGTATAATTCAAGGAAATCGTATCCCTGAACCAGCTGATATGTAAATTCAGTAAAAGAAATACCGGTTTCGAGCCGTTTTTTCACCGAATCTTTCGACATCATATAGTTAACAGTAATATGCTTTCCTACTTCGCGCAGAAATCCCAGGAAAGTGAATTCCTTCATCCAGTCGTAATTGTTCACAATTTCGGCATGGTTGGGTTTGGATGTATCAAAATCAAGGAATTTCAATAATTGCACTTTAATACATTCCTGGTTATGACGCAGCAATTCTTCACTCAACAGGTTACGCTCCTCACTTTTCCCTGACGGATCGCCAATCATTCCCGTGGCTCCGCCTACCAGCGCCAGCGGTTTATGCCCTGCTAACTGCAAATGCTTCAACATCATAATGGAAACCAGGTGGCCAATATGCAGTGAATCAGCCGTTGGATCAATTCCAACATAAGCTGTGGTTAATTCTTTCTCAAGCTGCTCAGCGGTACCGGGCATTACATCGTGTATCATTCCGCGCCAGCGCAGTTCGTCAACAAAACTCATAAATTCAGTATTTGAGGTGCAAAGTTAACAAAACAATTGATTGACCGAGTCCTGGAAGTGGCGGAGAAATCAATCCCCTATTACAAGAAATATTTCCGAATCCACAATCTGAACAGCGGATCACTTATTTCAACTGTTTTACCGGAAACATCAATTATTTCTTTATTCTCAAGTGCTACCTGCATCTTTTTTATATTCCCGGGTGTTCCCAAATTATATTTTTTAACGACTACAGCTGCATTCAACTGCTTTTCACCATTAGCAATTGCCTTGAGATAGTTTAACTGAAAATTAGTCAGATTATCAACTTCGTGTTGATAAAGTATAGTCTGTTGATTCAGCAGCTCGGCACAAGCATGTTCAATTGTATGGAAATCACATTCAGAATCTGTCTGATTCCAGCTTTGATAGGATAGAAATTGAACATAATAGGGATGATTTTCCATCATTTCAGGTATTAAAGCAGCAACCTCTGCTTTAATTTCCTTCCCTGTATTCTTAAACCCTTCAATTATAAATGGTATCCAGTATTCTTTCTCAATCTTTTGTAACATCATCAAATCGCCGAATCTGTAAAATGGCATTTCAGGACTCTGAAACAATTCGGCCATTATATGCTTTTTGCTGCCGTAGATTATGTAACAGGTCTGCTGATGATGCTGCCAGTATGACCGAAGTTGTTTTTGAAATGCTAACGGCTGATCGAAAAATGAAATATTCTGAAACTCATCGATACACACAACAAGTCTGATTTCTTTTTCTTTGGCGATTTTTTCGGACAAGTTGAGTATTTCCTCCGCTGACTGTTTTAACGCAACAATATCAAGCGAAATGCTAAAATCATGTAACGGATCATCTCCAATACTGAAACGGGGAATCAGGCTTTTAAGAAATTTTCGCCCTGTTTCAACCCATTCCTCCCATTTATTGGAAGTTGATTTAATGATTTGGGTTGCAAGTTTTTGATAAAACTCCTCTTCTGTCCGGATATTGAATAAGTCCAGAAAACAGAATACTGTTTTTTCGTTTTTATTCTCCCTGGCAACCTGCGCTATTAGTGAAGTTTTCCCCCATCTTCGTGGCGAAATCAGTATTGTATTAATTGCGGATTCAATGTTGGCTGCCAATCGCCTCCTTTCATCCTCTCTGTCAACAAAAGATGCATCGGAAATTACCTTTCCAAACTCAAACTGGCTTTTCATAGATCTGAATTTGATACAAAGATAACATACAATTTTGTATTATACTACTTTGTATAATACCATTTAGTGCAATTTATAGGGTACACTTTATCCGTATTTTACCATCAATTTTCAAACATTATCCGCCTTAATTTTTAGTGTTTGATGTTCCAATCAGACTAAAAGGCTTTTGCAGATCAGAAAAACAAGATGCTGGCGACACTTGTTTGAAGCTTCTAAAAAATTCATAGTTTTGTAGCATGATACTTGTAACCGGCGGAACAGGATTGGTTGGATCCTACCTTTTATGTGAACTTGCCCGTAAAGGGAATAAGGTAAAGGCTTTGTTGCGACCCGGGAAAAAGCCGTACGAAACACGAAAGCTTTTTAATTGCTTTTCAGCTGAAAACGAACACCTGATTGACATGGTAGAATGGGTTGAAGGCGATGTGCTGGATCCGTTTTCTCTTCAACAGGCGATGCAGGAAGTTGATTACGTGTATCATTGTGCTGCAATGATTTCGTTTAACCCACGGGAATTAAAAACAATGCTTGCAGTAAATATTGAAGGAACTGCCAACGTTGTAAATGCCTGTATCGAAAACGGCATAAAAAAACTTTGCCATGTAAGTTCAATTGCATCACTGGGCCAGGCTGAAAAAGGAGAAATGATTGATGAAAATGCCAAATGGAAGACTTCGCGTATAAACAGTGGCTATGCCATTAGCAAATACGGCGGCGAACGCGAAGTGTGGCGTGGGATAGAAGAAGGCTTGAATGCCGTTATTGTAAATCCGTCAGTTATTATAGGCGCAGGTTGTCATCGCAAAGCCACAAACAGGCTTTTTCATAACATTGAGAATTTCCTCCCGTACTATATTTCAGGTATTAATGGCTATGTGGATGTCCGAGACGTTGTAAATGCTATGATACTGCTGATGGAAAGTACAATAAGCGGCGAACGCTATGTACTCAATTCCGAAAACCTTTCCCTCAGGGAATTTTTTACCAAGGCTGCGAATATTCTTGGCAAGCCTCAACCACGAATTGCACTGAACGGCAGCATTTTGAACCTTGTAGCATGGCTTGATGAAATGCGTGGCCGGCTTACAAAATCAACACCGCTGTTAACCCGCGAAAATGTACGGGCATCCTTGTCGAAATCCTATTATTCAGCTGAAAAATTCAGATCCGCATTCCACTATTCTTTTATTCCAATGACCGAAAGTCTTACTGAAGCATTGCGGATTCTCGAAAGGATGAAGAAATAATTTCCAATGCAAACTACATTAAATGAAAACTGCCGGATGTTTCCGGCAGTTTTTTTGCTGTGTAGTGGCAAAGGGAAGTAATACGAGCTGTTTGAGTTCTTCAAAAAACCTTTGACCTGTTTGGCAGCATCAAAAGAAATAATAAAAATTGCCAGTCTCAATCGTTCTTTTCAGTCCGGTTGAGACCGGATTAACCAAAAACCAAAGTTAACCAAAAACCACTTTACTAACTTTGTTCATAGGTTTATTACCATCAATGCCAAAGGTAATAGCTCAAGCTTAAAAAAAAACCGGGTTTTTACCTGGTTAATATATATCTTGTTGTTTATCAGTCCGATAAATTTGTTTTTTAGAATCATTTTAAATCAGGCATTCATCCTGTTTTTAGCTAATAAGGATTTACATTCTTCAAATCTCTTCTTTCAATCCATTTAAATGCCAGATAGAGATATTATGAATTAGTACGTGAAATGAGAAATAACCGAATTTAAAATCCTTTAATTCGAAGATCATTAATATTGAATTGACCAATCAATACGATTTAATGAAATGAAAGAATCAGATTCCGGGAGAGTTTATGAATTCAGTTTGCCGGGAGAACTATTTGAGTTCAAATGACGTCTGCCCTATCTCTCGGTCTTCGGTAAATACACTCACAACATACCTGCCTTTGGAGAGTTCAGTACCGTTGGCCGGTCTCTCGAAATAGGTACAAACATCAGCAGCATCGCCTTCATAATTGAGGGTTTCCATGGCAGAGAATTGCAGGGTTTGCCCAAGGAACTGGAAGGTATATGCAGGTCCGCGGGTAAGGATAACATTGTCGGGGCGGGCTATACGAACAAAGAACCGCTTATAACCGGAACTAACCAATTTGTTTTCACTCACTGTAAAACATACCTTGATTTTATCAGCACGGCTGGCTTTATCTGTTTCTTTTTCCTTATCTACACCTTTTGATTTATAGGCTATTGCAGATATTTTATATGCTTTAAGCACCGAGGCCCCAGTAATTTTTTCGTTCAGTGCTTGTTTGTCTTTTGACAGATCATTGGTCTTTTGCTGTTCAAGATTATAATCGATCTTGATTTTGTCATTCTCCGCTTTCAATTTGCGGTTAACAGTGAACAACGAATCGATCTGTGTTTCGTAAACCTGTGTAATCTGCTGTAATTGAGCAAGTTTACGTTTTACTACTGCCAGTTCAGCCTTTGAACCCAGGAGTTTTTTTATTTCATTGGCTTTAACGTTAATTATGCTGTCTCTCTCCGAAAGAGAATTACTTAATTCTCCATACGATACTTTAACCCGTTCGTGTTCGGCAAGCAGTGAATCCAGCTGTCCCTGCAAATCTATCTGTACATTATCCGAATCCTTTTCCCTGACAATAATTTCTTTTTTCTGATTTACCAGCATCCAGGCCATAACGGCAATAATGGCCAGAAGCACGCCGATAGATATCTTATATGCTAAAGTGTTAATAGGTTTTGTATCCATAAAGATAAAGTGGTTTTATTATTCAAAGATAAGTAAACATTATATTCCAAATGATATTTTCAGTAATTTTTCAATGTAATAAAAAGCGTCCTGGTCGTAATAATGGCCAGGACGCTTTTGTTTTCTGCAGGAATTCGACTTGAAAAATTAATGACTGGGGAACTAAAAATATTCCGAAATCCACCATTTCGGATATTTTAATGCCCCGAAGACCCGATAACTTTAAATTTATCTCCGGTTTCTTTGATCAGTTTGCGATAGAAAGGATCTCCGTAACCGGGTTGTTTGATATCAGGAGCCACATATTTATACCCATCAGGAACAGCAACATGCGTCTTGATATTTCCATCCATATATTTGGCAAACAGGAAACTATAAAGTTTCTTCCATTCGTATACCGTATTATTTCCTTGGGTTACAGAGAAATCGGTAAGGAATTGGATCGCTTTCGCTGGATTTGTCCGGTACATTTCGAGAGCCACTTTGTCGATAGCAGGAACCATGGCAACAAAGTTATTTTCGAGTTCCGCCTGTTTCTTTTGAATATCCACAATCATATCGCTGTAACGGGTGTAAGCAAAGTTCGAAACCTGGTTGAAAACCCAGAAAGCAGCATTATCATTGTATTCCATCATCGAACCATTACCTACGGCAAAGGTTTCAGGAACTTTAGTCATACAGGTGTACATGGGGGTGAAAACAGTTGAATAGGTATCGTCAACACCAAACCAGAGTATGCCACCAAGTGGGCTAGGGACATATGGCCTCGACTGGGCCACAAAAACAAAACCTGTTTGCTGGGTGCTGATAGCACGTTCGTTGAAATAATCAACGCCATCCACTTTAAAAGTAAGCGGACGCCAGCGAACAATACAACTATATGGGCCAGCGCCAACATCTTTGGTCATATCGAGTTCTGTTCCCTGGTAATAATCGCGCATCAGGCCGATTACTTCCTGCAGGGTAAGCTTATGATCAGGTTTGATATAAAGTGGCATTCGGTTCGTAAGATTCACCCCCTTCACGTAATCAAGGTATTTGCCCATATCTTTGTTTACTTTATTGAAGCCACTCCAAACCCTTGCTTCGCAGAAACGTGCTCCGCCAAAATCAATAGGGGCATAAATATCGGAGAAACTGAAATCTTTATCTTCGCCTTTAAAAAGCCCTTTTTCGCGGGCAAACGTGATTACATCAGGTGAATACAAGCAATTTTCAGGATCGTTAAGCGGGAAAGTGGTGATACGCGCATGGTTTGCGTGCCCTGAGATGTATCCGTCGGGGATGCGGATGGCTACCCAGGCAGCTCCTTTACTGTATTTTACGCTTATACGTCCTTTTTTATCTTTTGTGCTGACCGGTTTTCCTTTAGCTACAATTTCCATGATCCATACTTCGTTGGGATCGCTGATAGAAAAGGATTCGCCGGAGCTGGCATATCCGTATTCAGCCATCAGTGAAGTGATAACCTGTATAGCTTCACGGGCAGTTTTAGAACGTTGTAAAGCAATATAAATAAGACTGCCATAATCCATAATAGCGGCGGTGTCGACCAGCTCTTCGCGGCCACCAAATGTAGTTTCGCCAATAGCCACCTGGTGCTCGTTCATATTACCGACAACATTGTAGGTTTGAGCAGCTTGTTTTATTTTACCCATAAATTTTCCGGTATCCCATTCGTATACATCAAGCATAGCTCCGGCAGGATAAGTAGCAGCCGGCCAGTAATACAATTCGCCGAAAAGGGTGTGCGAGTCAGCCGAATAACTGATCATACTTGAACCATCAATGGTGGCTCCTTTGGTAACCAGGAAATTGGAACAGGCATTTACCTTGTTTGCCGAAAAAGCAAATGTAAGGCTGAGCGCAAGTAGGAAAACTGTTTTTTTCATAGAGTTCTATTGAATGTTAAATGATTGTAATCGTGTGAACAATAAAATTTTTCAGAGGCCAAAAGTAGCGTAAAAGGATGATACAAAATCAACTTTTAGAATCATTTATCATAAAAACACGAAAGATATTCCGTCGTATAAACATAATAGATAATAAAGCAGAATTGAAGTCTGTATTGAAAACACCAAGCCTTCAGCCAGCGGTGTCTGGACTAAAATATTCAGACAGGCAGGCTATAAAATCTGGTCCGGATTTAGTTTTGAAACCATATGTTTAAAACATGTGGATCAAATAAAGGAAGGATTAAAGATTTCGGGGATACATTCATTACATGGAAGCTGGATACAGAAAAATTCAGAAAACAGTGCCCAGATTGATTTGCTGATTGACAGGGATGACAATGTTATAACTGTTTGCGAAATGAAATTTTACAATACCGAATATGCTATTGATAAGAATTATGCTCAGGAAATTACCAAAAAAATAAATGCTTTTTGCACAGAAACAAAAACAAAAAAGAGTGTATTTGTCACTTTTATAACCACTTACGGCTTGGTTCAAAACCAATATGCAAAGCAGTACGTTCAAAATGAGCTCACGATGGATCATCTCTTTATAAAGCCATAACCAGCCAAAACTACCCGATTTAGAGTACATTTGGCTGTTTATGAAAGGGGAGTACTGTGTTTATTAGATAAATTTGAGAAACTTCGTGCCGGATGTATCCTATAAATCCTTGGTTTTATTCAATCATCCCCACTCCTACCGTTTCGTTGGTTCCTTCGTCAATAAATATTACAGCACCGGTAATACGGTTCTGGCTGTAGGAATCGAAAAGCAAAGGTTTGGTTGTACGAATTGTGATGCGAGCAATATCGTTCATTTTCACATCCAGATCATCAGTAATCTGGGCGATTGTGTTTACATTAACTTTATAATGAACTTCTTTTACGAGGCAACGGACATCGCGGGTGGTATGTTTCAAAGCATATTTCCCATTGATCTGAAGCGGGCGCGGACTCATCCAGCAAACCATCATGGTTATATCCTGGCTTACCTGCGGACGGTTGTCTTCTTTCACAATCATATCGCCTCGGCTGATATCGATATCATCTGTTAGTTGCATGGTAACTGACATGGGCGGGAAAGCCTGTTCCAGTTGTTTGTCCTGCAATTCAATGGATTTGATGGTTGAATGGAAGCCTCCCGGAAGTATCATTACCTTATCCCCGGTTTTGAAAATACCGCCATCCACACGTCCTGCATAACCGCGATAATCATGGTATTCATCTGAAATAGGCCTGACAACATACTGTACAGGGAAACGGGCATCAGTGAGATTATAATCGTGGTCGATAGGAAGTGTTTCGAGTACATCAAGCAAAGTTCCGTTGCTATACCAGCTCATATTTGTTGAGGGTTCAACCACATTATCACCATGCAATGCGCTGATGGGAACAAAGCGGAAATCTTTAACACCAAGTTTCAGAGCGAAAGCAACAAATTTTTCCTGGATTTCGTTGTACACTTCCTCACTGTAACCAACCAGGTCCATTTTATTGATGCAGATAAGAATGTGCGGTATCTGCAACAGGGTTGCAATGTAGGTATGCCTGTAGGTTTGCTCTGTAACGCCGTTACGGGCGTCTATAATAATAAGTGCTGCGTTGGCTGTGGAAGCGCCGGTAACCATATTACGGGTATACTGAATATGGCCGGGCGTATCAGCAATAATAAACTTGCGCTTTGGCGTAGCAAAATAGCGGTAAGCAACGTCGATAGTAATTCCCTGCTCACGTTCGGCACGCAAGCCGTCAGTTACCAAAGCCAGGTTAATGTGTTCATTCCCACGTTGGATACTGGCACGTTTAACGGCTTCAAGCTGATCTTCAAAAATTGATTTGCTGTCGTACAAAAGTCTTCCGATCAGTGTACTCTTGCCATCGTCAACACTTCCGGCTGTTGTAAAACGCAACAGCTCCATGTTCAGGTATCCTTTGGATGAAAATTCGGTCATTTTTGTTGAAATTGGTGCTAAGTGCATAGTGCAGTGTTCTGATATTTTGAATTTTGCACTTTTATTTTTAAACTATTAAAAAATCTCCGTTTCTCTTCTTCTGCATATCTCCCCTCGCCTTTTCTCATAACGGAGACGCGAACATTGCGTCTCTTCGTTATTTGCTTTTCGCCCTTTCACCTTGTCGAACCTCGCCTTTTCTCGTCAGTAGAGACGCGAACATCGCGTTTCTACCTAAAAATACCCTTCCTTCTTCCTGTCCTCCATGGCGGCTTCACTGCGCATATCATCGGCACGGCTTCCGCGTTCGGTAACACGTGTAGCAGCAATTTCGGATATAATCTCTTCAAGTGTATTTGCTGTTGAAAGGTTGAGACCGGTACAGGAAACATCGCCTATTGTACGGCAGCGGACAACTTTTTTTTCTATTTTTTCGTTCGGTTTAAGTTTCATATACGGCGCATTAGCCAGCCATACTCCATCACGGAGAAAAGCTTCACGCTCATGCGTAAAATAAATACTTGGCAACGGAATGTTCTCCTTGTATATGTATTGCCAAACGTCCATTTCGGTCCAGTTGCTGATTGGGAAAATCCGGAAATGTTCGCCGATATGTTTGCGTCCGTTGAAAATATTCCATAATTCAGGGCGTTGGTTCTTAGGGTCCCATTGTCCGAATTCATCGCGATGCGAAAAGAAACGTTCTTTTGCCCGTGCTTTTTCTTCGTCACGACGCCCGCCACCCATAGCGGCATCGAACTTATATTTTTCGATGCTATCGAGTAAAGTAACAGTCTGCAACAAATTGCGGCTGGCGCTGAAACCTTTTTCTTCAACCACGCGGCCAGTATCAATTGATTCCTGCACGGAACCAACAACAAGCTGAACACCAAGTTCCTTTACCAGTTTGTCGCGGTAGTCGATGGTTTCCTGAAAATTATGGCCGGTATCCACATGCAACAAAGGAAAAGGGATTTTTGAGGGCCAGAAAGCCTTGCGGGCCAGGTACGTCATTACAATGCTATCCTTGCCTCCCGAAAAAAGTATTGCAGGACGTTCGAACTGGGCTGCTACTTCGCGTATCACAAATATAGATTCGCTTTCGAGTTCGTCAAGATGTGAAAGATTGTAGTTGGTCATGCTTAAAATATATTGGTGTTGAATGAAATGCTTAGTAAATCTTAAAGTTTAACAAGGTTTGCGGAATAGTGTTTGAATATTTCCCCGAAAAACTTCGCCTTTATCCACTTCCATGCAGAAATTGTTAAAGAGGTGCAAAAGTACGTTTTATCTTCTTAACTTCTTGCAGGTTGAGGCCAAAATGGGATTTATTGGCTGCATGTTCCGGTTTTAGATGAAGTACCCGGAATGAATTTCCCGCATAATATTCATTAAGATGCTTTTAAACCAAGAAAAGGGATTCTTATTTCCAGCGTACAGTTTCGAACAGATGTTGAATATCTGTTTTAACAAAGTCGATGACGGGAGCCAGGGAGTCGTTGTTTGGAATGGCATCAAAATAGAGTGATCCGCGCAGCCAATGCGTAGTACTGTCTGTAAGATAAAACTGATAAGGAGAAGCAGTGCCCATTCCGTTGATTTCGTAAACCAATCCATACATTTTTCGATTTGGATCTGCGATGGCAATCTGCCTGATACCACTTGCTTTTGCCATATGTTTCATTGCCAGTGTACGGGTATCTTCGGTGAATTGAACCAGGCTGTTCTTATCCTTTAAAGGCTTATAACTGATATGGATACGGCCATGGAAAACCGGCATTTCAATATTGATCCAGTTCTTTTCTTCAGGTGAAAGCGGGTCGTTGGTTATCCTGGCATATGCAGGGTATTCAAAAGTATATGGATAAATGGTATCGAGCAGAATGTATTTCTTTTCAGGGAGCGCGATACGAAAATAGCCGCGTGGTTTTGGAGTATATTCGTTATTACAGGATGAAACCAGGAAAATGCCAGGCATTATTACTGTCAACAGAAGTACAGCAATATTTGATTTTTTATATTTTGAAAGGAAGGACACTCTGTTGCGAAAAGACATTTCAATAAAATTATTCATTGTAAAACGGAGTGTATTGCCTTTTATTGCCTGTGTACGGGCTCTTCCGGGCATTGTTGGAAACAGGAAGATCCGGATTCCCGGTCCAAACAATCTTACTAATCTGAATTAACCGACTTCACCTATTTCGGATGGAGTAGTAATTTTTACTTTCTTAATCCTGCGCTTATCCGCTACTTCAATGCGAAAAGCATATTCGCCAAGCGTAAATTTTTCGCCTGTTGCCGGTATTTTACCTGCAAGTTCGAGTATCAGCCCGGCAAGGGATTCGCTTTCCCCTTTGGCTTCGTCAAAAATACGATCGTCGATGCCCAATACGCGACACATATCGTTAATAGTGGTTTTCCCTTCGAAAACATAATTGTAATCGTCAATCTTCGTAAAGAATGTATTATCGGCTTCTATATCAAATTCATCATTTATCTCTCCGACAATTTCTTCGATGATATCTTCAAGTGTAATAATACCGGATGTTCCTCCATATTCGTCGACTACCACGGCCATATGAATTTTTTTTTTCTGGAATTCCTGCATCAGGTCGTTGATGGGTTTGTTTTCCGGAATAAAAAAGGGTGGCCTTACCAGTGATTTCCAATCGAAGGATTCCGCTTCTGATAAATATGGAAGTAAATCCTTAATATATAAAATGCCGGTAATCGTATCTGGTGTATCGTTATAAACCGGTATCCGCGAATAACCAGACTCAATAATAATTTTTTGCACATCTGTGTACGGCCACGACTCGTCAATAGCCGTAATATCTACCCTGGGACTCATAATTTCACGGGCATTAATATCACCAAAACGGGTTATGCTCTTCATGATCTTCCTGTCCTCGTCGTCAACTTTTCCGTCGGCAGTAATATCAATGGCATTCGAAATATCGTCGAGGGTTATATTATGGTACCTGTGCGCATGCCGTTTGTCGATAAAGCGGGTAGAACTCACCAGCAACAAACTGAAAGGATATAATACCCGCTGAACAATACTCAGTGGTGTGACCAGGATTGATGCAATTTTAACAGGCTTTCGTGTTGCTACTACTTTTGGCAGAATTTCGCCAAGCAACAATAATAAGGATGTAATAATCACTACCTGGAACAGAAAACCCAGCAACGGATTGGAGGTAAAATCGAGATACTGATTCACTAAAAAAGTAGAGAGAATAACAATTCCAACATTTACCAGGTTGTTGACAATCAGAATGGTAGCCAGCAACAATTTCGAGTTCTCAAGTAAATGCACAATCCGTTTATTGACGGTAGTTTTCGAGGAGCGTATCTCATTCAGTTGGGAGGGTGACAGCGAAAAGAAGGCTGTTTCGGAAGCTGAGGCTGCTGCTGAGCATAATAACAATACACTGACAGTTAGCAATCCGACAATGAGTCCGGCTGAGGAAGCCAGATCGGTTGTGGTAATATTTAATAAAAAGAATGCGTGAAACGCATCGGGAAGTGGGTCGGCCACGGTGTGAAGTAATTGATTTTAAGATGCAAAGATAGTAAAAGCTGAAAATAAACAGGCGAACCATGTCCGCCTGCCTATTTTAATCAATAAAAGTAACTTAGAATGGCAGATCATCATGATCATTTTGCTGTGCCGTTGGCTCAGTAATTGGCGGAACAACAGGCTGTGCCGGATGTCCATACGAATTGGATGGCTGGGCTTGGCTGTTGTTATCACCACCGCCGTCTCTCTTTCCACCTAATAACACAAGGTTATCGGCCTGGATTTCAGTAATATATTTCTTTGTACCGTCCTTGGCATCAAAGGACCGGGTACGAATTTTACCTTCGATATATACCTGGTTGCCTTTGCGGAGGTATTGCTCGGCAATTTCGGCCAGGCCGCGCCACATTACGATATTGTGCCATTCGGTATGCTGTACTTCGTTTCCTTCCTTATCCCGCGAATATTCCGTAGTAGCCAGCGAAAAGGCAGCTTTTTTATATGTGTCAAATGTTTGAACTTCAGGATCTTTCCCCAGGTTCCCTATCAGTGTTACTTTGTTGATACCTCGTGCCATATTGATTGTATTGTAGATTTATTGTTTCTACAAATGTAATTTAAATTGAAGCTAATGGCTGTAGTGTTGATAAATATTAGAATAATCTGTTAACTGAAAAATATAGCCCGTTTGCGATGCC
Organism: Bacteroidales bacterium; assembly: GCA_030654075.1. GTDB lineage: Bacteria > Bacteroidota > Bacteroidia > Bacteroidales > UBA4417 > UBA4417. The sequence goes on along the minus strand of JAURYB010000020.1, from coordinate 7,975 downwards.
AGGCTGTGCGCCAAAAACTTCCAGCCTGATTCCCTAATCCCTAAATCCCAACCCCTAATCCCTTTTATACGGATGCGCCTCAGTATTAAAAATTACTTTATTAAAATCCAGTTTGCCTGAATCATCGAAAAGCAGGAAAGCATATTTCAATGTTTCGGCAAAAAAGAAACTTTCCATATAATCCTTCTTTTCCTTGGTACGCACATCTTTCAGGGCGGCATACGCATCGTCGGTGCGGCAGTATTTCACCAGGTTATTGAACATATTTGCTCCCATTTCGAGGTAACGATCGTCATGGGTGTATTGGTATAGGCAATAGGCTCCTTCGATATTCTCAGGGCGCAAAATATAAGAACCGTTCTCAACTTCCTTTGTAATATAATTCATCGATTCAGGCTCAACGCCATTCTGCATCCACATGGAGTAGTTGGAGTTTTGAAGCGCTGCGGCACGTTTCAGGTCCTTGTTCATGGCCAATGTTCCTGAAAAGAATGCATCCAAAGCACCGTAACTCGTTTCGGTAATTTTACCGGTATACATGTCCGCATGCCCATACCATAAGCCATCCGGCGTTTGATCGGCAAGGTATTTATTGACAGCCTCAATGGTTGGAATCCACATATCACTCAACTGCTTGTCGTTGAAAAGGATTGATCCTTTGAGCATATACTCCAGGTACGAATCAATGCATCCCGAAATATGACTTATCGGGTTGGTAACCTTTCCGGTTTCGATATTTATTCCTTCGGCAGTAAGATTTAAAGGCGAGCGTAAGGCATACAGGGCGGTCATCGCTTTCAAGGCAGTTTGATAATAAACAGGGTTGCCGGTATGTTTGCTGAGTGTTCCGTATTCAACCAGGTAAGTTCCTATTTCGGCAGGATTGGAAACCGGCCCTGAAGTGGCACCAGTTTTCAGGTTTACATAGCGGTAAGGCATACCTGTTGGAGAGTTGAAGGCTTTCATCAGCCTTTTACCCAGATCTTCGGCCAGCTTAAGGAAACGCGGATCGCCATCGAGTTCATACGCTGAAAGTAAACCTCCCAGTATGCGGATGGACACCTCAAAATTCTGTGCCTCCATATCCACATCGAAGTCGAGGTCTTTAAAAATAAGTTCTTTTGCTTCGGCGGCTTCTTCTGTTAAACCCATCAGGATCATAGTATCGAAAGCATCAACAGGAGTCATCAGCAGTGATTTCTTGTACCAGTTGTGAGGTTTTTTAGTCAGCGGCTGCAGGGCATCGTATCCCCAGGCATATTTTTTATATCCGTTCCAGGCATGTAAAAATTCATCTTTCACCTTATCAGCCATTTCTTTTTTGTTGACAGTTTTTGAATTTTCCAGTAACACAGGAGTATTTTCCCTGGTTTGTGCCTGCCCTGGATACGCAAAAATCAGCACCAGGAATAATGAAAACATAAGGATATGGGGGTTTTTCATTTTATGGTTCTTTTGAATGGCGAAGGTAAAGATATGAAGGACGGCAAATCGACAAATCATTTTTTTACTCACTTGTCATGACGGTATGTGTGTCATTGCTGAGTTGCTAATAAAATGAAGTTTTGCCTCGCGACTGAATTTTCTTTTTTATATTTTCAAAATCTTCTCAAAGCAAACACTATTCTCCACATCAACATATTGGCCATAGTTCGGAATAATCGTATACCCGTTTTTCTTATAGAGTGCAATTGCTTCTGGTTGTTTGATTCCGGTTTCCAGTATGCATTTCCCAATTTTCAATTCTGTTGCCCACAACTCCAGCTGTTTTAAAATTAGTGAGGCAATTCCCTGCCCGCGCCTGGCTGGCAAAACATACATGCGTTTAACTTCCATTGTACCGGGCGAATATTCTTTAATTGCCCCGCAACCAAAAGGAATTCCATTGTCATAGGCAACGATTGCATACCTGATTTTGTCAATTTTGTTAAATTGGGCATAAAACGCGTGGTCTTCTCCATCCCGGATCCGTAAATCCGCGTCAAGCTCCCATACAAGATTTTGAAAGTCTTTGTTTTCGGAATTTGTTCTGATGCAGTTGATCATTTTATTTGAGAATTTCAGATTCTTCGCTCTCCTCCAAAGATATTAAATTTATCTCTCACGAAATTAGTTAACAGTTTTGGCTATGCCCATTGTATAAATTGATAGAACTTAACTGCCAAAGCAAACAATTTTACAGTGAATATTATTCCTGAGCCCCATGATTCTTTGCAGTAGCAATCCAGTGTTCAGCAAGAATTACGGGCTCTGCCCCTAACCCCCGGGCAAGATGCAATGCCAGTCCCATCATTAAAACAGAAGCTTCGTGTAATTCCCGGTTTGCCTGGAGGGCTCCGAATTTTTCCTGCGCTTTTAACCGGAGTATATCATTATGTTTTCGGGCAAATGAAACCGGATCTTCCAAATCATCGGAAATTTCCGGGAGCATCAGGCTGTCAATCCACTCAGGGCCAATCCGGTCTGCTAATACTTCCGGAAGCTCGTTACCCATTTTTCTCCATAGTGGCAATGTATATCTATCTCCGGATTCAGCTAAGCCGGTATCCAGCAGAAGCTCAAAAGCTATATCGGCCAAATTTTGCATCAGGTCCAGATATTCATCCTGTGCCTTTTCGAACTTGCCTGTTGCCTGGCCTTTAAGGTATTCGGTTACAGTTAAATAAGGCAACCCGGAAACTTCGGAACATCCGTCCATGCATGGAAATTCAGTACCCTCATGCATATAGTGAACCTCTTCACTTTGTATCTGGCGGCCAAGCGGATATAAGCGGCAGGATAGCGGTCGCCCCAGATGCACACTACATCCGAAATTATCAATATACTGACTGCAGGCATGTTGCTCCTTCCACCCAACTTTTCCGTCAAACCGCAAACGAATGCCTCCAAACTCACAATAAAGATCACGGAATTCCCGAGCAGTAATTTTTTTCTCCCTGGCCAGGCAAGCCAACTCCCACGGATTAAGCAGCACAAGCTTCCCATGACAGCAAGTGCCGGTTCGCGAACAGGTAAGAGGCAATTTATCGTGAAGACTGAGTTTGGTTGATCCTATCATTGTTGCATTATTTTTACTGTTAAATCAGTGGTTTTTATTCGTTACCAGAGGCTGAGGATTTGACAAGTGGTAGTGTCAAAGAAAGTTGAATAGTCAATGCAAGAATTGTCGCTAATGTAACAAAATATTTGGAAACCCATTGTCAATAGAGACATCAGGACTCAGGCAATTTATTTTTAACCGCAAGGCCAAAAAGTGTTAAAGCATAGAATTTCAACACTTTAAGATATGATGACTAAATTCATATCTTGTAAATAATTAATTGTTTGGAATTTATTAACGGACTATCAAGAGATGTGATGCCCATTTTTAAAAAATTGTGACTATTTAGTGTGTTTTTTACACTGTTGTCCGGCTAAATATTAAAGATAATCCTGAAATGCTTGATATATCTCGTCCCTACAGGACTTTTGTCAAAAGGGGGTTGCTTTTTATCCTACCAATATGCTATTTGCTTGCGCAAATTATCTCTGGGACTGTCCCGTTAGGGACAATATGTTGGTAGAGAGTGAGATAAAAATCATTGAAAGTCCCGTAAGGGACGATACTTTAAAAATGCCAAACTTCTATACTGTGCAAATAATTTTAGAGTCAAATACACCACAAAAAGACGTAGTGAACATGAAAATTATGTACTTTAACCCTTTTTGAAGAGTAAAATTATTCAACTAAATTATAAACATTAAAAAGTGATTTAATACACTTCTGTACCTCATGCATTTCCCGGTTTTTTGTACGTTTGCCAAAAATCAATTTTATGCTTAGCAAACAACGAATTCCCGATCTGATAGTGATAGTCGTATTAGGGCTGTTACTCGTATTGTTGAATTATACCGGGAATAGTGGGATTATGTCCGATTACCCGTTTATCTTCCTGCTGGTTATGTATTTTGTTGGCCGGGCAGTAACCTGGTACAATATCAATAATTATGGGGATGATTCAAATGATGGGAATTAAAGTTTCAACGCTCCATAATCTGCCCGGAAACGACAATCGGGATCATTGAACCTTTGAACGCAAAGCATTTGAACCTTGAACTTGTATAAAGGAACCCGGAACTTTTCATTAATCCTACTTCCCTTCGAAAAACATACCGGAAATATTAATAAATTTGACCTTTCAAATTAAATCCTTGTCATGTCAGCAAAACAGATCCTGGTAATCTATCCGGAAGTAGATATCACCAAAATAGCGGTATATCGCAATACAAGCCTTATCTTTTTGAAATCCATCCGCCATAAAGCGGAAACCCTTGCCGGATTTTCGCATGTGATCGAAGAACTGGATTGCCGTACCGAACTCATCCTGGAAGAGCTGATAAATAACCAGATCGATTTAATGGATATCGCTGTTGTTATGGCTCGTGGAGGTTTGGTAAAACCTCTTAAATCAGGTGTTTACCAGGTAAACGAAGCTATGAAAAGCGACCTCAGGGTTGGTGTTATGGGAATGCACGCTACCAACCTGGGCGGACTTATTGCCGATAAAATAGCAGAAAAGTTGCCCAATGCCAAAGCTTATCTTGCCGACCCGGTGGTAGTTGACGAAATGGAACCTATCGCTAAAGTTTCGGGATTGCCTCAGATTGAACGGAATTCCATCTTCCACGCGCTCAACCATTTTAATGTTTCACGCGAGTATGCTAAAAGCATCAACCGCAATTACAAGGAAATGAAAATGGTTATCGCATATATCGGTAATGGAGGCGTATCGGTTGGAGCGCACCGCTGCGGACAAGTGGTTGATGTAAACCAGGCTTTCGATGGTGACGGACCTTTTTCAATGACCCGTACAGGAAGTCTGCCTGTTGGTCAATTGATTGATTTATGTTACGGCGGGAAATATACCCGCGAACAAATGCACAAACTGATCACTGAACAGGGTGGTCTAAAAGCATACCTGGGCACTAAATCACTGACAGAAATTACCTCTATGGTCGATGAGGGAGATGAAAAGGCCCGGTTCTATGTTGATGCTATGGCCTACCAGATTGCCAAAGAAATAGGAAGCATGGCAGCTGTTCTCGAATTTAATGTGGACGCCACCCTGATCATGGGCTCTATAATGAATAATAAGTTTTTTAGTGATAAACTGATCGGCAGGATTCAGAAAATTGCCCCGGTTTCGGTTTATCCTATTGTAAATGATCTTGATTCGCTGGCTATGAATGGGATGATGATTTTGCACGGGGAAGCGGAAATCATTGAATATATTTAAAAAAAGGCCTTTTATATTAGTTAGGTGACCGCGTCGCTCTGGGAGCTAAAAACCTTGAACTGATATACTTAAGATGCCACTTTCCGGTATCTCCAAACCGCCAGTGTCAGTGAACAAACCGCATAAATCGCAATAGCCATAAACGGTTTCAGAATATCCTGAAATTGTGATCCTTTGAGCATTATCATTCGGATAATTCGGATAAAATAAGCTATTGGGTTGATGATATTTATATTTTGCGCCCATTCCGGCATACTGTCAACCGGGGTAAATAATCCGCTCATCATAATAAACACAACGGCAAAAAACCAGGCCAGGAACATGGCTTGCTGTTGCGTATTTACCAAAGTCGATATTAAAAGCCCTATTCCCAGTGTGGCCAGTAAATATACCGAAGCCACTCCAAATATGAGCCAAAGGCTTCCCAGGATCGGAATGTCAAAAACAATTCGTGCTAGAGTGAGTCCGAATGCCAATTCAAACAAAGCGATAAACCAGAATGGGAGCAATTTGCCGATTACAAACTGGTACTTTTTTACCGGTGAAACATTGATCTGCTCAATGGTGCCCATTTCTTTTTCACGCACCACATTCATGGAGGATAAGAACATCCCTATAATGGTAACCAGCAACACAAGAATTCCGGGAACCATATAGGTTTTGTAATCCAACTCCGGGTTAAACCAGTATGAATACCTGATATCAAACGGTGGTTTTATATCCATACCTCCGGACAAGTCAACAAGTATATCCTTGTTGTAATCCAAAATTATGGAATTACCATACGCGTTCATTATGGCTGCCGCGCTTCCATCTATAGCATTGGTAATCAGTTGAACCGAAGCTTTTGATTCTTTTTGCAGGTCGTTTTCAAATTGATTGGGTATAATCAGAATCTGATGAGCTTTGCCTGTTTTAAGTTGCTCTTCCGCTTCTGTATAAGAATCGGCATAGGCTTTTATATGATAAAACGGAGGTGCGCTAAACTTTGAAACCAACTGCCTCGAAGCTACCGAATGGTCCATATCAACAATCACCAGGTTGATATTTTTAATCTCAAAAGTAACTGCAAAAGCAAGTATCAGCAATTGCACAACCGGTATAACGAAAATGATGGGCAGCATCGACTTATTGCGAAAAATCTGCCGGAATTCCTTTTGTAATATGTATAAAATGGTTCTCAATGGCTTTATTTATTTAATTGTTCAAGGTTCAAATGCTTCGCGTTCAAAAGTTCAAAGTTCAAATGCTTCGCGTTCGAGGTTCAAAACTCCAACCATCTTATGAAGCGAAAGCGATTAAAATGCTTATTTACAACTTTGAACGCAGCCATTTGAACTTTTTGAACCTTTGAACTTTTTGAACTTTTCTAAACTACTCCAGCCTTATCTTAAATTTCTTAATACTAAGTGTAATAAAAAACAGTGTCATGCCTGCTATTATAAGGGTTTCTTTCCAGATATACTGAAATCCAAGCCCTTTGATCATGATCGATTTTACGATTATAATAAACCAGCGCGGTGGCATAATATTGCTGAATATCTGTAATGGAAGCGGCATATTTTCGATAGGAAAAATAAAACCGCTGAGCAGAATGGTTGGCAGCATAAGCGCAAACATCGAGAGCATCATGGCCATCTGCTGGCTATTGCTGACCGTTGAAATAAAAATCCCCAGCGACAATGCCATTACAATAAAAAGCAGACTTTCAGCTAGCAGCAGGACAAGGTTACCTTTCACAGGCATACCTAGAACGAAATAACTTAGCAGTAAAATGATAACAGCGTTTGTAAAAGCAAGTAAAACATATGGCAGAACTTTGCCGGCAATAATCTGTATAGGGCGCATGGGCGATACAAGAAGTATTTCCATAGTTCCCATTTCATTTTCGCGGGCAATTGAAATGGATGTCATCATGGCCGTAATCAGCATAAGTAAAATTGTGATTACGCCCGGAACAAACATAAAAACGCTTTTCAATGCCGGGTTGTACATCATTTGCGATTGAGTGTTCACCGTAACCGGCAACGACATTCCTTTCAGATATTCCTGCTGATAATCGTTAATTATGGCTGAGGTATAGCTTACCAGGAGGTTCGCGGTATTGGGGTCGCTGGCATCGGCTATAACCTGAATGCCGGCCTGCCGGTCTTTTTCAAGTTTCGCGGCAAAATCACTTTCGAAAACAATAACTTCCTTTACTTTTCCATGCCTGAAAACATCCTCAATATGTCCTTCGCCGGGAACCTGGTCGCTGAGTATAAAAAATCCGGATGAAAACAGCTTGGAAGTAATTGCCCTGGTAACCTGGTCGTTGGAATGATCAATAATAGCGACAGGCGCATTTTTCACTTCCGTTGAGAGCGCAAATCCAAACAACAAAACCTGTATCACCGGCATACCAAAAAGCACAACCATCGATCGTATGTCGCGGAAAATATGGTAAAACTCTTTGATGATAAAACCTTTCATTGATTTACGAGTTTGGATTTACGAGTTACGATTGGGGTGGATTAATAAAATGTACGATTTACAAGGTACGATTTACGATTTGGGTGGATTTACAAAATGTACGATTTACAAGGTACGATTTACGATTTGGGTGGATTTACAAAATGTACGAGTTACAAGGTACGATTTACGATTTGGGTGGATTTACAAAATGTACGAGTTACAAGGTACGATTTACGATTTGGGTG
>JAURYB010000015.1 GCA_030654075.1 Bacteroidales bacterium | reverse complement strand
CGATTTCCAATTTTCTTTCTTTAATCCCCGACCTGAAGATCGGGGCAATAGATTTCCTTTTTAAACGATTTCCAATTTTCTTTCTTTAATCCCCGACCTGAAGATCGGGGCAATTGATTTCCTTTTTAAACGATTTCCAATTTTCTTTCTTTAATCCCCGACCTGAAGATCGGGGCAATAGATTCCCTTTTTAAACGATTTTCTATTTACGATTTTCTATTAACCATTTTCTATTATCTATTTTCTATTAACTATTTTCTATTAACGCTACAACTATCTCATCACTTCTCGTTCCTCATAAGTTGTATAAAGATGACTCAGGCTCACCTCACTGCCAGGCTTCTTTAAAAACGCATTATAAACAGCTTGTAATGAAGCATTTTGATGGGCAAACCGGTTCGATTCCTTTTCATCAAGTTCATAAATGGATTTTGCTCTTGCTTTGATGTTATTGTTCTCGGGATGAATAGGTTGTCCACCACCACCAACGCAGCCGCCCTCGCATGCCATAACTTCGATGTATTGAATATCAGTTCTTCCTTTTTTAATTTCGGAAATTAAAGGTTCGACATTACCAATGCCGTTCACAACAGCAAATCCGAGTTTATACTCAGCAATTTTCACGAAATATTCCTTGCGTCCTTTACCCGATCTGAGTTCCTGAATTTTTAACTGGGTGGTTTCCTTACCTGTAATCAGGAAATGAAGCGTTCGGATCATTGCTTCGGTAAGTCCGCCACTTACAGCAAGCATCTTACCTGCAGTACTCCGCGATTGGTAAGGCTGATCGGATAATTCAGGGTCAACCTGCTCAATATCAATTCCATTTAATCGAATTAACCTGGCAAGTTCACGGGTTGTAAGCACAAGGTCAACATCGGCAATTCCTTTGTGGGTCATTTGCTCACGCTGTGATTCAAATTTCTTGGCGATACATGGCATAGCCGATACAGAGTAAATATCATTCGCTGACATCCCGACTATAGGCGCGAAGTGATTGGACACCAGAGCCCCCAGCATCTGTTGCGGTGATTTACAGGCTGATACATTTTCAAGCAAATCAGGATGAGTTTGTTCCGCATATTTGATCCAGGCAGGGCAGCAACTTGAAAACATGGGAAGCATTTTGCCATTCTTCAATCTATTGTAAAATTCATTTGCCTGTTCAGTGATCATTAAGTCTGCGCCAAACGAAGTATCAAATACAAAGTCAAATCCAAGTTTTCGTAAGGCTGCATACATAACACCTTCAATATCTTTACCTGCACGCAAACCAAATTCTTCGGCAAGCGTAACCGAAAGTGTCGGTGAACATTGAATTACCGTTTTCACCGCCGGGTTATGAAGCGCATCCTGAAGCAAGGCCGGATATTGCTTTTCAGCCAGTGCACCTGTAGGACAAACCATTACACATTGCCCGCAATTGATGCAACTGGAAAGGTTCATTCCTTTATTGAAAGCCGGGCCTACCTGTGTTTTGTTTCCACGACCGATGAATTCAAGAGCTGTTATTTTTTGTATTTCTTCACAAACCCTGATGCATCGTCCGCATAGAATACACTTAGCCGGATCGCGTAATAAACTGGCACTCGAAGGATCAGTTTTGTACTTATTTTTTTTGCCATAGAAACGTCGTTCACGGACATTAAGATCTTCGGCCAGTTTCTGCAGCTCACAATTGCCGTTACGTTCGCAATACAGGCAGTCATCAGGATGATTACTAAGTAATAATTCGGTATTTGTTTTGCGGGCTTTGATTACGCGTGGCGAGTGAGTATGGACTTTCATCCATTCCTCAACGGGATGCGAACAAGCGGGAATTAGTCCCTGCCTGCCTTCAACTTCAACCACACACATACGGCACGCGCCTGATGGCAGTAAATCCTTGATATGACACAGAGTCGGAACTTTTATTCCATTCCGCTCCAACGCCATAAGCAAGGTATCCTCCCGCCTGGCTTTAATGGTCTTACCGTTAACCTCTATATCGAATAACATACTTTTTTTGATATATTCAATTGAATGAAATGCGTTAATTTATTAATGTGATAATGTGCTAATTTCAGACAAAACCTTGATTTGAAAGATTTTGATTTAATCAATTACCAACTACTCAAATTATACCATTTTCGCATTATCACATTATCTAATTAGCTAATTATCAAATTATTTCAATTTTACCGCCACAAACTTGCAAACATCAAAGCAAATTCCACACCCGATACATTTTTCCTCAATTATAAAATGAGGTTGTCGTGGTTGCCCTACTATTGCATTCGAAGGACATTTGCGGAGGCAGGCAACACATCCGATACATTTATCCACATCTATATAAAACAAGCGTAATTCTTTACAAACGCCAGCCCTGCATTTACGATCGAAAACATGTTCTTCAAACTCGTCTCTGAACCATTTCATAGCGCTTAACAAAGGATTAGGTGCGGTTTGTCCCAATCCACAAAGGGATGTATCCCGGATAACTTCTGAAAGATCAGCCAATTGGATTATCCCTTTAAACCTTTCGAGAACTTCAAATCCTGATTCACCGGTTGGCCTGCGGGTTATGTTTTCAAGTATTTCGTGTATTCGCCTTGTTCCTTCACGGCATGGGATACATTTTCCACAACTTTCTTTTTGAAGAAAATTCATGAAAAACTTGGCAATATCCACCATACAGGTATCTTCATCCATCACAATCATTCCACCTGAACCAATTATTGCGCCCTCGCTCCATAATGATTCGTAGCCAACTGTGAGATCAAGTTGAGATGCAGGAAGGCAACTGCCGGATGGCCCGCCAATCTGAACAGCTTTAAAATCCTTTCCATCTTTAACACCTCCGGCAATTTTAAAAATGATATCCCTGATACTGGTACCCATTGGTACTTCAACCAGCCCGGTTATCATTGCTTTGCCTGAAATTGCAAAGACTTTGGTGCCTCTGGCTTCCGGAATACCTATTTCATTAAAATGCAGAGGACCATGACGAAGTATAAAGGGAATATTTGCAAGTGTTTCAACATTATTAATTACAGTTGGTTTACCAAATAGTCCTTCAATCGCGGGATAAGGCGGTTTCGGCCTTGGCATACCACGTTTCCCTTCAATGCTGTTAATCAGAGCCGTTTCTTCACCACAAACAAACGCGCCCGGTCCTTTTACCAGAGTTATTTTAAAATCAACACCACTTTCGAATATGTTGTAACCAATAAATCCAAAGTCTTTCAATTGATTGATGGCCTGATTCAGCATGAAATAAGCCTGGCTATATTCATCCATCACATAAATATATGCTTTGGTTGCCCCAATAGCATAAGCGGTTATTGCTATTCCTTCGAGCAGTAAGTGTGGATCTCCTTCGATAACAGCACGGTCCATAAATGCCCCTGGATCACTTTCAGCAGCATTACATATAAGGTATTTCTGATCACTTACCGTATTATGAGCCATCATCCATTTCTCACCGGTAAGATATCCACCACCTCCCCTTCCACGCAACCCACTCTGATCGACTATATTACATATTTTTTCGCTGGTGTAATTACGAATACATTTCAGGTAAGTCTGATAACCACCACGGGCAATATAATCAGATATTGAATCAGGATTACTGACGCCACAATTTGCCAAAACGACACGATGCTGCAATCTGAAAAACGGCAACTCATTGATTAATGGCACATTATTCCACCTGTTATGTCGCTTGTTATTGAACTGACCTAAAACATTTTCGGTAGGAACCTCACTGTTAAAAATATCATCCAGCAAAGTTTCAACCCGTTCATGGGTTATACTTTTGAATGATATCCTGGCTTTCCCCGGCAACTGAATATCAACGAGTGGCTCATATGAACAAAGCCCAATGCAACCTACCTGTACAACTTCAGCCTTAATATTTTTCTCTTCAAGATATCTGTTTACTGCAACAAATGTATCATTGGCTCCTGCAACTTTACCGCAAGTACCTGATCCAATATAAACTACAGGAATATTTACAGTATCATGCCTGAGAAGGGCCAATGCATCAATTACTTCGCGCTGAGTAAGGTCTGCTTTGACTGCAAGTACTTTTTCAATTAAGAATTTTTTCTCGTCCATGGAGTAAAGCCGGAGTTAAATAGTACTTCTGTAAAAATTGATTATTTGAGCAATGTCCTGAATCGCAATTGCTGTCTTGAATTCACCATTTACATTCATCACCGGCGCCGATCCGCAAGCTCCCATACAACTAACAGCTTCGAGACTAAATCGTCCGTCACGCGAGGTTTGGCCTTCTTTCAGATTAAGCACTCGTTCAACCTCACGTAAAATGCTTAATGAACCGTGCATATGGCAGGAAGTTCCACGGCAAACTTTGAAATGAAATTTCCCTTTCTGAACAAACCTGAACTGATCGTAGAACGTTGCAATACCATAAACTTTGCTCGAAGGGAGTTTAATATGTTGTCCAACCCTCAGGATTGCTTCTTCATTCAGGTATCCAAATTCAATTTGAATGTCCTGAAGCAAGGGCAATAATGATTCACGCGATCCTGCTTTATACCTGCTGATAATTTCGTCGAGAGAGGCCTGCATATGCTGATAAAAATTAAATTGCCATATTGCTGAGTACAAAAATAATGTTTTGGTTTTTAATAACTAGCATATATTGTGAAAAAAATAACAATGTTATTCCATTAACAGTGATTTTTGATATCCAATTATATCTATATTTGTTTTCTGAATGAAACATTTACCTGTTGCAGACTGAAAAACAGAATATCCTGAACAATGGAAATCAAAAAGAAAGAAGTTGTTATTTGCCTCGGAAGTTCTTGCTTTGCAAGGGGCAATAAACAATTAGTGAAAATTGTTAATGATTACCTTCGCGACCGTAACCTGCTGAATGAAGTACGTTTTCATGGCGAAAGGTGTTTTGGCCAATGTGCTGCCGGACCATCGCTTAAACTTGATGGAATACTGAAGGAAAGACTGGATGAAGAAACTGTGGTTGCTGTTCTGGACGAGTTTTTTGAGACAGTTGAGAAATGAAAGGGTTTCAGGTTTCAATGTATTGATCGATAGTTGCTGAAAGTGGGTGAGTGAAGCCAAATACCAGAAGGAATCCGAAGTACAAAGTTTAAGACTGGATGTTCAAAAGCCACAAATCGCCAGCCACGAATTACCATTTCCCATTAACTATTCCATAACTAATAAACAGGTACATATAATTTAAGAATACGAATTCAATAAACTTAAAAGATGCAAGCACCTCTCGTTTTTATAGAAGAAGATAAATGTAAGGTTTGCTATGCCTGTGTCCGGGTGTGCCCGGTTAAAGCAATTGAGCTCCGACCTTCCGGTGATATCCCGTATATTCAGCCTGACAAATGCATCGGTTGTGGAAGTTGCCTTGAAGTATGTTCGCCCAGGGCAATAAAATACTATGATTCCAAACCAGCAGTAAATAGTCTGCTGAAATCTGAATTCAAAGTTGTTGCATTGATTGATCCTGGTATTTCGGCCGAATTCGATGATATAACCGATTACCGGAAATTTGTGAGAATGTTGCACGAAATGGGGTTTGATTATGTTCATGATGTGGCTTTCGGAGTCGACCTGGTTGCAAAAGAATATAACGAACTGGTGTCAAACTTTTTAGGTAAATATTATATACTTACTAATTGTCCTCCTATTGTTTCGTTGGTCGAAAAGTACTTTCCGCAGCTCATTGATAACCTTGCTCCTATTGTGAATCCAATGATCGCGAATACCAAAGTGTTGAGGGAATTGTATGGTCCCGAAATAAAAGTGGTTTTCATAGGCCCATGCATTGGAGCAAAAGAAGAAGCTGACAGGTTTGAAGGCAATTCAAAAGTTGATGAAGTTTTAACTTTTGCCGAATTACGCGAAATGTTCGATCAGAACGGTATTAAAGAAAGTACCATTGAATTTTCGGAGTTTGACGAACCCCGCGGATATAAAGGATATCTATACCCGATTAGCACCGGAATTATTCAGGCAGCCGGTCTCAACCAGGATTTGCTTTCGGGAACAGTAGTTACAGCCGATGGGAAAGACAGGATACTGGCAGCAATTAACCAGTTTGAGCAAGGTATTGATTACATCCAGAAGCATTTTAACATGTTCTATTGCGAAGGCTGCATGATGGGTCCGGGAATGAAACCGGGGGGCAAAAAATATAACCGGCAAACCCTTACCAGAGTTTACGCAGCAAAAAGGCTGAAGGACTTTAACATGGCAAAATGGAACCATGACCTGAAACAATTTCAGAATCTTGATTTCAAACGTGAATTTAAGGCTAACAATCAACGGATGCCAGATCCACCGGAAGAAAAAGTTGAAGAGGTACTGAAAATAATTGAGAAAAATGAGAATGCTGAAAACCTGGGATGCAAAGCATGCGGATATGAAACATGCCGCGATTTTGCCATTGATGTTGCCAATGGAATAACCAGGCCTGATATGTGCATTATGCACTCATTAAAAAGCAAACAGGAATACATCCGTTCGCTTAAACACAGCAACGATAAACTGGCCAAAACCCAGCAGGCGCTGCAAAACTCCGAGAAAAGGGCTCTGGCGGAAAAACAGTTAGCCCAGGAAGCTCTTGAAACTTCCCAAACTATGTTGCATAAGCTGCCAACAGCTGTTGTAATTGTAGACGATAACATGAAAATTATCGGGTCTAATGAAAGCTTTGTAACCATTTTAGGCGAAGAAGCAGCAGAAATAAACGAAATTATTCCCGGGTTGTTAGGCGCCGATCTGAAGACGTTGCTTCCGGTTCAGTTTTATAAATTGTTTGCTTATGTGATCAGCAGCAATGATGATGTAATCGGGCGTGATGTGCATTTAAATGATAAGTTGTTGAATGTGACCATATTCAGCATTAAGAAAAATAAAATTGTTGGTGCCGTAATAAGGGATATGTATATGCCTGAGGTGCGTAAAGAAGAAGTTATAAATCGTGTTACTGAAGTTATAGAACAAAACCTTGATTTAGTACAGCAGATCGCATTCCTTTTAGGTGAAGGAGCGGCAAAAACCGAGAAAATGCTGAATTCGATTATTGAATCGCATAAGAGTAAAGAATAAAAAAAGGGTTTTAAGTTTCAGGTTTCAGGTTTTTGAAATTCAATAATTTACTGATTTGTAAAATTAAATAAGTCGATAAAAACAACATTACCCGAGTACTATTAATTTAAGAAAATCAAAATGACAATCCGAAAATTTGAGGATCTCGATCTATGGAAAAATGCCCGGGAACTATGCAAGAAAATCAGGGAAATTATTAATACAACAGTACTTCAGAAAGATTATGCTTTAAAAGATCAGATTCTACGCTCCAGTGGCTCAGTAATGGATACTATTGCTGAAGGGTTCGAAAGAGATGGCAATAAGGAATTTACACAATTTCTGTATATCTCAAAAGGCTCACTAGGCGAAACAAGATCGCAGATCCATCGTTGCTTTGATTCCGGCTATTTATCTGAACTTAAATATAATGAATTGATTACTGATTGCCTGAATCTTTCTGGTCAAATCTCAAATCTGATCACATACTTGCATAAATCAGAAATTCAAGGATTAAAAAAAGAAATTTATTTAGTGTAAATATTCAGGAGAAACGTCAAATGCCAGGCTTTGATAACATGAAACTTGAAACAAGAAACCTGAAACAAAATTTCACACAACAAATCGCTGTAAAACAAAAAAAATGAGTGAAGGGCAATTTTATGTAGAAGTAAATACCGTGCAGAAGAATCACGACCTGGAACGGATATGCGGAGATAAGTTTCTTTCACAACGTATTTATGAGGAAAACAGAATCATTGCCGTACTTTCGGATGGCATGGGACACGGCGTGAAAGCCAGTATGCTTTCAACCTTAACAGCTACAATGGCCTTGAAATTTGCCGAAGAGCATAAAGATGTTAAGAAAATTGCCGAGATAATTATGAACACTTTGCCAGTTTGCAGCGAGCGGCAGATGAGCTATTCCACATTTACGATCGCGGATATTGATATTGACGGGGAGACAAGAATACTCGAATACGATAACCCACAAACAATCGTTTTACGCGGAAATACACAAATTGATCCGGGCTGGAAGTATATCACACTTGATTCGGAAAAAAATGCGGGTAAAGAACTCAGAACCTGCTCATTCAAGCATCAGAAAGAAGACAGGATCATTATTTGCTCTGACGGAGTACCGCAATCAGGGATGGGCAGCCCAAAATTCCCATTTGGCTGGGGCATCGAGAATCTTGAACAATATGTGCATCATCTGGTTAGTGCCGATTTAACTATTTCAGCCACTCAATTGGCCGCCAAAGTAGTAAATATGGCAAATATCAATGATAATTATCATCCGAAAGATGATACATCCTGCGCCGTTATTTACTTCCGCGATCCCCGCAAGCTATTGTTATGCACCGGTCCTCCGTATGAAGAAGTGAATGATGTTACTTTAGGTGAAGCCGTTAAACAATTCGAAGGTAAAAAGATAATTTGTGGCGCAACAACCGGAGATATTGTTTCAAGACAGTTGGAATTACCTATAGTTGACAGTTTTGAATTTGATGATCCCGATTTGCCGCCCATTTCCTTTATGGAAGGCATTGACCTGGTTACTGAAGGAATTCTTACTCTGGGTAAAGTTTCAGATTTATTGAAAAAATATTCTCCCAGGCTAAAACTCGGGAAAGGACCTGCTGACCAGATTGTTCGGCTTCTGCTTGATAGTGATGAAATTCATTTTATTATTGGCACCCGAATTAATATTGCTCACCAGGATCCCAACCTACCTGTTGATCTTGAAATCAGGAGAACAGTTGTGAAGCGAATCAAGCGTACTCTTGAGGAGAAATTTCTTAAAGAAGTGAAGATCAGGTATATTTAAAATCGAGGGGCGACTGGGAGAAGGGAGATGGGAGAAGGGCGACATTTTGACTTTGCTCTGTACAGGCAAAGCGAGAGGTAACATGAAGAAAGAGTTATTCACTATTTTCTATTCACTATTTTCTATTTCTTCCTTTCAGTAAAAAACCTCACCATCGGCCTGTTTCTCGAAGTCTGGTCTACGATTTTAAATCCTGCACGCTCAAACGACTTGAATCAACCAATCCAAACAAAAAAATCAGGAAGTTTTCCTGGGTTGGAATTGTGGTATAAGCTTCTATTATTTTGATTACGTACTATTTAGCATAGTGAATTACTCCTTTTAAAAGTTCGACAAAAAATTATTTTTTAAAAGTTTTTATGTATAAAAAAATGGAATTGACCATACTACCTCATTATCATTACGTTTGTGAACCCGGGATTTTCCCAGTTATTTAAAATCCGCTCTTGGAGCAAAAGCACACCACGCGATAGCTTGTCTATCCTAAAGTCAAAGTATTCCGGCAGGCTTGCCTTCCCAAACCAGCTCTTTCATAGCATCTTTATTTCCATCTGCCACTTTCCCTTCGATAATATCTGATTTTTTCAGCCTGTAATACATACACCAACAGTTTCCGCAGGCTCCATTATCACCAAATAGCGGGACAAAATTATTCCAGTTTTTTTTGGGTAAAAGACTCAAATGTGAGTTAGTCTATAAAGCCTGTTTCCATGGTTTATTTTTGTTCAGCAATTAAGGTATCACTACATCCTCAAAATTATCTTTAATGTAAACTGTTGTTAATAATATCCGATCGATGATAATGCATTCCAATTTATAATCATCCTTAGAATCAAATTCACATACATTTGCCGGCTTTTCAAAGAAAGGTTCTCTAAATCAGATATTGGTTATATATCACTAGCAATAAATACTTTACATAAATTATATCAATGGTAAAAACTGTTCTATTTTCTGCCTTCTTACTTGTTGCGAATCTTTTTTCGGCATATTCCCAGGAAGTACAACCCATCGTGAACCCTGCTAAACCTACTTTAACCTGGAGTGGTTTTGTGAAAGCGGAAGCCATGTTTGATACCCGCCAGATTGTAGAAGCGAGAGAAGGGTACCTGTTACTCTATCCTAAAAATATTCTACTTGATAAAAACGGGGAAGACATTAATGCTCATGGCAGCTTTAATCAATATTCAATGTCGGCCAGGCTCACCCTTAAGGCAACCGGACCGGATATTCTTGGTGCCAAAGCATCAGCTATGGTCGAAGGGGATTTTACCGGCGCTTCCAACCTTGAAAATAACAGTTTCCGACTGCGACATGCCTATCTGAAACTTAATGGAACCATGCAAGTATCCTGGCCGGTCAATACTGGCATCCAATAAATATCCCCGAAATGTTACCCAATATATTGTCGCTCAATACCGGAGCACCATTTCATCCTTTCAGCCGGCAGCCGCAGATCCGTATTGACGTTTCAAAAGGGAAAATCAATACCATGCTTGCAATTACAGCACAACGCGATTATATGAACAGTGGACCTGCCGGAGCATCAACCGCCTATTTGCGGAATAGTGCCATTCCTAATCTGCACGCACAGGTTCAATTTATCACCAGCAATGTATTTGCAGGAGTTGGATTTGATTACAAACACATACATCCAAGGCTGGTAAGCGACAGTTTATATGCTACCAACGCTTTCGTAAATTGCCTTTCGTACACTGCTTTTATAATGGCCAAAACCAAACCGCTTGTTATAAAGATGCAATGGATTTACGGACAAGGACTTAATGACCATTTGCTGATGGGAGGCTATGGAGTTACGCAAACCGATCCGATGACAAATTTGCAGGAATACACTCCGCTGACATATATTGCCGGTTGGTTAAACCTGCAGACCACAGGGAAAACCTGGCAAGGCTCCTTGTTTGCCGGGTATACAAAAGGAATGGGCTCGAATAAAATAATTACCGGCACCGTGTATGCACGTGATGCAGATATTGCTTATGTATACCGCGTGGCTCCTATGCTCAGTTATATGAACGGAAAACTTCTGCTATCCACTGAATTTGAAATCACTACTGCAGCTTATGGCAAAACGGATTCGCATTATAAAGTATATGAAGCAGCACCGGTTACTAATACAAGGATCAGTTTTTCAGTTGGATACTTTTTCTAAGATTGCACCTGAATACTATTTTTGAAGACTTGCTAAAAGCGGAATAAAAAAAAGACTGTCACAAAATATGATGTAACAGTCTCATTTTATTTTTGATAATGTATTACTATTTTTTCTTTGTGGTATTCATACCAACTAAAGGGTAAAGCGGGCAAAAACTGATCAGGCTGGTGAGTACAAATACGGCAGCCAGAACCAGTAATATAATTCCCACTGTTCCGGGAATTACCTTGGTAAAATACAATACTGCAATAAGCGCTGCAATTGCGATACGAATAATTTTGTCGGTAGTCCCCATATTTGATTTCATAATACAATTGGTTTAGGTTAATAATGAGTTTATAAAAGCAAAATTATATGCTTTCAAAAAGAAAATGCGTGATAATGGTCACAAACACAAATTTAAATAATTTTCAGTTTTCTTTTAGTAAAGATAAGAGTTATAATACTACAACCTGGTTCCTGCTGGTAGAAATTTTATTTTCGAGTTCCAGTTTTTTCAACAATCGGCTTATAACTTCACGGGCAGTTCCCATGTCGGTAGCTATCTGTTGATGGGTAACATTGATATGACCGTTACCAGAGAGAACAGTTTTTTCTTTCAGGTAGTTATACAAACGTTCATCCAGGCGATTAAAAATAAGTTGATCAATTGTATCAATCAGGTCGAGATACCGTTTATTGAACATTTCGTAAACGTAAAAATTGAAGGTTGGGAAGTTTGTTATCCACTCCCGCAACTTAACAGATGGGATCAGTAGTATTTTTGATTCTTCGAGAGTAGCAGCTTCGATCAGGCTTGCAGAGTTGCTGCAGCACGCTGAAAACGACATAATGCACATTTCGCCCGGACGGATGTAGTAGAGAAGCAGCTCTTTATCTTCTTCATTACGGCTAACACGAATCAAACCTTTAACAACCAATGGAACAGATTGTACATAGGTGCCTGTTTTCAGCAAAGTAGTATCGGCTGGGATATCCATTTCAATTGCTTCGTTTGCAATAAATTGCAGGAGTTCGGTGTTAACCTGTGGCAGTATTTTCTTTAGAGTAATTAGTTCCATGTGTCTAATAAAGGATTAAAGCATTGATGTTTGATATTTGAAAGGACTTTAATGAGAGAAACGTTAATTGATCAGGTTGTAGATTCTAAGAGTTAAAATTACGATTATTTCATTGAATACATTCCCAATAACATTATCAATCCTTATACTGATTAACAATAAAAACCGAACTAAGTGTTTCACAAATTATAGTTTTATCATCGCTTTCTTTACTTTTGCACTGCTTCCCCAAAAAAACTAATGGATCTACTTACAATAATTCTTATTGCTATCGGGTTATCTTTTGATACTTTCGCTGTTTCCATCTCCAGTGGATTGATATTAAAAAAGATAGACTTCTTTAATGCTACTAAAATAGCTGTCACGCTGGCTGTTTTCCAGGCTGCGATGCCTGTAATTGGCTGGCTGGCAGGATCAGGAATAAAAAATTATGCTGAGAATTTCGACCATTGGATTGCCTTCGGAATACTGGCTTTATTAGGTGCAAAAATGATTTATGAAAGTTTTAAGACAGATCCTGAAGACCGATCTTTTAATCCTCTGGATATTAAAGTAATGATAGGGATGGCAATAGCGACAAGCATTGATGCGCTGATTGTTGGATTCAGTTTTGCGCTGCTTAATTATAAAATATTAGTTTCTGTAGGAATTATAGGATTTGTAACTTACGTTGTTGCCATGCTGGGTATGCTTTTCGGAAAGAAAATCGGCGCAAGAATGGGTCGCAGAATGGAAGTACTTGGAGGTGTAATGCTTATATTGATTGGATTAAAGATATTAATAGAACATTTATCAGCATAAGTCAACGTTGATCAGCAGCTAACATTTCTTCCTATTAAGATAATCCGCATTAAATTTCAAGTTCGGATCAATGGAATAATTCATTTGCTTTAACATTCTCTTTTTCAGCAACAACAGCCTCGAACATTGGTTTTGTTTTATAGTCAATCATTGCAGCAACCAGGTTGGTTGGAAACATTTCGACAGCATTGTTATAACTTGTAACCGAGGTATTATAAGCCTGGCGGGCACCGGCGATCTGATCTTCCAAATCCTTCCATGTTGCCTGCAATTGAGCAAAACTCTGGCTGGTCTTAAGATCAGGATAGTTTTCGGCAGCTACCATAATATTTCCAAGCTTTTGAGTAAGCTGGTTTTCATAACCTATGCGATCTGTTTCGTTGTTTCCGCTTGACATAGCTTTGGAACGCAATTCGGTAACATCAGTAAGCAACCCTTTTTCAAATCCCATATACTCTTTTACTGTTTCAACCAGGTTAGGGATCAGATCGAACCTCTTTTTAAGTAGTACATCAATGAAACCAAATGATTTCATTACCTCATTTTTGCGCGCAATTAAAGTGTTGTACATCCACATCAGGGCGGCAACAAGTGCGAGAACAATAATTAACAGTAGCATGGCTTTATGAAAGTTAATGGAAAATAATTAATGATTTGATATATGTCTTTAGCAAATTTAGTGACAATTTTCGCCACAGCCGCACGAAAGTTGATTTTTCTTTGCCTTCTCAAGGCTTTCGCGCCCTTCGCTGAAAGCGTACCATGCAATACCAAGGGAACCGGCAACATCAATATAGCTTATTTGGAAAAATTCATACAACAAACTTGATATCAGCAATATAAAGCTTAAATAGAGGCATGTTCTTGTACAATTGGCATCCGCAATTATAGCCTTAGAATTAAGAGCTTTTCCCGTATTCAGCTTAAAATTCATAAGGAAATACATGGTGAGAATCGAAATGGCAGCGATAATAATTCCGGCCAATGTAGTTTCAGGTTTAGATTTATTTACAATATTCAGAATACTTCCTGCAACTAACCCGATAGCAAGTAAAATAAAAGAAACGCCCGTGATACGAAGCGCCAGCCGTTCAAATTTGTCAAAATCCTTTATTACACTATGTTGCATGCGCAAAACCATATGAAGAATTCCAATTCCGGAAATTACTTCAACGAAACTATCAACCCCAAACCCCAAAAGTACTAGTGTATCATCAGCACTCCCGAAATAAACAGAAACCAGTCCTTCAATAATATTATAGGCAATTGTGATAATACTCAGCCACAAAGCAGTATTCAGCCATTTTTCCCTGGTCATTACAATTTATCTAACAGGCGTTGGTAAATGAAATAATTTTCAGAATCGAAACAACAGAATAACACCTTACTAATCGATTTGTTTGTAACTAAAAAAGTCTGAACTTCCCGAATTGCAATATTTGCGGCAAGTTCTTTAGGAAAGTCATAAACACCTGTACTTATATTCGGAAATGCAATAGAAGTACAGTTATTTTCTACCGCCAGCGATAAACTCTTTCGGTAACAGCTTGCCAATTGATCACTTTCATGCGAATCGCCTCCATACCAGATTGGTCCAACGGTATGAATTACAAAGCGAGCTTTAAGATTGAAGCCGTCGGTAATTTTTGCCTCACCGGTCGGGCAGCCGTTAAGTTTAATGCATTCAGCCAGTAACCGAGGTCCGGCAGCCCGGTGAATGGCTCCGTCAACACCTCCCCCACCACGCAATGTACTGTTTGCCGCATTAACTATAACATCTACCTCAAGTTGAGTTATGTCCGACTGAATAAGTTCAATGGCTGACATAAGTATTAGTTGGATATTTTAAGTTTTTTCACAAAAAGTTGTGCTGTTTCGTACTTCACTACTTCAACCGGCTCACCCTTATCAATGTATCCGGTTAGCGCTGTGGCGTCATAAAGAATTCCATCTATCATCACTTTACCGGCAGGCCTGAGCATGGTATGCGCAAGACCGGTTTTACCTGTAATTTCTTTATACGAAGTATCTGCTGAAGTAAATCCTTCGTTTTTCTGCTGTGTGGTAACAAGTGCAAGGTCGCCAAAAAAGGTTTTCCCTGTAAATATTTTCCTCGTGATGTATATTGATCCTGTAATAGATGCAAAAAAAGCAATCACCACTATAAAGAATGCCTCAGCTAGTTTCACGGTTGCTGACGGGCTGAATTCGAAGTACAAGTTGTCAATCATTGCAAGGGTTAAACCCATTACCATCATGAAAATGCCCAGGATGCCAGCAACACCAAAACCGGGAATAACAAATATCTCGACTGCAAGCAGTAATACCCCGGCTACAAAAACAAGAATTTCCCAATTCGCTGCCAAACCTTGGAGGTAATGAGGCGCAAAGTAAAGTAATGCTGCTATTATGGCCATAACAAGCGGAAATCCTATTCCCGGAGATTGAAACTCAAAATAGATACCGGCAATAATTATCATGATCAGGATACCTGCAACTGCTGGTTTTATCAGAAAACCTATCATTTTATCTGTTGCGGTAAGCTGTTGCTCATGAATTGTATAGTTTACAATTCCGGCCTTTTTAAGCACTTCAGGAATATTTTCGGCCATGGCGTTGCAATATCCGTGTTTCAAAGCTTCCTGGGCAGTAAAAGTGACTACTTGCCCGGAGTCATTAACGCCTTCCACATGAATACGCGGATCAACCATTGCCTGCGCTATATCCGGATTGCGACCGTTTGCCTGGGCAGTGCTTCGCATCAAAGCACGCATGTACGATTGGTATTTATCGGGTAATTGTTCGCCGGTTTGGTTAACCACCGTAGCTGCCCCGATATTTGCTCCCTGACGCATATAAATACTGTCGCAGGCTATTGAGATCAGGGCTCCGGCAGAAGCCGCATTATTATCTATAAAAACCCATACTGGAATTTTATTATTCAAAATCGCTGTACGGATAGAATCGGCCATATCAAGCAATCCTCCGTAGGTATTCATATGGATCAGGATGATATCTGCTTTCAGAGCTGACGCTTCTTTCAGAGCTTTCCTGGTTTTGTACCAAACGGGTTTTGCAATCTCGTCGCTTATTTTGAATACGTAAATAAATTTCTTTTGAGATGGAGGTTGCTGTGCCCTAAGTTGAAAAGCTGAGAATAAAAAAGCAAGTAGAACAAGGGGCAATAATCTGGAATAAGTTAAGCAAGTCATGTTAAAGAATTTTGGATAGTGACAAATTTAATAAGTATTGAAGAGCAACGGGAATAATCCGACAAATCATTTTACGTTTTGTCGAATTACTTTATAACATAAAAAATACTTGAATGCATATGCGCCTTAACATGACTTAAAATATAACTAAGATTCAAACTAAGCAAGAGGCATAAGAATTAAAATACACAAATACAATCAGGAGAATCTGTTTCTATCCGTTCTTTCCACGTCATCCGCGTTCCTGGAAACTCTTACTTGTGCGCTTTCCGGTAAGCTTTTTTCCAGGCACGCCTGGCCCAATAATGCCTGCGCCAGTATTTACCCCACGTAATCCCGGACCAGATTCGTTCGTGGATATAATATATAACCAGTTTTACCAAAAACTCAACAACAGCTATAAAACCAGCATTACCAATACTTTCAGATATTGACAGACTTTGAAATTCATGCGAGTAGACGAATACTGCAGCAAACATGGCTCCCGAGGCAAAAACCCTGTAAGTTATTGTCTTTAGGATACTTCGTTGCGGACTATCACGGAAAATGGTTTCGATTTCTGAAGAATCGTCGACGGGTAATTTGAGCTTATTCATCTATAAATTTTGATTTACAAAAATATAACTTTTTTTGTAACTAATCAGTTCATTTAAAGCATTGCCAAACAAATATTTGCCACAGATTGCGCAGATTACGCAGATTTGAAACTGCTTTCAGCAGTTTAACAATTGAAATTTGAATATGTGTGATACATATTTATCTGTGAAATTCGTGAAATCTGTGGCATATATTTGGATATCAGCGCCTTAACCAAGCTGATTAGTTACAATAAATCTATTTCGAATCACCAAAATGTGATTTTACAGCGTCAAGCAAAGGTTCATGCAAAAGAGTATTTGAGGCTAAAAGTTCTGCGCCGAAAATATAGTCTTCTCCACCTTTAAAATCGGTTACCGTTCCACCTGCCTGCTGAACAATAAAAGTACCAGCTGCCACATCCCATGCATGAAGGCCGTATTCGTAAAAACCTTCGTAACGCCCACAAGCCGTATAAGCAAGATCAACAGCCGCGGATCCTAACCTGCGCAAACCCGAAGTGTTCTTTGCAAACCATGTAAAGAGATCAATATACCCCGGGAGCCTGCCAAAATCGTTATAAGGAAATCCTGTTGCAAGCAGTGTATTTTTCATTTCTCTCTGATCCGAAACATGAATTTCTTTTTCATTCAAATAGGCTCTCCCGTCTTTCCAGGCATAGAAACATTCATCAAGATTGGGTTCATAGACCACACCGATAACCATTTTGTCATCTTCCATCAATGCAATGCTAACCGAATATAAAGGTATATGATGAAGAAAGTTAGTTGTTCCATCCAGCGGATCCACAATCCAGTTAAAGTGTTCCCCACGATGAGTAGCGGTTTGTTCCTCAGTGACAAATCCGGCTTCAGGGAGTATTTCAGCAAGTCTTTTAACAATGCGTGCTTCAGCGGTTTTATCAACATAGCTAACAAAATCATGTAAACCTTTAACTTCTATGTCTGAAACTTTAACCTTGTTGATTTCGTCAAGGAAAAATTTCCCGGTTTCTTTTGCAAGGGCGATTACGTCGAGGGTGAGGGATTTGTAGTTCATGTTTTGATTTTTTGTGTTTATCCGCAGAGACGTAGCATGCTACGTCTTTACGGTTTGTTGGCGGTTATCCGCAGAGACGTAGCATGCTACGTCATTACGGTTTGTTTGTTGATTTCTGTAATCTATATCGTTTTGAAAAGTAGACCATTAAGGCAATTCCAATTACAATCAATAAGGCAGAAATTATTTCAGCCTGTGTAAGTTGAATGCCAAGAATGTTGTATTTATTGTTGACCCTTATTTTTTCTATAAAAAAACGTTCGAATCCATTTAAAGTCATGAATAGGCCAAAAAGAACAACAGGGGCTTTTATCCTCGTCCTCATGATCCATAAAACACTAAATGAGATAAATGAAATGATTGACTCGTAGAGCGAAGTGGGAAAAACAGGTTCACCAAGAACTCTGCAGTGCTGACCATGACAATCCATAATTTGAACACCCTGGTTGGCAACATTATGAGGATAATCCGAAGCCCAAAGCCAGTCAGGAATCCAGGCCAGCCAATGAGGTTGCGACAGTGTATTTATAATACCCCAGCAACCGTCGCCTGAAAAATGGCATCCAAGGCGACCGATAGCATAACCAATCATGATTACCGGTGCGGAGGAATCAATTACATGTCGCCAGTCGAGTTTGATAATCTTGACATATTGCATCAAAACAATGACAGTTACAATAAATCCCCCATAAAATGTTAATCCGCTGAACGAAAACAGGCTGTGAACCGGGTTCTTTAAAAAATTGCTGAAATTGTCAATGATATCAAATATTTTTGAACCTATAAGAGCTGACATTATGGCAACTATCATCAGGTTCCAGGTGTTCTGATAGGGATGAATTATTTCTTCAGTAACTTCATCTGCTGACTTTCTGGTTGAAAACCACGTAAACAAATGATACCCCAAAGAAATAATGCCTATTATCAATAACGCCTGTAAACTTCCTTTTCCTGAAAAAATAAACTGTTGCGGGTTTGACGCAAACTCCCGGTAGTGAATAATAATACCAAAAAGTTTCCAACCAATTATGGATGACAAAACTATTCCGGGGATAATCCCGAACCTATTGGCCGTTTTGTTGGAATGAACTGCAATTATTCGTTCTTTCAGCAAACCTTCCTTTTCTTTGCGCTTAAGTTCTGATCGAAGTACAAATCCGCCTGTTAAAAATCCAAATGTCAGAAAGAAACCATAAGTCTGAATTGGTAAGTCAATATGACTTCCAAGCAGGTAGTTTATTAGATCTGAGAGTTTAGGAAACATCAGGGTGTTATGAGTTTGAGTTATAAGTATGGTGAATAAGCTAGAGACTGTCAGGTGGTTAGGCTGTTATGGCGAGTTATGAATTATGAAGCTAAAATTACGGATTTAGAAGCTCACATAAAATCTATGCTACAAGTATCATCATCATTTATCTTAACAATTTTTACGCTGGTGATTTTATTTATAAGGGAAGCATTAAAAGGCGTGCAGACTTTCACGTAATTCCCTGTAAATCCATGCATAAAGCCTTTAATATTATCCGATTCCCAAAGAACTTCAGCCGATTTACCAATTTGCTGAGTGTAAAAGCGTTTCTTTTTCGTTTCCGAAAGTTCGTGCAACAGTTGACTGCGACGACGTTTTTCGCGTTCGTCAACTTTACCTTCCAACTGCAGCGCTTTTGTACCGGGGCGTTCAGAGTAAGTAAAAACATGCAGGTTTGTCACATCCAGGTTATTGATAAAATTATACGCATCTTCAAAGTCTTCCTTTGTTTCTCCTGGAAAACCGACAATTACATCAGCCGCAATAAATGCATCAGGCATCAGTTCCTTAATCCTATACACACGGGTAGCAAACACTTCGCGAAGGTATTTACGCTTCATGAGTTGCAAAATTTTGTCGCTGCCACTTTGTAAGGGGATATGAAAATGAGGCAGAAGTTTTTCGGAAACGGAAACCATTTTTATGATTTCATCATTCAATAATTCAGGTTCAATAGATGAAATTCTAATCCGCTCAATTCCGTCAAGAATAGCGAGTTGACTTAGTAAATCTAAAAATGATTCCTTGCTTTGCCGGCCAAAATCACCAATATTTACACCGGTTAATATGATTTCCTTCAGTTCGGTAGCTGCAATTTCGCAGGCAACTTTCATCGTATTTTCAACGCTTTCGCTGCGGCTTCGCCCACGCATGAATGGAATGCTGCAATAGGTACAGAAATAGTCACATCCATCCTGCACCTTGAAAAACGAACGCGTGCGATCACCCATCGAATAAGAAGGAATAAATTCCCGGGTTTTATTTATTTCCGAAACATACGATTCGTGATGACCGTAAGCAGGGGTTTCATTATTCTGACTCTTGATTACTTCGCCCAGCCTGAATTTATCATTATTCCCGAACACCCAGCTTACACCCTCCATATTGCTGAACATCTCCGGATTTGCCTGAACCGCGCATCCAATCACAGCCACGCGTGCTTCCGGATTGCGCTTATGAGCCTGTTTGACAGCAGTTTTACATTTTTTTTCAGCAATAGCTGTTACCGAACACGTATGAACCACATAAAAATCAGCTTGTTCGTCAAAATCAACCACATCAAAAGCATCAATTCCAAATTGCCTAGAAATGGTACTGGTTTCTGAAAAATTAAGTTTACAGCCTAAGGTGTGAAAAGCTATGCGTTTTCTGTGAGTCATTGGACAAAGGTAAGCAAATAAGGAATGTTGGATGTCGGATGTATGATCTCGGATGTATGATCTCGGATGTGCGATGTCGGATGTACGATGTCGGATGTATGATGTATGATGTCGGATGTGCGATGTCGGATGTGCGATGTTGGATGTACGATGTGAGATGTTGTATAATGGAAATACTAACTATTTTTCTATTTACTATTTACTATTTTCTATTCACTATTCTCCTTTCATGCCACTGGCTATATTGCTGAATAACAATACCAGCAACAATAATAACCAATCCGATCACTGTAGAGGGAAGTATTTTTTCCCCGACAAAAAAAGAAACTAATAATAACGAAATAAAGGGTGAAATAAAAACCAGGTTGGAAACCCGGGCAGTATGGATTGATAATTTAAGCGCGGTAAGCCATAAGACAAAAGTCAGCCCCATTTCGAAAATACCAATATAAATGGCGCCGACCAGTCCCTGAATAGGAGGAACAATGATGTTGTGCTTATAAATATTCCAGCTCAGAATATAAACCGCACCAAATGCAAAATTGACAAACATCTTAACAATGGCTTCGCGTGGATCTTTCATATTAATGATCCAGAATGAAGCCCAGAAGAAAGCACTGCAAATGGCAAGAATTACTCCGGTTGTATTTGAAAATTTAAATTCCGTAAAATTCCCGTGTATGGCAATAACAACAGTTCCTGCAAAGCTGACTATAATTGCAAGAACACTAAGCATGGTAATATGCTGCTTCAAGAATATTATAGAAAAAATCACAAGTATCACTGGCCAAATATAGTTAAGGGCAACACCTTCCTGCGCAGGGATACGGTTGTAGGCTTCGAATAAAACCAGGTAATAGAGGAATGGATTAAAAAGTCCCATTAAAGCAGAGTTGAGTGCTTGTTTTGGAGTTATTTTTTTGAGTATTTGCAGCTTACCCATGAAAATACCAACGATTCCGAGGAAAATAAAAGCGGTGAAAGTTGCAATTAACAACAGCATACCAGGGTTTAAGTAGTTGAGAGTGAGTTTAAAAGCAGTACCCATTGTCGACCAGAATAGGATTGAAATGAGGGCCAGACTGTACGCTTTTGATTGATTGTGCATTAAAATAATATTTTGGCTAACGAGGAAATATTCCGGCTGTAAATTTACAAGCTATATTTCAACAATCATAACATGCTTTTTGTTAGCAGAAGTTTTACAACAGATATTTATTTATGTTATAAATGACTATTATTCAGAGTGCTTATTGATAATATCTGGAAATTTCAAAGAACTTGCACAGGAAGTTTAAATCACTAATTTTGCGCCCTCATTTGAAATAATTTTACTTATGAAGAAATTAGCAGTTGTAGCTTTTGGAGGAAACGCCCTTCTTCGTGGCGACCAGGCCGGAACAATTGAAGAACAGGAGCAAAATGCTCTTGATACGTGCGAACGGCTTTTAACCCTTATCAACCGGGATTATAATGTAGTTCTCACTCATGGAAACGGGCCCCAGGTCGGAAATATCTTATTAGCTAATGCAGCTGGAAACCAAGTATATAACCTGCCCGAAATGCCACTCGATATTTGTGTTGCATATTCACAGGGATTTATCGGGTATATCCTTGAACAACAGATGCGTAATGTGCTTCGTGCACACGATCTCGACAGGGACGTAATTACTATAATTACTCAGGTACTGGTTGATCGTGATGATCCGGCATTTGATAACCCTATAAAACCTATCGGGCCTTATTATACCAAAGAATTCGCTGATAAAATGACAGCTGAAAATGGAAGTATTTTCAGAGAAGATCCACGCGGACGCGGATGGCGCAAAGTAGTTGCATCACCCAAACCATTAGTAATCAGCAACCAAAGATCAATTGAGCGGATAGCTCGCGATGGGCAAATCGTAATCGCTGTTGGAGGTGGTGGAATTCCGGCTTTCTATGTCGCTGAAAATAAACTCCAGGGTATTGACGCCGTTATCGATAAAGATCTGGCTTCGGCGTTGCTTGGTGGAAATATCAACGCGGATAAGCTTTTTATCCTGACTGATATCCCTAAAGTATGCATTAATTACAATACACCACAGGAAAAAGCGATTGATCGCATGAGCGTTCGCCAGGCAAAACAATATCTTGCCGAAGGACATTTCGCCGAAGGCAGCATGGCACCCAAAATCCGGGCCGCCATTCACTTTGTAAAACATACCAGTCGCGATGCCATCATCACTTCAGCCGGTTTATTGGGTGTTGACAATGGCGGAACACGCATTTCGATTGTTTAATATACTTACGATTGACGAATTACGAGCTATGAAATTTATGTCGCTCAACACTTAGCAATCGTTATTCGTTAATCGTTAATCGTTAATTGTTAATTGTTAATCGTAAATCGTAAATCATAACACTTCGGCTGCGCTCAGTGTAAAATCGTAAATCGTAACACTTCGGCTTGCTTCGGCGAAAGCTCAGCAACCATCGCTCAGTGTAAAATCGTAAATCGTAAATCATAAATCGTAACACTTCGGCTTCGCTCAGTGTAAAATCGTTAACCGTTAATCATAAATCGTAAATCGTAAATCATAAATCGTAAATATCTATGGCATTCAATTTAAGAAACCGTCATTTTTTGAAAGAACTAGATTTTACTCCTCAGGAGATAAAGTTCTTCCTCGACCTGGCTTTCGAACTAAAAAAATCGAAATACGCAGGCACAGAACAACCTCGCTTAAAAGGCAAGAATATTGCTCTGATTTTTGAAAAAGATTCAACCCGTACACGTTGCGCTTTCGAAGTGGCCGCATTGGACCAGGGTGCACATGTTACTTACCTGGGACCTTCGGGATCGCAGATTGGTAAAAAGGAATCCATGAAAGATACCGCCCGAGTCCTGGGCCGGATGTATGATGGAATTGAGTATCGTGGTTACGCTCAGACCATTGTTGAAGACCTGGCTAAATATTCAGGAGTGCCTGTTTGGAATGGTTTAACCAACGAATTCCATCCTACACAAATGCTTGCCGACTTTATGACCATGATGGAGCATATCGACAAACCGCTGAACCAGGTTAGTTTCGCTTTCCTTGGCGATGCAAAAAACAATGTTGGCAACTCGCTTATGGTTGGTGCCGCAAAAATGGGCATGGATTTCCGTGCAGTAGCTCCTGAAAGTTGCCAGCCGGATGCCGATCTCGTAGCTCAATGTCAGCAAATTGCTAAAGAAACCGGTGCAAAAATCACAGTTACGGATAATGTTGATGATGGTGTTAAAGGTTGTGACTTCCTTTATACAGATGTATGGGTTAGTATGGGCGAACCTACCGAAGTATGGGCTGAGCGCATAAAATTACTCAAACCTTACCAGGTAAATATGGATGTTGTGAAGAAAACCGGTAATCCGAATGTAAAATTCCTGCATTGCCTGCCTGCTTTCCACAATCGCCAGACGACTGTCGGAGAAGATATTTTTCAGAAATTCGGGCTCGATGGTTTGGAAGTTACTGATGATGTTTTTGAATCAGAAATGTCAATCGTTTTTGATGAAGCTGAAAACCGCCTGCACACTATTAAAGCTGTGATGGTAGCAACATTAGGAAGCTAATAGTTTAAATAATCCAGTTTAAAAAGCTACTTTCGGGTGGCTTTTTTTATGACTTTTGTATTTTAAACAGACAGTATGGGTTTATCTGATTTCACAAGTAAGAAGTTCAAATTCTGGTCATTTATTTCGATGGTGTTACTGGTGTTTGTGCATGGATATAACCTGGATGTACGCTATATGCAACCATGGACAATTCCCGGGCAAAACATGAGTCTGACTGCCTTTACCGAATATTTCCTCGCCAACGGAATATTCCGTTTCAGGATACCAATGTTATTTATTATTTCCGGCTTTCTTTATGCGCTCCACGATCAGAAGCCATATAAGCAAAGAACGAATAAGCGGTTGCGCACTTTATTGGTACCATACCTGGTTTGGAGCGCAATTGGAATTATTTTCACATACTTTTTAGAATCGTTTCATTTCGGTAGCGCCCTGGTCGCAGATTCCCATATTGTTCAGATAGATGCTACCCGACAGTTGTTGCATAATTATCATTGGTATGAACTTTTATTTAAATGGATTTTGCAGCCAGTCCCTTATCAATTATGGTTCATCAGGGTATTACTGATTTATAATATTGCTTATCCGGCTATTCGCTGGTGTGTTACGAATCGTGTTGCAAAATGGATTTTCTTTACAATTGCCTTTCTAATGTGGTTAGGAACAATGGGATTTGTGTTCTTTGAAGGAGAAGGCCTGTTGTTCTTCTCCCTGGGAATATGGATACAGAAAACGGATTTTTCTATTGATACACCAAGCCGATGGTTCCAGCCTCGTTGGTGGGGATTGGCTTTTGTAATGCTGGCTGCAATAAAAACATATCTTGCTTTCAATGGTGAGGCATTCCTTGGTAATGCAATCTACCCTATACTGGTTATTCTTCATAAGATGGTCATTCTGAGCGGGCTTATTGCTTGCTGGTATGGGCTTGACGGTCTTGTGCGCTGGTTTATGAACAAACATTGGTTTGTTTGGCTCAGTTCGTTCGCATTTATGATTTATGCTATGCATGCACCTGTAGTAGCTTACCTTATAAACCCAGCTCTAGCAATTTTAAATCCATTACCAGGAACACATCTATTAGCGTTCATTCTATTACCAGTAAGCATTATCGTATTTGCAATCGGAACCGGTGCTCTTTTACGAAAAGTTCTTCCCGGAGTTTATGGTTTGCTAACTGGAGGAAGAGGGATGTAATGGTTTAGTTCTGGTTTCCGGTTTCTCATTTCAGGTACCTAATTCCAAATCACAGCAACATTGCCAATTCCCAATTCCCGGTTTTTGGTTGCCTATTGCCAGTTGAAATCCCGAAAGTTTAAAAAACCTTGAAACTGATTTTTGATCAGATCATTTCCCATTTAAACCTTACTTTTGCCTCAAATTTCAATAATGAGTTTAAGCGTTCAGCAGCAGAAGTTATATAAATCTGGATTGGTCTATGCGTTAATAAGTTATGGAATCTGGGGTATTTTTCCGCTATACTGGAAAATGCTGCTTCATGTTCCTCCTCAGCAGATTTTGGCTCATCGTGTAATATGGTCCCTGATTTTCCTGTTTCTTATGCTTGTTTGGCGTCGCGACAGGATTTTTCTTCAATATTTGTCGTCTCCTAAAATTCTGGGTACCTTACTTTTATCAGGAGCCTTAATCGGGGGAAACTGGTTCACCTATATTTATGCTGTTAACAACAACCATATTGTTGATGCGAGCCTTGGGTATTATATTAATCCAATGGTAAACGTACTATTGGGGGTGGTTTTTATGAAAGAACGACTCTCGAGAATACAGATTATTGCGGTTGCGTTTGCATTTGCCGGCGTAGCCTATCTCACATTTCATTACGGGAGAATCCCTATACTATCCCTGGTTCTGGCATTTTCGTTCGGATTATATGGATTGATCAGGAAAAAGGCAAACCTGCAATCCATGCCGGGACTAATGGTTGAAACGCTGCTTCTTGCCCCGGTAGCGCTTTGGTATCTTTGGCATGTAAACACGCTTGGAACCGGTTCATTCGGTTATTCTTCAAGGCTAAACGATATATTGCTTATGCTTGGCGGACCAGTAACAGCCATTCCCCTTTTTTGGTTTGGGATTGCAGCAACTCGTATTCCTTTATCTACTCTCGGATTTATTCAATATCTTTCACCGACAATACAATTACTGATTGGAATATTTGTTTTCAGCGAGCATTTCGATATGGCTTATATGATTAGCTTTGGATTGGTTTGGGTTGGTTTGGGAATATACACGTACAGTGTTATCCTGACAATGAAACAGCGCAAAAAAGCCTGACATTAATCAGGTTTGATGATACAGAACAGAAATTTTTTAACCTATTTTCTTTTCAGATTTATATAATAATAAGGCAGTTCTTCTTCCGGATGATCCTCGCGTTCAATGGTTTCCCATTCTGATAAATCGATCTCAAGAAAAGTATCCGCGTCAAAATCTTTCTGAACAATTGTCAGGTAAAGTTGCTGAGCCACAGGCAGAAACTGCCGGTATACAGAGCCACCTCCGATTATAAAATTTTCTTTTTCGTCATCCATTTGTTCAATGGCATCGTCAATGGAATAAGCCATAATGCATCCTTCAATAATTTCGCCGGGGATATCGGTAATCACAATACTTCGCCTGTTTGGCAATGGTCTGATAGGCAACGAATAAAAAGTTCGTTTACCCATTACAATCGTGTGGCCGGTTGTAAGTTGCTTGAACCTTTTAAGATCGGCAGGAATATGCCAGAGTAATTGGTTGTCTTTACCAATGGCGTTGTTTTGTGCAATTGCCACTATAATGGAGATGGGTTTCATTGGCTAAGGGATTTCGTTATTCGTTATTCGTAAATCAATGTCGTTTAGTTAAGCAAATCAATATAAATGCTTGATTTAAATGCAAATATAGTTAAAAATAGTTCTTTGAAAATTTTGTGGTGTGCAAATAGATCACTATCTTTCGGGGGTATATAGGGGGTAACCCTAATGAGAACCCAAAACAAGATTATCGTGAATTTCTATCCAAAAACATAACAGATGAACTCGAAAAAGAGGATTACAGGAGCCGTTCAAAAGACGGCCGGACGGGGGTATTCACAAGGGATAGAAAGCTGACATTCAATAACTTAATATCAATAATCATAATATTCAAGAGTTCCATACAACGAGAGCTGGATTCCTTTTTTAAAGCACTTTCAAAAAGTGATTTTAAGATCAGGGAAGTTACCAAAGGTGCTTTATCCCAAGCCAGAGCAAAGTTAAACCCCTGGGCTTTTATTCGATTGAACGAAGTAGCGGTAAATACATTCTACGATCGGGCTGAATATTATCAATGGCATGGCATGCGCACGTTAGCTGTGGATGGTAGCCGCTTAGTGTTGCCGAACCATCCAAGCGTTATCCAGGAGTTTGGACAGCATGAATTTGGGCCTAAAGCAGACAGTAAGCGATCTCTGGCAATGGTTTCAATGCTTTATGATGTGTTGAATCAAGTGACCATTGATGCTCAGATTGCTCCTTATGCAAGTAGTGAAAGCAACCTTTTGGTCAAACATCTTGATAAGGTTCAGAAAGGTGATTTGCTGTTGCTTGATCGGGGCTATCCAAGCTTTTGGTTGCTTTTTCTTTTGAAAGCCAAGGGAGTTGAGTTTTGTGTGCGGCTCAAAGATGACTGGTGGCTCAAGGTGAAAGATTTTGCCGAAAGTGCAGAATTGGAGCGATTGGTAACCTTCAAACTACCAAAAAAGGATCGTCGAAAACTGGCCGACTATCCTGAAATATATGATATTGAAATCACTTGCCGCTTGATAAAAGTGGAATTGCCAACAGGGGAAACGGAAATATTATGCACCTCACTAACCGATATAGAGAAATATCCACATGAAGAGTTTGAGCCACTTTATCATTATAGATGGCAAGAGGAGGAAGCATATAAGTTGTTGAAAAACAGAATCGAAATCGAGAACTTCTCAGGAAAAACAGCTAAAGCCGTTAAACAGGATTTTCATGCCAAAGTATTTTTGATGACACTTTGTGCAACCTATGCACACCCGATTGAAGAAAAAGTGATTCAAGAATACAAAGCAGATCAAAACAGAAAGCACAGCCAAAAAATCAACAGAACCAATGCAATCTCAATGACCCAGGAAATAATAATTGGAGTTCTGATACGCAAACAATTTGCAAAAGCACTCGAAGCATTCGATCATGTAGTTGCACAAACAAGAGAAATCATCCGGCCAGGGCGTAATAACCCACGAAATAAAAAACCAAAGAAGCTTTACTCAATGAATTACAAACGATTATGAGTATTTCTTAACTAAACGACATTGATTCGTAAATCGTAAATCGTAAATCGTAAATCACAAATTTCTATTCACTATTCTCTATTCACTATTCACTATTCACCATTCACTTTTCACTTACACAGCCACCGGCGCTTTAATTCCCGGGTGTGGATCGTAACCTGTTAGTTCAAAATCTTCGTATTTAAAACTAAAAATATCTTTTACATCAGGATTTATTTTCATTTGTGGAAGCGGCCTGAAATCGCGCGAAAGTTGCAGATTTACCTGGTCCATATGATTCAGGTAAATATGCGCATCACCAAAAGTATGAACAAAATCACCCAGCTCAAGGCCGGTAACCTGGGCTATCATCATAGTGAGTAAAGCATACGAAGCAATATTAAAAGGCACGCCAAGGAAAATATCAGCACTACGCTGATAAAGCTGACACGAAAGTTTGCCATCAGCCACATAAAACTGAAACAACAAATGGCAGGGTGGTAAAGCCATGTCCTTGATCATTCCAACATTCCATGCGCTTATTATGATACGGCGTGAGTCGGGATTTTTCCTGATCATTTCAATAACCTGGCTTACCTGGTCGATATGCGTGCCATCAGCCGCCGGCCACGAACGCCACTGGTAACCATAAACCGGGCCAAGGTTTCCCAGTGGGTCAGCCCATTCGTCCCATATGCTGACTTTGTTGTCGTGCAGGTATTGAACATTGGTTTCACCTTTCAGGAACCACAACAATTCATGAATAATAGAACGTAAATGGAGTTTTTTGGTGGTAACAGCTGGAAATCCTTCAGCCAGGTTAAAACGCATCTGGTATCCAAACACGCTTACAGTACCGGTGCCGGTGCGGTCTTCTTTTTTTACACCCTTTGAAAGTACATGATTTAACAAGTCGTGATATTGTTTCATTTCCAAGATATTATATAAAAATCATCTCCTTTTAAGAAGATGATTTTTAGTATTAAACAACTAAATGAGCAGTTTACTTCTTAAAGAGTAAGTAAATAAATTTCTTTTCAACAGAAACTCAATGAGCAAGGTTTTCAATTGCTTTCGGATCGTGTTTATGTTTAAAGAAAATGGCAAATAAGATTGTCACTATGAGCGCGTAAACGGCAAACGCAATCCATATTCCATGCCAGTCTTTTCCTTCAGCATTTGTGTAATATTTATCAATCACATAGCCGCTAACTTTGCTGCCTGTAAAGGCGCCAAAACCGTTTGTCATCATCATAAATAATCCCTGGGCACTCGACCTGATTTTAGGATCAGTAGTAGTTTCAACAAACAAGGAGCCTGAAATGTTGAAAAAGTCGAAAGCCATACCATACACAACACACGATAAAATTATCATCCACAATCCATCTGCAGGGTTGCCATAAGCAAACAAACCAAAACGTAAAACCCAGGCTATCATTGAAAATAACATCACTTTCTTTATCCCAAAACGCCTGAGAAAAAATGGAATTGTCAGGATAAATAAGGTTTCGGACATCTGCGAAATTGACATTATAATAGTTGAATATTTTACAACAAACGAATCCGCGTAGATCGGAATATTTTTAAAATCGTCAAGAAACGAATCACCGTACATATTGGTTAACTGCAAGGCGGCACCCAGAAACATAGCGAAAATAAAGAACAGCGCCATTTTGTAATTGGCAAACAGTTTAAACGCATTCAAGCCTAATACCTCTATCAGTGACGAATCTTTTGAGATCGATTTCTGTGGTTTGCAGGCAGGAAGGGTAAACGAATAAATACCCAGTGCAATAGCGGCTACCGCCCCAATAATAAATTGGTTAGCATTCGCTTTGCTACCGGTAAGATTGGTTATCCACATGGCAACAATAAATCCGATTGTTCCCCAAACTCGAATAGGAGGAAATACTTTTATCACATCGTAGTTATTGTTTTTCAGTATGGTGTATGAAATTGAGTTTGATAATGATATTGTCGGCATATAAAAAATCATAGCCAGTAAAATCACGTAATAAAGTGTATCAGGATCGTTCACCTGGGGAACATACAACAAAACCAACCCATACAAAATGTGCAGAATCCCATAAAGTTTTTCTGTATTTATCCATTTATCAGCAATAATTCCAGTGATTGCCGGCATGAAAATTGAAGCAATGGCAAGTGTTGAAAAAATAGCCCCAAATTGTGCGCCGGTCCAACCTTTCGCGTTAAAGCAATATGTGCCGATTGTGATAAGCCAGGCTCCCCAAACAAAGAATTGCAGGAAACTCATGACGGTTAAGCGATACTTGATAGTCATGTTGAAATTTTTGAGATTTATGAGTCGTTAATTGTAGTTCAGTATTATTGTTCCTCTACAAAAATGAAAAGGGATTTGAAAACAAAATTTCATTTCCTGCTAATGCCGGATATAAAATAACCAGGCTTAATCATTGGTTTTATTTCCTTCTCCTGATTTCATCACGGATCAGAGAAGCTTTTTCATAATCTTCAGCATCAACTGCCTTTTGAAGTTCTCCTTCAAGCTCATTTGTAGTGAGATTTCTGAAATCAGAATAGATTTCATCATCAGATGCAGAATCAAGACTATCGGCGGATGGATCTTCTTCTTCAAACAGAATTCCAGCCTGCGACATAATTTCTTCAGTAGTGAATATAGGACAGTGAAATCTGATAGATAACGCTACAGCATCTGAAGTGCGCGAATCAATTTCATGAATACTTATTCCATTGTCGCACACAAGTGTCGCATAAAAAATACCTTCGTGAAACTTTGTGATCTGTACTTCAACAACATTGATCCCATATGTTTTAGCAAAATTGTAAAACAAATCATGTGTCAACGGACGTGATGGCTTCATTTTTTCAAGCTCCAGGGCAATTGCCTGTGCTTCGTAATGACCTATTACAATGGGCAACCTCCGCTTGCCATTCGTTTCGCCCAATACAAGGGCATATGAATTGGACTGAGCCTGGCTATAGCTTAGCCCTACAATATTTAGTTCTATTTTTTTCAAAGCAAGATTGTCAGTAATTGCAAATCAATAAATTATGGGGATAATTCTTATTTTTACCCGTTTTATTAAAGATACGTAAAAATATAAATAAATGTTGAAACTTAACCAGGAAGTGTTATTATTTTAGACTTTTAAGAGAAAAGAAAATAAATATGGTGAGTAGAACTCAATATCGTTGAGCTAATTTCCTTTTTAAAAATGATTTTCTGTAGGTAAAACTATTAATTCCGCAATATCCAAAAACAGAAAAGAAGATCAAAGATGCAGAATCTTTGGTCTTCTTTTCTGTATAAAACTGTAAGTTGATTTGTCCCTTTTTGATGATTTTAAATTTCGATTCTTATTATTCACTTTATACATTAAATCGGATATTCAGGCAATCGCCATCGCCGACAACATAGTTTTTGCCTTCAATAGCCAGTTTACCGTGTTCTTTACAAGCGTGTTCGGTTTTTAAAGTAATGAAGTCGTTGTATTTGATTACTTCGGCACGTATAAAACCGCGTTCGAGATCGCTGTGTATAACACCGGCTGCCTGAGGTGCAGTCATGCCACGGTGAATAGTCCATGCACGGACTTCCTTAACACCAACCGTGAAAAACGACATCAGGTTTAGTAATTTGTAAGCTGACTGAACTACTTTATTAACACCCGGCTCAACAAGTCCGGCATCTGCCAGAAAAATTTCCCGATCCTCTTTGCTTTCAAGTTCAGCAATTTCAGCTTCGAGTGCGGCAGCAATAACCAAAACCTCTGCATTTTCGTCTTTAACAGATTCTTTCAGGTTCTCAGAGTATTTATTTCCTGTAGCAGCTGAAGCATCGTCAACATTACATACATATATTACAGGTTTATCCGTAATGAGGTACATATCCGCAATATGTTTATGCTCATCTTCCGTAACCTCAGCTGTTCGGGCAGGTTTAAAATCCTCGAGATGAGCTTTATACATTTGCAACACTTCCATTACTTTTTTGGCATCCTTGTCGCCTAATTTGAGCAGCTTTTCGGTCCGCTGTATCTTACGTTCCACCATATTCAGGTCGCGGATACAAAGTTCCAGATCAACAATTTCCCTGTCACGAACAGGGTTAACATTACCTTCTATATGCGGAACTGTATCGCTGTCGAAGCAACGGAGTACATGTATCAGAGCATCAGTCTGCTGAATCTCAGATAAAAATTTACTTGAAGTACTTTCGGCTTGTCCTGAACCTTTAGTCAGACCTGGAATATCAACCAGGTCAACAGTTGCCTGTTGCACACGTTGCGCATGTATAAGACTATCAAGCACATCAAGCCGGCTATCCGGAACATTAATCTGTCCCATGTGCGATTTCTGTGCACCAGGCTGATCATGGATTTTAGTATTTGCAACACAATTAAAAAGAGTGGTCTTGCCAGTATTAGCCAAACCTATAATTCCACATTTTAAAGCCATCTTCCTTTATTTTTTAGGGGTGCAAAGGTAGTGACAAGTCAGGTGAAAAAAAAGGGGTAAAACCCACACTCCAAAAATGAAGAATACAGGCCATAAGGTAATTCAGCAAATCATCTCAGTATAATAGCCGGATTCTATACGTTTCTTCAATAAATTTAAAATACCAATAGAGCTTACGGTTGACTTCCATACCGTAATCTATCGAATTATTAAAATAAATATAATCTTCAATTATGCGGTGATAGCGATTTCTGGTAAAATAACCATTCCAGGCAACAACCGCAGCCTGGTTCTTATTACGATAATACTCATTACTATGATCTTTTGCGGGAGAGAAATTCAGCAAATACCAATGATCAAATTCATTGTCGATAATTGTAATTTCATACTCAGCGCTATCACTTTTAATGGTAGATTGCCTATCGGAAGATCCAGCTTTTTGCGTTGGAGAACAAGACCAGGCAAGCAGCAAAAGAACTATTGCACTTATAATTTTTCTCATAACAATAACCTTTAGATGAACGAAATAGATGAATCTGAAAGAAAATCAGCTAAGAATAATTAATCACAAATTTTGTGCCGTAAACCAGCTGAAATCCATTGATTTAACTATTGAAGTTCATCATCAAATAGTTTGCCCTGTGTAGCCATTTTAGCTTTAATTCCGGCAACTTCATTCTGAAGGGCAGCCAAGGCACCCGCCATTTGGTTAGCTGGGAGATTAGGTTCAGGAAGTTCCGAACTGATATAATGCACAAAACGCCATACTTCACGTAAATCTTTCAGATCAACGGAATAGGATTCGTAAAGCGGATTTAGCGAGTGTAATACGAGCCTTCCTTCTGTTTTCAAACGATTTTCGGCCACTTTAAACATTATGCCATCGTTTAATGTAAGAATGATGTATGCCTGGTGATCGCGGATCAAATCCCAGTTCTGCACAAATTCACCGGTAACCCAAGATTTGTCGGGAATGGGCAACATAGAATCACCTGTAATCTGAAAAGTTCGGTACTTGCGGTCGGCCGAAAGAAATGGCAATTGAAAAGTAGGTAATACCTTAATATATTCAGGGTCAGCGAAACCAGTACGGTAACCGGCTGAGGCTTTCTGGTTTATCACTTCGATATTCTCCTTGTTTTTGCTGTCTACAGTAGTGGTAAGTACCCGAAGGTTTCCTCCGTTTACAAAAATATCGTATCCATGTTCCAACTGGTATAATTCGCTATCGCGAAGCTCGCTCAGGTCCACAGTAAGCAGGGTATCCACCGATATTTTGAAATACTTGGCCAATGCCAGCAATGCTTCGATACCCGGCTCGGCAACACCGTTTTCGTATCCGCTCAATGTGGAGCGTTTCATATTCAGGGCTACGGCGATGTCGTCCTGCGTGCGGCTGCGTCGTTTACGCAGGAGTTTGATGTTTTGTCCGAAGGTTGGTTCCATAATATTTTTATTAGAAAAAACTCACCCCCTGCCCCCTCTCTTTGAAAGAAAGAGAGGGGTGGAGACGAGGAAATTGATTATTTAAGGGTATCCGTGAACATGACAATAGTTGGTTTAATTTAAATTGTGAGCGGAGAGTCACCCCTCTATATTTGAAGAAAAGAAAGGGGGGAATGAATACGAGGAAATTACTTATTTAAAGGCATCCGTGAACATGGCAATAGTTGGTTAAAGTTAAATTCTGATCGGAGAGTCACCCCCTCTCTTCGTGAAGAGAGGGGGCCGGGGGGTGAGTTATTATGAACATTTGTCGGATTTTTTCTTTGACTTGTTCTATATAAATTGTCTCTTCATTTTTTATTCTCAGAATACGTAATCTTAAGTCCTCTAGAACTGAAGTTCGCCAATTGTCATATTCTTTTTGCGATTCATGGATTTCTCCATCTATTTCAAGTATCAGCTTTTCTTCTGCACAGTAAAAATCAGCAACAAAGAATTGAAATGAATCAAATGAATTTTCATAAATTATTTTGTGTTGCCTCAGAAACTTCTTTCCGTCAAGTCTTCTGTTTCTGACTAATTCCCATACAATTCTTTCTGC
The DNA here is from genome assembly GCA_030654075.1 of Bacteroidales bacterium. GTDB lineage: Bacteria > Bacteroidota > Bacteroidia > Bacteroidales > UBA4417 > UBA4417. The sequence goes on along the minus strand of JAURYB010000015.1, from coordinate 31,318 downwards.
CTCCGTCATGTTTTTACGGTTCTCCCGGCAAATTGCAACAACAAATTTCTTTCGCGAATCAGGTTTCATGGCTGGATTACAAAACTCACCCCCTGCCCCCTCTCTTTGAAGGAAAGAGAGGGGGTGGAGACGAAGGAATTAGTTATTTGGTGACATTGGTTAACAAGGTATTGGTTGGTTAAAGTTAAATTCTGATCGGAGAGTCACCCCCTCTCTTCATGAAGAGAGGGGGCCGGGGGGTGAGTTTTTTTCTCATAACTATCCTCAATTCAAAAAATATGATTATATTGTAGTCAGATTTTTGATTAGTTTTTAATCAAAGGTAATACATTTTTAATAGTAATGTACAACGAACTGAAAATAATTTCACCGCAGGGGTTTCCTGACAGTCTCCGAAGGACGGGCCGCACCATTGTGCATATGGATCTCGACACGTTTTTCGTAGCTGTGGAGCGGCTTATGAACAGCCAGCTTATCGGGAAGCCTGTGATTGTAGGCGGCTTTTCGGACCGCAGCGTGGTATCGAGTTGCAGCTATGAAGCACGAACTTACGGCGTTCATTCGGCCATGCCTATGAAAATGGCCCGTATGCTGTGCCCCGACGCTACCGTGGTACGTGGCGATATGGAGCAATACACCAAATACTCCAACATGGTAACCGATGTTATTGCCGAAAGTGCACCTGTGTACGAAAAAGCCAGTATCGATGAGCATTACCTCGATATTACCGGCATGGATCGTTTTTTCGGCAGCGTGAAATGGACACACGACCTCCGGCAACGTATTATCAGCGAAACAGGTTTACCTATTTCGCTGGGACTTTCGGTAAACAAAACAGTATGCAAAATAGCCACCGGTGTAGCCAAGCCCAACGGTGAACTCGAAATTCCTGCCGAAAGGGTAATTCCTTTCCTTGGGCCACTTTCGATAAGCAAAATCCCCGGCATAGGCGAAAAAACCTACCGCCTGCTGCGTTCCATGGGCATTGCTACCATCGATACACTCGGCCATATGCCACCGGAAATGATGGTAAAAGTGCTGGGGCAAAACGGACTGGTAATCTGGAAAAAAGCCAACGGCATCGATACCACGCCGGTTATCCCCTATTCCGAACGGAAATCCATCAGCACCGAAACTACTTTTGAGCAGGATACGATTGACATACATATGATTAACGAATTGCTGGTACGTATGGTTGAGAAAATCGCATTTACACTCCGCAAAAAACAAAAACTCACCTCCTGTGTAACGTTAAAAATCCGCTACTCCAATTTTGATACGCATACTATACAGCAACGCATTGGCTACACCTCGTTCGATCATGTGCTGATTCCCGTGGCCAAAGAGCTGTTCCGCAAACTGTACCAGCGCCGCATGTTGATACGGCTGATTGGTGTAAAATTCAGCTATTTAGTAACCGGCGTACAGCAAATCGACCTGTTCGACCAGACGCCCGAACTTATAAACCTTTACCAGGCCGTGGACCGCATGCGTTTACGCTATGGACGGAAATCCGTAATACGAGCTGTGGGTGTAGATGCTGTAGATGAGGAGGAAGAATGATGTGGGATGATGTGGGATGATGTGGAATGTGCAATGTGCGATGTGCGATGTCGGATGTAAATCATGAACAGCAGAAATGTCAAGTTCCAAATTCCAAGCCCCAAATCGAAAATTGTACCCCGTAAGTCGTACATCCCAAATCGTAAATCGTCATTCGTAAATCGCAAATCGTAAATCGCACCTCGCAAATCGTCATTCGTACCTCACACATCCCACATCCAACATCTAACATTAAAATGTATCTCAACTGCCACTCAAATTACAGCCTCCGTTACGGCACTCTTCCTGTTGACAAACTGGTGGAAATAGCTGTGGTGAACGGCATTACTACACTTACACTTACCGATATCAATAACAGTGCAGCTGTGGTTGATTTTGTAAAAGCCTGCAACAAAAACGAGGTAAAACCGGTAGCTGGAATTGAATTCCGCGATGGAAATGAGCTTTTATATATAGGTATAGCCCGCAACAACGAAGGGTTTATGGAACTCAATGAATTCCTGAGTCATCACAATATTCACAAAATCCCCTTACCCCTGCAGGCGCCGGAATTCAGCCACTGTTATGTAATTTACCCTTTCGGGGAAAAATCGCCGAAAAAGTTGCGCGATAATGAATATACCGGAATCCGGAGTACAGAACTCAACAAACTGCTTTCGGCAGAAAACCGCAACAAGCAACAAAAACTTGTGGCTTTATGCCCTGTTACGTTTGAAAGCGAGCAAGGGTATGAACTACACCGCAATCTCCGCGCCATCGACAATAATATTTTGCTAAGTATGCTAATTCCTTCGCAGGTAGCTGCTCCGGATGAACTCTTTACTCCGCCTGTTGAACTTGAAAAACTATTTGAAAATCACCCACAGATTATATCCAACACGCGTAAACTACTGGATGATTGTACTATCGCTATTGATTTCAAAACTGTAAAAAACAAGAAACTTTTTACACGAAGCGCTTACGACGATCGTTTACTGCTCGAAAAACTTGCCCAGGACGGATTGGCGTATCGCTATGGTAAAAACAATAAAGAAGCAAAACGGCGTATAAAACACGAACTTGAAATTATTGACAAACTAGGTTTTTCGTCCTACTTTCTGATTACATGGGATATAATCCGCTATACTATGAGCCGTGGGTTTTATCACGTTGGTCGTGGCAGCGGGGCCAACAGCATAGTGGCATATTGCCTCCGTATAACGGATGTGGATCCTATCGAATTGGATCTCTATTTCGAACGATTCCTGAATCCGAAACGAAGCAGTCCGCCGGATTTCGATATTGATTTTTCGTGGAAGGACCGCGATGAAGTTTTCGATTATATTTTTAAGCGATACGGCCATAAACATACTGCTTTACTTGGCGCAACATCCACATTTAAGGGGAAATCAAGCTTACGCGAACTGGGAAAAGTGTACGGTTTACCAAAAGAAGTAATTGATATTTTAGTAGAAGAGCCGAATAATCCACTGAACAACAACGATATAGCCAAGCATATTGTACAACTTGCCACGCGCATGACGGACTTCCCGAATATCCGCAGTATTCATGCCGGCGGAGTGCTGATATCGGAAGAGCCGCTTACTGCCTACACCGCAATCGATATGCCGCCCAAGGCTTTCCCGACCACACAATGGGATATGTATGTGGCCGAAGACCTGCGTTACGAAAAACTCGATATCCTGAGCCAGCGCGGCCTGGGGCATATACAGGAAGCCGTTGAAATTATTAAACAAAACCGGGGAATAAGCATTGACATTCATCGGGTAAGTGATTTCAAAAAAGATGCTAAAATCAAAAAACAACTGAAATCGGCCGAAACGATAGGCTGTTTTTACATTGAAAGTCCTGCCATGCGCGGGCTGCTTAAAAAGCTGAAATGCGATAACTATCTTACGCTGGTTGCAGCGAGCAGCATTATCCGCCCGGGAGTTGCCCGCTCGGGAATGATGAAGGAATACATCTGGCGGTTTCACAACCCGGATAAATTCAAATACCTGCATCCCATTATGGAAGAACAACTTGCTGAAACCTACGGCGTAATGGTTTACCAGGAAGATGTACTTAAAATATGCCACCACTTTGCCGGACTCGACCTGGCCGATGCCGATGTGCTTCGCCGTGCCATGAGCGGAAAATACCGGTCACGGATTGAGTTTCAGAAAATTGTGGATAAATATTTCGAAAGTTGTTACCAGCAGGGACATTCCGAAGAAGTTACCAAAGAAGTATGGCGGCAGATTGAGTCGTTCGCAGGTTATTCATTTTCGAAGGCACATTCGGCTTCGTATGCGGTGGAAAGTTACCAGAGTTTGTTTCTGAAATCGTATTACCCACTTGAATTTATGACGGCGGTACTCAATAATTTCGGCGGATTTTACCAGGCCTGGGTATATATCAACGAAGCTAAGCGATGCGGCGCCAGTATTGAACTTCCATGCATCAACCGCAGCAATCACACCACCACTATCAGCGGAAGCACAATCTGGCTGGGCTTTGTATATATCGCTAATCTCGAAAGCAATACCGTTAATGCCATCAGTGACGAACGAACACGCAACGGCCCTTATCTGAGCCTTGCTGATTTTGTAAACCGGGTTCCGCTTACTCTCGACCAGGCTATACTTCTGATCCGGCTTAACGCACTTCGGTTTACCGGAACCAGTAAGCAGCAGTTATTGTGGGAAGTGCATCTGCTGTTACGAAAATCGGCTCCGCTGCCAACTGATGGTTCACTGTTTACCACACCTGCCAGGCAGTTTCGCATGCCTGACCTCGATCATTCCATTGTTGATGATGCCTTTGATGAAATTGAACTGCTGGGATTCCCGGTAACAATGGGCTATTTTGATTTATTGCAAACCAGTTTCCGTGGCGAATTCCGGTCACAGGATATTGCCTCGCATGTTGACGAAACGGTACGGATGCTCGGATCGCTGGTTACCATTAAATATGTTCGCACCATACGGAACGAGATTATGTATTTTGGTACTTTCTTCGATGTGGATGGCGAGTTTTTTGATACGGTTCATTTTCCGCAATCATCAAAGCAATACCCTTTTAAAGGTCGGGGGGTATATTTAATAAAAGGGAAAATTGTGGAAGAATTCGGATTCCCTAGTATAGAAGTGGAGAAAATGGCGAAACTGCCGTTTGTAAAGGATAGGAGGTATTTGTAATTGCACTGCACTTCAATCGTATATATTTGTATTTTTGTTTATAAATTCCTTAAAAATGGAAACTATAGAGATTCAGATTCTTAACAACAAAGCGCTTAAACTGCTTCGTCAGCTTGAAGATCTTCAACTTGTGAGGATCGTCAGAAAGCACAAGAAAAAAGAGCAATCTCTTTCGGAAAAGTATGCAGGAAAACTTCCGGCAGAGGTTGCAGAAGATGCCCAAAAATATATAGCCAGAAGCCGGGACGAATGGAACAGGGGTATTTAATTGACAGCAATGCGGCAATTGATTTTCTGGCAGGGAAATATGATTTGCCCGGCCAATCTTTTATGAATAAGGTTGTTAACGACACTCCAGTGCTGTCAATAATTTCAAAAATTGAAATCCTTGGATTTACCTGTCCGGAAAATGTGTATTCAATACTTGAAGGCTTTATAGGTGAATCCGTAGTTGTTCCGCTAACGGATGCAATTGTGGAGAAAACCATTGAAATAAGAAAGAAAACAAAAGTAAAACTGCCTGATGCAATCATTGCAGCAACCTGCCTGTCCTCCGATCTTATATTAATCACCCGTAATATCAACGACTTTAAAAATATTCCTGATCTTGATTACTATTGATCCGCACACTATCTGAAAAGGAACAATTCATACCTTATAATCAGTTCTGTTTGCACCTTTCTAAGTATTGAAGCTAAGAAAATGGCGAAACTGCCATTTGTAAAGGACAGGAGGTATTTGTAAAAAGGAGTTAGGTTTTTGGGGTTAGGATTTAGGGATTAGCATTCAGAAAATATGCTGCCCAAACTTGATACAATAACCATATTATCAAGCCATTAGGCCATATTTAAAAGGAATCAGTTTCTATAGTTTTGCTAATACTAGTAGGTCAGAATCTCATTCAATCCTTTTTTTACCGTATCAAACTGTTTCACAGTAATCTCACCTAATTTTCTGATCAATCGTTGACCAGAAATAGTTCTGATTTGAAATGAAATAATTTCAGAATCCATTTCGAGTCCGTTAACAGTATCACTTTTAATCACTAAACATCCAGCATAATTTTTAATTTTCGAGCTTAACGGACAAACAATACATACATCCAGGTTGGAATTCATAGCATTGCCACTTATTACAACCACGGGCCTGATACCACGTTGCTCACTGCCTTTAACAGGATTCAAATCAGCCAACCAAATCTCGCGTTGTTTCATTCTTCCGAAATTATTTTCAGGTAATCTTCCAGACCTTCTTCAGCTATTAAAACCTGTTCTTCATCACTGGCAGCTCTGCGGAAAGAATGGGCATATTCTGCCTTTTTCAGCTTTTCAAAATAAGCCACTAAAGCTTGTTCGATTATCCTGTTCTTGGGAAGCCTGAACTTACCCGCATACAGATCAAGCAGTTCGATAAGTTCTTTCGGTAACGAACTGGTAAAGTTTACAGAAGCCATCTTACGAAATTTTATACAAATATAAAGTATAAATACAAATCATACTCATATATCATAAGTACTATTTTCTGATTGCCTGTAAACCGAGTAGAATTTCATTCTGAGAACGAAGAAAATGCATAACATTTCCAATTACTTTTCATCGCCAGGCTTAAACCCGCAATACGGGCATACCAGCCACAGGTTTTCCATCCGGCTGAAGCAATTCTGGCACAAAATAACCTTTTCGGTCACGGGCAAAGCGGTAGCACTGGTTTTTACGGTAAAGGTTTCGGGGATTTCGCGCAGGAAACTTGATTCATTTCCTTTCTCAGTGATCAGAAAAAGCTTATCCTTTGCCCTGGTTATGGCTACATAAAATAACCTGCGCTCTTCTTCCAGGAGCAGATCACGGTTGGCTTGCTTTATAATCTGGAAAATCCGGTCTTCGAGCCATATGTCAGGAAAACCGCCATACCCTTCGGTGAGACCAATAATAAAAACCACTTTAGCTTCCAGACCTTTGGCGGCATGGATTGTTTTCCCCTGCACCCGCATCCCTTCATTGCGGAACCTCGAAAAATACGGGGCAAACATTTTGCTTCGGCGATACAGGAATAAAACATCATCATAGGTATATCCTTCAGAGTATAGCTTATTTACAGTTTCCACACAAAACCGAACATTGTCATCGTCGTTATCACCGGCATAAACCACTATTTTATGCTCCGATTTTTTTGAAGCAATAATCTCCTTATCAATCTTATACTTGTTATTTCGGATCACTTCGTTACTGGCCCCCACAATATGTTGTGTACTCCTGTAATTGAGGTTCAGTTTGAATATCTTCGAAAATGGAAAATGCTTTTCAAAATCAATAATATAGCTCACATTCGATCCCCTGAAACCATAAATACTCTGCCAGTCATCGCCAACACAAAACAATTGGGACTTTTCGGTCAGAAATAGTATCAGCAGCTCAACCTGCAGGTTGTTCACATCCTGAAACTCATCCACCAGTATGTATTGGTATTTCTGATTGTATTTATTAGCAATATCAGGATAGTTTTTAAACAAAGCGATGGTTCGGGATATCAAATCGTTAAAATCAAGATACGATTTATCAACACAATACTCGTTGTAAAGCTTTACGATAGGAAAAGCCAGTTCGTAAAAACTGCGGACCCTTTCATGCTGGTCGGCAGCGGCATGAATCGCAACCTGATCCAGATCAGTACTTTCAACCTTAAGCATATCGGTAATCCGCATCACCTGACCCACGAAATCCCTTACATCATCATAATATCCATTAAATTCTTCCTTGTAGGTCAGTACTATATCTTTATGATAATTGGCCGGCAGGCGGTTTTTAATAATTTTGTCAAGGGTATGATTGAAGAGGGATGAATCCTTGGTCATAGCTTCATACGTCTTCACATAAAGTATTTTACCTTTTTCGAACTGCTCTTCCTTTTGCCGTGTAGAGTAACTTTTATCGCTCACATGCTCGATATACAGGTTGGCTTCGGGAATATAAAAATCGGGACGAAAATAAAAGTCTTTCACATTGAGTAAAGGTTCATACTCATATTTTATACTATGCCGGTAGAGCCAGTCGGCTATGTACTGTTCGGATTTTGAACGCACTTTAGTACCATCGAGACAAGTGAAATAACGGCCATCCTTCACCGCTACATTACTGAACTTACTCTCGATGTGGATTTTATCAATAATGTAATCAAGAATATACCGCTTCAGCTTAAGCAGGTACTCCGTATCGGAACAATGCGTGATAAGCAGTTTATGCACCACTTCGAAAACAGTTTCCGGAGCCATAAACCGGTTAAGTTCATCTTCCTCATTCCGTTTCTGATCGCTGACAATCCTGAATTTATTATCAAATTCATTAACCCCGTCAGTCCTCATTATTGAGTAACAAAGGCTGTGAAAAGTCCTGACAGTTAAAGCATCAATCCATTTATACTGTTTTTGAAAATTAAACCTCTCGAAATCGAGTTGCTGCTTTGTGAGTTTTTTATTGCTGAGAAGGGTTTTGTATGTTTCGGATTTATCGGCTGAAAGTATAAGCCTGTCAACCATTTCGTTAGCCGCATTTTTTGTAAAAGTTACTGCTAAGATGGAGGAAGGACTTACAGTTTTTTCTTCGATCAGGTAAATGATTTTTTGCAGCAAAGTTTTAGTTTTACCCGACCCTGCTCCTGCCAATACCAATACTTCAGGATGCGTACTTTCAACAGCTTCGCGCTGGTTAGGATTCAGATTCCCTAGGTTGGCAGTTTTAATTTTCAAATTTTATTTGTGTTAAACGATCAGCAATTAACCAAAAATTTCTCTCAACTCTTTATTGCTCAGTTTTCCGATCCAGTTTTCACCGGTAGCAACCGAAATATCGGCCAGGTGCTTTTTGCTTTGAATCATTTCATCAATTCGTTCCTCAAAGGTATTCTTTGTGATGAAACGATGCACCATTACATTATTTTTCTGCCCGATGCGGAAAGCGCGGTCGGTGGCCTGGTTTTCCACGGCAGGATTCCACCAAAGGTCATAATGGATCACGTGTGAAGCGGCTGTGAGGTTCAGCCCGGTGCCTGCTGCTTTGAGCGACAGGATAAATATTTTGTCTGCATGGTTAGTCTGGAAACGCTCAACCATTTGCTTGCGTTGAGTAAGGCTGCTCCCGCCATGGTAATAAAGTGGTTCTTCCTTGTAACGTTCGGCAATAAAATGTTTCAGCAAGTTGCCCATTTCGGTAAACTGGGTGAATATCAGTACCTTCTCGCTGCTATCGACAATGCTGTCCAGTTTATCGAAAAGCAGTTCCATCTTTCCGCTCATGGAGGCATCCAGTTTCTTATTTTTAAGGAATTGGGTAGGATGGTTGCATATTTGTTTGAGCGCCAGAATCATCTGCAAAACCAATCCCTGCCTCACAAAAAGCTCCTGGTGGTCTTTTGCTTCAATTCCTTCGATAGCATTCATGCATTCCTCAAGCGTTTTTGAATACAGGCTGGCCTGGTCCTTAGTTAAACTTGCGAAACAGTTCATCTCGATTTTGTCAGGCAAGTCCGAAATTATGGATTTGTCCGTTTTCATGCGGCGCATCATAAACGGGCTTGTCACTTTTTTCAATTTGTCAGCAACGGATGCATCGTTAAGCTGCTCAATCGGATAACTGTAAGTATCGGCAAACTCTTTCAGATTGCCCAATAAACCGCGGTTACAATAATCCATGATGCTCCAGAGCTCACTCAGCCTGTTCTCGACCGGCGTACCGCTCATGGCCACAAAATTGCCCGACTTTATGGATTTGATAGCCTTGGTTTGCGCAGTATCCTGGTTTTTGATATTCTGAGCCTCGTCAATAATTAACGAATGCCATTTGAGTTTTTTGATTTTTTCGGCATCGCTGCGTATTATTCCGTAAGAAGAAATCATTACATCGTATTCACCAAGACCATGAAGGCTACGATTGGGTCCATGGTAAATAACCGCATTCAGCGAAGGCGTAAATTTTTCGATTTCAGCCATCCAGTTGGTAAGCAGTCCTGTTGGAGCCACAACCAGGATTTTGTGATCACCAAGTAATCCCTGCTCTTTAAATTTCAGGATTGTTGCCAATACCTGCAAAGTTTTCCCCAATCCCATATCGTCGGCAATTACCGACCCAATCCCGATTTGAGCGTTGCGGAACATCCACGAAAATCCACGATGCTGGTAGGGACGTAAGTTTGCTTTCAGTTCGGAAGGCAGGGCAACTTCTTCAAAACAATTCAACTCCTTTATCAATTCCTTTACTTCATCACTCAAGTTGATCGCTGCGCCGAAATACTCTCCGCTCAACGCTGTACGAAGCATCTGAAACGATGACATTTCCTTTGTTGAAGTAAAATGTTTGTGAAGTTTTTCAAGATCATCTTTCCCGACATAAATGTAATTCGCCTTAAACCTGATAAGCCCTTCGGAATTGCTTAAAAGTTTCCTGAACTCCTCCTCCCCTATTACCCGGTCGCCAATAGCCACCTGCCATTCAAAATCAAGTAGTTCGTTAAGACGAAGGAAGGATTTGCCACTGGCTTTTTTCTTGATTTTAACACTTGCTTTGGGCTTCAAAATATTTTGCAAAGCTTTGGGCAACAATATATTAATATCGAGCAATTGCAAAGCCGGGATAATCTGCATCAGGAAAGGCGCAAACTGCCCGTTACCCATCACAATTTCCGCTTTGCCGTTTGAATTGATATAATCGTCAAGTCCAGGCACAAAAGGGCTTAACTGCATAATGGATTGAAGTATCTCGAAACGGGTGTTATTAAAACTTTCGGAAGTAAGAATTTCATCCAAAGTCACCCGCTCCGAATCAGTACTGTCAAGCCTCTGCACACTAAACAAAACCTTGAAGTCATCATTCCGCAGTTCTTCGACTATCATGGTATGCTGGAAGTTTCCCTGCGAAATATAAAATTTCTGTAACCAGGTCATAATGCCCCCGGCCAGGCCTTCCTCGCCCGGTTTTGTAAACGGGTAGGGCATATCGCTGAAAAACAGATCAGCAAAATGATCACCAAATTCGCGTTCAACCGATAAACGGACAAGCTCTGTAACGAAAACTGATAAAAGATTCAGCCCTGCATCCTTAGTAACCTGTAGTGTTTTTTGCTTATCCTGCCACACAAATGCTTCGGGTGGTACCATCTGATCAATGCGGTTAACCAATTTTTTAACTTCTTTGCTGAGCATAGCAGGCAACCATCGTATTGCATACTTTTTATCCTGAAGCTGAATTATCTGCGGAACAATTGCCCCGTTTGCCACCAGGTGAACCGACAATTGCAAAGCGGTTTGCATCAAAGCTGTTGATGGCTGATAATCGTACGTTTGGGAAACAGGAATAAGGGAAAGCTGGTATAAAAACTCAGTCAATGCGAACGACTTATCATTCACCATCACTTTTACAATCACCGAATCATCAATAACAAGTACATTCTTAGAGTGCGTACTGATATTCTGACCCGAAAAATGAGACTTTTCAAGAAATTGAGATAAAGGTATTTTTCCGGCTGAAACTTTTCCAATTCCTTTGACAGCCTTGTTGATCCGCCATCCGTATTTATCTTTAAAGTCGCCGGAAAGAGTATAAAAAGCGGGTAAAGGGGTTAAAAGTGAAGTTAATGCTTCATGAAGAGGCGATAAGTTTGAAAAATTAAGCTTTTGGTATGCGGACTCGGGATCATAGACTTGTATAGTTTTGGCTTTATCAAAAAAAAGACTTTTAATCCCCGGTATTTCTATATTTTTCTTGTTGACAACCACACCTAATTTCTCCATTTCTTTGAGTAAATCAACATTATGCAACGAAAAAACCAGGAATGGATTATTATCAATTTCAGCGCTTACCTTATAAATTACAGCCGCCAGGTGCTTACAGGGAACAGCCCAGTCGGGGCATGAACATTGCATTTTCAGATCGTTCCACTGTTTAGGGAATACTTTCAGTTTAAACTGCTCAGCCAAAGCCAGGACACTGGTATCCAACTCCCTGTTCAGCAGTTTCGACAGGATCACAGGCCTGCGTTTTATTTCCTTGAGAAATTCGCCCAATTCAGGATCAAAAAACGGTGGCATGATTAAATCAACATTGTAAGGCCGCGGACGACTTCCGCTTACTTTAGCCGAAATATGGTTGCCGTTTGTATTTATCTTTACAACATGACCACTGCGGGCATAACTTGCTCCACGCGGCAGGCGATTGCTATAATCAATGTTATTGAGCGAGTTGAGCCATTGTTCGCCCCACCAGGTTTTTCCGAAAGTTGTAGCCATAGTTTTCCTGAAATAAAACTCAAATTTCCTGAAAAAATCCAAGCCTGAAATATTTGTTGAAAACTATGCACACTTTCTTAATAAGTTTCAAACTTTTGATTTCCGGTATTGAAGATTTAATTTTCGATAGAAGCCTTACTGAATTTATCCTACTTTTGCGCAACAACCCTATACTATGAGCGATCCTCTTTCAGAATATACTAAACGCATCACCACTTATTCCGCCGAAAAACAGAACCTGGATAAGAAACAAAAAAATCTGCCTTTGCTTCGGCTTGGTTTATTTTTATTGTTTGCTTTCCTGGTTTACAGGTACCTTACGATACAGTCACTTTGGGCAGGAATGCTTGCAATTTCGGCTTTTATTGCTTTTGTGATACTTAGTTTACTCGATAGCAGGCTAAAAAAACGGATCAAACGCATTCAGATTCTGATTCAAATCAATGAGAAAGAAGTTAAAGCATTGGCCGGCGATTACTCATCTTTCGATCCAGGAAATGAATATATTGACCAGTCGCACGATTATACCCACGACCTGGATATTTTCGGCGAAGGCTCCTTGTTCCAGTTTATAAACCGTACTTCAACTATTTTTGGTAAACTCCGACTGGCGCAATATTTCAGTAATGCTTTCGGGCAAAGTGATAAGGCAATTCAACGGCAGCAATCGGTAAAGGAATTGTCCGAAATGGTTGAACTGCGTCAGAAACTCCAGTTGATATTTCATGACGAAAAGATCACTGAAGCTGATAAAACTGAAATGAATACCTGGCTCGATAGCGAAAGTCCGGTGAAAAACCTGAAAATAGTACGAATACTTGCATACGGACTTCCGCCAATTACATTGACTTGTCTTGCGTTATCCATTGCCGGAATTATTGCATTTCCGTCCTTTCTGATTGTTTTACAGTTGATGATTGTTTTCCTGTATGCAAGGCAAACCATTCAGGTACAGAATATTATAACTTCGAAAAGCAAAATTCTGAATAAGTTTTCACAGAGCCTGCTACTGATAGAAAAAACCAATTTCAAATCCGGATACCTTACTGATATCCAGAAACGACTGGTAGCCGAAGAAGGAAAAATACCGTCAAAGGCAATTCGCCAGCTATCAGTTTTACTCAACTACATGGATTCCAATCTGAACATACTGGTTTCGATAATTCTGAATGGTCTTTTCATGTTCAACCTTCATCTATTACTTAAAGTAGAAAAATGGAAAAAGCAAAACCAGGAGAATGTTCTCAACTGGTTTGAAAGCATTGCCACGTTTGATGCCATGAGCAGCCTGGCCAATTTCGCATATAATAATCCGGATTTTGTCTATCCGGAGTTGCTAGGCGATGATTTCGGATTTACAGCAGAAAACCTGGGCCATCCGCTGATTGATACAGAACAGCGTGTTGTAAATAATGTTGAGATAAACGGCTGGAACCAGTTTGCCATTATTACCGGTGCAAATATGTCGGGGAAAAGTACTTTTTTAAGAACCATTGGGGCAAACTATATCCTGGCCATGGCCGGAGCCCCGGTGTGTGCATCAAAACTAAGCTTCTACCCTATTCAGATTCACAGCAGTATACGCACCAGCGATTCATTGGTGAAACACGAATCCTATTTTTATGCTGAACTTAAACGTTTGAAACAGATTATCGATGAACTGGAAAGCGGTAAGAAAAAACTAATACTTCTCGATGAAATCCTGAAAGGCACCAACTCAAAAGACAAACAAGCCGGATCCATTGCATTGATCGAGCAATTGCTGCATTATAAATCTGTCGGACTATTTGCAACACATGATCTTATGCTGGGTGAACTTGCTTCCCGCTTCCCAGGTCAGGTTAATAACCTGTGTTTCGAAATCCAAATTGAAAATGATAAAATGCTTATCGATTATAAGCTTCACGATGGCGTTTGTAAAAACCTGAACGCAACTTACCTGATGAAAAACATGGGAATACTGTTAGGGAAAAACGCATAACATTTCAAATAATACATTTCAAAAACTGTAGTTTTCCTCTTAGTTTAAAATACAGCGCGTTTACTCTTTAAACCTATCCAAAAACAGGATAACTGCATAAGAGATTCCAATTCACTGTTTAGGAAAAAGCACCTCTATTGTAAACTAACTGTAATTTGTTCAGCAATATGCAGAGCAGTTGTAATAGTTGAAAGATCGGGGTATAATTCACCGGTTTTGCCCGAATAGTGGCTATGGCCTGCTGGTTTCAATTCAATTTTAGTTCCGGAGCTATCCAAATCTATAATCGCTGAATATACTACAGCCGGCTGACATGATGTTTGATAATCAGTGTCATCAGGATAAAGAGCATTTGTCCAATATTCGTTCCAATCCCAGGGCTGGTTAATTTCCATCATCAATTTCACTTTCCCGTTTTTAACATTATCAGTTCGTGTATTTAGCTTAAAACTACCTGCAGGGGTTGCACCACTATATGCATCCGGAACTTTATTTTTCGAACTTGGCTCAAAAGAGCCATTTACTTTTTTCACACCCCATTTATGCGCCCAATACGGCAAGGCTGCAGGCCGGTGCACCTCACCAGGTTTCCAGGTTCCTGCTGATTTATCGCCGTATTTAAAAATCCCTTGTCCTAAAGCCTCTGTAACAAACAGCGTTTGTATGTAGTTACCGGCGGTATCTTCAATCCAGAAAGCAAAAGTGGGATGATTATGTGCTTTTCCTTTAATCAATTCAATCTCAATCGATTTGCCTGAACCGTTGACATTGCTTGCTAATAATATTACATTATCCTGAACACGGGCTTTTGAACTCTTTCCTTCTCCTCCTGGTTTACACGATATAAAGCCTAAAACACTAATAAGCACAAGAATCATCAACCGAAGAACATAGTTTTTAGAGGTTTTCATACTTGTTAAATATTAAAGTTCAACAATAATTCCAATAGTCGGCAGTACAGTACCTGATTCGCTCGACAGATATTTAAGTTGATAACGTTCAGGATCTTTTAACACCGGCTGACCGTTTGCATCCTTTACCTGGAGAAGTTCAGCAGGTTGTTCAGCTTTAAAATTATAAAGATTCTGGATATCGAGGTAAACATTAAGAGACCATTTTTTGAAAAAATATTCTTTATCAACCCTCAGGTCGAGCTGATGAAAAACACCAAGTCGTTGATTATTAAACTGGTTATAATCAAGATAACCCCGGCCTTGCACATCCCAGGCTTCTATAAGTTCTGATTTGGGTTCATCATACGGAGTGTAAGGAGCGCCACCTACAAAGCGCCATTTTACGCCAATATCCCAATTCCGTTTCAAAGTTACCAACGCTGTTACATTCAATATATTCCTGTTATCCCAGGCGGAGGGAATAAAATCACCATGTTTATCTTCAAAAGAGGAACGCACCCATGTATAGGAAAGAGTGGCCTCAATCCATTTCGTTATTTTTTCACGAAAATAAACTTCTGCTCCCCAGGCTTTACCTCGTGATGTTGGTATTACTGCCTCATCACCTGCCACACCGAAATTAGCTCCTTTGCTTGCCAGTGAAACCGAATCAGTGAGTGAGAAGGGATAATAGTTATAAAATTTATAAAATCCTTCGAGTGTTATTTTGGATTTATCGTTTCGCCGGTAGTCGAAACCAGCCACAATATGATCGGCCTGAATGTACCTTAATCCATTTGCTTTATTCACCAATTCGCCAAGCGAAGACCTGTATCCCATGGTAGTATATGCCGGAAGCTGGAAATACCTGCCTGTATTAAAATTAACTAACAATTGGGGAGTGAGCGAGTACGATGCCGAAAACCTGGGAGAAAGCTGTTTAAACAGGTTCGACATATCCGGAGAGTAATTATTTGCATCGGAACGCACACCCAACGAAAGAATAAGCCTCTCCCCCAGCAATCCCTTGCTCACCTGGCCGAATAAATTCCATTTAAAAAAGTTCAGATCAGAAGAATAATTTATTTCTGTGATGGTGTCTTCACCCGATGGGATAAATACCTTTTGAAATGTCGTATTTTTATATTTGGCATATTCAGCCCCTGCACCATATGAAATTTTGTATCCTTTGGTTCGGGCAACTTCCTCATAGCGGATCTTATTCTCAATTTCGTACGAAGAATAATCAAGCGTCTTCGAATCCGGAACATTTTCATCATTTCCCTGGTATTTGTATGCTTCATTATAAAGCATGTTACGGCTGAGCACAAACGTTCCGTATGAATTATCGCGGTAATGGCGATAATTGGCGCCAATGGCATAATTCCACTGGTTGTTCACCGGCAGGTAATCGAGTATGTATTGCTGCTCTTCGGTAGGATTTTTAAGCCCGGTATTGAGTTTGAATTTATCAAGTGCCCCGATGCTGATTATAGTAAGTTCGTTGTGAACATTGAACTTGGTTTTCACTTTTACCGTGTAATCACTGAAGGTTGGAAGAAATGGCAGCCCGATGACGTTAAACAGAAACTGCAGGTACGATCTTCGCACCGAAAACAGAATACTTGTTTTTTCAGTTAATGG
Source organism: Bacteroidales bacterium (assembly GCA_030654075.1). Classification (GTDB taxonomy): domain Bacteria; phylum Bacteroidota; class Bacteroidia; order Bacteroidales; family UBA4417; genus UBA4417. The sequence goes on along the minus strand of JAURYB010000015.1, from coordinate 14,785 downwards.
GCCATTGACACTCAAAGCCATCTCGCTGGCGCCAAGAGTTGCGCGATAAACCAGCCGGTCAGGGTTTCCATCAATCAGTTTCATATCAATAACTGAGCTCAGAGAATTTCCCCTGCTTGCAGGAAATGCCCCGGAATAGAAATCAACATCACGTAAAAAATCAGTATTTATAATGCCTACAGGGCCACCGGAAGCACCTTGAGTAGCAAAGTGATTTAAATTCGGAATTTCAATACCGTCGAGCAAAAACCTGTTTTCCGAAGGTCCTCCACCACGCACTATAATGTCATTACGAAATGAAACGGAAGAAGCCACACCTGGTAAGGATTGAATAACTTTGGAAATATCACGGTTTGAACCCGGGCTTTTTTCTATTTGTGAAATCCCAAGCGATTTCAACGAAACCGGGCTTTCCTCAACACGTTTGAAAACTGAAGCGGTAATTTCGACACCGGTAATCTCTACGGCTACCTCTTTCATCGGAATATCCAACGAAGCAGTCTTGGCATTTGTGATGAGAATTTCTTCTGTCATTATTTTATCAAATCCTATTGCAGAAGCTTCAAGTTTTACATATCCGGGATTTAAGCCCGTGAAAGTAAAATTACCATCAAGGTCGCTTACAGAACCAATAGTTGTTCCACTGATAATAATATTAGTGAAAGGAAGCGGATCATTGTTTTTAACATTAAATACTCTTCCTTTGATTGAACCGGTTTGAGCATACAATCCAAAGGAAAAACATAGAAAAAAAGCAATAATGACTATTTTGAGATGCTTTAGGTAGTTCATGTTTAATAAATCTATATAAATGTTAGACAATACATAAACAGCTCTGAAATAAAATTGTTTAATTAAACTGAAAAATCCAATATACTTTTAGCTAAAATACTCAATTTCAGTAATCTGAATCCAATTAATTTTATTTCAAATAATCGATTGCTTTACTGAGGTTCATTTGTAACCCATCTTCACCATCGAGCCAGTAAATTTTTATTCCTTTGTTTTCCATCCGGCGGAACCAGGTCATTTGCCGCTTGGCAAACTGGTGAATAGCTATATTTAGTAACCTGAACATTTCATTATAACTCAATTCGGCTGATAAATACAGTGTTAAAAATTTGTACTCAAGACCATAAAACATAAGCTGCTCCTTGCTTAAACCGCTATCGAGCAAATGTTGAACTTCCTCAATCATTCCTTCATTCAATCGCTGGGTAAGCCTGGCCGTAATTCGTTCGCGCACGGTTTTGCGTTCAAACCTGATTCCAAAAACCGGTGTATGGCTGAAATCATTTGCGATAGTTTGATCCTTTTGTTGCTCTTTATAACTTTCTATTTCGATGGCTCTTATCAGTCGTTCCCGATCAAGAGTATCTGTTGAATTATGCAGTGGCCGATAGGATGAAATTCTATTTACTAATTCAGCATTAGTAAGTTCATTTAACTGAAGTCTCAGCGGTTCATTCTCAGGAACTTCGACAAGGTTGTATGCCAGGAGCACAGATTCGAGATACAATCCCGTTCCGCCACATAATACAGGTGTTTTGCCTTTGGAAATAATTGATTCCCAGGCAACCTGAAAATCACGCTGAAACTGAAACACACTATATTCAGTACCCGGATCAGCAATATCAATAAGATGATTCGGAATAATTAGATTGTTGACTTTGTAATCTTCAAGGTCTTTTCCCGTTCCAATATCCATACCTCTATATACCTGGCGCGAATCAGCACTTATGATTTCAGCATCCAATGCCAATGCCAGGTGAGCTGCAAATGTTGTTTTCCCAACGGCAGTAGGGCCAAGAATAGTTATTAATGGAAATTTCGGGCTCATTATGCAAAGATGGGAAAATATAGGCACACAGGAAAATGGGAAATAGAAAACAGGAAAATAGAATTCTTTAACAATTGAATTAAGAATCATATTTTTGTGCTTATTTAAAAACTTAAAATGGAATTAATCTCAAAATACTTTCCCGACCTTACAAGTGATCAAGCTGACAAATTCAGACAGTTAGAGCAGCTCTATATTGATTGGAACAACAAGATCAATGTGATTTCCCGAAAGGATATGGAACATTTTTACGAGCGGCATGTTTTACATTCGTTAGGAATTGCAAAAGTGATACAGTTTACGCCCGGAGCTCAAGTAATGGATGTTGGAACAGGTGGTGGATTTCCCGGCGTACCGCTTGCAATTTTGTTTCCTGACACCAGATTCCTACTGGTTGATTCGATAGGCAAGAAAATAAAAGTAGTCCAGGAAGTTGCTGAGGCAGCGGGAATTAAAAATATTGAAGCCGTAAAGGCCCGGGCTGAGGAAGTGAAGGGGAAATTCGATTTTGTTGTCAGCCGCGCAGTTACAACCCTTCCTGATTTTATAAAATGGGTTGAGAATAAAATTAAAAAAGAAAGCCGGAATAATATGCACAATGGCATCCTTTATTTGAAAGGCGGTGACCTTGAAGCTGAACTTGCTCCTGTAAAGAATAAATGCCAGGTTTTTGAATTGAGTAATTATTTTGTCGAGGACTTTTTTGAGACGAAAAAAGTAGTGCATGTGGCTTTATAAAATTTCACAAGATTTAACATATCAAATCGTAATATATATCCAAACCCTGGTTTTTTCACTACTTTTGGCACGGTAACACTCAAAGGGAAAAGAGTTAATGGTTATTGAAAAATAGAAAACAGTAAGATCTGTAAGGTCAATATATAAAGTCCAAAATGTTAAGTAGTTCAAACTCTGGTTTCATTGTAAAACAACTGAATGACTATTGAATGACAACACATCCAACTCAAACACTCTTCTATACTTAATCCTCTGCAATTGAATGACAACCGAACGACACCTATTTTAAAACACTGTAATCAACGTAAACTAATACTATAACCTTAACACCAATGAATAAAGAAATCTTTAACCTGGAACCCACCGCTGTTTGGAAGAATTTTTACAGCCTGACACAAATTCCGCGTCCTTCGCATCACGAAGATCGTATTCAGCAATTTATGTTCGATTTTGGTAAAAACCTCGGCCTAGAAACAATTAAAGACGAGGTCGGAAATATTATCATTCGTAAACCAGCTACTCCAGGAATGGAAAACCGCAAAGGCATCGTTCTGCAAACCCATCTGGACATGGTTCCACAGAAAAACAGCGACAAAGCACATGATTTTGCTAAAGATCCTATTGAAGCATATGTTGATGGCGATTGGGTAACGGCCAACGGAACTACTCTTGGCGCTGACAATGGCATGGGTGTTGCAGCGGCTATGGCGGTTCTGGAAGCCACCAGCCTGGTTCACGGTGCTGTTGAGGCATTGTTCACCTGCGACGAAGAAACCGGTATGACCGGAGCTTTCGGATTAAAAGGCGGAGTTTTAAATGGAGATATCCTCCTGAACCTTGATTCGGAAGATGAAGGTGAATTATATGTAGGTTGCGCAGGTGGAACCAATGCCAATGCAACATTCACGTATAAAGAAGAATCCGTTCAGCAGGGACTGGCATCGTTCAAACTGGCTATCACCGGATTAAAAGGCGGTCACTCAGGACTCGAAATTATTTTGCAGCGCGGCAACAGTAATAAACTCATGAACCGCTTCCTGCAGCATTCGGTAGTTGAACATAGTTTGCGTTTAGCATCCATCGAAGGCGGCAGTCTTCGCAATGCCATTCCACGCGAATCCTTTGCCGTTGTTACTGTTCCACCATCAAAAGCTGATGCACTGGTAAAATGTGTTGCTGATTACGAAAAACTGTATCGCAGCGAACTTTCAGCAACAGAACCTGATTTAAAATTCACCATCGCCGCAACAGCTACACCTCATTCATTAATCGACGCTGCTTCTCTGGATAAAGTGATGAAAGCCATCAACGCCTGTCCAAACGGTGTTATGCGCATGAGCGACGACATGATAGGCCTTGTTGAAACATCAACCAACCTTGCCAGTGTTAAATCAGGTGATGGGAAAATTTTGATTCAATGTTTACTCCGCAGTTCAGTTGATTCGGCACAGGAAGACCTGGGCGGGATGATTAAAGATGTTTTTGAACTCGCCGGAGCTGATGTGGTTCTGAATGGAACTTATCCAGGTTGGAAACCAAATATGCAATCGGCCATCCTGATCACTATGCAGGAGGTTTATCAGAAACTATATGGTCGTATTCCGGAGATAAAAGCTATTCACGCCGGCCTCGAATGCGGTTTATTGGGTGGTGTTTATCCGAATTGGGATATGATTTCCTTTGGTCCAACGATCCGGTACCCACATTCACCTGACGAAAAAGTTCTTATCGCTTCGGTAGAAAAATTCTGGAATTATTTAGTTAATACGCTGAAAGATGCGCCTTTAAAAGAAGGATCAGTTGCCTAAATTCCATTGAAAATCCTTGCTTTCTGTAAATATTGCGGGAAGCAAGGATTTTTTTTACAAACCATTTGGATATTAGGATACTTTTCCTACCTTTGCACCCCTAAAAACAACCAATCATGAAGAGGACTTTCCAACCATCAGTAAGGAAAAGAAAAAATAAACACGGATTCAGACTAAGAATGTCGACTGTTAACGGACGCAGAGTATTAGCCGCTCGCAGAGCCCGTGGAAGAAAGAAATTAACCACTTCTGACGAAGGAAAATAATTTCCTTCTAACGATTGTTTTGCTTTCGTAACTAAATTTTTATAGCATAAATGCATTCGGAGGAGGCTTTCAAGCCTGCCTCCTTTTCTTTTGTGTAAGTCAATGATAAAATATTGAGGATGTTACCTAGCAGATAATATTGAATTCTCTTGCCTTAATTACGTTATATCATCTGAAGTTGAATCAAATCATATCACAGTTTTCACAGCAACCTTTTATCCCAGAAATAATCCTCAACCCTGACCAACTTCACGCTTCGGTTAAAATCAGGGTGTTCAGCGTTTAAAATATAATTGTATTCATAAGGAATAATAGCTGAAGGAACTTTCAGAACTAATGATTTTTGTGTTGTGTACCATCTTGTACCAATTTCCTGAAGACGTGAATATGCAGCTAAAGTCCTCCAATTTTGAGGTAACTCACTGCTGTATATGTGGCTAATTATGTTATCATCATCCGGAACAGCTATTACCATGACCTTATAATTAAGAATAGGAATAATGGATGCCCGACGAACAACCAATTCAAGTGTCGATAACGACCTTGACGATCCCGCGTAAATAACATTGTGCCCCTGCACATTCCACCTGCTGGCGCTGCCTGAAGCTTTTATCTGTCCGGAATACTCTTCTTTACATATCCTGAATACTTCCATAATCCAAATCACACATTATCGCCAAATTCCATAGCGGTTAAACCATCATCAACAAATCGTATACCTGTTACCGTATTCAAAAACACATTTGGGGTTTTACCATCAAAATAAAAATTCTCACTATTAAGCCATTTGTCAAATTCCTTAGAAGAGCCAAACACCTTAATCCCATGATTTATGAGCGATAACAAGAGAATAATCTGTTCTTTGGTATTTTCCTTAAATTTATTTTCTGGCTGTCGGTAAGTACGGAAAGTACGAACACTAATATTTAACCAATCAGAAATAACCTCATCGTTGAAATTTGTCAGCGATTTAATTTTATTTACGTGTTTCCAGTTTACATCTTTAGTCTGAAGAAAAGTTAAAACTTCTGTGTCTGATATCTGACCAGGAATCTCATAGAGAACTGATGGTTCTTCTATTTGATTTTTTTTATCTTTCATAGATCAATTATTTGAGGCACAAATATAGGCAATATTACCTAAATAGACAAGCAATATTGCCGATTTAAATTTATTTTTCTCCTTATATCATCAAAATTACAGCTAACCCGAATCCATCCGCTTCCAATTCAGGGAAAAGCAGTAATTTAGCCCCTCTTTTTAACATACGATGAACCCTATTATTCAAGAAGCATCATTGTCCGGAGTTTTCCGACTCATCCTTATTGTTTTAATTATTTACTATGCGTTTTCCTTTCTCATGCGATACGTTTTGCCATTGGTGATGCGTAAATACGTTAATGACTTCCAAAAACAATTTACCGAAGAGAACATACGTTCACAGGAAGAAATGAATAGGAAAAAAGAAGGTGAAGTCTCGATCAAATTTGTTGATAAGGATAAAAACAAAAGCCAGCATCCTGATGATGGCGAATATATTGACTACGAAGAAATTAAATAATTGACTGACCATTTTATACACTAAAACCAAATTAAAGCCATTCCCATGAAGAACATCCGTTTCAAACAGGTTCTCCCTTACCTTTCAGCAGTTGTAATATTTGTTGTTATTTCAATTGCCTATTTCAGCCCGCTGCTTGAAGGCAAAAAAATGAAACAGTCAGATATCACACAATTCCTGGGTATGTCGAAAGAAATCTCTGATTTCCGCGACGCAACCGGCCAGGAAGCGTTATGGACAAACAGTATGTTCGGCGGAATGCCTGCTTACCAGATATCAGTTCAATACAAAGGAAATGTGCTGCGTTACCTCGATCAACTCATGCAATTGTATCTGCCACAACCCGCAGGAATGGTTTTCCTATACATGATTGGTTTCTTTATCTTACTACTTGTTCTGAAAGTCGATAAATGGCTGGCGATTGCCGGGGCAATAGCTTTTGCGTTTTCTTCGTATCTGTTTATTATTTTCGAAGCCGGGCACAACAGTAAAGCTCATGCTATTGGTTATATGGCACCGGTTCTGGCAGGTATTATTCTTACGTACCGCGGCCGTTACCTGGCAGGCGGAATAATAGCAGCCATTGCGCTTTCGCTTGAATTGCTTACCAACCACCTTCAGATAACCTATTACCTGATGTTGATTGCAGCTGTATTTGTTATAACTGAATTGGTAAGCAGTATCCGAGAGAAAAAACTTCCAGGTTTTGCAAAAGCTACCGGAGTATTGATTATTGCATCCATATTTGCTCTTGCAACCAACATCACAAGCATTTGGGCAACTTACGAATATGGAAAAGAAACCATTCGCGGGAAAACCGAACTTACATCAGAAAAATCGAACAGAACAAGTGGTTTGGATAAGGATTACGCAACAGGATGGAGTTATGGCAAAATGGAAACATTTACCATGCTTATCCCTAACTTTAACGGAGGTTCTTCGCAAGGAGCACTCACAGAAACATCAAACACATATAAAGCGCTCAAAGCAAATAATGTAGACGACACTCAGGCCAGTAAAATAATTAAAGCATTACCGCTTTACTGGGGAACACAACCCGGAGTTGCCGGACCGGTTTATATCGGAGCCATTATCATGTTCCTTTTCATTTTTGCATTATTTACTGTTGATAACAAATACAAATGGTGGCTTTTAGCAGCAACCATACTTTCAATAGTGTTGGCCTGGGGTAAAAACTTTATGCCATTTACTAATTTCTTTATGCATTATGTTCCAGGGTATAATAAATTCCGGGCTGTTTCCATGACTTTGGTTATTGCCGAGTTATGTATTCCGTTACTGGCTGTTTTAGGATTGCAGAAAACTTTTTCGGGAGAAGTTGACAAGAAAAAACTATTGAAATACCTTTATTATTCACTTGGAATTGCCGGAGGCATTTCATTATTCTTTGCTTTGTTTGGCAGCAGCCTGTATGATTTCATTTCTCCTGCCGATGAACAATACAAATCCTATTTCCCTGATTGGCTTATGGCCGCTTTACGCGAAGACCGTGCTGCGATTTTAAGCGCTGATGCTTTCCGGTCATTGGCTTTCATCCTTCTTGCAGGGGCGGCTATCTGGGCTATGATCAATCAAAAAATCAAGAAACCGGTTTTCTTCACCGCACTGATACTGCTGGTACTTATAGATATGTGGTCGGTAAACCGACGTTATGTTAACAACGATAGTTTTGTCAGCAAACGTGTTGCGGCAGTTCCATTTCAACCTTCATTGGCCGACCAGGTTATCATGAAAGATAAAGATCCGGATTTCAGGGTATTTAATCAGTCTGTCGGAAATCCGTTCGCCGATGCAAGTACTTCCTATTTTCATAAATCTCTCGGAGGATATCACGGCGCTAAATTACGCCGTTACCAGGAGTTGATTGACAGCCAGCTGGTTAAAGGCAACATGAATGTTTACAATATGCTGAATACCAAGTATTTTATAGTTCCTGATGAAAAAGGGGGCCAGCCACAGATGCAGATCAATATGCAGGCAATGGGAAATGCCTGGTTTGTAAACAATGCACATATGGTAAACAATGCAGATGAGGAATTAAACGCGCTTACCAATTTTGTACCGGCCGAAACAGCAGTATACGACAAACGGTACGAAGACCATGTAAAAGGACATATTATCAGCAAAGATACCTTGGCTACAATCGTTCTTACCGATTACAAGCCCAACCACCTGACTTACAAATCGGAAACAAGCAGGGAGCAGTTGGCAGTTTTCTCGGAAATATACTACGAAAAGGGATGGAATGCTTTTATCGACGGGAAACCAGCACCTTACTTCCGCGCCAATTACGTGCTTAGGGCCATGATAGTTCCTGCCGGCACCCATACTATTGAGTTCAAATTTGAACCTCAGGTTTATAAAACAGGTGAAAAAATATCGTACGCTTCGTCGATACTCCTGGTTTTATTAGCCATTGGAAGTATTGGATTCATGCTAAAGCGCAAATACGTAACCAGCCCAAAGGCATAATGTCTGAGTCATGAGCACTCCAGGCTCCCGAAAAGTATTGATAATCACGTATTACTGGCCTCCAAGCGGAGGCGCGGGCGTACAGCGATGGCTTAAATTCAGCAAATACCTGCGTGATTTTGGATGGGAGCCGGTTATTTATACTCCCGAAAACCCGGAAGCGCCAGCTATTGACAATTCCCTCGAAAAGGATATTCCTGAAGGAATTACAGTTATCAAAAGACCCATCATCGAACCTTACTCGGTTTACAAACGTTTTGTAGGCATGAAACCCGGCGAAAAAGTAAATGCCGGATTCCTGCAGGAAAAAGAAAAACCCGGCATGGCCGAAGGTATTGCTGTCTGGCTGAGAGGTAACTTTTTTATTCCTGATGCCCGCCGATTCTGGATTCGGCCATCAGTGAAATTTCTGATAGGGTATTTGAAGAATAATACGGTTGATGCCATTGTATCGACTGGCCCGCCTCATTCAATGCATATGATTGCGTTACAAATTCATCAAAAACTTCATATACCCTGGTTAGCCGATTTCCGCGACCCATGGACGGGAATTGATTTTTATCATCAGCTTAAACTTACTTCACTGGCCGACAGACTTCATCATAAACTTGAAAAACAAGTACTTTCTACTGCCACAGCAGTTACTGTTGTTAGTCAGGATATGGCAGATGAGTTTAATAGGATTGTAAAACGGGATTATAAACTTGTCACAAATGGTTATGACGAGCAGGATTTCAGCCCGTTGCCCCTGGAGGAATTGGATATAAAATTCACGATTGCGCACATTGGAAGCATCAACGCTTCCCGAAATCCAATTAAACTTTGGAAGGTGCTTTCTGAAATGGTAAAAGCAAATCCTGAATTTGCCAGAAAATTACAGATTAAACTTGTTGGCAAGGTGGATATTGGCGTTTTGAAAAGTATTGAAGAAAACGGATTGACTGCCTATTTATCCCGCATTGAATATATGCCGCACCAGGAAGTAATGCATGAAATTCAGAAATCACAGGTACTGTTACTTTCGATCAACAATACGCCTAACGCTAAAGGAATTCTAACAGGTAAGATTTTTGAATACCTTGGATCGGGAAGGCCAATACTGAGCATAGGACCTGAAGATGGGGAAGCCGCTTTAATCCTTCAGGAAGCTGAAGCCGGACAAACAGCCGGTTATGAAAATGAAGTAGAAATGTGTCAGATTTTGACCGGATATTTTACCAAATACAGCGAACAACGACTCAAAAGTAATACCGGCAGCCAGTTAAAATATTCGCGGAAAGCACTTACCCGGAAAATTGCCGGAATTCTCGATTCTATCATTTCTCCGGGACAAATACAATATAAGTAAATACAAATCTGATAGTTATAATGCATAAAAGAGCTGTAATACTGGCGGGTGGAAAAGGGACGAGATTACGTCCTTACACCGTTGTTCTTCCAAAACCGCTTATGCCCATAGGAGATTACCCGGTTTTGGAAATCATTATACGCCAGCTGGCTTTTTATGGTTTTGAGCATATTACTTTAACGGTGAACCACCAGGCAGAAATTATCAAGGCGTTTTTCGGCGACGGCTCAAAATGGAATATTAAAATCGATTATTCCTTCGAGGATAAGCCATTGAGTACCATGGGACCCTTAAAACTGATACATGATCTGCCTGAGGATTTCCTGATCATGAATGGCGATGTTCTGACCGATCTTGATTTCGATTGGTTTTACAATTTCCATAAGAATAATGGCAAGCTATTTTCCATTTCGGCATTCAGCCGGACAGAAGTCAGTGAATACGGCGTTTTATTTTCGAATACCGACGATATATTAACTGGTTTTGTTGAAAAGCCAAAAAATGATTACACCGTAAGCATGGGAATTTATATGGCTAACCGTGAAATCTTGAACCATATTCCTGAAAACATTGCCTACGGGTTTGACCATCTGATGCTTGCCCTTATTGCAAAAAAACAGGAAGTGCTTATCCACAGGCATCCAGGTTATTGGCTCGATATTGGTCGTCCGGATGATTATATACAAGCCATTGATGAACTGGAACTTTTGAAAGAAAAACTGATGCCATGGGAATGAAAACGGCGAAACATGTATTAGTTACCGGTAGTGATGGATTTATCGGCCGAAGGCTGGTTAGATCTTTGCGTAACGATGGTTTTATTGTTGAAGAATTTGACCGTTCTATTGGTGACATTTCAACATACGAATTCAATTTCGACGAATTGGATCATGTAGTTCACCTGGCATCCATGATATTTGTTCCTGCAAGCTGGGACGACACAAAATCATTTTACCAGACTAACGTTATAGGAACCATAAACCTGCTGGAATTATGCCGGAAAATGAACTGTCCGCTTACGTACATAAGCTCTTATGTATATGGAACGCCACAGTATCTGCCGGTGGATGAAAACCATCCTATCAGGCCATTAAGTCCCTACAATCACAGCAAATTGCTGGCAGAGGAAGCCTGCAGGTATTATTCTGAAACGTTTAATTTCCCTGTATCCGTTTTCAGACCGGTAAATGTATACGGACCAGGTCAGAATCCGATTTTCCTGATCCCCAAAATCATACAACAAGCATTTGACCCATCCATTGAATCTATTGAAGTAATGGATCTCCGGCCAAAACGGGACTTTTTATTTATTGATGATTTTATTAAAGCCATCCGCTTAAGTTTTGACCAGCCTAACTTTGATATTTACAATATCGGAACCGGCTATTCGGTAAGTGTTGAGGAAATTTTAACAACAATTCTCAAGGAATCCGGAATTAACAAACCCTATTCAGCAAAAGGCGAGGAGCGTAAAAATGAGACATGGGATGTTTATGCTGATATCTCAAAAATAAAAAAACAGCTATTGTGGGAACCAGGTACCACTTTCGAAGAAGGTATTAAGAAGTGCATTGAAGAATACAAAGAGAGTTTATAAACTTACAGCCTTGTTGATGGAAAAACAAAAAACACTTCTTTATATAAAGCCGGCTAATTCGTCGTTTATTGTTTCCGATCAGAAATTGCTTGAAAAGTATTACCACGTAATTCCTTTTCTGGTAAAACAATCGGGCAGGAAATGGAAATTCTTCCTGGATTTGTTTTCACTGGCATTTTTCCTCATTGGTAAGGCAAGTAAAAGTGAAGTTTTCGTTTGCTGGTTTGGCGATTACCATGCCGCGGTAATGGTACTGATTGCACGAATATTCGGAAAAAAATCCGTCGTTATTGCCGGCGGACAGGAAGCAATTTGTTACAAGGAGTTAGGCAAAGGAGTGTATTTGAAAAGTTTCAGAGGATGGTGTGTAAAATATGCATTACGAAATGCTACTCTGATTCTCCCAAATCACGCATCACTCATTTATCATGAAAACTATTTCTATAATGCTGATAATCCGCATATTGATGGAATACGTCATTATGTAAAAGGTATAAAAGGGGAAATTATTGTTGTTCCGAATGGAATTGACTTTTCGCGTATTGACCGGAATCCACAAATTAAGAAGATTCCTAATCTTGTTCTCACGGTAGGTACCATGAATAAAGAGGCAGACTTTTACAATAAAGGATTTGATCTTTTTATAGATTTATCGCGTTTGCACGTTGATAAAGAGTTTGTTCTGATTGGTGTTAAAAAGGCATATCTTGCCTGGATTGAAGAAAAGTTCAACGTATCAGGAATCAAAAATCTCAAAATCATTCCTTCTTTCTGCCCTGACGAGATCCTCGTGGAGTATTTCAATAAAGCAACCGTCTACCTGCAAGTTTCAATTACCGAAGGAATGCCGGTCAGCCTGGGCGAAGCCATGTTATGCGAGTGTATACCGGTAGGTTCTAATGTAAACGGTATTCCCGATTCGATTGCCGATACCGGAGTTCTTGTTTACAAGAGAGATGTCAATGAGTTGTCGGACGCGCTTATCAAGGCGTTTACGCTTAATACCGGAGCGAAAGCGCGCATCCATACCCTGGAACAGTTTTCGATGAAACAAAGGGAAGAAAAGCTGATCGCTGCCATCCGAAGTATAACCGGTTGAAATCAGTTTTTGTAGCTGGGACGGTTTAAAAACTTAGCTAATCCTTCCACATCAAGATGAAACAAACTCAGGAAAAGTCCAACCAGGGCCCGGAGTTTCCATACATACTCTCCTCCTTTTGAAAAGATGGCTTTAATATACCTTTTCCGGGCTTCTTTATACTGCTTTTTAATCAAAAGGTAGCGACCTTCTCTTGCATAGGCCATAATCATTACCTTATCAAAATGGATTTTTATGTCACTTTGCTTTACGGAAAATGACAATGAAGGATCAGAAGAGAATTTCCTGAAATTATCCAGCGAAAGAGCGTAAAATCCGGAAAATATTCTGACAAGGTGCGTTTTTGTCGTTTGACCGGGATATACGCGCCACCGGCCGGTTGGTTCAGGATCGTAAACAAACGCTCCCAGTGTGCTTAGCAGTTGCCAGGTGGGCAAATCAACCAAAGGCAATCCGTAACCTTGCTGAAATCCGCCAATCTTCTCAAGAGCTTCTTTTCGAATACAAGCTGTAAGAGCGGTAATACAGTTTCTGAATAAAAGTATATCCAGGAAACTACCAACCGGATTATTAGTAAACAAATTGATATCCGATGGCTTCAATTCAGGAGGAACAGTAAAAACCTGGCTTTGATCAATATTCACCTGCCGGGAGCTACTCCATGCCATTATGGCTGAAGAATTACTTTCGAGAGCAGCCACTTGCCGACTCAGTTTATCGGTTTCCCACATATCGTCGCCTTCGAGAATGGTAATATATTTACCTTTTGCAAGTTGAAGCGCAAAATTGTAACTTTCGGCAAGCCTGAATATTCCGATGTTCTGTTGGTTAAACAAGGTGATTCTTGGATCAGCGGCGGCATAGCGGGCAGCGATTTTAGCGGTTTGATCGGTGCTTCCATCATTGATTATCAGCATCTCCCAATCCGTAAATGTCTGATTTAAAGCTGACTGAATACATTCGGCAATAAAACCAGCATGATTAAAGGTTGGGGTGATGATTGTAACAACAGGATTCATAGCTATTTGAGTTGGGCAAGAGTAGCAATCTGCATGTAATATATATCTGAAAAGAAATTGAATGTCAGTAAATTCAATATTCTTACCTTAATACTCCTTGTTCCGTTAATACCGTAGCTTTTCCGGACTTCGAAACCAGATTCCGAGTACATTCGCTGAATACTTTTAGCTGTAAAGAAACGGTAATGCGTATAATCGAGAACTCCTGAACTTTTATATTGAAAATCTTTCCTGATAATGATTTCCCAGAGATTTCCCACATACCTGAAATTGGGTAATGAGGTTACAACATAAGCATTGACTTTGAGAAGTTTTTTTATTCCACTTAAGATTTCATCGTAGTTAAGGAAATGTTCGAGAACATCATTAAAAACTATACAATCGAAATAATTAGCAGGAAGCTTTTGCGTTTCCATCAATTCCAGGAAATTACCGCATAATACTTTATCCAGCCTTTGCAGCGCAATGCTGGCAGACTCTTCGTGCATTTCAACTCCCCAAACTTCAGTATCCTTACGATCTTTTAACTGAACTGAAAATGAGCCATCTCCACATCCGACTTCCAGTATTTTTAAACAGGATTGCGGAACAAAATCAAGCATTTCCTTGCGGCTCTGGTATATGTAATTATAGTTATTCTGATCCATTAAAAGTGGTTTAAATCATATGAAAGTAGCACAAAGATAAAAAGGAATCAATAGATGAAAGAATCTTCGTTATTTTTGCCACAATTAATAAACCTGAAGAGCTATTAATGATCTCGAAAAACCTGATAAAATCATCTTTAATTTATACTATAATTGGCGCGTTGCCGCTTGTTTCAGCGTTTCTCCTGCTTATTTTTTATACAAATTATCTCACAACTGCCGATTATGGCGCTTTTGTAATTTATATCAGCTTTACCGGGTTTGTTCAAATATTGATCAATATGGGACTGGACGCTTATATTGGTGTAAGTTATTTCGAGAATAAAAATGAAAAAGCAACGCTCAGATCGAAAATCGGCATAATAACCG
>JAURYB010000010.1 GCA_030654075.1 Bacteroidales bacterium | reverse complement strand
AATCAACAGATTTGCAACAATATAGAGCTCAATTGTTAATAACCTTGTATTTGGACACCAAACCGACGATTACGATTAATCCCCGTAGTAAATTTGTTAATAACCCACATGTTTTACAATTTCTTCATGCGTTAACCCTGTTCCTGTTATTCCAAGTTTGCTCAATACAGAATAATGCATTACTTTTGCAGCCCGTTAGTAAAAGGCCTCATAGTTCAACGGATAGAATGGAAGTTTCCTAAACTTTAGATACAGGTTCGATTCCTGTTGAGGCTACTGATTAACCGCTTTAAATCGTTGTATTTGAGGCGGTTATATTTTTTATACCCATGAATTATACCCCTTTTTTACGTTTATTTAAAGCCCAGACTTCTGGGTTTTTGTGTCTGGACAAAAAAGCAAAATTGTAATTCAACAGATAATTTTCAATTCAGATAGTCTTGTTCCCAGAACATTAAAATAATATTCTGCCAAGATGTGCCATCATCCTGTCATTACAGGAAAACAACTATATTTGGCAAGGTAAATACATGGATCACAGAATGAGTGGCTAAAACTCATTTGCGCCATATTAAAAGCATTTTTTTACATACACTTTATCGCAATATCGGCTCAAACATAGTAAGCTTCTAATAATGAATTTTAACCTGCATGCTTTTCAGAAATAACCTCGTAAACGTAAGATAAAGTGGACTTTTATTACTTGTTTATTAACTTAACCCTAATAATTTCGGGGTACATATTTGGGCTGATTTTATTCGCTATTCCATTACCGGATATTAATTTCTTAAAAAGCTACATAAATTCATCAAAAATATTGGCGGTTTCCTATATCCTGCTTGCTATCATAAACACGTCAGTTTTGTTTCTCGGATTAACGGATTATCAGCCTGAATATTTAAAATTTTCCGGATTGTTGATTTCTTCAACGCAATCGCTGATTTTCTCATTTACGATTATCACACTTTTAAATCCTCAACAAAATATAAAAGCCAATACTATATTCAAAATTCACAGTTTCATTGTTTTATTGTTTTTACTGGTATATGTACTTTTATATTTGTTTCTGAACGACCCGATTCTGAATTCACTGCCAGATTTAAAACAAAATATTTTAAACCCATTGAGCATTTTACGAGTTACTTTTTTCGCTTTTTATCTCTACCAGATTCTGCATTATTGTGTGATATTCAGCAAATCATTAGGAAAATACAACATTTCAATAGATAACTATTTTTCGGAAACAGGAAAAGTTAAATTGAAGTGGGTTAAAGTTGCTTTTTTTTCAGCCTTAATAATCGGATTGATGGCGATCATTTTTCAGACCTGGCCCAGTATAATGTCCGATAATATTTTCACTACTATACTTGTTATATTCTATACCGTTTTTGCTATAAATTTCATCAATTACAAAAAGATATATCACATTATTGAACCGGCGTTCGCTACTACCCAACATAACGGAATTGAATTTGAAAAGACACTTAAAAAGACGAGTTGGGATTTATACAAACAAAAGATCTTATTGAATAAAATCTATTTAAAAGAAGGTATAACACTCATCGAAATGGCACAATCACTAAACGTAGGCCGAACTACTTTGTCAAATTTTATAAATAAAGAAGAAAACCAAAATTTCAACAACTGGATTAACCAATTACGTATTTCGGAAGCGAAAAACCTGATGACCACAAATCCTGCTTTCCCTATTTCCTACATTGCTATGAAAACAGGTTATAGTGAACAATCCAATTTCAGCAGGGAATTCAAACAAGTAACAGGTGAAACGCCTTCCGCATGGAGGAAATAGTAAAATTATATACCATTCATTATAAGATATTTAAAAATTCTGTATCAAATCGTTCAATCCTTTTGTACGATTTGATAAATGATAAAAATATTTGACTAATCAGGTTTTATAAAACAGAGTATTTTCGCTGAAGATTGACTCTGACGAAATTTGAACATAAATTCTTGTTCCATCTTTATAAATCAATTAACGCTTTACAGCTTTGAAATAAGTTGGTAACAGAGGTGTTTTATCAGGGATATTGCGTGAAGAAATTTTATTATACCTAATACCAACTATAAAACTGTAGCCCAGCAAACAGTATAAAAAACGGAACTTTTTACAACAAATTAAATCAGTTACGAATGAAAAAAAATCTACTCTTTTCCTCAATTGCTATCCTTGGATTTACAATTGCAACCATGGCACAAATACCAGCTTATGTCCCGTCAAACGGGCTTTTAGCATGGTATCCTCTTACAGGCAACAGCAATGACCTGAGTCCCAACTTAAACAACGCGGTGAATACCGGGGTCACTTTTACCACCGATAGATTTGAACATGCAAATTCTGCCGGCAGTTTCGACGGATATTCTTCCGGTTTGGTTGTAGCTGCCCCTAGTTTTACTTTTGATGAAAATGGCGCATTTACTTATTCGGTGTGGATTAAGAAAGACATTCTGACTCCTTCAGGAATAGTATTAATGGTTGCTACTGTGAATGCCGGCAATTTTATTTCGATGCTGGCAGCAGGCGAGTTTTTCACTTACGCCACCAATATGCAGCAATCATCCTGGATGGGTATGACAATCCCTGTAACCACCAATGTATGGGATAATTATGTAGCTACCTATGATGCTAAAATAATGAATCTTTATAAAAACGGGATTTTTCAGAGTACAAACGCATATACTCATACAGGAGCCGTAGCAACAAACTTACCGTTATTTATTGGCAGGAGTTTTGATGGATCTTCGTTTAATGGCTTGATTGATGATATCGGAATCTGGAATCGCTCATTAACACAGTCTGAAATTACCGGATTATATCAATCTATCACAGTTGGTACCAGGGAATTAACAAAAGACAATTTGATTTCAATATATCCAAACCCGGCATCAGGTCATATCAACCTTAAAGCCAACGAGAATCTGGCTGGCTCTGTCTACAGTATCCGTAACCCAGTTGGAAAAACTCTGTTACAAGGTAAACTGACCGGGGAAAACACTACAATTAACCTGGAAAAACTATCCAAAGGGATTTATCTGATCAGCTTTGGAGAAGATGCAAGGCAGACAATAAAATTCATTAAAAATTAATTCTGCCCTATATGCTGTGGATTTAGTTTTAAAATCTAAGCTGTGCCATATGAACAAATTCATTTGGCCAGGCAACATCTAAGCCGTAATTCCGGGTATTAGTTTCAACCAAAAGAGGTTGCCTGTTAACAGGCAACCTCTTTTGGTTGACATACTCTGGTGCTGAAAACCAGTGCAGATGAGGGATCACTTTCAAAATGGGAATTCACCATTTACTCCCCAACTTTTGAAAGTGATCCGAAATTATCAATAGTATCTTTAACAATTGGTCGTCAAACTATTGCTTTTGCTTTTACAAAACAGTTTAGATTGTAGTACTTACTGCCCTCTCAGGCATCAGTGAATATAGTTTTGCAGCATATTTTTGCTCAACAAGGATACAATCAAATATTGTGTACATGATGACACTGGATACATTTCAATGAACTTACGGTATACAATAAGCATGATTATATATTGAATTACGTTAATTTTACACTTTAAAAGCTAACATCTGAAATTGTAACTAATCAGTTCATTTAAGACAGTGATAAACAAATATATGCCACAGATTACGCAGATTACCTTCGGTGAGATCGCTTCGCTAAGTTTCACAGATGAATATTCATTGGTTATATTCAAATTTCATTTAAAAAACTGCTGAAAGCAGTTTAAAATCTGTGTAATCTGCGTAATCTGTGGCTAAAATAGTTTTAAAGCAGACTGATTAGTAACCTGAAATTTACTGCTTAACAACGTACTGCTGAATTCGACTCAGTATTAAAAACATGAAGCAACAAAAATTAAAAGCAAAACTTATAGTATTCACAGCCTCATTATTAATTACCATGAATGTATTCGCGCAAGATCCTGATTTTTATATTTATCTCTGTTTTGGACAGTCAAATATGGAAGGACAAGGTAAAATAGAAGAACAGGATAAAAATGTTGATAGTCGTTTCAGGGTAATGCAGTCTTTTGATTGCACTAATCCGGATAGAACAAAAGGGACATGGCGAACAGCAGTTCCTCCTTTATGCCACTGTATGTCAGGTCTTTCGCCCGCTGATTATTTTGGCAGAACCATGATTGAAAAGCTTCCTGACAACATAACGGTTGGAGTAATCAATGTTGCGATTGGCGGTTGTGATATCCGGCTATTTGACAAGGATCTATACCGGGATTACGATTCTACATATGCTGAAGCCTGGTTTACCAATATAATCAAAGCGTATGAAGGCAATCCGTATAATCACCTGATCGGTCTTGCAAAACTTGCGCAGAAGGATGGGGTAATTAAAGGCATTCTTTTACACCAGGGGGAATCAAATACCGGTGATACTCAATGGCCATCCTATGTAAAAAAGATATACAATGATATGTTGACTGACCTTTCGCTTAGCGCTGACTCGGTTCCTCTTCTTGCCGGCGAATTATCCTCGGCTAAGGGTAATTGTTGTTCCGCAATGAATCCCATAATTAACAGTCTACCTTATACTATTCCTTCTGCTTATGTTATTTCAGCGGAAGGTTGTACCGCCCAGGATAACGCACATTTCGACTCAGAAGGTTACAGAGAACTGGGAAGACGCTATGCGTTAAAAATGCTTTCATTGCAAGGGTACTAAGAAGCTTACATTGAATTTGAACAAGGAAAAACCTGCAAACAATTCCTGTTCATGCGTTTAGATGCACAAATGGAAATAATTTTCGAGAGCCAGGAATTAAAATCACAGTAAAAAATTGTACCCGCACGCGTCTGAAATAAAGACGCGCGCGAACGCAGGATTATTAGTATAGCTCAGCCCGCAATTATGCAGAATTAAATGTGCCAATTGAAATCATTTTCGATAGCCAGGTATTAAAATCATTTTAAATAGTTTGTACCCGCACGTATCTGAAATAAAGACGCGCGCGAACGAAATAAAACCAGGTATTTAATTACCCGTTTTAATGTAACCGTTTATAGTGTTGTGCGTCAAACTACAACTGGTGCGACTTTTAACCGGTAAAATTCAGAAAAACATAACAAATCATTAAAAACATGGAATCATGAAAAAGATCAGTTTAATAGTCGGAATGTTCCTTATATCAATTACAATGATGGCGCAAGGAACCGTTATCACAAAATACATGAACCAGTATGGCGGCAACGAAAAATTCACAAAAGTTTCGGTGAGCCAGAAGATGTTCTCGATGTTTACTAACCTGGAAGTAGGCAGCGCTGCCGAAAAGGAATTTCTGAAAGCGGTAAGCAAGCTGAAAGGCCTGAAAGTATTAATGGCCGACAGCATTCCGAATTCCGCCGCTATTTACAAGCAGGCTGTTGCCGATGTAAACAAAGCCGCTTACGAAGAACTGGTTTCAGTAAATGATGCCCGCGGAAACATGCTGTTTTCAACTAAAGAAAGTAACGGCATCATTTCGGAATTGATTATGGTTGCCGGTGGGAAAAACCAATTTGTTATGATAAGTTTGTACGGCGATATTGACCTGAAAAATATTTCGAAGATGGCACAGCAAATGCGTGTACCCGGTTTCGACCAACTTAAACATATTGATGATGGTAAAAAGAAGTAAACTGATTTTAGTTTTCTGTTTGCTGGCAGGGATGTTTCCATCCCTCCAGGCCCAGGAAACGCCTTTCAAAGCTTACGCAGACGCTCATAAAGACAAAAAATTCTGTTTTTATCCCAGTACCCTGCGTATGATTAATATTGCCAAAAATCCCGACTACAACGAACTGGTGAACGGAATTGAAAAATTGCTGGTCTACACGCTCGATTCGGCCGCAAAAGCCAGCCAATCGTACAATAACATCATTACCTCGTACAAGAAAATCGGGTTTGAGGAATATGTAACCATGGCTGGTGGAAAAACCAATTTCATTTTGTATGGAAAGGAAAACAAAGATGAAAACCAGTTTGTGGGAGTGATGAAAAGTGAGGGTGCGATGTATGCTTTTTATTTGCGGGGCCGCATCGGATGGCAGAAAATACCGGCTTTGATGCAAAGTTTTCAGTCGGATGACATGATCAATATTTTTGACCTCAACAAACAGAAAAGTGGAAAACGTCCTCAAGATAAATAGCCTTTCAAAACGCTTTGGCAGGATTCAGGCAGTGGATAAGTTGGACCTTGAGGTTACCCAGGGCCAGGTTTTTGGTATACTCGGGCCTAACGGGAGCGGCAAAACCACCACACTTGGTATGATACTCGAAGTAGTTGCTCCAAACGGGGGCACGTTCCAGTGGTTTAACAACGTGAAAGCTGTTGAAGCCCGAAAAAATATCGGTTCGATACTCGAAACACCCAGTTTTTATCCTTACCTCACAGCGGTGCAGAACCTGCGCATCGCGGCCCACATCAAGCAATGCGGAACGGATAGAATTGAAACGGTGTTGAAGCTGGTTGGTTTGTTCGAAAGGAAAGATGATAAATTTAAAACCTACAGCCTGGGGATGAAACAACGCCTGTCCATCGCGTCAGCTTTGCTTTCCGATCCACCTGTCCTGATTTTGGATGAACCTACCAACGGTCTCGACCCGCAGGGAATAGCCGAAGTGCGGAACCTGATCAAAGATATTGCCTCCCAGGGAAAGACCATCATTATGGCGAGCCACCTGCTGGACGAAGTTCAGAAAGTGTGTACCCATTTTTGTGTTTTGAGGAAGGGAATTAAGATTCACCAGGGCAGCGTTGAAGATACTTTGGGTGAAATAAACCGCGTGGAAGTGGCCAGCCTGGATATGGACAAGCTTGAAAAAAGCCTGGGCAGCTTTCCCGGCCTTGAGTCCGTTCAAAAAACAGGTAACAGCTTATTTGTTGCGTTGAAGCCGGATTTTACTTCATTGGAAATAAATGATTTTTGTTTTAAACAAGGAATCGTTTTAAAGAAATTGGTCACCCAGACCAATTCACTGGAAAAGGAATTCCTCAAAATACTGAAAGAACATGATTAGGGCGTTGAAATTGGAATGGCTGAAGATCAGGAACTACCGCCTTTTCTGGATATTAATCGGGATGTACCTGATAGCTATACTTGTTATTGCTTCAGGTGGCGGGCTGTTTTTGGAATGGCTGAAAAGAGAAGGTGTTAATTTCAACGGTATTGACCCTACCATTGTGCCGATTTACGATTTCCCCGATATCTGGCAAAACATAGCTTACCTCGGTTCATTTAATAAAATTCTGCTGGCATTTATTGTGATTATATCCGTTAACAACGATGTGGTTTATAACACCATGCGCCAAAATGTAATTGATGGAATCAGCAAAACAGAGTTCCTGTTGAGCAAAATGTCATTTATCGTGGCTATGGCGGTTATCAGCACGCTGTTCCTGTTTGTTGCCGGATTGGTAAACGGCTCTGTTTATTCACATGTGTGGGGAGCTGAATACATTTTCGACAAAACGGAATTCCTGGCAGCCTATTTTTATGATATTCTGGTTTACTGCACCCTGGCTTTCCTGTTGTCGCTGATCATCAAAAAAGCCGGTTTCGTTATTATTGCGCTGTTTTTGTATACCATTATGTTTGAGCCGATAGCTACCGCTATTTTTCAGAATGCACCTTATTTCAAGGACGGTATTATGCCGGGAATAGTGCAGTATCTGCCAATAAAATCATTGAATAGCCTCATTCCTTTTCCATTCAGCCGGTATGTTTTTATGGAAATTGATGATTTTGTTCCGCTTAAAGCAATGATCAGCAGCACGGTATGGTTCGCCATTTATCTTTTTTCAATTGTTTTCATTTTGAATAAAAGGGATTTGAAATAAGATCAAATAAAGGAATATCTGGATTTAAATGGGCAACAATAATTGACAGGCCATTCGCCTGCTGGCGTGCATTTCGCGTAAAGGGAAAAAGACAAAACCGGGTTAGCTGAAATCGGGCAGGCATTCTTTAACAGCAATACAATTTCCAGTATGTATAATTGACATCCTGCCACCTCCTGAGACGCGTGTCCAATGTCATTAAGTTAAGCTTAACAGATTTAAGAACAAGGAATAACGATTTAAAATTTTAGATGTAAATCTTTGGTATATCGAAACTCCGAAAATCAAAAATCGATGTTCCTTGTTCGATATTCAAAAGAAAGATCCTTAACTTAATAGCATTGGACGCGTGTCAGCACGGGTATTAAAACGTAAGCACCAAGCTTAATCCATCTCTACCAGAGGCTAAACTTAATCCTTTACCCGATTCCTGCCTGAGCAGGTTTGCTTTTGTTAAATGATTTAATGCCGAAAACCCGATTGCCGCGCCTGCTACAGCTATCCCGTAGCCTCCGATGTGGAGGGCTTTTATAGTGTTATCATACCTTTTAGCGTCTTCGGGGTCAATGTACCAGTAGTCGCCGTGCATGGAAGGTGTAGTGATCAGTTTCGGAATAAGAATTGCCGTAACCAAACCCGTGCTTATAACAGCAAAACTTATTGTTACCAATGTTTTGGCCTTATTTAATTCCCTGGCCGCCATTTCAGTACTGGTAAGTTCATGCTGTGGTGAAGGAGGCTTTATATAGCAGTAGCCTTTGTATATTTCACCATCCTGAATGTTTTTTGCGCCCAGCATTTTTGAATATTTAGCTGCTTGTTCCTTCCCGGGCCACGAATAGGAATCAACAAACGCGGTTTGAACCTTCTTTACCTTTAATTCCCCGTTTTCCCTGATACAGAACTGAATTATAGAATCAGGTTCCGATACTTTTAATAGCTGGCACAGGATTTCAGTACCGTCTTTCATCCTTATTGTATCCTTGCGGTCCTGGGCATTGGAGAGGGTGCAGGCTAATATCAAACTTATTATAATTATACTTCGCATATTTTTGTATTAAACTAAACAGATAGCCGGAGAGCCGGCTAAGGTATCAATACGAACGTTACAAACACGCCAAAGGGATCAACCCGGTCAAAATAATGCGCATTCTCTCTTTCAACCGGTATTATTTTGACATATTGAGTGAAGTGACAAGGAAGTATTGTTTCATGGCGTAAAAATCAGCAGGACTGAAATCAATACCATTACTGCTCTTTACGCCAAAGTCTGTTCCCGGAATTGTACGACCCGTTGAATTTATTAGTGCCCAGCTGGCTTCGGAACACACCATATTATTATCACCTCTAACTCCATAATTCGAATTTCCGGAATTGATGTTGTCGGATTGCATCTTCACTGCTGCTTTAAATAATTTTTCTGCTTCAACCTCGTTCAATGGCTGGGCTATTCCAAACTTTGACAGCTGGGCAACATCCATGTTTCTGGAGCCATACTTTTCCTTTAGTTGTTTTTCTGATATAATCGTCGGACCGTGAAGAGGCACATTGTCCATAAAAAGTTTCTGGCCGTTTACTTGTTTCAGATAGGTGATAGTATGTGAAGCTGATGATTCTGTTGATGCGGATGCTATCTGGTCCCCCCATAGAATAGCTTTACCCGACGCGTTATCCGGTGCAACGAGAATCACGTCCCCAGGCTGAAGCTCGTCAAAATTTTTATAGGGTAATGGGGGCGCATTGTTACTTAATGTATTGTAAATTCCATTCGCCCATTTATTATCTTTCCTATCCTTTATCAGTTCCTTTTGCAGGTTGATCCAGGCAGTATCCAGCACATCAAGCTTTCTTTGTTCTTTCATCACGGCAGTAGGTTCGTCCAGGGTTTTGAATGTTAAACCTGTATTGTCCAGCGTTTTATTCTGCATTTCTTGTGTGCCATCCAACGACTTGAACGATTTCATCATCTTATCATGTTCAGCCTGTAGCCTCAATTCATTTGCCCGATATTGTTCAGCAGCCCTTTGTGCAGCTATTTGTGCATCAATTGCTGCAGCCCTTTGTTTGGCTTCCAGCTCTTTCTTATCTTTTTCCGAACTGCTACTCATTATCGACTTTAAAACATTTTGCATAATTGCTCCGGCAACCATTGTTTTAAGGTCAGGAGAAGAAACGCCTGATGAGCCAGGTGATGAATTTGCCGGTGCCACATAACAGGATCGGCCCTGTACATGTCCGGAAACAGCAATATCATTGCATGATCGACCGCATACAGCGCAAGTACAGTTATTTTGCGCAATAGCATTTGTATTACTCATTACCAGCCCAATAAACAATAGCAGTTGGTATAATCTTTCAGTAAATATTTTCATCACAAAGAGAGTTAACAATGATTTGCTCTATTCCTGCATCATAATTTCCCATTCATAAATTTTGTCCTGACAACTGCGTGCATCAGTCGCTTCAGGTTCGAGCATCAGGTATTTTTTCATGTAATAAATGGCTGCATGATAATCGTGTATCTGTGAGGAGAGTAGAGCCAGGTTTGACCAGGCAGGCGGATAGGCTGTCGGATCCATTTCCAGTGCTTTATTGTAATGTTCTATTGCCTTACCGTACATCTTCTGCTGATTGAGTAAATTAGCCTGCACAATGTATTTCCGTTGCTCTTCCGACATTGCCGGTTTTAATTCCAATCCACGGTAATGTGCCGCTATGGGTTCAAAAAGAACGAGTTGATCGCTATATGGTTTTTGGGTAACCTGCTGAAAGAAATACAGATAATCAATTAATTCCCAATCATGCTCTTTTTCTTTATATACAGATATTATTAATTTCCCGAGTCTTAATTCAAAGTCAAAATGATTATTATCTTTTGAAATTTTAATTACTTCAATCCTGTAATTTTTCAGATCATAAAAATAAAAGACGATAGGATTCATAGGACTTTTGAAAGTCAGGACAAATCTATCGTCAAAAACAGAGGCACTCTCAGGCTTATACCAGTAATTTTTTTCATTGTTCGGGTAGTACATTTCTTTAAGCGCACGCTCCAAATTGGTTTTTGCAACACTCAACTCCACCTTGGGTAGTTTTGGATAATAAAAAACTTCTTCTGTTTGTGCATTTGCAGTTATGGTGAGGATCAACGAAGAAAGTAGTGTCAGTAATAGAATCTTATTCATTTCGTCAGCGTTAAAATGTTCATTAACTATTTGCCAATCCGGGCTTTCCATTCATAAATTTTATCCTGTGCACTTCGTGCATCGGAGGCATCAGGCTCAAGAAGCAGGTACATTTTCATGTAAAAAACGGCTGCATTGAAACTTTTTAATTGCGCTGACAGTAAAGCAAGGTTTGAGTATGCTGCCGGGTAAGACGTTTGATCGGTTTCAATTACTTTTTTGTATAGTTCAATGGCCTTCGGGTAATTCTTCTCCTCATTAAAGGAATTGGCCTGGACAATATATTCTCTTTGTTCTTCAGATATGGGTGGTTTAACTTCCAATAAACGATATTTCTCTGCAACAGGAACAAAAAGAGAAAGTTTTTCATTTCGTTTTCCAACCAGTTGGCTTTGAATAACAATTAAATCATTGAAAAATTGTTTACTCTCTCCTTTGTATTCGGGAGCCCCGGAGAACCAATTGTTTCCTCCCGAAACTACGATCTCAAGATCTCCAAAAAAAACTCTATCAAACTTATTAGTCTCGTCGTGTCCTATTAATATTTGATAATCCATTATGTCAGTGAAATATACTTTTATATTTTCGCCATTGGTACATCTGAATTCTATTCTGTCTTCAAATACCTCCGACCTTTTTGCATCTGCCTTGTAAATATAATTGTTAGTATTTGGCTGACGCAGATAAATTTTAATCGTTTCTTTTATCAGTTCTGCAATATCAGCTTTCGCCTTATCCATTTCATTAGTTTGTGCAGGAGCAATATGCGTGAATAGTGTGATAGTCAGGATGATAATTAATCGAATGGTTTTCATGTCAATTATATTTAATTACTTGTCAGTTGACTATTTAACAATCCGGGCTTCCCATTCATAAATTTTGTCCTGAGCACTGCGTGCATCGGCCGAATCGGGTTCAAGGAGAAGGTATTTCTTCATTTGGTAAATTGCTGTATTGTACTTGCCTGTTTGTGCCGAGAGCAAAGCCAGGTTAGAGTATGCGGCCGGGTAAGCGGTTTGGTCAACCTCAATCGCTTTATTGTACAGTTCAATTGATTTATAGTATGTTTTCTGTTGATTAAATGAATTGGCCTGCACAATGTATTTTCGTTGCTCTTCCGATACAGCCGGTTTTATGGTTAATGCCCGATACTGTGAAGCAATAGGCTCAAAAAGTGCGAGTTCGGCATAATACGGATTTTCTTTAAGTTGTTTTTGAATGAAAATAAAATCTTCGTACAATTTCGCAACAACTTTTTTTGCTTTGCTGTAAACTATAAAATCCCTGTCAAATCCCAATCCCCTTTGTTTTGAAAAACTGTAAAGCTGGAAATTACAATCAATTAAGTCGGAAATGTAGATGATCGTTTTTTCATCATTAAAATTGTATTCAATCCGGTCTTCCAATATCAGGATATTTTTCTGGGTACCTGCCATGGAATATGACCTTCCTCCAGTAACATTCTTATCATCACATGTATATATCCAGAATTCATTTTTAAAAAGTTCCCTGATCTCAGCTAATGTATTATTTATTTCTTCTCTCGAAGATTGGCTTTTCTGACTATTTACAGTGGATGCCGGGGCTTTATCCGTTTGCGCATTTGCAATAGTCGAGAAAAGTAGGAAGGTTAAAAATATCAATAATCGAATTGTTTTCATTTCATCATTTTTAAAATGTTTATTAGTTATTTACCCGTTTGGGCTTCCCACAAATAAATTTTATCCTGTGCACCACGCGCATCGGGAGATTCAGGTTCAAGCATAAGGTATTTTTTCATATAGTAAATTGCTGCATCAAACTTATCTACCTGGGCCGAGAGTAAAGCTAAATTGGAATAGGCTGCCGGATAAGCAGTTGGATCGACTTCAGTAGCTTTTAGGTATAATTCAATGGCTTTAACGTAATTCTTCTGCTCGTTATATCCGTTGGCTTGTACAATGTATTTCCGTTGCTCTTCCGAAACCGTTGGTTTAATTTCCAACGCACGGTATTTATCTGCAAAAGGTCCGAAAAGAGCCAGTTGTGACGTGTATTGCTTTTCGCAATAATAATTTCTGATGAAAATTAAATTATCCGCCTGCTCCTTTACAACTCCCAATAAATTGGCTGAAAAATCTTCAATACTGATATTCACAATATTTGTGTTATCTATTTTACCGGAACTTACACTAATATCATAATCACAAAAGGCAGTGTAATAAAAGATTCTTTTGTTTTTTTTAATGGTTACTTCAATTCTGTCATCAAATACTAAAACATCTTTTTTCGTAGTCCCCACAAGCTGACCTATATAAGCGTAAGAGTTTTTTTTAAATAGTGTAGCAACCTGAGCCTTTGCTTTATCTATTTCATCAGTTTGCGCATGAGCTATAAATGTGCTCATTACGATAGTTATCAAGATGATTAATCGACTGGTTTTCATATTTTTCAGTACTGTATTGGTTAAGAAGCTTAATTTTTAGCGCCAAATATGATTTAGAGGATTAGTAAAGATATATGAAATAAGCATTAAAGCGTAAATGCCATAAGGATTTGGTTATAAGTTTGATTCTCAGTAACTGTTTCAGTTAAAAATGTTACCTGGCAGCACGCATACTTACCGCCTGTGGTAAGAAATAGTCAGCGGAGATATACCCAGCAGGAGCCATTAAAGTAAATCCCGGGAAAAGCCTCGTAGAATTGTTATCGTCCGACAAACGATAAAAGATCGGCCACAGGCTACAGAAAAGCAGCTAAGATTATTCCCGAAAGAAGAAATTTATCTGAATTATCGATATTCAGCATATGTAACCAACATGAAATTACGGATCACTTTCAAAAGTTGGGGAGTAGGTTTCGAAAAATGTTAATTCTGAGAGTATAAAGTCTCGTAGAGACGAAAGTATGGTAGCAAAAAAATACAAATTAAGGTTAAGCCTCGTAGAGGCGACA
>JAURYB010000004.1 GCA_030654075.1 Bacteroidales bacterium | reverse complement strand
CCAATTCACTGATTTCGACACGGTAACCGTTAATTTTTACCTGGGTGTCGTTCCTTCCGCTGAAAAAATAATCTCCTTCATTATCCTTATGGCAAAGGTCGCCTGTGCGATAATAAGTCTGCTTTTTAAAAGGGAAGAATGCGGTTTCATTCTTAATGGGATCATCGAGATAACCCGTTGTTAGTTGCGTGCCGCTAATACATAGTTCAGCATTAGTTTCAAGTTCATTAACAGGTAGATTTCCTTCAAAGAGTTCAAATTCAGTATCTTTAAAAGGTTTGCCGAAGCAGGCAATTCCATGATATTCTTTAAATGTATTCTGGTGACACATATATGAAGTGCAAAATATGGTAGCCTCTGTGGGGCCATAAACATTATATATACTAGCTTTTGGCAAGCATTTTTGCCATTCCTTAACCAAATCAGATTTTAATGCTTCGCCACAAAACAACCAGTGTTTAATGGAAGGAAGTTTAATTTTTCGAAAAAATGGTTTCAGGTAGCCTGCAAAGGACGGAACGCTTAAAACATGGGTTATGCTTTGTTCTTCAACCAACTGCATCGCTGCCATCTGTTTAAAAGGGGTTTTCGGTGGTATAAAAACTGAAGCTCCATGGATCAAAGGAACCAGGTACGAAAATACCGACAGGTCAAATGTGAGTTCAAATACCTGCAGAAACCTGGATTGTTCGTTGATATCCAACGTCATGCCTTCAACATTATCAACAAATGCCATTAAGTTATTCATGCTGATTGGTACTCCTTTTGGCACACCGGTGCTGCCGGAGGTGAAAAGAACATAAGCCGGACTTTTAGTTTGTATAACTTTCAACTCTGTTATATCTTTTTCTCCTTTTTCAACCTGGAAAAACAAATGTTTGTTTGTCGCGCTGAACTCATCACTCAGACCTGAAAAATCTGAGCAAAATATAGAATTTACTTTTGATAACCGTATAATATGGTTGTTTCGCTCGTCCGGGTGGGTGGGTTCAATGGGGATATATGTAATTCCCGAAAGCAAGGAGGCAAGGATGGTTGAATACGTTTCAAAATCCTGGTTGGCAATAATGCCGATTGAGTTTAATCCGGTATTTTTTTGAAGGAGTAAAGATTGAATTCTGGCAACACTTTGTGTCAAGTGAAAATAAGTATAATTTTCCCCATCGATATTGAACGCAATATTATTTGAGTATGTCTGAATGGATTTATAGAGGCTTTGTGAAAGGCTTGTCATTGCGTTTTAAATTCGGATTTATTTCTGATGTGTTACTACCCCAATAAACATTGTAATTTGCATGTGTATATTGCAACGAGTAGGAGGAAACACTTTTGTCATTCTATTTTCAAAAATACTCATTTATCCTGAAGTAGTTGTAATATTGTAAATTCTTTATTGATCAAGCCTGATTTGAAGGTCGCCAATTTGAAAAAAATCAAGTAATTTAGCAAAACTAAAATAGTAGGTTCATTGCTGAGAGTTTTTTTTTGACATATCAGAGGAAAAACAATCCGGCTCATTTTTTTTCTAATGCGTTCGCTTGAATCTATAAAGAATTAATTTTACCCCTAACATTACTTTCCGCAAAAACACCTTAAGTTATTTATCCTATGATTATGAAATCCTTGACTTTTACGATTGGTCTGATGTTCATGTTTATAATAACTACCATAGCAGGCAGGGTGGAGCAGACCTATCATTTTGGTAACCCTACAATCCGGCAAAACGGCGAATACCAACGGTTTGAACTCGAAAATACCCTGCTCACAGCAATGCCTGGTCAACCTGTTTTGCCTTACCAACAGGTCAAACTAATACTTCCGCCAGGCGAATCTGCTTTGAGTATAGAAATCCTCTTTTCCGATGCGATAACGCTTCCCGGTAAGTTTACAATTTTCCCTCAGCAGCAAGTACGGCCTGTTTCAGCCGGAAGTTCCGGAATTTTTATAAAAGATAATACAATCTATAGCCGGAATGCTTCATTCCCGGCTGATCCCAAAGGGCAACTGGTCACAGCTTTTCTCAATGGACATTCGGTGGCGCTTACTACTTTTACACCTGTCAGTTATAACCCGGTTACAGGACAACTCAGCTATTTTACCACCGCACACGTGATTGTGAATACCGCTCCCGATTCCAAAGCTGCGTTTGCCTTGAATAACCTGGCTTTTAAAAGCACTGAAGTTTTACAAATGGCTGATAATAAGGAAATGGAAGCCGCTTATTCACTTAAACGGCTTGTTCCACCCATCCGCTATGATCTTTTAATAGTAAGCACAACTTTATTTAAAAGCTCCTTCACTGCTATGCAGGCTAATTATCTCAGGGAGGGAATTACTTCTAAAGTTGTTACTCTTGATAGTATTACTACTACTATGACAGGAGTGGATGTCCCTGAAAAAATCAGGAATTTCATTAATCAGGAGTATCAAACGCATGGAATACAATATGTATTACTGGCAGGTGACGATGAACTTATCCCGCACCGTGGACTTTATTGTTATGTTCAATCAGGTTCAGGGTACAGCGATAGTAATATACCTTCCGACCTGTATTATTCAGCTCTCGATGGCAACTGGAATACGGATGGTGATGCGCTTTGGGGTGAGCCAGGGGAAGAAGATTTATTACCGGATGTCGCTGTTGGTCGTATGTCTTTCAGTGATGCCACTGAGTTAGAGCAAATGCTGAATAAAAGTTTCAAATATCAGTTCGAACCCATACAAGGTGAATTTCGCAATATTTTAATGGCTGGTGAGAGCCTCTGGACAATTGAGCCCTATATCACATACGGTAGTGATTACCTTAACTTACTTAGAGGAGAACATTCCGACAATGGGTATGCAACTTATGGTATACCAGTGGATTATGTTTTTGATACGCTGTATGACGAGGTTAAAACCTGGCCAAAACAGGAGTTGATGGATCACCTGAACCTTGGACGTCCTATGCTGAATCATAGCGGCCACGCAAGCCAGACCTATGTTATGCGTCTGACTAATAGCGATATTACCAACGCTAATTTCTATGGACTAAATGGCATCGATCACAATTTTACAATTGTTTATACCCATGGATGCGATTGCGGCGCTTTCGATTTCAACGATTGCATAGCAGAAAAAATGGTAACTATCAATAATTTTGCCGTTGCTTTTATTGGTAACTCTCGTTATGGCTGGTTCAACGAAGGACAAACTGAAGGGCCATCTCAGCATTTGCATCGGGAGTTTATGGATGCGTTGTATGCCGACAGTCTCAATCGCATCGGCCGGGCACACATGGAATCGAAAATTGCTTCTGCTGCCTGGGTTACTGCCCCGGGTCAATGGGAGCCCGGTGCTTTACGCTGGGTTTTTTACGACTGTAACCTGCTAGGCGACCCTGCATTAGCTGTATTTACCGATAATCCTATTGTTATTACTACTGAATATCCAGATAAGGTTGCTTTAGGAACAACATCATTGAATGTAAGTGTTTCAACATCAGGTTTACCTGCTGCGGGATTAACTTGTGTGGTAATGAAAGATGGTATCCTGATTGGGAAATCTGCAACGGATAAGTCCGGAAATGCTGTTGTTAATTTCGATATTATTCCACAGTATCCTGGAGAAGCACAACTTATTGTTTCAGGTTATAATTGCGTGCCGGTTACCTATAGTTTTAATGTTGTTGACTATACGGGTATTTCAAACTTAACCTCAGATCAGTCAAATATGACTATTTCACCAAACCCGGCAAATGCAAGGATTACCATTGGTGCCAGGCTGACAGCCAGATGTGATTATACAATAAAAGTGTATACTATTGATGGCAAACTAACCCTGCCAACCATAAATAGTAACGCGGATATCAGCGGCCTGATCAGTGAGAATCTGGATATTTCATCTCTGAAACCAGGTCATTATACTTGCGAAATAATGTCGGTAAAGCACAGGATATCAAAGCCTTTCATTGTATATTAGGATGGTTGCTATATTTCCAGATCTATTTTAAATGCATTGAAAATCTTATCAACGTCTGCCTGGGTCGTTCCGTGATAGATTGCATCCATAATATCGGCACCAGTCCAATCTGGATTTTTTAGTGCGTCAACATCTTCCTGCTCGATGGTATTGGAATCCTTAACCACTTAGTATAAAAAGAGCAGGGCTAATTCCGTCTCATCCAGCGGAGCTTTGGCAGTATACTGCTTAATTTCAGCCAGCAATTCAGGGAATACTCCATATTGTAGCAGAATACCTGAATTCATTCCTACGCAGTATTTACATTGTTCCGTTTCTGAAACCAGTAAGCGGATAAAGGCAAGTAATTTCCCTCCGAGGGACTTATGCCGCATAAAGTACCCCAGGTTGCTGAATTGTTTGTCAAATACATGCTCGCTGGGGCTAAAAACCTTGAAAGCATCTGGAATAAAACCCATGGCATCGATCATGGTTTCATAATTTTCGGCAATACGTCAGGTTGCTTCTTCTTTTTCAATCATTTCGATCAGAGTCATACTATCTTTTGTTAAATAATAAAACAAAAGACTGTCCTTACTTAAAAGAACAGCCTTTGAATAAATCATGATTCCTGTTATTTAATTCCGGTAATGAATTTATCGGTAAGCAAGGAATAAATGAGTTTTGCTACCAGGTAATCAGGAGCTTTGTTTTCCTTGTTAGGTACAAGTTCTGTGATGTCAAATCCAACAATATTAACCTGTTCGCTTATTTTTTTAAGAATATTGATGATGTCGAACCAGTTCATTCCGCCAGGCTCAGGCGTACCTGTTGATGGCATGATAGATGGATTGAGTACATCGAGGTCGATAGTAATATACACATTGCGGGTAAGTTTGTTTAGCAATTCGTACATCCATGTCGATTGATCATAGATCTGCATGGCATAAAACACGCAGTCGGGTTTTATATCTTCGCGTTCGCCGGCACTCATGCTGCGAATGCCTACCTGAACAACAGGAGCCATTTCCGAAGCTCGGGCCATGACACAGTGATGATCGAATTTTGAGCCATTATAAGTATCCCTCATATCAGCATGAGCATCAAACTGTAAAATGGTAAGATCGCTGAATTGCTCACTGGCTGCCTTAAAGGCACCTATACTGACAGTGTGTTCTCCACCTAAAACAACCGGGAATTTCTTCTTTTTATAGAGGGCTTTTACCCTTGAATAAACCTCATCAACCATAGCTTCGGGCGATGTAGCTTCTAAAACAGGTTCTGCGGTATGGATACCTAATTTATGAACTTCGCTATCGGTATCGATATCATACATTTCAAGGTTGGTTGATGCCTCCAGAATTGCTTTTGGTCCTTTATCGGAACCTTTAATCCAGGTAGTGGTTCCGTCGTAAGGAACCGGAAGGATTACAATTTTTGAACTTTCGAACGTAGTGAATTCTTTTGGTAGATCACCATACTGTTTCATATAAGTTAAGTTTTAAGTTCTAAACCATTATTTATCAGGAACATGAAATGTATTGCAGCTAATTTTAGTTTTTTAAATCGTACTGTAATATCGACTAAATGACTGTGATACAGATAAATGGCAAAGATGTGGTTAAAATGCACAAAGTGTTTCAGAAATGCGAAAATACAATTTTTTTCATACATGCTAGACAAATCCTTATGTTAATAGTTTGAATAAGGAATTTTAACAGCTCTGTTTATTTGCTATTGATGGCTCCGGAATTTGAAAATTAACTAAGAAAAGGCAAATAAAAGGTTTTCTTCGACAGGGTTCTACTTAGATACTTTATATTCTGTGTTAAATATTTTTCATTTTTAAAATATTTAATTTTTAACGCAGAATAAATAATGACTAAGTATCAGAATGCGCAGTCTAATATCCTAGAATTTTCAGCATGGATTTATGACTTTGCTCCTTGGCAAAAAGCTTGGTAAAATATTCACCATCTTCATCAATATCAATGATTATATGTTTGGGCGCCGGTATCAGGCAGTGCTGAATGCCTCCATAGCCGGATAATGATTCCTGGTAAGCACCGGTATGGAATAACCCAATGTATTGTGGCTCATCATCCATTAACTTGGGTAAAAAGATTGCATTGGTGTGCGCTTCAGCGTTATAGTAATCTTCACTGTCACATGTTAAGCCACCGAGAAAAACCCTTTCGTATTCCTGATCCCAATGGTTTATTGCCAAAAGAATGAATTTCTGGTTTATCGCCCAGGTATCAGGCAAAGTAGTTATAAATGAACTATCAATCATATTCCACAACTCACGGTCGTTTTGGCGTTTCTGGTCGATGATGCTGTAAAGTATTGCCCCACTTTCGCCTACAGTAAATGAACCGAACTCCGTAAATATATCAGGCTCCTGGGTTCCGTTGCGCTGACAGATGCCCTTGATCTGTGCAATGATCTCCTCTGCCATATAGGCATAATCAAAATCAAAATTCAGCGAGTTCTTAATAGGGAAACCTCCGCCGATATTGAGTGAAGTAAGCTGAGGACAAACTGCTTTCAGTTCACAATATACCTGAACGCATTTTGATAACTCATTCCAGTAATAGGCTGAATCCCGGATGCCAGTGTTTATGAAGAAATGCAGCATCTTAAGTTCGAACTTAGGATTGTTTTTAATTTCTTCTTCGTAATATGAAACGATATCATTGTACCGAATGCCAAGTCGTGAGGTATAAAAATCGAATTTAGGTTCTTCTTCCGAGGCTATGCGTATGCCTATCTTGATTTTGCGTGTAATATTACGGTCGTACTCATCAAGTTCAAATTTGTTATCAAGAATAGGAATTACATTATCAAATCCTTCCTCAATCAGGTTGCAAATGTTTTCGATATACTGTGGACGTTTGAATCCGTTGCATATAATGTAAGTTTCTTTCTTTAACTTGCCTGACTCGTATAGTGATTCTATTATAGGAATATCGAACGCCGATGAAGTCTCGATATGGATATCATTTTTCAACGCTTCTTCGAGTATGAATGAAAAATGAGAACTTTTTGTGCAATAACAAAAATTGTAACTCCCTTTGTAATCTGACTTAGCAATAGCCACATTAAACATCCGTTTCGCTTTCTGGATCTGCTTGGTTATTTTGGGCAGGAATGTAACACGCAAAGGTGTTCCATACTGCTTGATAACTTCCATAAGTGGAATGTTATTGAAAAATAGCTCATTGTCATCTACTTTAAATTCTTCAGTCGGGAAGTCAAAAGTTTGATCAATCAGATCGAGATATTTGTTTTTCATTAGGATGTTGTTGTTTTCATTCGCAGGACAAAATTATATAATTCTAGTCAGTTATGCTATAAAAAATTATTCCAACTTCATTACATTGAACAAAAATACAGAATTTAACTTAGTTGCTTTATTGGAATACTTAAATCTATCTAAAGTCGATTAAATACAAATCAATGGATTATAGCATAATCAAATACTTTGGTAGTGAGATAAACTATCGTTTAGTGAGATAGAATAGAAACATTTGGAGGGAGTAATTTGTGATAAAGAATAGTATTTCCTGAAATATATGCATTACATGTTTAATTTTGCTCTTTTAATAGCAAATTCAAATTACATCATGCAAAATATTGTTTCAATAAAGGCACCTTTAACAGATTATTCAGTTCATCCCTTAATTGCATCCCGATGGAGTCCACGCGCATATGACACAAAGCCTGTCGAACGTGAAAAACTACAGCGGATTTTTGAAGCAGCCCGATGGACGGCCTCTTCAAATAATCTACAACCCTGGTATTTCATGGTTGGCTTAAAAGGAGATGAGGTTTACCAAAAAATATTTGATTCGTTAGTTGAATTTAATCAGATGTGGTCGGTAAATGCACCGGTTCTTGTTCTGGCTATTGCTAAAACTACCAACGCAAAAGGTGAGCCAAACAATATCTTTGCCTACGATTTGGGACAGTCAGTAGCAACGCTTTCTTTGCAGGCAATGGAAGAAGGGGTTTATACGCATCAAATGGGTGGTTTTGATACATCAGCGGCAACTTTAGCACTTGCAATTCCTGAAGAGTATAAAATACTCGTAGTATTTACACTTGGATACCTTGGTAATGCTGGAATTCTACATCCCAACCTGCAGAGACTTGAAATGAGCCCGCGCAGCCGCCGGCCAGTAAGGGAATCGGTTTTTACTGGATCTTTCGGGCATAAAGCTGATTTTCTGTAATCGATTTTCAAACATGTTTGTTATTACCTTTGCTGCAATAAAACTTTTTTTATGCGATATGTCTTTGCTTTGCTTTCTATCTTAGTAATAGGATCATTTACTTCATGTAAACAAAAAACCGCACAAACTTCTGATGTGTCAGCCGAGGCGGACATTGCCAAAACAATAAAGGCGGCTGATTTTAATGCGGATACAGCTTACTATTTTGTAAATGAACAGGTGAAATTTGGACCCAGAGTTCCAAACAGTAAATCACATGTGAAATGTGCAGGTTGGCTGGAGGCAACGTTAAATAAATACACTCCGAATATTTTCGTTCAGCAGTTTACTGCAAAAGCATTTGATGGAACCGTGCTGAATTGCAGGAATATTATCGCCTCATTTAATCCCAAAAGTACAGCACGGGTTTTGCTATGCTCTCATTGGGATTCGCGCCCATTTGCTGACAATGATCCTGATTCGGCTTATCACCGCACACCCATTGACGGAGCAAATGATGGAGCCAGTGGAGTTGGAATTTTACTGGAAATTGCCCGCCAGCTTAAGATTTCACCAGCAGCTATTGGTGTAGATATTCTTTTATTGGATGGTGAAGATTATGGCGCTCCACAGAATGCCGGATATACAGGTACCGATGATTGGGCGCTGGGATCGCAGTATTGGTCGAGGTATCCACATGTGCCATCATACAGTGCACGATATGGAATATTACTGGATATGGTTGGTGCCGA
Source organism: Bacteroidales bacterium (assembly GCA_030654075.1). Classification (GTDB taxonomy): domain Bacteria; phylum Bacteroidota; class Bacteroidia; order Bacteroidales; family UBA4417; genus UBA4417. Next base: position 46,171 of record JAURYB010000004.1, on the reverse strand, counting down.
AAACGCTGTTTTTACTCTAGAAGGAACGAGTATGTATTATGCTCCTGATTTCGCTCAAAGAGTCTGGAATATGGGAGCATCGATCGGATATAGTGATTATTTCTCGACCGAACGTACCAATGCAATAACGGATGATCATGTTTATATAAATCAGTTGCGCCAGGTTCCTACCATTGACATTATTCAGCATGACCAGCTTACACAATCAGGTTTTTACCAGAACTGGCATACTATTAAAGATAATATGAAAGGGATAAGCAAACCAACACTCATGGCCGTTGGACAGACGATATTGACTGTAGTGAGGGATGAGAAATAGGTTTTCTGTGAAAGTCTAAAAATCTAAAATTAACTCTGACATTTAATAAAAATGGGCATTCTTTTGAGTGCCCATTTTTGTTAAAGAGTTTTTAGCCAGCAGAAAACAGACAAATTAAAGCAAATCGTTTGCCAGGTTAGCCAATTCTGATCGCTCACCTTTTTCAAGCCTTACATGTGCATACATAGGATGCGACTTCACCTTGTCGATAAGGTACGAAAGCCCGTTACTCTGCGAATCGAGATATGGTGTATCAATCTGGAAAATATCTCCTGTAAAAACGATTTTGGTGTTTTCACCAGCTCGGGTAATGATGGTTTTTACTTCATGCGGAGTCAGATTCTGCGCTTCATCTACAATGAAAAACACATTACTAATGCTTCGTCCGCGAATGTAAGCCAAGGGTGTAACAACAAGTTTTTCGTTTTGCAATGATTCGGTAACCACTTTATGTTCCTTGTCTTTTTCGCCAAACTGGCTTTGTATAAATTTCAGGTTGTCATATAGCGGTTCCATATATGGGCCTATTTTATCTTTTACATCACCGGGTAAAAACCCTATCTCTTTGTTACTCAATGGAACAATAGGCCTGGCAAGGTAAATTTGTTTGAAATCGCGTCGTTGTTCAATAGCGCCGGCAAGTGCAAGCAATGTTTTTCCTGTTCCTGCCACACCTTGTAAAGTTACCAGTTTAATATTAGGATCCATTATCGCATGGAGGGCAAAAACCTGTTCGGCATTTCGTGGTATAATACGGTAGGCAGGCCGTTTGTCAAGTCGCTCTATCCGTTGGGTGGTAGCGTTATAAAATGCCAGAGCCGAGTTTTTAGTATTTTTCAGAATGTAGTAATGGTTTGGTATAGAGCTTTGAACACCTATATCACTTAACTCGCAATGCCCGTTCTGGTAGATTGAGTCAATAACCTTTGAAGGTAATCCTTCAATCACTGTTTTTCCAGTGTATAATCCTTCAGGGTCCTTGATTTTCCCGGTAAGGAAATCCTCGGCTTGTATATTCAGCGATTTGGCTTTGAGGCGAAGGTTTACATCTTTTGAAACCAGCGTAACTTTACAATCAGGATTTTCTTTTGCAATAGCAAGAGCCGCATTCAATATCCTATGGTCCGGTTTATTTTCCCCAAAAATATCACGGGCATCTATATCACCCTTTTCAATCATGATTACTTTAAACTTGCCACCTTTGGATTTGGGAAGAGTGAGCCACTTTGTAAGTGTTCGTTTTTCTGAAAGCCGATCGATGATGCGAATAAACTCGCGTGCCTCGAAGTTTATATTGTCGTTGCCTTTTTTGAAGTTATCCAACTCTTCAAGAACGGTTATGGGAATTGCTACATCATTATCGTCGAAACTGTTGATAGCGTCGTGATTATAGAGAATCACACTGGTGTCGAGAACGAATATTTTTTTTTGCTTTTTAGTCGGTTTTGAAGCGGGTTTTACTGGCATACGAATTTAGTTTTTAAGGTTGGACCAGTTGAAAAATGCAGTTCTGCTTTTGAAATGCATACATTTATTTTTGCATGAGGCAGCAGATATTTGCAGCATGAGGTTGCAACAGTATTTGAAATTTGCAGGCTGAAAACAGAGTTTCTTATTCCGATATTTCAAATTTTCTGATAATAAATCGCACTATGTTGCATACAAAATAACATATAGAAAGTCTGTTTATTACGGAATCGATTGAAAGATTATTAAAAAGTTATAAACAGTAATATCATCCGTGTTCATTTATAAACATTTAACACGAGAATCAAAACTTTAGCACGACTGATTCGTTAAAAACCATATAAAATACTTTACATCTATAATCGATTTAAAATGAATAATGAAATGTATACTCTTATCACAGGCGCTTCGGGGGGCATTGGCCATGACCTGGCGTTGCTTGCCGCCGAAGACGGCAAAAAACTGGTGCTGGTAGCGCGCTCAGTCGAGAAACTTGAGGAACTGGCCGAAACCATTCGAAAAAGCTATAAATCTGAAGTTATAACAATCGATGTTGACCTATCGGATGAGACAGGCGTAAACACATTGATTTCGGAGCTAATAAAGCGGGATATTCAGATTGATACGTTAATTAATAATGCCGGATTTGGCGATTTTGGTAACTTTGCTAAAGCTGATCTTCCTAAAAATATGGAGCTGATCCGTCTGAATATAAGCACACTTACACAGCTCAGTCATTTTGCTTTGCAGGGAATGCTTAAGGAAGGAAGAGGAAAAATAATGAATGTTGCCTCAACAGCCGCATTTATGCCAGGGCCTGGAATGGCGGTGTACTATGCCAGTAAGGCATATGTTTTATCTTTCACAGAAGCTTTGACCCGCGAACTGAAAGGCACCGGTGTTACAGTCACTGCACTTTGTCCCGGCCCGACAGATACTGGATTTGCATCTATTTCCGGACTTGGTAAATCGCTAATGCACCGTATTTTGCCACCGGCTGCCTCAATGGAGGTTGCCAAGGCAGGTTACAAAGCAATGATGAAAGGCAAGGCAATTGAAATACCTGGGTTTACGAATAAGTTAAGTGCTATGTCACCTCGTTTTATACCTCGTGGATTGATGCGAAACGTGATTTATGGAATACATAAGAATCATTAAAGAGCAGCAAAGTGCGGGGAAATCTGGAGTATAGAAGATTTAGATTTTTGATTCATTATCTTAAAAGTTTGAGGTTCATCTGATCTTTTTAGTGTAAAAATAAAAAAGCCGCAAAAGGTAATTTGTTTGCGGCTTATTCTCATTTAAACAGGGGTACTATTTCTCAGCAGGTTTATCTCCAACCATCAGGATTTCGCTGGCTACAATCTCAGTTATAGTATGTTTTGTGCCATTTTTGTCTTCCCAGTTACGATAGGTGATACGGCCATCGATAGCGATTTCTTTTCCTTTTTTCAGGTATTTTTCACAAATGGTGGCCAGGTTACCCCAGGCTACAATATTGTGCCATTCAGTTGAATCTTTCTTGTTACCTTCTTTATCGGTATAGCTTTCGCCTGTGGCGAGTGAAAAGGTCGCTACTTTGTTATCCTTTTCGAGGTTGCGGACTTCCGGATCCTGGCCGAGGCGGCCGATTAGTTTTACATTGTTGCGAAGTGTGTTCATTTTGGTAAGGATTTAGGGGTTAGGATTTAGGGTTTCGTAATTTAAAAGTGTTGTTTTGATGAATATTTTTTTTAGTTTCTGTACATGCGGAAAAAAAAGATGATGCAATTACAGTTTCCGACTAATCATTTGTTGTTTTGAGCAATTTTGTAACCTATTACTGGTCTTTCTGTCTTCACTGATTCATCGCGCATCAAGGCTCTTAAAGCCTGAAAAACCACTTTGAATTGTTTGTCATACCTGCTTTCTAATTCTTCGATTTTCTTTGACAGTTCAGCATTTTTTGACAGAATTTCTCTCAATTTCACAAATGCCCTTACAACCAGGACGCTTGTTTCTATTGCTAAAGGAGAACTTAGAACACTGGCAAGCATTAAGGCACCATGTTCGGTAAAAGCGTAGGGATTTGACGTGGAAAATTTTAATTTGGTAAGGTGGTCGCAAAATGCGACCACCTCTTGTTTCTCTTCATTCGTCAATTGAAACATGAAATCAGGAGGAAATCGGTTTATATTTCTCTTAACCTGCTCATTTAATCTTTTTGTTTTTACACCATAAATTTCGGCGAGGTCAATATCGAGCATTACTTTTTGTCCCCGGATATATAGAATCGCATTGCTGATTCTGTTGTCTAAGATTGAAGTTATGTTTTTCATGTTTACAAGAGCTAAAATGTATAGCCTTTTGGTATTGGATCTATTTTCTGGATTCACTGTTTGAGCCAACAAAAAGAAGTTCGCTAGCTACAACTTCACTGGAGTAGTGTTTTATTCCATTCTTATCTACCCAGTTGTGGTAGGCAAGGTGACCGTCGATAGCTATTTCCTTGCCTTTTTTCAGGTATTTTTCGCAGACAACTGCCAGGTTACCCCAGACAACAATATTGTGCCACTGGGTTTGTTCCTGTTTGTTGCCATCTTTTGTTGTATAACTTTCGCTGGTTGCCAGCGAAAAGGTTGCGACTTTGTTTCCAGTGTCCAGGAGTTTTACTTCGGGATCCTGGCCTAAGCGACCGATTAGTTTTACTGAGTTGCGTAATGTGTTCATTGTGAAATGGATTTAGGGGTTAGGGGTTTGGGGATAGGGTTAGGACATTATTTTTTACCTTCATTATTTGATCCAACAAACAAAAAGTCATTGGCAATAATTTCGGAACTGATATGTTTTGTGCCATTTTTATCTTCCCAACTACGGTAGGTAAGGCGTCCATCGATGGCGATTTCTCTGCCTTTTTTCAGGTATTTCTCACAGATGCCTGCGAGGTTTCCAAACACAACAATATTGTGCCATTGGGTTTGTTCCTGCTTGCTTCCGTCTTTTGCTGTGAAGTTATCACTGGTTGCCAGTGAGAATTTTGCAAGTTTGCTTCCTTTGTCCAGCGTTTTTACTTCCGGGTCATGGCCGAGGCGACCAATTAATTTTACTGAGTTGCGTAATGTGTTCATGGCGTTGTGTGTTTTAAAGGTTAATTAATAGGGATTTCAAAATGTGTTTAGGTTCGTCAACCGGTTTGTTCCGATTTGATGAAGCAAAGGTATAGTGAGGGTTTTGTGTGATTCGGTTATTAAATATTTGTATTCGGATAAAAGTATTTACAATCGTTTGTTGTCGTTTATAATCGAATAGTTTATATCTTTACATTGGTGTAAAGTTTAAAATACTTGAGATTAAATTATAAAAGGGGAGAAATGTAAGTTTTATTGATTTGTTGTTTAGACTTTTCAGGAAATTCACGCTATATATTTATCAAATATTTAAAAGCCCGTTTATGGAAAAAGTATGCCTCGACTGTGGTGAACCTATCACCGGAAGAATGGATAAGAAGTTCTGTTCAGATATGTGCCGGAATAATTTTAACAACCGGTTGAACAGCGAAGTAACCAATTACATGCGCAACGTGAACACTATCCTGCGTAAAAACCGAAGGATATTGTCGGAACTTATACCGCAGGAAGGGAAAATAAACCTTCATAAGGATAAATTGTCCAACAAAGGTTTCAATTTCAATTACTTCACGCATTTATACACTACACAAAAAGGCAGTTCGTATCGTTTTGTTTACGAATACGGCTACCTGCCTTTGGATAATGATTTTTATATGCTGGTGATCAGAGAGCAGAAAGTATAAATATATTCCGGATACTATCTTTGATTCAGAATCCTTGTGGTGCGTTTAGCGTGTGATTATCAATTTTTGAACTACCATTTGATTGTCAGTTTTCAGCCTGCAATAATAAATTCCAGTTTTCAGATTTTCAGTATCGAATGTAATATTGTAGGCACCGGGAGCCATTTTTTTCTCAAGTATTTTTAGTGAACCTAAGCCAAGCGAATTAAAAATTTCAAGGTTCACTAGTGCTCTGCCTGGGCTGTTTCCGGCCACAGTGAATGAAATTTGAACCAAAGCTCCGGCTGGGTTAGGCGTAATGCTAAGTAAATCAGTGAGTTGGTGTTTTTGATTCAGTCCGGTATTCAGGGTTGAGAACTTCCACACATCCGACCACGGGCCGGTTTCGCCATTTAAAGTTGTGCGTACACGCCAGTAATAGACTATTCCATCAGCCAGTAACCCTCCGGATATTAGAGTTTCCTGGTTCGTCGTGCTATCATCCAGCAGTATTGAGGTAAAGAGCAAATCGTCAGCAAGCTGAAAGTGGAATTTTGCATTCTCAAAGGAACTGCTCCACTGCAGTGTGGGAGTCATCGTTATGTTAACCTCCATGTTGACAGGTTTTTCCAAAGTAGGCGCAGTTGTCTCATTCAAATACATGTCTTGGATTTCCTGATCAGTTAAGTGAGTATTATAAACCCTGATCTCATCCAGCTTCCCGTTAAAAGGAGTTCCACCGCCCATAAACAACCCGATTCTCCAGTTGGTTGAAAGTACAGTATTAGGCGCAGTTGGCAGAACACTTGAATTGTCCGGTTTGCCATCAACATATAACTTAACATTTTGATCACCATTACTATAAGTTCCGCAAACAAAATGCCATGTTGAATCAATCAGGTTTGTTTTCCCATACGCTACGCCATAGCCATACCCGTTTCCTAATCCTAAAACATCAGTAATCAGAAAGTGAAAGTTGGTTGGTGCCGATTGCGCAGTGCCATAATGAAATATATTACAACCCCAATAATAGTAAGAGTAATCTTTGACCCAGGCAGCAAATGTGCAGGATGAGTTTCCAGCCGGTAAATTATTGCCTGGATTTGTACCTTCAATATAACTGTCGATTCCGTTGAACAGATACGACTTATCAGTTTTCCCATACCTGTCGGTAGTTAAAACTGCTTTATTTACGACTCCGTTGTTCAGGTTTCCTGAAGCATCGTTGGCGCTGCCACTGAAGGGGTAAAATGCCACCAATCCAGTTTGAGAGGCATAGTATTCGGCAAGTATTTCATCTGCAGTAAGCGGTTTATTATAAATCTTTACTTCATCAATTGCTCCTGGCATATTTCCATACGGGCAACCATTTAATGCTTCGCTGATTGTTATTGACGCTGTGTTGAAATTGTTATATACGGCAGATCCACTGGCTTTTAAGTGGCCATCAATATACACAGATCCAATTCCATTAACGGAATCAAATACTCCGGTTACCATGTACCATTTATCTTCAACAAATTCTTCGTTCGTTCTTATAAAGAACCAATCGCCATTAGATATTGCGAGCCTTATTTGCCCATTGTCAATTTGAAGGACAAAGCCATTAGGTGTCCAGCAATTATGCTTAGTTACAATAGAGGAACCAATGCTTTTGTATTTGACCCAGGCATTCAATGTAAACCCACCTTGCAAATTTAAATTTATGGTGTTGGCTAAAACAATCTGATCATGGACATTTGGGAAAGTATACGCACTGTTTTGATTGTTATTGCGGTCATCAGTTAAAACTCCGCCACTAACAGTTCCATTGTATCCATTTCCGCTTTCGTCATTTGCATTTCCGTTAAATGGGAAGTAAGCGGCTAACTTAGTGTCAGTCGGGAAGTAAGTAGTTGAATCATTGTGCAATAATGTAATTTCACCAATGCCGAGAATACGGTTAAAGATTCTAAGATCATCAAAATCACCTTTAAAATAATTTCCATTGTGGTTTTTGCCTATCAGAAAATTAATTCCTGGTGCATAGTCCATGGCTAACGAATGCGTATCTGTTTGCTTCCATTCCCCATCTACATATATTGAAGTTTCAGAAGTTGTAAGACTTAATTTTTTATAGGTAACAACAACATTCTTCCACACATTTAAATCATTTAAGTCAATTACAGGATTAAAATACATACCAGGGGCTCCTACATTATATCCGTTAAAATAATTTAACTGAGTTCCCGAAAAAAACTGCTGGTACCTGTGCCCGCCATCAACCCAGCCTATTACCACTGCAGCACCTCCCGGAATTTCTGATAATTTATACCACCACGAAATTGTCATTTCATCCGAAAACAAATCAGGATTATCTGCAATTGTAATATAGTCATTCGCTCCATCAAAACTTAAAGCGTTGCCATTTATACCAAACCTGTCCTGTGTAAGTGTTGCGCCTTCAACAGTTCCATCGTGTCCATTGCCGCTTTCATCATCAGTGTTGCCATTAAATGGGTAATATGCCGTCAAACCTATTGAATCATTCCTATACATATGCAAAAGCTCTGCATCAGTAAGCGGCCGGTTGTAGATGCGGATATCATCCAATTTCCCCTCGAAAAATTGTAAATCACCGATTCTTTTTCCAATAAATCCGAAGGATGGATTGCCGTATTCAGGACCCGCCGCCGGTATGGGCGCTGCGTGGACCAAGACACCATTAACAAATAGTGTATACGTAGTGCTGCTTCGGGTTACTGCCACCTGGTACCATTGGTTAAGTTGAGGTAATATCCCTGTCCTCAGATCATGGCTTTCCCCGCCAATTAAATATCCTGAACCTCCGATACCGTACCATGGATTATAATTAACTAAGCCAATAAACTGGTCGGCAGTAAAAGCGCCGATATCAAGTATGGTACCTGAACCGGTTTGTATTGTTGTTCCCGCCGGATAGGCAGTGGGAAATAGCCAGGCAATATATGTGTATTCGGGTAATTTGAGTGTTGAAACATTTGAGATTTCTATAAAATTGCTGCTTCCATCGAAATTATAGGCTCTGCCGGTATTTCCGAAACGATCAGTTGTCAAAGCGGCTCCCGACACAACTCCATCATGCCCATTGCCACTTTCATCATTTGCATTTCCATTAAATGGGAAATACGCTACAAGGCTATCGGAACCATTTTGCGATTTTTCAGAGGTGATTTTCGGATTACTGAATGCCAGTATCACAATTAGAAACAAAACAAGAAATGAAGAGATTTTTTTCATACGATGAGATGATTAAGTGATTGTATGTTGTTCATTTTTTTAATTGCTATAAGTTTCCAGCCTCTATTTTCCGGAATTAGTCTTTCCATGGGTGCTCTTTCACGCAAATTCATGCTATTACGCTATTCAGTTCAGTACCTCAGGTTAGTTACTATTAATATATCCAGAAAATGTAAATATACGCAGTTATTATGAAAATAATTCTTTAACATTCAAATTCCTTAGAGCGTCGTATCTTTGTTGCCTGAAAAACGATTGGTAAATAGTAGGGGTCTCTTGAAACGAGCCCACAGTCAACTATTTTCCTGTTTTCTATTAATTATTAACTGATTCAAACATGGCAAAACCTAAAAATATAGCCCTCGTGGCACACGATAATTGCAAGAAAGACCTGGTAGAATGGGTACAATGGAACTGGGAAATACTGAAAGATCATAAAATTGTTTGTACCGGCACTACCGGACGTTTGGTAGGTGAAGCCCTTGCCTCACGCATGGATGAGGATAAACTGGAAGATATCAATATCACAAAATTAAAATCAGGCCCTTTTGGAGGCGACCAGCAGATGGGTGCCATGATAGCCGAAGGGAAGATTGATATACTGATTTTTTTCTGGGATCCCATGGAGCCACATCCGCATGAAGTGGATGTTAAAGCATTGGAGCGGATTTCGGTTTTATACAATATTCCTGTTGCCTGCAACCGGTCAACAGCTGATTTTATAATCTCATCAAAACTTTTTAAAACCGATTACGAGATAATTGCAACCGATTATTCGTGGTACACGAACAGGAAGATTACACTATAAGATGGGAGTCGGAAGACAGAAGTCCATTGGAAGGAGTTTAACGAATTGATTTGGGATTAGACACAACTTGTAGGATTGCTAACATTTCTGTATTTATCTCGTAGTCAAACTTCCGTCTTCCGACTTCTGACTTCTGACCTTTCTATTTCAGCCAAATCTGTATCTTTACCCTCCCAAAACAACCACTGTGGAAAAACTTTTTCTGTTAGATGGCATGGCACTGATATACCGTGCATTTTTTGCCATGCAGCGCACACCGCGTTACAATTCCAAAGGGCTGAATACTTCAGCCATAATGGGGTTTGCCAATACTTTATATGAACTGCTGAAAAATGAAAAGCCCACGCATATTGGCGTTGCTTTTGATACCCAGGCACCCACTGCACGCCATACCGACTTTGTTCAGTATAAAGCCAACCGGCAGGCTATGCCTGAGGACCTGGCCGCTTCAATTCCTTATATTAAAGAGCTCATCCGGGCTTTCAATATACCAACGCTCTACGTGGAAGGATATGAGGCAGATGACGTTATTGGCACTTTGGCCAAGGAGGCTGAACAAGCAGGATACCAGGTGTTTATGGTTACGCCGGATAAGGATTTCGGGCAGCTGGTTAGCGAGAATATTTTTATGTACAAACCCGCCAAAGCTGGCGAAAGGCCTGTAATTATGGGTGTGCCTGAAGTTTGTGAGAAATTCGGGATTAAAAATCCGCTTCAGGTAATTGATTTCCTGGGATTGATGGGCGATGCTTCGGATAATATTCCTGGTATCCCGGGAGTAGGGGAGGTTACAGCCCGCAAATTACTGGAGGAATATGGTTCAGTTGAAAACCTGCTCGAAAATGCAAAATATATTAAGAACGATACCCTCAGGAATAAAGTCGAAAATGGCCGTGAGTCAGCCATAATTTCAAAACAGCTTGCTACTATTATTCTTGATGTTCCGATTGAGTTTAACGAAACACACCTTCATCTTGATCCGCCTGATGTTGAAAGACTAAAGACGTTGTTGGATGAACTGGAATTCCGCACTTTTGCGCAGCGTGTATTTACTGACTTATCGTTAAATCCCGGTGGAATTCAAACTGCAACGGCAACAAAACCTTCCGCTTCCAAATCAGCTGTTTCAAATGGTCAGGGCGATCTATTCAGCATTGCCGAAGTTCCTTTTGAGCCTCATGAGAGTTCCCTAAAAACTATTGAAAATACACCTCACGAATACCGTGCAGCCGATAATGAAAGCCTTATTAAGGAACTTTTAAATGAGCTTGAGAATTCCGAATCGTTTTGTTTTGATACCGAAACTACCGGTCTTGATACCATCACGGCTGAGCTGGTTGGAATGTCGTTTGCCACAACTCCCGGCAAAGCCTGGTATGTGCCGGTCTCTGAAAACCGGGAAGAAGCAAATGCCCTGGTTGCCAGGTTTAAATCCGTTTTCAGCAATCCTGCTATCGGTAAAACTGCTCAGAATATGAAGTTCGATATAGCAATCCTTGGGAATTATGGTATTGAAATTGCCGGACCAACTTTTGATACCATGCTTGCGCATTACCTGATTGAACCTGATATGCGGCATAATATGGATCTGCTCGCCCAGACATATCTGAATTATTCGCCTGTTAGCATTGAAGAACTGATTGGCAAAAAAGGAAAACTACAGACAACAATGCGTTCGGCACCTTTGGAACAGATTAAAGAATATGCTGCTGAAGATGCGGATATTACGCTGCAATTGCGTAATATTCTCGAACCCAAATTAAAAGAAACAGATACTCTCAAAATATTTAATGAAATTGAAATGCCGCTTGTTCCTGTTCTGGCTGGAATTGAAGCTGCCGGGGTGAAACTCGATTCAAAAGCATTAAATGAATTTTCGAAAGAACTGCACCAGGAAATCATCAAAGTCCAGGAAGAAATCTGGCAACATGCCGGTGTTGAATTTAATATAGCTTCACCTAAACAACTTGGTGAAATCCTTTTCGACCGGCTTAAAATTGACGACAAGCCTAAAAAGACGGCTACCAAACAATACCAGACGGGTGAAGATGTACTGCAAAAGCTTATTCACAAGCATCCGATGGTACAACTTATACTTGATTTCCGTGGATTATCAAAACTGAAATCGACTTATGTGGATGCTTTGCCTTTGCTTGTAAATCCTGTTACCGGGCGTATTCACACCAGTTACAACCAGGCTGTTGCAGCTACCGGAAGACTGAGTTCAACCAATCCAAATCTTCAGAATATTCCGATTCGCACAGAGCGTGGTCGCGAAATCCGCAAAGCATTCGTTCCCCGTAACGAAGAATATACTTTGCTCTCTGCCGACTATTCGCAGATTGAGCTCCGCATTATCGCTTCCATGAGCAACGATGAAGCCATGAAAGAAGCGTTCCGCCAGGGATTGGATATCCACACGGCTACCGCAGCCAATATTTACAAAGTTTCCCTCGACCAGGTGGATCGGGATATGCGCCGCAATGCAAAATCAGTAAATTTTGGAATAGTTTACGGAATTTCAGCTTTTGGATTAAGTGAAAATTTAGGTATTCCCCGCAAGGAAGCTGCCGAGATTATTGATACCTATTTTGCAACTTTTCCCGGCATCAAAAAATTTATGGATGGCACCCTGGTTTCGGCCCGCGAAAAAGGGTATGTGGAAACATTGATGGGCCGCCGCCGTATTATCCGTGATATTAATTCCGCCAATGGTGTAATGCGTGGCTTTGCCGAACGAAATGCCATTAACGCACCCATTCAGGGTTCAGCTGCCGATATGATCAAAATTGCGATGATCAATATTTACAATGAATTCCAAAAACGAAAACTGCAAAGCCGCATGACCATGCAGGTGCATGACGAACTTGTATTTGATGTTTATAAACCGGAAGTGGACCAGGTAAAGCAGATTGTCGGTGATTTGATGCGTACCGCGTTACCGCTTGATGTTCCTGTGGAGGTGGAGATGAATACCGGCGATAACTGGCTGGCGGCGCATTAATTAAATATCAGACTTGCAATGAATTAAATATATTCGGCTCTCAGGAATTCAATCAGGTTATACCATTTGATCCCATTCCTATCAGTGCTATGGAATTTGTCAAGAGATAAAACAATTTTAGGATAGTTATCATTTATTTTTTCCAGAACCCCAAATTCACGGTCAATAGTTTTATTATCTGCAAGTAGATAGGCAACCTGAATATATATCTGCTGATCCTTTCGGGTAGCAATAAAATCAACTTCTAATTCATTGATTTTTCCAATACTTACTTTATATCCCCTGGATAAAAGTTCAAGAAAAACGATATTTTCGAGGTGTCCGGAAATGTCGTTCATCTTATAGCCTAGCATACTATGCTTTAATCCAATATCTCCCATATAATATTTCTCATGTATTTCGAGCAGGCGTTTTCCTTTAATATCAAATCTGGCAACTTTATGGAAGATAAATGCAGCGGTAAGCATACTAAGGTAATTCTGAACAGTATCAACCGATCCTTTTACTTTTTGTGATTTAAGGAAGTCGGATATTTTTTTTGAGGAAGTAATATTTCCACAAGTATTTGCTGCGAATTGAGATATTCTTTCCAGAAGTGTTATATCCCTCAAATTATTCCGTGATACAACATCTTTCAACAGAATTGTATTGTAAATTGATGTTATATACTGGTCGATAACCTCATCATCATATTCCATGTGGTGTATGCCTGGAAATCCGCCATATTTCATAAATAGTCCAAATTCCGACTCTGCTTTTTCTGGTTCGGTAACATCGCGGAATTTTAAAAATTCAGAGAATGTAAGTGGATACATTTTGAATTCAATATACCTGCCCGAGATGTAAGTAGCCAGTTCTGAAGAGAGCATTCTTGAGTTTGAACCTGTGATAAACAAGTCTGCTATTTCGTCGGACAGAAAACCTGATATTGCTTTTTCCCATCCTTCAATTTCCTGTACTTCGTCAATAAATAAGTACTTTTTACCAGTCAAATTCTTAAAATGTTCTACAACATAAGTTGCCAGTTGCTGGTAGGTTTTTAGTTGATCGAATTCAAGTGAGTCTTTATTTATCAGAAGAATATTTTCCGGGTTAACTCCATTTTCAAGTATTTCGTTGACTATAAGCTTTAGAAACGTGCTTTTACCACATCGGCGAATTCCTGTAATTACTTTTATTACAGGTTTATCAATAAACGGTTTTATTCGTTCAAGATAACGTTTTCTTTGTATCATAATTGTCAGGTTATAATCGTAATTATACAAAGATATGGTAAAAGTTACGATTATAGTCTAAATATATTTCATATATTAATTTAAATACTGATTAATGTTGTCATTACTTTTTTTTTGTTTCCCCGAACAGATTGTCGGCGATTTGATGAGTACTGCCTTATCGCTTGATGTTCCGGTGGAGGTAGAGATGAATACAGGGGATAACTGGCTGGCGGCGCATTAAGAGACTGTTTAAAATTATTTATTTTAACTTTCAGGAGGGGTGAGGAGGAGAGACGGCGAGGGGAGATAGCTAAAAGTATCTGCTAAAATATAAACATCAACCTGGTATTCTTCCGTCTTCGGACTTTTCGCTTCCGACTTGTACTTAATTCTACTTTACGAAAATAAAAAATCAACATGTTTTTACCCTTGATCCCTGAAGGGAACATGTTGATTTTTCATTTTACCCACTCTTTGGTAAAGCGTTAAAAAAACTGAAAAATCCTACTGGATTCTGTTTTTGGTAAATCAGAAATAACAGATTATTTTTAAGATGTAAATTTAAACAGTCTCTTAGAATATCTCAAAATAAAAAAACAGGGGAAGGAAATAATCCAACCCCTGTGCAGTAAACGATTTTAAAACAACTTATTTTTCGAAAATTTCACTGGCATATTAAACTGTACAGCTACAGCTTTACCACGTTGAACACCAGGTAGCCATGCTGGCATCAAGTTTACAACTCTTAATACCTCTTCGTCATAAGTTTTTCCCAATCCGCGAAGAATTTTAGCATCCTTAATTGAGCCGTCTTCTTTCACAACAAAAGTAACATAAACTGTACCTTCCAAACCTTCTTTTAATCCATCTGATGGAACTTTTAAGTTATTAGAAAGGAATTTGACGCGTTCATCTTCTCCTCCAGGGAAGGAAGGTAACTGTTCTACCACTGTATAAACTCCTTCTTTATCACTTTTTTCAACTTTTACGCCTTGCACTTTTATAATATTTTCATTCTTGCCTGAGTTATCTTCAGCCGCCTTTCCTTTCTTAGTAGTAATAAGAACAACTCCGTTTTTCCCTTTTTCTCCATAATGAATGGTAGCACTTTCGTCTTTTAATACGGAAACGGATTCAATTCCATCTGGAAGAAGTGCTTTAACCGTTGCTTCATCCGAAGGAGCGTTATCAAGCACATAATAAGGCGTTGGCTTTATGCTCTGATTTTCGTTGGGATACGAAACAACAACCTCCGTCAACTCTTGAACATTTTTCACCATTTGGATAATGGCATTATGGTTATCCGATTTAAATTCATTAAATGAGGCATTAAATCCAATGTGAGAAAACATAAGTATTAAGTCCGATGATTCAGATTTAATTTTAAAAGCTCCGTTTTTATCTGTAGTTGTCCCAGTTGTTGTCCCCTGAATAATAATTGATACTCCTTCAATTGGTTTGGATGTAGACGCATCAATAACTTTGCCTTTTATCAGTATTGGCCCTTTTTCTGAATCAGAGATATTCAGGGAAGTGCTGTTATCAGGTAGAATAATTATCCCTGTAATCTGTTGAGTAAGTGTTCCAACCTTTTCAACTACCGGATTTACTATATGTTCCGGGTTCGAAAAAGCCATCAGTAAAATGGCTGTCAGTGGAATAAAAAGCAGCACTTTAATCTTTGCCAGTTGCGGTGATTTCATTTTAGTCATCATAACGATACGTTTTAAGATAAGTGATTGATTAAATTGGTGAGATATGGTAAACACCGGGCCGCCTAAAGCCTGGTTCACTAATAAAGCCTGGTAATTTCCTTTTGATACTCCCTGTTTAAGAACTTCATCATCGGCCATATATTCATGTAC
This sequence comes from Bacteroidales bacterium, assembly GCA_030654075.1. Taxonomy (GTDB): domain Bacteria; phylum Bacteroidota; class Bacteroidia; order Bacteroidales; family UBA4417; genus UBA4417. The sequence goes on along the minus strand of JAURYB010000004.1, from coordinate 30,464 downwards.
TTCTTTTACAGAGCGTTCGTACAGCCATACTATCGGGTTAAACCATTGCACAATCGTTACAACCTCAATCAGGAACAGGTCAATGTAATGGTATTGACTCAGATGAGATTTTTCATGTGCAAGGATACTTTCGAACGAGCTTTCTTCCATTTTTGAAGCCGGGATAAAAATTTTGCTGAAGTACGCAAATGGCGTTATGTCTTTCTCAACCAAAACTATGGTATGCTTGCCTTTGGTAATAGTGCGCGACATTTTCGAAATCACATGAATGTACATGGATTGATATATAAGCCTGAAAAGAGTGATTGCCAAGCCTGAGAAATAAACCAGAAGTACTATTTCGCGTATTCCCCATGCCGGTTCCGGCTTGCTTACGGCCTGGACAATTGTTGTAAGGTCAATACTCATAACAGGAATGCTGGTGGCAACCACTTCGGGAGTAAGATCGATTTTGATTAACGGCAAAACCAATGATGCGAGTAAGGATGTGGCTAAGGTTAAGCGGTTAAGTCCAAAATGAGTGGATTTACGCATCAGCAGCCAGTAAAACAGGTAGAAAACACTGAGTGCTATACCCGATTTTATAAGGTATTCAACTATGTTATCCATTAGTTCCGTTGTTGGGTTGGTTAAGTTCCTTTTCGGTGAGGCGCATAATCTCTTCGAGTTCGCTCATGGTCAGGTTGTTTTCCTGGGCAAAGAAAGCCGCCATTTTAGGGAATGAGTTATTGAAATATCCCGACAGGAAATGATTGAAATATTCACCGGCATATTCATCCTTGAGGACAAGGGCAAAATATTCGTAGGTATTCCCATATTGGATGTGGCTTACAAACTCTTTTTTCTCCAAAACCCGGATAACAGATAACACAGTTGTGTAAGGTGGTTTCGGATCAGGAAACTGTTCGAGAATATCTTTAACGAATCCTTTTTCGAGCCTCCACAAAATCTGCATTACATCTTCTTCAGCGGTAGTTAGTTTTTTCATAAAGGGAGAACTTTGATAAAATGAATATTATTTCACGGCAAATATACAACTGCTTTTGCAGTAATGCAACTGTAAAAGCAGTAATACAACTTATATTTCAGTAATAAATTTGTAAGATATTGTTAAACAGTATTATGGAAAATATTTTATTTTAAAAAATATTTCCTAAACATCAATAATCGCCATTTTATATAGACGAATTTCTATTGCTGCCGTCAAAAAAAGTTTATAAATACTGAAACATGACCAGGAAACGTGGCAAAATATAGCATTTGATTTTGCAATAAGCTATTTGTGGAACACGGATGTTTTGGTATACCTAGGCAGAAGAAGAGCTATTGGAATTGGCGCAACAATTATTAATCATTTTAGCTAACTTCTAAAACATTCCAATAGGAAGGGCTTTTAGAGATTGAAGAAATCGGAATTTTAATTTGAAAATGCCATTGAGAAAGCATTTGTCTTTATACGCGAGTCTTGTTTTCCTGATCAGGCACAATGCGATTTGGGATGATAGCAGAATATTAAAAATTCAACATTCCTGTGAATGATCTTCTTAATGACAAATACACTTTGTTCACCTGAGGTACTTTGGCGGAACTTATTTTCTCGGTAAATATATTGTACAATACCTGCGGCAGATTATCGGCATTCACGCTGCTTTTCTCCATAAAGAAAATAGCTTTGTTATCAGGCAGAACATTAATATTCAGATCCGATTCCGCCCCGATCAAAATAATAATCTTTGTGTGTGGCAGCGTATAGCGAACTTTTTCTATTATATTCACTCCATCAGCGTCGCACAGACTTTCATCAATAATTAAAACATCGGGACGATTTTTATAATTAAGCTGAAAAAGACACTCCACACTGTTACATGCACTTTCAATACAATTAAATCCTGCCTGAGACAGCATAGTCTGTAAAACTGCTATATAAAACTTATTACTATCTGCCAGAAGGATAAACATATTTTACTATTTTACCTACACATAGCAAAAGTTATTCCGTTTATTTAAAATAATGATAACCAGTAGAGTAAGAAAAAAACTAATAGTAATACTTGTTTCATATTGAGATAATTGTTTCAATTTGGTTAAAATCACTACATTTGATATCAAATTTTCATTATGAATACATCCTTGATTTTTGTTGTTGAAGATGATTCCTGGTATGCCGATTTACTGGAATACAATCTGAAACTGAACCCTGATTATGTAGTTGAGAAGTTTACAAATGCAGAAGATTGTTTCAAGAATCTGTACAAGCAACCGATGGCAATTACGCTGGATTATTCCTTGCCCGGGTGTACAGGTGGCGAAGCACTGGCAAAGATCAAAAAGAACAATCCCTTAATTCCTGTGATCATGATATCAGGGCAGGAGGATATAACCACTGCCATTGATCTGCTTAAAGAAGGCGCCTATGAGTATATTGTAAAAAATGATGATGCTCCTAAAAGGCTCTGGCGGGCATTAACAAATATCCAGGAGAATCATCAGTTAAGGCAGGAAAACCAGACCTTGAAAGAGGCTGTGACAGAAAAATACTCCTTTTCAAACCTGATTATCGGACAGAGCGCACCTTTAAAATCGGTGTTCGCATTGATGCAAAAAGCGCTTAATAATAATATCAGCGTTTCTGTATATGGGGAGACTGGTACTGGTAAAGATTTGGTAGCTAAAGCATTGCATTATAATTCGGCAAGGAGTAAATATCCTTTTGTCGCAATCAACGTAAGCGCCATACCTGCTGATTTAATCGAAAGCGAATTATTCGGACACGAAAAAGGATCGTTTACAGGTGCTGTGGCTCAAAGGATTGGTAAGTTTGAGGAAGCCAACAAGGGAACTCTTTTCCTTGACGAAATATCGGAAATGGATATGAACATGCAGAGCAAAATGCTAAGGGTTTTGCAGGAACGTGAAATTATCAGGGTTGGCTCTAACAAGGAAGTTAAAGTTGATGTCCGCATCATTACAGCCTCCAACAAAGACCTTGCAGCTCTGGTGAAAGCAGGCACATTTCGTATGGATTTGTATTACAGGCTTATGGGACTGCCAATTGTGCTGCCTCCTTTGCGCGAAAGAGGCAGTGACATATTATTGCTTGCCAATTATTTTGTGAAATTGTTCTGTAAGGAGAACAAAATGCCGCTCAAAACGCTTTCGTCGCAGGCACAGAAAAAAATAATTGCTTACAGTTTTCCCGGCAACATACGGGAGCTTAAATCGATCATCGAGTTGTCAGTCATATTATCTGAAGGTGAAATAATTATGCCTGATGATTTACAAATACAATCCACTCAGGAAGGTAATAATATTCTTGACCAGGAACTTACCATGGAAGAGTACAATGTACGTATACTCAGTCATTTCCTGAAAATGTACAATAAAAATGCGGTGATGGTTGCTAATAAGCTGGATATCAGTAGAGCAACGGTTTATCGCATGATCAGCAAATACAATCTCTAAGCCTTTTTTCAAAGGCGCAATTCCACTAAAACATATTTTCCTTTATAAAAGGTCTGAAAAGCTCACTTTTCTTATCCTTCAGCTATTACTTTTTATACTGTCGCACATTAATAAACATGGAGAACTGGGATCAATAACACATTCTGCTATGAGTTTTTAATTGATCAATAGCTCAATGATTTTATTAGCAGGATTTTAGATGTCACATTTATCATTACTCAACATGTTTACTCATGGTATCAAATTGTAGTATTGAAGGAATTATGCTTGATTTAGCACTCACAATAGGTGTTAACACCGGAGGTGATTTGCTTAATCGCACATTGCCTGTTTTTGTCGATACGCTGAACTGTAGTGGTGGCCTGGTTATAAGATGCACCGGTCAGGATGTAAAAGTGGTTTCACTTCAGGGGCTGAGCAAGGCTGAAGAAAAGCTCTTATCAGATGATGCGGCTGAGTTGTTTGCGAAATTATCCGCAAACGAGCAATTTTGCAGTATTGATGAAAAGTCAGGTTGTTGCGTTTTCCTGTTATCCGATTTTGGATTACTGGCACTTTGTTTTCGCGAAACGCCTCAGTCTGCTGTTATAGAGCAGTTTATTCCTGTTGTAAACGTATTGGCCAAAGCCTGCAAAGTTTCTGAAAAGTTAAATTCCCTTACTATCGAAAAGACAAATTACAACGAGGAACGAAGACTGTTACATGCCATAATTGAGAATATACCTGATCCCATTTATGTTAAAGATATTGAAGGCTATAAAATATTGCTCAATAAGGCGGAAGCCGATCTGTTGGGGGTAAGTGATATTTCGGAAGTTATTGGTAAAAAAGATTCTGATTTTTATACCGAAGATGTTGCTTTAAGAACAGAAGCGGAAGATCAGGTGATCATAAACGAAGGTAAGCTGGTTGTACATCGTGATGGGATATTAACCACACAAAGTGGAAAAGATATCTGGCTTCAGGGAACAAAAATTCCACATTTTGATGAAAATGGCAAAGTCACAGGTATTATCGGAATAAGTCATAATATTTCTGAGTACAAAAAAATCGAAAATGAACTAAGGATGGTTGCTGAAAAGTACGAATCCATCTTTAATTCGTTTGTTGACTTGTATTACCGGTCGGATTTAAGCGGAAATATACTCGATCTTTCACCATCGGTTTACCAATTGTCGGGTTACAGACCGCAGGAACTGGTCGGCAAATCAGTGGCTCATGTTTATGCTGATATTGAAAGCCGCAACCGTATGATACAACTCCTGGTTGAAAAGGGTTCTATCAATGATTATGAGAACTTATTGATTCATAAAAACGGGAAACTTGTTCCTGTATCAATAACCAGTCACCTGATCAAAGATTCCGAAGGGAAACCTGGCTATATTGAAGGAACGATCCGCGACATATCCGAGCGCAAAGAAGTAGAAGAAAAACTAAATAAACTCCTGGTTCTGCAAAACCTGCTTACTCACCTGGCGACCGAATTTATTAATATCCCTGTTGAAGACAGTGATAAAGCCGTAAACAGATTATTGTCGGTAGTTGGCGAAGGGAATGAAATTGACAGAGTTTGCATTTTTGAATACGATTTTGTAAAAAATACCATGTCGAATACGCATGAATGGTGTGCCACAGGAATTTCCCCTGAAATAGAAAACCTTCAGCAAATCCCAACCAATTTGTTCCCAAACTGGGTCGAAGCACATAAGTTAGGTGATTTATTGGTTATTCAGGATGTCAGCAAACTTGACAAGCATGATCCTCAATATAATTTACTTGAATCACAAGGTATAAAAACACTAATCACCATTCCTCTGATCTTAAATAATGAGTGTATTGGTTTTGTTGGTTTCGATTCGGTTAAATCGGTGAAAACCTGGAGCTCTGACGAAATTACATTTCTACATATATTGGCAGATTTGTTATGCAATGTTACGGACAGAAAAAAGAAAGATGAAGCACTCCGGAATCGCGAAGCCTCATTAAAAGCAATTTTTAATAATGTTCCTTTCCAGATGTGGCTGAAAGATGTTGACAGCAATTATCTTACTATTAATAAGCCTTTTATGGAATATTTCAGTATAACCGATGAAAGTGAGATTATTGGCAAAGACGCATTGGATATATGGAATCATGAAACGGCCAGGCATTTTATTGAAGAAGATCAATCGGTAATGCAAAATCTTGAATTGAGCAGTGTAGAGGAACTTGTCGATTTCAAGCATAAAAGTGTATGGTTCGAGATATTCCGTGCTCCTATTATTGATGATAATGGTCAATTGCTTGGGACAACCGGCATAGCCAGGGATATTACCAGCAGAAAAAAGGCTGACGAAGCTTTACAGCAGGCAGTTGCCGCTGCCGAAGCTGCCAACGAAGCAAAAAGCAAATTCCTCGCTATTATGAGCCATGAAATCAGGAATCCGCTTAACGCCGTTGTCGGAATGACACGTATGTTAAACGACGCCGGAATAACAGGTCCCAACAGTAAACTGATTGAAAACATTAAAACATCTTCCGATCATCTGCTTATGATCATTAATGATGTACTTGATTTCTCGAAAATAGAATCGGGGGAGATGCTGCTGGAAGAAACAAGTTTTAATATTCAGGATGTAATAGGCAGGGTGTTTAATTCAAATGTTTTTATCGCAAAAGAAAAAAATATTGAGTTAAAATATACTATTGACAGCCGTATCAATAATTGCCATAAAGGAGATCCTTTGCGCCTGCAACAGGTATTAAGCAACCTGGTAAGTAATGCCATTAAGTTCACTAATGAAGGTGAAATAGAAATACGTTGCGCATTTGAAATGGAACATGGACAATACAGCAGTGTGCGTTTCGAAGTACTGGATACCGGGATTGGTATAAGTGCTGAAAACCAGGAAAAAGTGTTTGAGAGTTTCAAACAGGAAAATAATACTATTTCGCGCACTCATGGCGGTTCAGGACTCGGCCTGGCAATAAGCAAGCAAATTGTAGAATTAATGGGAGGAAAGCTTAAGCTTGAAAGCACTAAGAATATCGGAAGTAAGTTTTACTTTTCGATAGATCTGAAAATCGATGAAAGCCAATTCGTACAAAATATAGAAACAGGAACCGATGCTGAAGGTAGCTCTCTCAAGGGATATTCGGTTCTGCTGGTTGAGGACAACAAATTAAACCAGATACTTGCTGTCGCCATACTTGAAAAGTGGGGAGCTCAGGTTAAGGTTGTTAATAACGGCCAGCAAGCTGTTGATATTTCGGAAACAGAAACATTTGATATTATTCTTATGGATATTCAAATGCCTGTTATGGATGGGATGACAGCCAGCAAGATAATTCGGGAAAAATTAAGGATTTCAACTCCTATTCTGGCGCTTTCAGCCAATGTAATTAAAGGAATAGTCGAAAGATGTGAAGAAGCCGGTATGCAAGGCTATATTTCGAAACCGTTCGACGCGGATGATCTGCTCAAAAAAATATTGGTTCACGTATCAAAAAGTAAGAACCATACAGAAGCTTCCTTTAGTATTGAGGAGAAAATTGTAGTTTCTGATGTATCCCGGCTAATGAAAATGATTGGCTCGGATCAGATTCAACTGAACATAATGCTTGATAAATTCCTGGAAATAACGCCATCCTATCTTGAAGAGTTGAATAAAGGTGATTCGGCCAATGATTTGAAAGCAATCGCAACTTCAGCACACAAAATCAAATCGAGCATCGACCTGGTTTCGGCGCCTGTAATGCGTGATCTTATCCTGAAAATAAATCAAGTCAGCAAGAATGGTGGCGAAATAACAGAAGTTAAGCTACTTATCAGGCAATTCAACGCTTATTATAAATTACTCGAATTCCAGCTTCGTGAAGAGATCAATTCAATGAGAATGCTTAAGCAGGTAGGGTGAGCGAATTTGAAACCTGCTTTTTAGGAAAAACAAACCCTGTTTGATCTAAAACGTGTCACCACATAAACCTGCTATCTCCTGTATCTGACAGACAATTCTGTCTTTAACCACGGGTAGCATTTAATATTCTTGTTTGTTTTTGGCTTACCGTTGTTTATCAAGATGTTAATAATTTCTCAGTAAAATTATATTACTATAAAAGCTTTTACTACCTTTGTAGCTGATTTAGTATAATCAGCAGTTATAGAAATGATTGTAATTACCAAAATATTGCATATTTTCTTCTAACCACCTGCTGCAAAAGTATGTATTATACGTTCCCGATTCCTTATCTAGACATACCAGGCTTTCAATTGCAGGTAAACGGCCTACAGTTCTTACTTTGTTTCGCCACCGCCCACTTCTGAACTTACCAATAACTCATAGCTCACTACTACTTTCTCATAACTCATAACTACTATCTCTAAACTCGCATCTACTATTTCATCACTCATTGCTTATCACTCCTATCTGCTCCTTAACCGACTCATATCTGCACTTAAAAAATATCAAACCTCAATATCAGAGTACCATGAAAAAGCTATACACTCTTTTACCGGCTAACTTTACTCCGGCACCGGCTGAAGGTTTCTCTGCTCAACTTACAAAAAAATGGAATTTTATGAAAAATAAACGTATGCATGGCAAAGCGATGGTTTGTGGATTGGTGTTCTTATTTTCTGTACAAAGCTCCGTATTGGCAGCAGTAAATACCTATTCCTTTGCTCAGGCTTCCGGAACATATACCCCACTTATTTCTGAAACTGTTTTATGGGCGGCAAGTTTTGATGATGAAGTGTCTGCAGTTATCACCATTCCAAGTTTTACTTTTAATGGTACCGCATATACAACAATGTATGTTTCTGCTAATGGTTGGATAACATTGGGTGATATTAGTCCAGAAAATACTGACTATTATCCAATTTCAAGTACATCGGCATATTCAGGATTAATTTCAGCATTTGGCGCTGATATGGGACCAGCTGGCACCGGAACGCCAAAAGTATCTTATAATGCAAATGTTTCAGGTGAAATTGTGGTCCAATGGCAAGATGTTAAACAATGGAGTTCCTCCCACCTTTTGAGTTTCCAAATTCGTTTAAATCCATCTGCGGGAATTATACGAATTGTATATGGTGGAACAATAACAGCTAATAATGCGTCTGTGTATCCGCAAGTTGGTATAAGAGGAGGATCTAATACTGACTTTTCAAATAGGAGCGTTATTCGAAAAACAAATATTTGGGCAGCATCAACTGCGGGTGTGGCAAATAATGCCACTTGTGAATTCCGAACCGGATTGCTGCCTGTAGCCGGACAAACCTATACATGGACTCCACCACCACCACCATCAATTTCAGGCTTAGGTTCAGCCAGCGGCTGTGTTGGCACCTCAATTACAATAAATGGCACAAACTTAACAGGAGCCACCGCTGCTAATGTAAAAATTGGCGGAACTCCTGTTAGTTCAATAACTTCCAATTCAGGCACTCAAATAGTAGCTGTAATTGGTACAGGTACAACCGGATTTGTAACTGTTTTAACTGCGGGAGGTACTGCAACAAGTAGTCCCGCTACTTTTACAGTAAATGCTATGCCGACAACTCCAGCCATTACAGCTGGAGGGCCAACAACTTTTTGTTCCGTTGGTAGTGTAACGTTAACTTCAAGCACAGGTACAACCTACTTGTGGTCGACAGGAGCAACTTCTTCAATCATCAATGTTACCGCGGCAGGTAGTTATACGGTACAGGTAACCAATGCAGGCGGATGCCTGAGCGCTGTGTCCGCACCAATTGTTGTAACGGTTAATGCGTTACCATCCGCTGTTACTATTACCCCTTCCGCACCCACAATCTGCAATGGGACTACACAGCCGTTGACAGCTACAAATTATATAAGCCCATCGTTAAAAACTACAAGTTCCGGAACCATCTCCGTTACAATCCCTGATAATAATTCTACCGGGGTAACAAGCACACTATCGGTTTCGGGAATTCCCCTCTATGCGACAATAACAGATATTTCAATTAATTTCAATACAACAATGACATACGATGGAGACCTTATTTTTAATTTAAAAGCGCCCAACAACAATATATTAAACCTGGTAAACAGAGCTGGTGGCTCCGGGGATAATTTTACAAACACGGTAATCAGCAGTTCTTCAAGCAACCTTTTAAGTGCAGGTTCAGCACCTTTCACTGGTACTTATGCTGCTGATGCTGTCAATAATGTTGGCCCCACATCATATCTTTCAAACGTTACCAGTTTCTCAGGTTTAACAAGTACGCCCAATGGAAATTGGGTTTTGGCTGCCAGAGATGTTGCAAATATTGATATTGGTACGATTACCAGTTGGTCAATTACAATAACATATACTTTACCATCGATTACCTGGTCGCCGACTACTGAATTATATACAGATGCCGGAGCAACTGTTGCCTATACCGGAGGTGCTGCAACAACAGTGTACTCTAAACCTACCTCGTCTAAAACCTATACAGCAACAGCAACAACAGATGCTGGTTGCAGCAGTTCCGGTAATGTTATAGTTACTGTAAATAACGTTTCCACAGCACCAACCTCAATTTCAGGTATCACAGCCATTTGCGGAGGTTCATCAACAACTCTTACAGCTACTGGTGGAACATTAGGCACAGGAGGCACTTATCAATGGGGAACGGGTGGCACGCTTGGTTTAAATATAATACCTTCAGCTACAGCAGCAAGTTATACAACACCTGATCTCACCTCGAATGCCACCTATTGGGTGCGCAAAACAGACCCGGCTCCATGCAATACCGTAACCGGTGGTTTAACCGCTTCGATAACTATCAATGCTATTCAATGGCAGGGAGGTGCTACCGGTGACTGGGAAGTAGCCGGTAACTGGTGTGGTGGTATTCCATCCTCTTCAACTGATGTGCTGATACCAATTAATACTACCGTGCACATTACTTCATCTCCCGGATCTTCCTCCGAATGCAACAATTTAACAATTGCAACCGGAGCTTTACCTGATGTAAGTGGTACTTTGATCGTTGATGCAGGCAAAGCTCTTACTGTTAATGGAGCTCTTTCCAACGGAGGAACTTTAACCGTTAAATCGGATGGAAGTAATGGCACCGGTTCCCTTATTACCAAAGGCTCTGTTACTGGTAATGCTACCGTGGAACGCTATATCGGCGGCGCATCCTGGGGCTGGCATTTCCTTAGTTCACCGGTAGCTGCTCAGGCCATTTCTCCTGAATTTGTTGCTTCACCAACAGGCACAAGTGAAGATTTTTATATGTGGTACGAGCCCCTGTTATTATGGGTTAATTTTAAAAATGAAAGTGTAGAACCCAAGTTTAGTAGTAAAAACGGTGCGAATTTTGTTCCTGGCCGTGGATACCTGGTAGCATACGAGACTACAGGTACCACAAAGAATTTCCAGGGTACACTTAACAGCGGTTCTGTAAGTATTCCGCTCACAATGGGTGGAAGTGGCGATAATATGTATTTTAACCTTGTTGGAAATCCGTATCCATGCTCCCTCGATTGGGATGCTGTTTCAGGTTGGGACTGGAGTTCTCTGGCTGGTACTCAAAAAAGCTACTGGGTATGGAATGATGCCTCAGGGAATTATGGCGCTTATATCTCAGGTTCATACGGATTTGGAACGAATGGGGTAACAAATTATATCCCGGTAGGGCAGGGCTTCATGGTTATGGCAGCAGCAACAGGAAATCTTGCAATGGGCGATGGTGTTAAAGCACATAGTGCCCAGGCTTTCCTGAAAAAGGGAAGCACAAGTAACGATGAGTTTAGGCTTAAGCTCAGCTGTGATGTTAATGCGTATAGTGATGAAGCTATTGTTGCGTTTAGCAACAGCGTTTCTGATGGCGGGGCCGATAAATTTAACAGCATGTATGCCGATGCGCCTGAATTATGGTCGGTAAAAAACGGGAATAAATACTCCATTAATTTTATGGGTGATATAAGTTCCGCCGAAATTGTCCCGCTTGCTGTTAAAGCTGGCGTGGCAGGTTCGTATACGCTTACAGCCAGCCAGGTTGAGAGCTTTGCAGGGAATTCGGCTGTTACTCTCGAAGATCGCTCAACAGGTACTTTCACTGACCTGGGCACCACACCCATATACACCTTCCATGTAAACGCGCCGGCTATTTTTACCGACAGGTTTTTTCTGCATTTTTTGGATGTTACGGGTATTGTTAATCCAGATATAGCGAGCAATTTCACTATGTATACAATGGATGGAGTACTGAATATACAATCGCTGCAAAAACTGGGTGGCAAAATAGCGGTAATTGATATGCAGGGCCGTACCATTGCCACGGGACGCATTGAAGCCGGAGCTACTACCCGGATAAATATGAATGGTAAAACAGGCGTTTATATTGTAAGTGTGCTCACCAGTAGAGGAATAATTAATACAAAAGTTCTTGTAAAGTAGGCGTTTGTCAGATTCTAAGCAGGCGCTACAAAACTACCGCCGACTTGCTAAAGCAGGGAATTCTGTCGAAAAAAAATACGGAGCGAAGTTTAAATATTGGAAGAAAGATGTTTTAACTGGCATTGCATTTGGTTTGTTCAACCAAATGCAATGCCAGTTTTATTTTCAGGGATTCAGATTCAAATGCGGATAAATTTTGTCGCTCCTTACTGTTAAACTCTTGGCGGATTTCCAGGTGTATTCAGCTGTTTTACTATAGTTGATCCCCCAAATAAAACCAGGCCTATCTGTGTTAATTCATCGGGAAATTTCATGTCAGTCCCGGGTTTCGAAATACAATGCACTTCGGTTCACGCTGGTTCCAGTGTGTCGCAAATAACTAGTGATGTAAAATAAAGTTACTTTACAGAAATTACTTGCAGTATGCGAAAAAAGAAAAATATGCTTTCTGCGTTTTTGCTTTACGATTTCTTCTTCCAGGCTTTCGTTAGGCTGTATTTCGTTGGAATTAAAGTTTGAGCATATTAGAATAAATATAATATACAGAAAAACAATGTGTTATAATTTGTTTGTCAGGAAGATAAATAAGGGCTTTTGCGCTCTGGTCTCATGGCTTCTGCTATTTCATGTTTCACTCTTCATTCATTAAAGTTTTATCCCAGCCGGTTTTTTGTATTTCAGAAAAGAAAAATAGTTTACTAAATGGATAAAATAATGTTACTTTTGTTTTCGGTTGTTATTAAATATTATATCAGGCAAAACTATTAACAATCAAACTATAAGAACAAAAATTGACAACCATGAAAGCAAAAATTCTTTTTTTTATCCTTTCGATGTTTTTAACCTCGAAGCCGTTTTATGGACAAGGCCTGAACCTGAATGCAACTGTCAATTCAAAAATTACGGCAACAGCGACAGGAAGTCTTACGATGGATAAAATTATCAACGCGCGCAATATTCAGGCTGACTTTAAAAGTGCCACGGAAATAATTGAAGCGTTACGGCTTAAGCTTTCCTGTGACGTAAATTCATATTATGATGAGGCTATAGTAATGTTCAACAACACTGATCCTACCCAGGGTGCCGCTAAATTAATGAGCCTGTATACCGAAGCTCCTGAATTATGGTCGGTAAAAAATGGGTTGAATTACTCAATCAGTTTTTTAGGCGGTCTTGATTCAGCAGTTGTTGTTCCAATTACTGTTAAGGCCGGTTTGCCTGGTAATTATACGCTTACAGCCAGCTTGTTGGAAAGCTTTGGTCCCAATACAGAGATCAGCCTCGAAGATCGTGCTATGGGTACTTTTGTAAAACTGGGTGCTACACCCGCATATGCATTCCACGAAAGCGCCGCTGCTACTATTGCGGATCGGTTTTTTCTCCATTTTGTTGACTTAACAAAAGTACCGGTTAAGGATTTAACCGCAATTCAGGATACGGAAGTAGCTCGGGATTTTAGAATATACTCGGCTGACGGGGCCATAATGATAAGCTCACTGAATCAACAAAGTGGTAAAATAGCGGTATTCGATTTAAATGGCCGCAAGATAGCTACTGGTCTTGCAGAAGCCGGAGCCAATACCCGGATTGATATGCATGGGAATACTGGTGTGTATATAGTGAGTGTGCTTACCGGTAAAGGAAAAACCAATACCAAGATTCTGGTAAAGTAAGGTTCCGCAGGGAAAACTAAGCGTGGAAATTGAATTGATCAAAGTGTTTTTCTAAATGCATGTCAAAAATAATCATTCCACCAGAGTAGTTCATCACGGTTAATTTCTTTGTTTGAGACTAATCAGTTTAGCTAAAATAATGAATAACAGGTATATGCCACAGATCACACAGATTACCTTCGGTGAGATCGCTTCGCTAAGTTTCACAGACAATTATTCATCATTTTTAATCAAATTTAATTGAAAAAAACTGCTGAGAGCAGTTTGAAATCTGTGTAATCCGTGTAATCTGTGGCAAAAATGCATATTGATCAGACTGATTAGTTACTTTTGTTTTATTGTCAGGGAGACATCTATCGAAAGTTTAAAACGATAGGTGTCTTTTTTATTTATCATCTCCGGGTCTGACCTGCGGCTTTCATCTGCCTGTTTCCATTTGCTTAATGCCATTAAAAATGCAAGATGCTTTAAAAAGATTTGAATGTCAAAATATTTACAGGATAGTGTAAAATATAATTTTCAATTACTTATTAAAATATAATTTTGTGTTTTATAAAAGAGGAATAATTAGCTGGTAATAGGCTGCAATTGTTGTATATTTACTTATGCAGACTTCAGGCAGGAATACCTATCAAGAAGGGTCAGGACAAGCTATTCGGGCTGTAATATATAAAAAGGCCTGAAAAGCAATATGTTGCAGAACAGGAATGGGGGTATCAAAAACGGGGTATGCATATAATTTTACCCTGAATAGGCCAGGTTGGGTATTCGGCAACGAAATCACAAAACTAGTTTTAAGGATATTTGCTCAATACATGTAAAATAAATTTACGTCTATCAAAATGGTTTTTTGCGACAATCATAAAAAATGAAGTTAACAGTATTGTATCGGACAGCTTTCCTGCAAAATTGTAACGACTAATTGAAAACTATAAATTAAACAAATACTGAATTGTACCCAAAACAAACTCCTGCCTGCTGATTAACAAAATATAATACTAGTTAGCGGGTAACTGGTAATACTATCCTGAAAAAACAATGTTAAAACAAATTCCTGATTCGTAATCAGATTAAATTATCCGGTTCCAATCAGTCAGCATAAATGAATCAATTGATAAAAAACTTAAAAACGTGATATTATGAAATTAGTATACTCAATAAAGGCATTGGCATTAACCTTAGGGTTGATGCTGCTAATAATGGTTGGCATTAATTCCGCTGTATCGGCTCAAGCCACAAATGATTACCGTTCAAAAGCAACAGGTAGCTGGGCGACTGTGGGTAGCTGGGAAATATACAGTGGTAGTTGGATTGCGGCTTCTGCAGCACCAACCGCATCAACTGCCAATGTAATCACTATTCTCAGCGGGCATACTATTACAGTGGCTGTAAACGTAACTGTTGATCAGGTTGTTATTGCTTCCGGTGGGCAGGTAACCATAAATTCCGGAAGAACACTTACGATAGCTAATGGCTCCGGGACAGATCTTTCAGTTTCAGGGAAATTGTTAACAAACAGTACCTCTGGAACAAGCGGATTTACAATTAGCACTGGCGCAACTATGGCATTTTTGAGTGGTGGCACTTATCAACATAATATTGACGGAGAGGCTATTCCCACAGCAACATGGGATGCGGCCTCTACCTGCTTAGTAACAGGCATCATTAGAAACGCCCCTACTACTGGGCTCAGTCAGGCTTTTGGGAATTTCACCTGGAATTCAGCAAATACTACAAGTGTAACATTATCATCAAATACTATATCAGGCAACCTGACAATTTCAAATGGTGGCAGTTCACAATTTCGGATCAGGCCGTCCTCAAATACATGCACCGTGGCTGGAAATTATATTCAATCAGGAACCAGTAATGTGTCTTTGACTAGCTCAACGCCAATCAGGACCCTTGCGGTTTCAGGATCTTTTTCGATGACTGGTGGAACGTTGGATTTATCTTATGGAACTGTCGCTGGTATCCTTAATGTAGCAGGTAATTTTACTCATACCGGAGGAACTATCACCGAAACTAGTACTACCGTTGGGGTTGCTGGCTCAATAAATTTTAATGGTACAGGTTCTTCCCAAATTTTTACTTCTGGCGGTACAGTTTCCAATACAATTGACTTTACTGTAAACACCAGTGCATTCCTGCAAATGGCAGCCGAAGCAACAACAGTTACCGGTAATTCCTTTACACTTTCAAGTGGTGCTACTTTGGGGATTAAATCCAATGCAGGTATTACTACTACAGGAACGGCTTCCGGTAATATAAGGTCAACTACCAGAACCTATAATGTAGCTGCAAATTATATTTATAACGGATCGGCTGCACAGTCTACAGGTAATGGCTTAACAACTGCCAACAACCTTACTGTCAACAATACTGCCGGTGTAAATGCAAGCGGCAATTTAACGGTAAATGGTGTGCTTAATCTGCAAAGTGCAAATCCTTCAACTACCAAAGGTGCGCTGGAGATGACAACCAGTTACACCACCCCGGGAGGCACCTATCCAGGAACGCTGGCTACCGATTACCTGGTCTCAAACATCCTTGATATGGGGTCAGCTGCAACAACTATAGGTATTGGAGATGTTACCGGGACGGTGAGGCGTTCAACCATCGCAGCAAATACTTCTTATACTTTTGGTCATCAATATACTACAATTGCGTTATCATCCGGAACCATGCCAAGTGAAATTAAGGTTTCTATTACTATTGGTACTGCCCCGGCAGGGAAAGCTGATGCCATTAAACGAACCTATGAGATTATTTCAGCAAACAATGCGAGTGGTTCTACTGTAACAGCTAACTTTCACTATCTTGATGATGAGCTAAACTCGAATAGTGAAGCGAATCTGGTAACCTGGGATTACGATATTGCTGGCGGAACTTCGACACCAGATGAACATGGGCGTGCAGCATATGACTTAGGTGCTAATTATGTGGGTATGGCAAATATCCCGATTAGCTATTTTATACAGATACCTGGAACTCATGAATGGAGAACGATTTTTACATTGGCAAATTATGGTACTGCCACTTATATATGGGACGGGAGCGTAAGCAATGTATGGGATGTAGCCGATAACTGGACACTTTCAACCGGGGGTTCAGGAATTCCGGCTTCATTGAGTCATGTAATTATTCCTGATGTAACAAACGATCCAGTGCTTCCGGCAGGTATTACTTTAAACTCAATTTCAATTCAAGATGGCGGTGTTTTAGTAATGGGCAGTAATACACTCACCATTCAATATAATACAACTGCATTTACAGGGGGTTGGGAGGATCTGAATCCTGCGGGAAATGATCCGGGCACCAGCACTGTGATATTCACTAATCCTGGGAATCCTATTTCAGGACATGCGCGTTTTTATAATCTGCAAATTGCCAGCGGAGCAGATATTACTCTTGAAACAGGGAGTACAATAAAAATACAAAATATCATTACAAAAACCGGTAATTTCTACGCCGATGTATTTGACGGAACTGTCGAATATTCAGGCAGTGCACAAACAGTGGTTTTACCTGATGGCACGCCTAATTATCATCATCTTATACTGAGTGGCAGCGGAATAAAAACCATGCCGGCGTCAGCCATGACATTGCACGGGGATTTAACACTCAGTGGTACGGCTTCACTTACAGCTGCAGCAGCATTGACGATCAAAGGCAATTTGAATATTGGCAACGGAACCTCATTTGATGCTTCAGGCTTTACGCATAATGTAGGCGGAAACTGGAGTAACAGCGGCACATTTACTGCCGGTACCAGCACAATTAACCTTAATGGCACAACTGCCCAAACTATACAAACGGCTGAATCGTTTAATAATCTTACTATTAATAATGTAGCCGGAGTTTCAGCAACTGGTAATATTGCAGTAAACGGGGTGCTTAACCTTGCAAGTGCCAATGCTTCCATTGCAAAAGGTAGTTTTGACATTGGATCAGCTTATGCGCTAACTATGGGTGCTTCGGCTACAACTTCGGGAACCGGCGATGTAACAGGTGTGGTAACACGAAATACAATCGCAGCCAGTACTGTTTATACTTTTGGCAGTCAATACTCTGTTATTCAGATGGCCGCCACTGGGACCTCCTTGCCAGCTTCCATAAGTGTGAAAATCAGCTTAAATACTATGCCGTGGTCACCTAATATTGCAAAACGCGAATATGATATAGTTCAAACCGGTGGAAGTGCCTGGAGTGCTTCATTGCAACTTCATTACCTGGATAATGAACTTCCGTCAGGTGCTGATGAAGCATTACTGCGATTATTTGATTACCATATTGCAACTCCAAGTATACACGATCATGGGCAATCAGCTTATGACGTAACGGTCAATTGGGTTTCAGCTGCCAGTATGAGTATTACTTATATTGCACCATCAACTACTTTTGGAACAAAAATATGGTCGGTAGGAGAGGCTACAGGCAACGATTGCAATTGGATTGGATTGTCAGGTAATACAACTTGGACAGATGCCGGAAACTGGTCGGGAGGTGTACCTACCTTATCGTCTAATGTTTTTATTCTCGACGAAACCTATGATCCGATATTACCAACTGGTGTAAGTATTGTTTCGCTCACCATTCAACCAGATGCTATTCTTACCTGCGAATCAGGGGCAACATTAACCATCACAGGTGGAGCAGGAGCATGGAATAACCTGGGGACATTTGAGGCAAACGATGGAACGGTAGTATTTACTAATGCTGTTGCCGAAATAGCAGGAATTAATGCTTTTTATAATCTCTCCATTAACTCAGGCGCTAAACTTACCAACCTGGCGGGATCGGAAGTGTATATTGCCGGTGCCATGACAAACGCGGGTACCTGGGATGCGGCCACCAACGAAACAACTGTTGGATATAACGGAACAAGCCAGGACGTAAAAACTTCCGGTGTGAGTTATTTTGATCTGCTGCTCAGTGGAAGCGGAACCAAAACTTTTGAAGGAGCTGCCACACTTAGCGGCAATCTTAACCTTAGTGGTACTGCTTTTGGAACCACTTCAAACAATCTTACGATCGGTGGTAACTTCAATATAAACCCCGGCAGCAGCTTTACCATAACCGGCACTCTTGCTGTTACAGGATCAACCAACCTGTTAAGCGATGATATAGGCACAGGTTCGCTAATACACAGCACGGGAAGCGTGAATGGAATCGTAGAGCGTTACATCGCCGCAGCCGATTGGGGTACCTGGAATGATGGATGGCATTTTTTAAGTTCTCCTGTTGCTTCACAGGCTATAAGCCCGGCTTTTACCGTTACCCCTGCTGATGAGTATGATTTTTATGGCTGGTATGAGCCAACAAATGAGTGGGTGAATATCAAGACAACTACAGGCACAACCTGGTCAACGGCAAATGGAGCCTCTTCCGGTTTTTTAGTTGGTAAAGGCTATATGGCTGCATATAAAACTTCTGATACAAAGATTTTTAGCGGTACGCTAAATGTATCGGATGTTTCAGTTTCGGGGCTGACAGTTACCGGATCAACACAAACAAACCGCAGCTGGCATCTTTTAGGCAATCCTTTTAGCTCAGCGCTAAGCTGGTACACCGGTTGGACAAAATCCAATATTGGCGGCGTAGCAAATATCTGGAATGAATCAGCCCAAGGCTATACACCTGTCGTTGCCGGTGAAATTATTCCTGCAGGAAACGGCTTTATGGTGCAGGCAGACCTTGATGGTGCGTCACTAACTATTCCGGCTGCAAATCGGGTACATTCAGCACAGGCCTGGTATAAAAAGAGCAGTGATCCTGTAATTAAGCTTTTCGCTCACGATCTTAACAATGGTTCTTTCCAGGAAAGCCAGGTGCGGGTAAACCAGGAAGCCACAACAGGTTTTGATTTTGAATTCGACGGTAACTTCCTGCCCGGTTATGCCCCTCTGTTCTATTCTGTTATGGCAGGTGAAAACCTGATGGTGAACAGTCTTCCGGAATTGAATTCCGAAACCGTTATCCCTTTCCTGTTTACTAAGAATGAAGGGTCAAATTTTTCGATTGAAGTAAAAGGGATAGAAACGCTGGGCACTTCTGATATTGTTTATCTGAAGGATAAAAAGCTGGGGATTGATCATAACCTGACTGATAACAATATTTATACGTTTACCTCTGCAACCGTTGATGATGCTGCACGATTTGAATTGTATTTCAATAGCTACACCGGTATTAAAGAAACCCAATCGTCCAATAACTTCACTGTTTATGCAGCGGATGGTATTCTGAATATTCATTCATTAAACCAACTGGGTGGTAAAGTAATGGTAAGCGATATGCTTGGCCGTGCCATTGCTACCGGCAGCGTTGAAGCAGGCGCAACCACACAGATAAATA
The DNA here is from genome assembly GCA_030654075.1 of Bacteroidales bacterium. Lineage (GTDB taxonomy): Bacteria > Bacteroidota > Bacteroidia > Bacteroidales > UBA4417 > UBA4417. The sequence continues at coordinate 10,581 of JAURYB010000004.1, read as the reverse complement.
TACATGGTAATGCGGGTGTATATATTGTTAGTGTGCTTACCTCCAAAGGCAGAAGCAATACAAAAATCATTGTTAAATAGCTGGTGCGGAATACCCTATAAATACTTGTCTTACCTGGAATACTCATAAACTACCTCTAAGACTCGGAGGCCACGAACGTAAACGGAGATAATATCTTTGTTTATTTCGTGGTTTTCCGTTTTTTTTAGTCCGGGTGCGACCTTGGGACGTGCTCAGGCTAAAATGATTGGTTTTATTTTTAGTCCGGCTTAGCCTTGAGTTGCGCCCGGACTAAAATGGCGGGTTTGCTCTTTTAGTCCGGGTGCGACTTTGGGACGTACTCAGGCTAAAATGATTGGTTTTATTTTTTGTCCGGCTTAGCCTTTGAGTCGCGCCCGGACTACTAAAATAAATCCGGTAAATCAACATTATTGGATAAGGTTAATCCGATTTTTTAGGATGTGAATTCTGATTCCGTGTTAAAGTAAATATCGAGAGTGTAAGATAATATTACATATGGTCTTTTTGGACTATATTTAATTTCCATTCATTATCAGTGGTTTGCATGTCCTAAAATTTATTCTGAATAACCCGGACAAATTAATTTCGGATAATTTTAATTCGCATTGTACTTTTACATCGTCAAAACTAAAACGTACTATTACACGTATTCAGGGTGGTCATAATTTCATCATAAATGTTCTAATGATCTGTTTAACAGTGTTTATATAAAAAAATAGAATTTTGCATCACGTTTTTGGCAAGTGGTACATATGATTTGAAATACAACAGCTTTCTTTTTTTTCAAACAGAAGGGCTTCAATCTCTGACTGGAAAAGCCGAAAAAAAACGCAGTTTTATTTTTTTAATTGTTTTAGAAAAAAACTTTACATTTGGTGTATTACTTTTTACCTCTATGTAAATTAATAATAAATACAAAATTTGTTCCCGACCCAAATTATTCCGGGAACAATGACTAAGCCAAAAGAACAATTACAAGACATCATACATTATTAATTAAATAACAGGCGCTATGAAACGCAACATCTTTACCAGGGTACTGAAATCATTGTTTATACTGCTATTTGTTTTGGGGATTGGAGAAGTGGGGTGGGGGCAGACAGCTATAACGGCATTAAGTACAGCCGTGACTCAAAATTTTGATGGTCTAGCCTCATCTGGAGCTTCTAACGCATGGTCTAATAATACAACACTATCTGGTTGGTATGCTAAAACTACCGGAGTGGCTAGTTTCAGTGCTTATGGTGTCAGTGATGGATCTACATTTATCTCGGGGCTATATTCCTTTGGTACCGGTTCTAATAGCGATAGAGCTCTTGGCTATTCAGGAGCCACTTACACTGGTACTTATTATTTAGGTTGGCGATTAAGAAATAATACAGGAACTGTTATTAAGAGCTTTACAGTTGTTTTTGATGGTGAGCAATGGAGAAATAATGTAGCAGGTCAACAAACAATAAAACTTTCCTATAAAGTGGATGAAATTAATTTAACTGCTACGGGATATGCAAATACATTAACAAATTTTTTTACGGCTCCTTATATCCCCGCAACAGCAACTTCTCTCGATGGTAATAATGTTGCTTACAGAGCATTAGTTACAAATTCAGTATCTTTTCCAGTTAACATTGAGCCAGGTCAAGAAGTCATGCTAAGATGGGAAGATTTAAGAGTTGCGAATAAGGATGTTATGGCTATTGATAATGTTTCAGTAACTGCCGAAGGTCTTCCAGCTATGCCGGTTGCTTTAGCTCCATCAAATGTCACTGCAAGCAGATTCACTCTAAATTGGATACCTGGCAGATATGCTACCGGATATTATGTAAATGTTTTTGACGATCAAGCTAACTATTTGTTAGAAGATTATTTTGTAAATGGAGCTTTAACAAGTTCATTGGCTCTTCCGGTTGATGCTACTTCTGCTACTACATATTATTACACTGTACAATCATACAATAGCGGTTCCAGCACATATAGTGCTTTCGCAAGTAATCAAATTACCACATATACGGAATCAACTGAGCCAGACTATATATTTCAAGGTGATAATGGAAGCGATTGGAGTGATGACCTAAGCTGGTCGTCCGATGCAATTCCAACGGTGTATAACTCTGCAATAATAGATGCAACATGTTATGTTGATGTTTTGGATGCTACTTGTAATAACTTAACTATTAATGCCAGTAAAACATTGAATATTAATCCAGGCCAGATTTTAACTGTTAATGGAGAGATTTCTGAAACAAGCGGAACCGTAAACAGTTTAAAAATATTGTCTAATAGCCTGGCTTTGGATGGAACCGGCATTCTGATGCATGGAAATTCAGGAGTTAAAGGAACAATTGAACGATTTGTTTCAGGCACCAGCAATGGTGGCGGTGAGCTATATCACCTGGTTTCTGTTCCTATCAATACTGCTGCTTCACCATTATATTCAGATGTGTTTTTATGGTCATATCTGGCCCGTTATGACGAAAGTGCAAACAACTGGTATCAAATGAATACACCTACCGATAATTCCATTATTTCGGGTAGGGGCTATATGACTTATGATCCAACCGATGCAACAGAAACATATTTATTTCCGGGTCAATTTAATAATAGTACAACAGATATGACAGTAAGCTTTGCTGGTAGTGGTTGGAATTTGGTTGGTAATCCATATCCTTCACCAATCGACTGGGATGCCGCAAATGCCTGGAATAAGACTAATGTTGATAATACTTTGTATTTGTGGGATGCTACGAATCATCAATACATCACCTATGTAAACGGAGTTGCCAGTGATGGAAGGACTAATCCTGGAATTATATCTCCTGGCCAAGCATTTTTTGTAAGAGCAAATGCAGCCAGTCCTGTTCTCTCTGTTAACAATCTGGCCAGAACCATCAGCACCGTTCCACTTTTTAAGGGAGCATTAGCAAATTCCGATCTTTTGAGGCTTACAGCCAATATTGATGAGAAGTTGGATGCAATCGTAGTTCGTTTAACGCCGGAGGCTTCAGATGAATTTGATCGCAATTTTGATGCTTACAACCTTACATCTATGGCAGGAACAGCTGTACCTGATATATATACAGTTGATGCCAATAGCACAAAATACTCGATAAACGCAGTTCCTTATTCAGGAGAAGAGAAAATTTTCGATTTAGCTTTCAAATATGGTACAGACGGTTTAGTTACTTTAACTGCGTCTGAAATCGAAAGTTTCAACACTCAGCATCCAGATATAGATATACAACTTGAAGACAAACAATTAGGGACTACTACATCTCTTAAGCAGAATCCTGTCTACTCTTTCTCATACTCTGTATCGGATGATCCGATGCGTTTCAGAATTCACATGGGAAACACCTTGCTGGGTTTGAATAAGGATATTGTTGCTGCAAACAAATGCAGAGTATACAATGTAAATAAAGAATTATATCTGAAATATGCTGATTTCCAAAATCAACAAGGTTCAGCATTTATATCAGATATACAAGGACGATTGATAAAAACAATACCGCTTGATAAATCGGGTGATCAGCAGGTAATAATAAATGTGAAACCTGGTATTTATATGGTGAAACTGATGTTTGACGGTTACGTCCAAACCCAAAAAATCGCTATCCGATAAGTATAAAAATATTAACACTCAAGAACATGAAAAGAATTTTTAAAGTACTCGCCTTAGCGCTTTCCCTAACATGGCTTTTTTCTATCAATGCAAATGCTCAGGACCCTGCTGATCCGTCAATTGCTACAGGGACTAATGGGGCTACTACTGGCGTTGTAGGCGGCGGTGCCGGTGCCACCCTTGCCAGCGGTTTGTATATCCTGCTTCTGCTAGGCGGCGTGTATGGAAGTTATAAGTTATACGAGATAAAGCAGAAGAAAAATCAGGAGCAGAGTGAGGAAGGAATGGCGAATAGTGAATAATGAAAAGTGAATAATGAATAGTGAAAAGTGAATAATGAATAATGAGTAGTGAATAGAGCCATTCGGCTGGCTTCGGCTTCGCTCAGCCGTCGCCGATCAGGGTGAAAAAAGTGAATAATGTATGATGGGAGGCTGAAACTCTGAAACTCTGAAATACTGATAGCCTTTTACTCTCCAAACCCGGCCAACTGCACCACTCGTGATACTGAAATTCAAAATATACCTTTGAAGTTACTACAATGACCGAAAAATATCCACCCAACACAGACTACCAGGTGCCATCCGAGATGGGACAACAGCCTGCTGCAGGCGCTGCATTCGATATGCAGGAAGGGTCATTTGATATTATGCGGTACCTGCAGGTATTATATATCCATAAATGGAAATTCATTGCCATCACATTGCTTGTAACAATTATTGCCCTGATCTACGCGCTGAATCAACCTAAGTTTTATGTTGCCGAATACGAAGTTTTCTATAACGAATCCATCAAAAATTTTGTTGTTGAATCGAATGTGCCGGTAATTAAATCGGACTTTGATAAAAGTTTCTGGCTCAGCACTATGAAATCGGATGAAATGGCAAGACTGACACTTACGAATTCCGGTCTGCCCTATAATACTGCTATTATCAAACGTATGTTTAAGGTTGAGATGGTTGATAAGAAAGAACAATCAACCCCTGTTTATAAAGTTACGGTTACTTCGAAAAATAACGCTATAATTCCTACCCTGATTAAAGCGTATGTACAGGCGCTTAATGATATCCTGCTTAAAAACCAGGTCAATAATTCCGAAAAGCTGGTTACTTTCCTGGCCCGTCAGCTTTCGGAAAACAATATCAAACTTAGCCAGATTGACCAGCGGATGCTTATGGATGGCGCCAGTAATCCAGCGATGATACGTGATATCAAGAAACTTGGGAATGACCTTGATGCTTTCCGTACCGACCTGCTTAATACGCAGATCAATCTTTCATCAGCTATGGCTTCGAAACAGCGCACCGAACAGGAATTGAAAAACCTGGATGGCACCATTGTAAATGAATCGGCTTTTTCGGAACCACTAAAAGTGCAGTTAATGAACCTGCAGGTTGACCTGGCCCGCGCCCTGACGAAAAACAAAGAAAGTCACCCTGCTATTAAAGCTATCCGCGATAATATTTCGCAGATCAATGGCATGCTTCGCGACAGCATACAGCAGAAACTCGAAATTAAAAGCCTGGTGCAGAATCCACTGAAAGCCCAGCTGATGAGCAAATTGATGGAACTGCAGATCACCGAAATATCATTGCAAACACGCGTGCTTTCGCTGCAACGGGTAATCAGCGAATTCGAAGGCAAAATGTTGCCTGATACTACCGATGAAAATCAACAGCAGCAATTGCGCAACCGCGAACTGGTTTTTATGACTATCAACCTGCTGAACTCAAAACTTATCGAAGCCCAATCGGCCGCGCAGGGCAGCCTGAGCCGTTTTGTAATGATTGATGAGCCTGAAGTGCCAATGGCTGCCGCCAATAAAAGCACGCTGCTGATCTTACTTATGGGCCTGATGGCCGGACTTTTCCTGGGTGCCGCCGCGGTTTTTATCCTCGACCTGCTCGACAACAGGTTAATGCTGGTATCGGATTTTGAAAAATTTTATAGCTTTCCGTTACTCGGCACTTTATTGCACCGGCGTAACCCTGAATCGTATTATGAGGATCAGAAACCAGGCGCGGTTTCCTATAAAAGGATGAATGAGCTGGGTGAGATTATTGTAAATATAAAACAGGCAATAAAAGATCCGGGCAAGAAACTGTTCTCGGTTTGCAGCCCTGTACGTAAAGAAGGTAAATCGATGGTAAGCCTGCAGCTGGCTACAGCGTTAGCCGACAAAGGTCTTAATGTTTTACTGGTGGATATGGATATGTTTATCCCGAAACTTACCGATACTATGGGGATGAGGAATGCGACAGGGCTGGTTAATTTTTGCAGAGGTGAAAACCTGCTTGAAGAAATTATACATCCAACCGATAACGCTAAATTATCATTTACCGGTGTTGGCAACACAGCTAGTCGGCAAGATTTCCAGTATGATGATCCTAGTTTTGTCAGTTTCACGAAGGCTGTAAAACAAAAATTTGACATTGTAATTTTCGACACACCAGCTGTGTTATATATACCGGATATTGTTACCTTCCTTGATCTTATGGATAGTGTAGTGATTATAGTCCGCTTAATGCATACTACCCGTAAATCGCTTGATAAACTGATTAAAATGATGGGCCACGACAGGTTTAAAATTGCCGGAACTATTATCAACGACCTTAAACTGAATAAAATAAACCGGCATACCAATTATTATCATTACGGTTATGAATACGGATATAACGAAAGTGGTGACAGGGTAAAAAAGCATAAAAGAGTCGGCGTTGAACATTCGCGGGTTGCCTGAACATAGCTATTTTTATAGGTTCTGCGTAAGTAATTGTATAAAAATTTAACTTGTAAACTCAAAACCAGGCTTGTGGTTCCAGGTTTCAACCTGGTTCCCTGCTTTGGGCCCCTTGACTACATCATCTTTCTCATTATAATCATACGTTATAGTCAGTATGCCTCGTAGAAAAACAGTACCAGACGAAACAGCCGCCAAATACAGGAAACGCAAATTCTGGTTCTGGACCGCTATGGTATTGTTGTTGCTGATAAGTGTCGTAATCTTTTTCCTGATTCCTTATCTAACAAAGGATAAAGAACAAAAATTAATCCGGGTTGGAATTTGCGGAGAGGTTCATATACCTGCGGTTTACACTATGGCTTCAGGTGCTGACCTGTCGATGTTGGTTCGCCGTGCGTATGGACTAACTCCCAATGCTGATATCAGGCGCGTAAATATGGATCGTTTACTTATGCATGATACAATATACCATATTCCTGGGAGGGGAAATGCACGCGCCGGCGCCGATATGCAGGAAGCCCTCGCATCTGCTATGAAAGTTAATTTTAAGGAAGTAGCGGCAAATACAACAAAAGGAACTGACGGCAAAGAAATCCGCCAGATCAATGTTTTGTATGTAGGTTTCCCGGCGGTATATATGATCATCAACTATTATCCTGATTTTAAACGAATCAGCATTACTCATATTCCGCATACAACCCTGTTTTTGAATAACGATTACCGTCTGATTGATATTTTCTTTACAATTGGCATCGATCCCACGGTTAAATTGCTCGAAAACCGGCTGAACCAGCGCATTGATTATTACCTGATACAGGACAGGTTTTCGTTTATCGACCTGATAGATATGCTCGACGGGATAGACCTTGAAATTGATAAGCCCTATGCCGAAGCTTACGATCTGACACCCGGCCCGGGACATATTGATGGATTTCATACCTGGGAATACATTCGGTTTCTTGATATGAAACGGATTAAACGTACCTTTACAAGAGGAACCGGGAAAGATCTTATCCGGATTGATAATTTCAAAGCACCACCTTCCGAATGGCAGTTGGCATACGAAATGAGGCAACACCGTCAGCAGGTGGTTATGACATCGCTCCGCAAAGCCTACGCGCTGATTAACCCGGCCCGGCAGGCGGAAATACTAACTAAGATCACTAAAACATTTGAAACCAATATTAAGCCTGACCTGATGCTCGAATTATACCGGGATGTGCTGAGTACTCCCAGCTTTTCGTACGGAACATTGCCAGGCTATTACCAAAATGAAGGTGACAAACTATACTTTTATCCTGACCTTCCTTCCTTTAGCCTGCTCAGGAACCAGGAGATAAGAACTTACCTTGTAAAACCCAGTGATAAAACTCAAACAACCTATTGATGTTAAGCAGGTTTGATTTAAATTAAAAACCGCGGGTGTATTATTTGCCTGCATCACATTAAAAAATGTCAAAATGAAAAAGTTTATATTTGTTTTTTGGGGAGCCTTGCTCTCAGGGTTTATGGTCAACGCGCAGGGCGACAGTTATATAATTCAGCGCGGAGATGTGCTTGATGTAACCGTAATGGAACATCCTGAATTTTCGCTGGGAAGTATTATTGTTCTGCCTGATGGCTTTGTGCAGTACCCGGCGTTGGGAAGCGTTAAAGTTGCAGGTATGAGTTCGGCTCAGTTAACCGATTCACTCACTAAGGCATTGGAGAAGTTTGTAGTTAATCCCATGGTTTCAATCTTTATCCGTAAAATCCAAAACCAGCAAATGAATATTTTCGGATATGTGAATAAACCCGGGCAATACCAGTTGTATGAAAAAGTTGACCTGTTTTCCGCTATAGGTTTAGCGGGTGGTTTAAAAAGTTTTAAAAAAGCAAAATCAGTTACCATTGTTCGTGTAAACAGGAAAGTGGAAGAGTTTGACCTGCGACTGCTTTTCAGCGCTGATTCCTCAGATAGTATAAAAATCCCCATGGTATACGCAGGCGATACGGTATATATACGTGAGCCTAAAGAGACAAACTGGGCGAAACTGTCTTTCTTTACAACGCTGGCAAGTGTTTTAGTTTCCGTGCTTGCTTATTCGAGGTATTTTTAATGCGATTTTCTTTTAGTCCGGGTGCGACTTTGGGAGGTGACCGAACTAATAATCAGGCGGGGTTTTCTTTTAATGCCTGTGCCTCAATCCTGGTTCGCCTGTAAAGCAATACCATAAAGAACAGGCTCAGCATAAAAAATACAGTAATAGCCAGCACCGAATAACGCATACTTCCTGTTATAGCTTCGATTACACCAAAACTAAAAGTACCGGCTACCGTTGCCAGTTTTTCCATTACATCATAAAAACTAAAAAATGATGTATGATCGGTAGTTTCTTCGGGAAGCATTTTCGAATACGTACTGCGTGCGAGCGATTGTGAACCTCCCATTACAATCCCTATAAAGAACGCGGCTGTTACAAATTGTATCGTATTTGTGATGAAGTAGGCACCAATGCAGATGATTGTCCAAGCCACAATGGTAATCATTAAAGCGCGCATATTTCCCAGCTTTTCCGAAATCCTTGCGAACATCCAGGCTCCGAGCATCCCAACCAACTGAATGACCAGGATTGTAGGGATAAGAACATCTTCTTTCAACCCCATTTCTTTTTCGCCATAGGTTGCCGCCATAAACATGGTTGTCAGCACTCCCATCATTAAAAAGAAAAACCCGGTAAGGAACATGCTGAGTTTATACGATTTCTTTATCTGGTTGAAAACTAACCGCAATTCCCTGTAACCGTTGGTAAGCACCGATTCCCGTTTCATCCTTTTTCGGAAAGTGTACTTCGGCAAACGGCTGAATGTAATCTGGGAGAATCCAATCCACCAGATAAAAACCGTGAGAAACGAAATGCGCGCGGGTAATGAACTATCGGCTGCAATGCCAAACAACCCTGGTTTCATGATCATCAGCAGGTTGAACAACAGCAATACAACACCACCCAGGTAACCCATGGAATAGCCACGGGCGCTGATACGGTCCTGGTCTTCGGGATTAGCGATTACAGGCAGAAATGAGTTATAGAATACTATACTTCCTCCATAACCTACTGTACCGAGCGCGAATGCTATTACGCCCAGTTCAATATGATTTTTATCAAAGAAAAATAATGCTCCACACGCTACCGCTCCTAACATAGTAAAGGCCCGCATGAATCCTTTTCGACGGCCTGAATAATCGGCCATGGACGAAAATAATGGTGATCCTATAGCTACCAGGAGATAAGCAGCTGCGATCGCCCAGGAGTAAAGCACCGTATTTATTATTGGAGCGCCGAAAAAGGATACGGTAAAATTGTCGCCCGTCCGGGTAACGGTGTTGTAATAAATCGGGAAAATAGCCGATGCTATCGTAAGCTGGTATACTGAGTTAGCCCAGTCGTACATAACCCAACCGCGTACCATCCGCTTGTCGCCTTTAACTATCGTTTGAACATCTTTGCGTTGTATCAAGGTAACCTCCTGTTTGTATTCGACTGCTAATATAAGAATTGTGTTACTTTAATTGATAATTTGTTTAAATGTTCTGATATTCGTTTTAGTAAATTCTTATAATACTGAGGTTGAGGTTGAGGTTGAGGTTGAGGTTGACCCTTCGGCTTCGTTTAGGGTGTCAGGTGAAGGGTAGTCTTTTGTTGCTTAACTTTTGCTGAGTCTTAGCCTTTTATTATGTTCAATTGCCTTACGCATATTTGAAATGTCTTTTTGAAACACACAGAGCTTTGGCACGATGCTTGTATTTAAATAAGATGGTTTTTGGTTTGAACTTGTACGCTTTATTCAGCTTGTTGAGACTACTGATTTTAATATCCGGGTTTTTGACAAATAAAAACGCCCTGCTAATGCGGGGCGTTTTTTCATTGTGTTTACTAGCTTGAATTAGTTGTCCGAGTTTTTTTAATTTTTTTTAATTTTTTCTATTTCTAGAATTAAGCGTTTACGAATTTTAATATGAAAATTTGTGACTAATCAGTTCATTTAAAACATTGACAAACAAATATTTGCCACAGATTGCACTGATTACGCAGATAAATTAAGATAACGTATGCTCAAATTTCATGTGTTATTATTTATTTTTTAACGGGTCACATGGAACTCCATGACAAAATAATATCATCCGCCTGTGAGTCAAAATTGGCTGATTTTGTCATGT
>JAURYB010000003.1 GCA_030654075.1 Bacteroidales bacterium | reverse complement strand
AATTTTAATGTATCAGAAGGTAGAAAAGGTCGCAGAGGAAGCTCATTGATTCCAGTAGTAAGAACTCTTGTCCAAGGATTATCCAAATGAATTTCTATATACTGATTGTGACCAATTGTACCTACATATCGGTGAACAGCTTCATCCATATATTCTTTTGGATTGGGTCTATTTAATCCACCTACTAAAATTGCCATTTTACCAACAGCCGTTCCATTTACAATGAATAGCTGTTCAAATATTTGTACTTCTTCCATAATTTATATTATTAGCTATTATTTAGTTGTTTCATTTTCAGTCATTGTCATGCCTTGTCGTCAGTCTGTTTTTATCATTGGTGGTAACATGTTACTAGGTCTGATAAAATCATCCTTATACATCCGAATTTGAGTGGAAAGGTCTGATAACTGCCAGTCAATATTTAAATCAAATATATAAAAGTTTGCAATACAAATAAACCATCATTTTGTGACCAAAGCATAAAAAAAAGCCTGGAGTACCAGGCTGGTTTAAAAATGCATGGATGATCAACAGGCAAATGGATTTCCTATACCTAGATAAACCTCCTCATCAGCTGCAGCTGAGAGGAATTGCCTGTACTCGGATTCACCACAAGATCTGCAGTAAAGCCTGCCATCCGATGGCCAATAGTAGGCGGAGGTGCCTGATTTCAGAATGGTGCCACATTCGGCACAATCGCCAGTGTAACGAACGGTGATGGGGCGGGGATCATTGAAGTACTTTTTCATAGGATTTAGGGTTTTGGGGTTAGGGATTAATTGTGCTGCTGTATCCAGGTGGATGCATAAGTGCAGAATTTCTCAGTGTTGGATTCATCGAGTGAGGCGAAGAATTTGAGGATTGCATTAGCTGAAGCGTAGCCTTCAGATTTGCAAAAACCGATAAACTTGGATTTCAGATGATCGGCCAGGATTGGGCTGTCGGACCAAATCTCTTCAATGAAATTTGAAGGGATGTTGTAAACGAACCGGAAGGTTCTGCTGATAACTTCGGATTGTGTCATTTGTAAAAACATTATGGTACCCGGGCCAGGGGACCCGGGCACCTGGTTAATTAAAGTGAAATAGCAAGATCAAAAAGCCTGGAGCACTCATCGCAACCTACCTCGTTAACTTCGTTAATGCGCACCCAGTTTGTACTGAGCATTGGCCGGCCGCATAAAGTGGTAGCCATACCGCCATGTGACAAATGAGCCGTATCGGACCAAACATCACCTTTGCCACCAAACAGGTAATACCCGTTTTTCTCGGCTGTTTCTTTTGAAATTTTGACTGTTTTCTGATTCATGACTTTGAAGGTTTAAGCCTGGCAGTTTGGACCACCAGGCGAGGTTAATATTGGGTTTAAGGATTTACCGATAGAATGAAGGGCAGCTGCGATAATTAGCGAAAATTGCCTTTTTAGCTTCGGCTATTAGCATGATGTTGCGATGGAACTGCTTCTCCTGGAGATCCAGGGTTTTGAGAGCTTCGACTGTTTTTTGAAATGTGCCCGGATTAGCCTGAGCTTTTTCGGATGCCTGGCTGATAACCTGGCTTAACTCATGAAGGCGAATAAAGGGAATAACTGAACCGATCAAATGCTGATGAAAGGATCTGGACTGCCAGAGCCCGAAGCAGATCCAGCAGTAAAGGTCCTTTTCAGCCTGATCGGCTGCATTGAAGGTGAAACAATTGGGGCAGGGATGCTCCAGGGGTTTGCCGCTGTTCATGCCTTTGTTCAGGATGAAGAAGGCGAAAGGGCTTCGCACCTGGTCGGGGCTGTAAGTGGTGATTTTCTGCATAGTAAAAGTTTTTTGGAGGTTACTCTGATCTTTCCATTACCGCCCCTTCCACAAATTTTTTAGGAAAAAAATGAAAAACGGGAAAAAAGAAAAAAAGGAATTAACCTATCCCTAATAGCATGGAGGCAAAATCAAGTATGCAGGTCATTATTTTATTGCATGAAAAAAGCCCTAACGGGCTTGAATTGTGGTTATGCATAAAATAATGAATGCACCCGAAGGGCAGACCTTGCAGCTCGATATTAAACTACAAAGGAGAAATTGTGATGCTGCAAGGCTGTACTTGAATTTGCTGAAATGCTATAGTAAATTCAATTCCTTTTTTTCTTTTCCTAAAAAATTCTTCCTCTTTAGGCAACCATCTAAAACAATTTGAACGAGGGCAATAAATATGAAAGCTCCAGATGAAATATGGGGATGAGGTTTTTGATACGAAGGTTAAACGTGGAGTTTAGGGGCGGCGAGGGGCAGTATAAATGAGACGGCAATACCATTAAAAAATAAGCAAGACATTGCCGGTGAATAAATACTGCTCGGGTGGTGTCAAGGCTGGTGTTAAATATTTGGTTTTCGCGAAGCGTAGTAAAGAAGCTTAGCGGAACGCGATACGTTATTTACGATACCGCACGCCTGTGGCTATGCGCTGTAACGATCAACCGGAGGGCGATAGCGCACACGAAATACCGCTTGTACTAGTGGTGCTAAATGGCTAAAGATACACGTCAACCGGGAAGTGGGGAGGTTTTAGCAGCTTGCCTGGATGGACGGACGGGTTACGTTGAGATGGGTTTTCGTGCTTGACGGTCGCTGTAACATGGTATGTGCGGAAGGAAGCGTCCGGCAAGCCGAAAAAAGGTGCGGTGGCAGTAACCTGGCTGCCATACAGGTATGCTGCTGTGGGGTTGTGAAAGTGATTGGACGATTACGACGATGGAGGACGACGCAGTGAAGGCATCCTTGAAGGCTGGCTGGTGAAGCATTCTTAAAAGCTGAGCCAACGAAGGAGGTTTTGCTTTATGCGTGGGAGTTATGAAGGGGTCGCTGACGAAGGATGCGTCCCCGGAATAACGACCGAACCTGCCAGACTGAAAAGTGACGAAACAAGGAGGACGTAAGAGGAGGAAGAGGACAATTGCTTGCAGCAACAGGTAAGTGTGATGGATTCTCAGATTGCTGCTCGTCACTTGTAGAACTGACTTGTAAACAATTACTCACCGGCTTGTATTCTTGTACAACCGGAAAGTGCGGTAGGTTTTAGCAGCTGATAAGCAGAGGAACGAGGCTTATTTGCTGCTGTGGGTGCAGTGAAAGGCATGAAATTACGAGGGACGAGTAATGAATGGCTTGCAACTGCAGGGAAAGCGGGTGGAGTGGGAGGGAAGGGCAGGTGCAGGCAGTGGCTACTTGGCTTTATGCCCTTGCACATAATAAAGTTATGAGCTTGCCGGATTAAGACATTCATACCTATAAAAAAGTAGGCAAGATCATAACTGTTATTATGTGAACGTAGCTTCCGGTGGATGACAGTAGCAAATTTTTGGCGCGGCTCGCTGTATTTGCTTTTCTGCAAATACCGTGACAAAAATTTGCGACCTGGCAGCCATCCGGCACTGCCTGCGTGGGTTGGAGAGAGGAAAAAAATCTTAGTGAAGTATAATTCTGAATTGTAAGTCTGATTGGGATGATTGAGAGAATCTGGATATTGATGACGGAAGTGTCAAGGTTAGAAACTGAGGTGTCAAGTTTGGAACCTGAGGTGTCAAGGTTGGAAGCTAAAACATTTTTTTGTTCACTATATTCTGGTCTGCAAAATGCTTATTTTTATTACTTCAAAATGCAGCTGATTTATCGAAAATTTTATAAAATTAAAAAATGCATGAATTATTCTGTAAATATCATGCAAATTGAATTTTTTATTATACCTTTGTACTCATTATGAAAACCATATTACAATCTTTGAAACAAAACATCCAGCCTGGTGAAGTATACAGACGCGCAGATATTGAAAACTGGACAACGGCTGTAGACAGACATTTGCACATGCTGACTGAGGATGGAACTCTTCAGAAGCTAAGCCAGGGAATCTACTATGCACCTAAGAAATCGAAATTTGGTGTTAGCCCTCCTAACGATCATAGTTTAGTTGAGCGATTCCTGAAGGATGATACTTTCCTGCTTTTTTCACCAAATGTATATAACTCATTAGGATTGGGATTAACTCAGCTATACAATATCACCTGGGTATATAATCACAAGCGCAGAGGAATATTCACCTTGAACGGAAGAAGCTTTCTTTTCAAGTTAAAATCAGCTTTTCCTGCAACTCTTAGCCGTGAATACCTGGTTGTTGACCTTCTGAATATCATGAATGAGTTAGCTGAGGATTCAGAAATGGTTTTAAGTAATTTCCAAAGAAATGTCAATCTCTTCGATTCAGAAGAATTAAAGAAAATGGCAAGTAAATATGGAAACGGAAGTGTAAGAAAGTTGATTTTTGCAACACTAAAAAAAATTCAATATGCCTGATTTCATACACAACGATCCGGAATTTAAAGAATTATTGGCGATAGTATCGGAAAAAGAGCGTATTGATCCAGCCTTGGTTGAGAAGGATTACTGGATCATGCATATACTGTATGGATTGAACCAACAAGGCATTGAGTTTGAATTAAAAGGCGGGACATCACTTTCGAAGGGATTCGGATTGATTCATCGGTTTTCGGAGGATATAGATATTCATATCAAAACCAACTTTGGTTTACCTACAGAAGGCAAAGATGATAAATCTGAGGTCAGAGAAGGAAGGAAGGCTTTTTATGACTTGTTCTCAAAGAAAATTGAGATAGATGGTATAATTAAAGTTGAGCGCGATACGGCATTTGATGATACCGATAAATACCGCAGCGGAGGAATTCGTTTATATTACAACTCTTACACTGAAGCGATAAATGGGTTGAAAGACGGAATATTGTTAGAAGCCGGATTTGATACTGTTGCACCCAATCGGTCCGTTACTATTTCATCCTGGGTAATGGATCATGTAAAATTTATAAATAAACCTTTTGAATACATCGACAATACTGCTTTAAATGTATTATGCTATCTGCCAGGATATACATTGGTAGAAAAAATTCAAACTATCGTAAACAAATACCGGAAGGAAACACAAGGCGGGCAGCCAGTGAATTTTATGCGGCAATATTACGATGTATATTGCCTAATGAAAAACCCGGAGGTACAGAAATTTATTGGCTCCCCTGAATATCTTGCTCACAAGATGGCCCGGTTTCGTGGAGCGGATAAAGAAATACCATTGCCTGAGCATCCTGCATTGTTACTGAACGATCAATATATGAGGAAAAGATTTGAAGAACGCTACCGGGCTTCAGCTACGCTTTACTACAGGGAGCAACCAAGCTTTGATGAAATAACTGAGCTTATTCAAAGATATATCTCAAAACTATAAATTGGTCTGTCAATTTCAAAGAAACATTGTTCACTTTTTTTTGACAGACAATGACTGCACTACCCTCCAGTCTTTCTCATCGGCAAAAACACGGAATCCGGTTTTGTTGTTTCTTTGCCGGTAAATTACAGCCTTTGCGGTATAGGGAATATTATTGAAAGTAACTATTGCCACCTACAGCGCTTTCTTCATTATTTTTTGAATCCACACGGGAGCTAATGCTATATCGTGTTGTAAGTCCTTTCGATTTTCTTTTTTCAACAAATCCAGTATTTTATGCTCTTCTTCTTCGGTTTGTTTGTTTTGTCCTATTTCTTTGAGAGCCTGAATCACCAAGCGACTTATTTCACCTTTTGTCAAAAGAGATTTAGGGGTTGTTTTCTTGAATTTGATAGTTCGTTCTCCTATTTTTATTACACGGGGTGAGCCATCAGTGAGCAACACTATTCGCATTGGTACTTGAGTACTCAAGCCTAATGCATTAAGGGCATAGGTACCTGTGGGTACAGTGCGAATCCTATCTCTTTTGGCAATAGCTGCTGCTATATCTTCGGCAGTGGGAAGTATCTGCCCTAAGTACGTGCTCATTTTGGGGCGTACATAAATTCCGTGTGCTACTCTTGTAAGAATGTTATCTTTTTCTAAGCGGTGAAGAGCCACACGAATAGCTTCAGGAGTTCCCATTTCCTGAAAATCTTCCGGGAATATCAAAACGCCTCTAGGTTTTGACCTGATGGCTTCTACTATTTTTGTCTCTACACTTTTCATTTTTACATTCTATATTTGTCACAAATATATGCTAAATATGTTACAAATTAACAGGTGAAAACAGAATCAATACTTAAGCGAGCCCCTTCTCGCTATTCTTAATTTTATAATAATATATATATCAATATTTTAACTAGTGTTTAAATATTTATTCTGTCGCAAAAATAGTATATATATGCGACATAAATAGTCTATTATTGTAACATATATAGCATAAATATGTTACATATAAATACTTATTTTGGAGTCAAAAATCAAATGACCGTAAAATTGGAAAATAGTATTAATTTGGTATTAGGATTTTACACTCATTCATTTAATAATTCAGTATAAAAATGGAAACAAAAATTTTAGAAGAATTAAAGCAAATAAAGCAGATTCTTTCAAAAATAACAGGAACAGAAGATCTACCTGCAAAAGAAAGATTTTCCAAAGAAGCCCTGGACAAAGCCGCAAAAGAATACCAGGATATGGTCCTTAAACGTGGTGAATGGGTAAGCAACAGTGATCTCTCTGACGTATCAAAAATTTATAGCTGGAACTCAGGCAAATTTATTATTGAAAAGTTTGGATTCAGCAGTTATTTTCAAAGAGGAAAATCACTTTATTACAACAAGAAGGACTTAATCGCATTAAAAAATGAACTGAAAGAAAGAAAAATAGATCTTGAAAGGTATATAGAACTAACTGAGGATCAAGAGAAGTTTGAAAAATATATAGCGAACGTTAATTTGCCCAAAGGTAAAAACAAAAAGAAAAACTTTGAAATACCAGATTTTCTGGAAGATATTGAAACAAAGCCTTACCTGATTTCCGAAGAAATAATTAATAAAGATATTGAAGAGCTTAAAGAAGAATTCAGAAATAAAAAACTAGCTGATTACGTAGATATTTATCACAGAGGTACCTATGCCATGTTTAAGTACCAGTATGAATTTGACAAGTATCTTGATGCCAATATGAAAAGGGATAGCAAAAACTGGTGTACCAGATTCAATTACGCAAATCATGCACATGAGAAACTGAAAGAGCTTAAACAAAAGGAGTCTGAACAATCTTAAAAGTTTCTGAATGTAAATTACGAGCGGCTTCTATATGCCCGGTAATTGTTTGCGGCGGCTTCAAAGTCATCGACTGTAACTTTCCCAATGTTGATCCATTGATCTAGTTCATCTTTACGAAAATACAGGTGCTTGCCTTGTTTGTAATGCGGTATTATACGTTTGCTTGTCATGGCATACAGGCTATTCTTTGCAAGCTTAATGTATTTCGCAGCTTCTTCCAGATCAAAAATACTAGAATAATCGTCAGGTTCTAAGAGTCTTAGGTTAATGTATTTATTCATTGCCCGGGTAAGGCATTCTTCGATGATAGGTTCAAGAATCTCTTTTAGGGAATCCTTGAGGATGGTGATATCATTTTCCATTGTAGTAAGTTTTATGATTATTAAAAGTACAAAATGCTGAAAAAGAACAGTTGGAAAAAGTAGATTTTATTGATGCGAAATAAAATTAACCTATCATCAATTACCTGACAGTATATTCTTTAGTAATTTTATATACCTAAATCTGAAGTTTATGAAAGAGGTGAAATTTACCCGACAGGAGCTATATGACCTGGTATGGGCAGAGTCGATGCTCACACTTGCGAAAAAGTATGATATCTCAGATGTAGGATTAAGAAAAAAATGTAATAAGCTGGAAATACCGATACCAAATGCAGGATATTGGGCAAAAGTAAAATATGGGAAGAAAGTTGTCGCTAAAAGACCCCTAGGAAATTTTAAAGGCGAGCAGGTGGCCATTTTATATTTGCGGGAAGAAATAGATGAAAAGAGTATCGACGGGCAAATATTGCATTCGGAATTACAAAAAGAAATTGAGTGTGATAAGAGATTGAATCTTAGAGTACCAGAAAAATTGATTAACCCTAATAAATTGATAGTAGATGCTAAGGAGGATATTTATAAAAAGGAAGTTTGGAATAAGGCTGAAGGAATAGCTTATACTTCGCCTGGAGTTTTAAGTATTAGAGTCAGCCCAAATAATATTGGACGGGCATTACGTTACATGGATACATTGATTAAAGCATTAATAGCCAGGGGACATGATATAGAAATTAAGAATGGAGGTAGCTATATTAATGTATTTGGAGAAGCTATCGGTGTTGTCTTTAAAGAAGGACTTAAACGGGAAGTAATAACGGATCAATGGGGTACTCATTCAGAAAACCAGGCAAACGGTTTACTTTCATTCAAATTGGAAACGTTGTATCCGTCAAAACGTTTTGCGGATGGAAAGATACCCTTGGAGGAACAGCTATCGAGAATAATAGCCTTTCTTGAATTGACAGGGAAAAAACTCAAGGAAGAAAGAATGGACCGGGAAAGAAAGCAGAAAGCCAGAGAAGAAAAGGAACGTATTGCAAAAGAACTTCAACTACGTAAAGAAAAGGAACTTGTCGATTTTAAGGAGTTATTTAAGAAGGTAAAGCGACACGATAAAGCTGAAGCTATCAGGAGATATGCTGATGAACGTGAAAGATATGCTAATGAGACCAATAATCTTACCAATATAGTTAAAGCTGAAGTATCTTGGATACGAAAAAAGGCAGACTGGTACGATCCGTTTATTGAAGCGGAGGATGAGCTATTTATGGATGTGGACAGGGAAGAACTAAATTTTAAAAAGAGGAATTGGTGGGGTTGAGATGACCGTATATTTGATTCAAACCTTTAATTGATCGCTAAGAAAGAAACTATTCGGCTGGAGTACAGTAATGGATTTGCTTTTTCTGCAAATACTCCCGCTGTTGGCGGGACAAGCTATGACTGGAAAAAGCACATGAAGCCATCCGGCAGTGCCTGTGCGTTGGCGGAAGGATTTGAGTGAATGAATTGTGAAGCAGAAAAGCTTAGACCAAAGTCTTAGGAAATAGGATGTAGAACCTGGATTAATTTTGGAAATCTTTTAATCTATATTGTTAGTCTTTTGTCCAGTTTATCAAGGCTACTTACTAATTCGCATAACGGATTTATGAGGTTACTACCGTCATAGCAGTAAAAAACACCAATGCTTAGTTCCTTGCATTTCTCAAGAATATTTTGTGAAGGAGCAAAACGACATACTAATAATGATTTAGAAATTACACCACCGTATGTATCTTTCACAATTTTAATTTTATTAATATCTTCTTGTTTAACCATTCCAGATTTACACTCAATGAAAATAAGTTTTCTACCAAGGTTTATTAATATATCGATCTCGTTTTTTGTTGTTTTATTGTCTGATTTAAAAGGTAATTCGCATTGAATCAGGAGTTCTTTTACTTTAGGCCATTGCGAAATCTCCTGTGCAACTATCAATTCCCACCATGCTGCATGAAAAAAAAGATTACGAACATTATTAGATAATATTTTAAATATTTCTTTACCGGAGGACAGCACAATTATTTCATTTGTTGACCAAATTAAGGTACTTGATTTATTTATTTCCAGTTGACCATTCTTAGGAATTTTGCGAAGTGCTATATATGTGCTTCTAATTTTTGAATTTATTTGAAGATATAATTTACTATTTATTGACGAAAAAGAATCAATTTCTTTAACAGCTATAAAATCATCTTTATCAAAGTCACTCAGCGCTTTAGAGCTACTTAATTTATGCCCGCTTAATTCTAAAAACTCTTTTATAGAAATTTCGCAATTGAGTTCTTTAATTTTATAGGATTGCAAGAAAAGTATTGTATCATCTTGATTGATGTAGAATCCATTAATCTTTTTCTGCTGCATAATTGATTGAGCTGCAAGTACCATAATCTTAGTTCCTCCAGTCAGGTTAAATTGTACTTCATCATTCACCTCTATTTTACTCAATACCTCTTCACATATCTGTTTAATTGAAAGAAAATCAAATGGATCACAGATATTTTCTGTAAATGATATGCTAGTAACAAACGCTTTTAGCAGGCTTAATTTATCTTTTGATTCTTTTGAAACAATAAAATGAACAGTATCTGGTGAGAATTCCTTGATTCCAACATATACAGGCAATAACTGACCACCTACAAAAGTTATCTGGTGTTTCATTTCAAGAAGTTATTTTCAGGTTGGTCTTTTAGAGGGTTGTAAACAACATTTAAAAGTTCAGTTCCAGGAATCGGTTTTCTCAAATCTTTTAAATATTCTGCAAAATCGACATACACTATTCGGCTTCCATAATCTTTTCCAAAAATAGCGGCTGAAGCCACCATTGATTTTTTACCGCCTGTTATATCTATTGTAATATTTCCTGTAGGATAATCGCTCAAACTTTCTTTGATTGTTTTATATATTGTCAAGAAATCATCTTTTTCAAGAATCACAAGGCGATATTTATTCGCAAGGTATTTATCAAGAATCTGGACTATTTCCTCTTTTATTGGATTAGAAATAATCAGATGGGTTTCTGGCTGTAATGCTTTAGCAGTAAGGATAATTGGCTCAGGACTATAGCCAAGCAGAGAAACAAGTAATTCCCCTTTTCGATTTTGAGCGTATTTTTTCTTAAAACGCTCAATGACTGAATTAAAAATATGAGCATAATAAAACTGCTCTGCTTCTAACGGTTTGCCATTCCTAGATAAATCTATCCATTGTTGGATATAAATATTGAATTCTTCAGGATTCATAACTTGTCAAATAAATATTATTGTAGAAGAACATATACTTTTCAGCATTTTTTGTTTCATTTCTATCCAAAGGCCGTTTTAGCACAAAGATAGTATCATTCAATGATTCCAGTAAGTATGACTTGTCATTTATTTCAAACTGAATTTCATTTCCATTTTCTTTTGGGATGACTTTATAGAAAATTGGGTAATTTGTAATATTTTCTATGAATTCTTGACTGAAAGTAGTATTCAATTTATACTTTATTTCAATTGTATCAGGAATTACCATTGATATCTTAGTTTGTTTTTCCAAATACCAAGATCGAAAGAAATCAAAGACATCTTCTTTTAATGGAAATACAGAAAATATATAAGGTGCAGATTGAATCTGAGTTTCTAGAAAATTATTAAATTTTTCAAAGGCTTTATTGGAGTGTTCAATGATATAACCAATTTCAAAACCATTTTTCAATCCATGTTTACCATCGATATTAGCAGTGAATAATATACCATGGTTACTATCAATTGAAATGCCCTTTGAATGGTTAAACATGTCACCATAGATTTCAACACCGAGATCAGCTAATATTTTACACGCTCCAAGGTGATCAAGACGGTGATTCATAGCTCTGCAAAATATTTTGACTGATGTATTACCTCTTTCTATAAATGATTTAATATTATCAGTCAATTCTTGTAGATTATTTAATCCTACAATACTATATGTTGAAATAAGTATTGAAATATTAGCTTGGGAGATGGCATTAATTAAATTTTCATAAAGAAGATGATGAAAATTCTCATAAGTCCAAATCAAATTTGAATCTGTTGGAGGAAAATCAGAGGCGAGAATTTCAATTTCATTTTTGCTTATAAGTTGTATCTGGTCTTTTAGATTTATAAATCCTCTAAACTCAGTGCCATAAAGAAATATAGAATCGAATATTCTTTCAAGATATAAGACTTCAGTATGATTTGAAATCATAATTCCACTTTCATCATTCGGATCTTTACCTTTCTCGTTATTACTTAAAGACGGCTCTGTTAAATTTGATGACATTATTAAAGCTTCATCTCCGTCTTTTACTACAAATTTTGCATGAGCAGTTGAAGATGCTCTTATATGGGCACCAAATTTGACTAATTCATCAATAAATTCAAAGTGTCTAGACCTTGAGATTTCGGTATTTTCATACTCATCTAATAGATCACTCTTGATTTTTTTATCATCAACCTGAGTTAAAATGAAAATTGAAACTTTCCCTATAATTAGGTGCTGTTTCAATGCATCCACTACCTGCTTGTTATCAATTATGAAAGAGCATATTTTAATATAATTTTCTGCACCAGAAATCATAGTGAGAATAACTTGCAAAAGCCCTTTTATCTCCTTGTGTGTAACACAAAAACCATCTCCATCAGAGGAAAAGAACTGTTCTGTATTATTGTTTAATACAAAATATCCACCTTTAAAATTACCTGTATTTGTTATTGGAGCTGCCATATTTCAATTCAAATTTTTATAAACCGGATTAGAATTTCTTGAATATAAAAACAAGAAAATATCAAGTTTTTCTAATGTTTCGAACTGTTCGAGTGCAACCAGATATTGTCTTAATGTTTGATAATCATTGTTGTAGCGTGTTAAAATTTCTTCCACTGACTTAATTTCTTGTAATAATGAATATAAGGAGACCAAATTCTGAATAAAATCATCACCAATTATTATTTTTATAAATACGAGCCATACACCAATACCTGGGTATTGGTATATATAGTCTCGTTTACGAATACAAGCTTCAATCAATTTCTTTTTATTAACGCCTTCTGTTAAGAATAGTTTACTATCTATACAAAGGCTTAACTCATATTCATTGCTTAAAATATTCTCATTACTAATATTAGAAATATTGTAATTCTTGCAAATAAAATATTTTAACTGTTCTGAAGTAAAACTAAATATCTTATCACTAGAGGAATATTTTATACTGCCCCAATTATTCTTTAATTGAATTTTCTTAGTATCTCTAGATCTATTTTCAGCTTTTTCCTCAATGAGTACTTCTAGTTTACCAATCTCATTTTCAAGCATTTCTTGCCATATTTCTATACTTGATGAACTCATATAGCGCGAAAACCCATCAATGATCTTCTTATTAATTTTTTTCTCTGAATCAGTTGAAAACTCCACTGCCAAAGGGTAAGTCAATAAAACAAAATCAAAATCAAGTATTTCAATTAATCCTACAGGAATATTATAAGATGATCGTTCTTCAATTGGAACAGATAGAATTAATTCTATCGTTTTATTTGTAGGTGGATTGTGAATTATTGAAGGATTAAAAATTTTATTACCCCAATTATCTTTCTCATATTCAGAAATCAAGTATTCCTTACCTTCTTTGTAAAAATAACTTTGTAATGGCTTGTGGGTAATACCATCAATTACAAAAGATCTAGTTTTTTGGATTTCCCTTTTAAAAACAGGATTATTGAGAAAATTCAGTCCTGTTTCTTTTGGTGTAATAATTCCTGCTTTGAAGGTTATATAATCTTGTTTAACAAGTTCATTAGCTCTGTAGATGAATACTTCCGGTGATAATCCAGTTAGTTCAGTAAATTCCTGAATAGAAAACCCAACATTGATAAGTGAAGTTTGAACGATGAATTTATCTAATTCATCATAATCTTCTTCCATAACTTCCAACGTTTTAGCAATGATATGAAGAATTGGATATTCAATACAAGCAATCGCTTTGACTTCAATACCATTATCGTATTCAAGATCATAGAAGGTATCAATATTTAAATTAAAATGTATCATATTTTAAACTTACATTTTACGATCTGTTTTTTCATGTCTATTTTGCTAATTGCAACTTTAATAGATTTACCAATTTTCACATTCTTTATTTTATTAGATGCATACAAATATCCTTCAACTTTATTTGCTAATTCAATTAAAACTTTGATAGAAGTGATATTTACATTTAATATTTCAGTAATAATCCCATCAACTAAATCATTTTCCTTATAACATAGTGTAAATGATTCCCAATTATTCATCTTAAGACTCAATTTCTTTTTATTTTTATCAATACTGACAATTGAGGCTGTTATTTCTTGCCCTATTTCAAAAAAATCCGAAATGGTATTATGACAAACTATTTCAATGTTAGAAAAATACAGAATACCATCAACACCTGGTTCAATTTCAATTATAACTCCATTATTTAAAATATGAACAACTTTTCCCGTAATATTATCTTCTTTTTTCAGTTTTATTCTACGCCATGGGTCCGTTTGAAGTTGCTTCAATCCCAGATATATCTTGTTATCAACATTGTCAACTCTTAATATTTTTACCTGAATTTGTTGATTGATCTGCAGGATATCGGAAGGATGATAAACTTTACCCCAACTTAGATCACTAATATGAATTAGACCAACTTTAGTACCGATGTCAATAAAAGCGCCATACGACTCAAATCTTCTAACAATACCATTTATAATATTACCTTCTTGAATATTGGATTGTAAACGGTGTAAATCAAGTTCATTAATTCTTAATGCATTACCATATTTTGCTGCATATTTCCATAGATTAGCAAATAATTTTGAATAGTATTTATCATAGTGTGAACGATCACTTTTCAATGTTTCAACATTGCCGATCAAAATAAGTTTTTTCTTAGCCCTTGATAATGCAACATTTAGCCTTCTTGCATCATCCAGAAATCCAACTGTTTTATCAACAGAACTTCTTGTAAACGATAAAATAATTATATCGTACTCTCTACCTTGAAAGGAATCTAATGTAGCGACCTCTAGTGAATCAAAGGAATTTGTATAGTTTTCTGAAAGAAGTTCTTTTATTTTTTCACACTGTTTTCTGTAAGGACTAACAATAGCATAGGATTTATGATTAATATTATTTCGTTCAAGTTCAGGAATAATATTGCCAACTATTAGTTCGGCTTCAACAACATTAAAATAAGAGCCATCCTTCAATGTTTCATAAGAAGCCTTATCAGATGAAGTATCAATAAAGATTATTTGCTTATCGAATGGAGGTGGTAATATTATATAATTATCATGTGTCCGTTTACCATTTTGTAGCTCTGAATCATAGAATGCCTGTGAAATGAAATTGCCGATATCCGGATGCATACGATGTTGAACAGCAAGCAATATCTTGTTATCGTCGCTTAATACTCCATCACGTTGGAGATACTCAAAGAAGCTAGCACCCAAAGCTTGCTTTATCTCAGGATCACTTACTTTTAAATCTAAAACATCCTTTAAATAGGTCTTAAAATATTCAACCCGATCTGAATCTAAATAAGGTGGTAATTGTTTGTGATCACCAACGAGAATAATTTTTTTTGATCGAGAAATAGCGGTAAGAGTTTCCGAGATGTTTGCTTTACCTGCTTCATCCAGAATCACAGCATCAAAAACTAAATCACTTTCAGAAAACAATTTATTCGTTGCGATGCCAATGCAAGTTCCAAAAACAACATCCAAATTTTTCATAAATAGCGCTGAAAGTAAAACAGGCGCTTTCACTACTACTTCTTTCCATTTTTCTAGAGTATCTATTAATAAACTTGATTGTTCGGCACTGCTTTTTTGAACCATCAGTATAAATTCTTCGATGTGCTTCCAATCAAAAGTAAGGGGCAATTCAAAAGAATTCTGAGAGAATTCTGAAATATCATGAGAATTAATGTGGTGTGTTATTAATTCAATTTTAATGTCAATAATTTTTATGATTTTTTCGGAAAATATTTTTCTTGATTCATCTATTAAATAAGGAACAGCAAAATCTGAAACTATATCCTGATTACCAATCCTAGCAATATTTATTCTTTTGTCATCTTTTATATGTTCAAGAACATTATCAACTGCTATATGTGTCTGGCTTGTAACTAGAATCTTTTGTCCTCTTTTTACCAACTGGTTAACAATTTCAGCTATAACACTTGTTTTTCCTGTTCCAGGAGGACCCTGAATTAGAACAATGTTTTTATTACCAACAGCTTTTCGGACTGCTATAGACTGTGGATTCTCCTGTGATGCTAATAGAGGATTAATAAACTCTATTACAGGCATTTCAGGTGCTTCGTATATGCTATTATTATGAAATAATTTATAAAAAGTATCGATAGGCAATGAGTTTGAAAAGAAGCTTTTAAGTACTTCAAGTTGAACGACATATTGTTTTATACTTGATAACTTTTTTATGAGGCAACCGTCTTTCAATAAATCAAAATTACAAACATTGCTTTGTATAACTATTTGTCCATTTTTTATAGATTTAATTACTCCTAGACCTTGATTATGAGACTCTTCATTTTCATTTGTTATTGAGATGATAATTTTATCATCAAGCTGAAATACATGAGGTGTGGAAACTTTCCCTCGAAATGCTATCCCATCTACTTGAATATCTATTTCGAGTTGACAATCACTCATTAAGATTTCAGAATCATCTGCCGATTTTCCTTCATACGAAATCTGCGATTTCAGAAAATTACTGAATATTCTGAAATCTTTACCTTGTTGCTCAAGAGTATCTAAAGATTTTTTTTTCGCAATTTCAAAAAATTTGAAGGCCGTAATTTTATTGTCAATTGCATGAATAAATGCACTATTATTATTACTACCAGGGGTATATTGAGTGAAAATTAATGGTCTATCGATAAAAAAAATATCGTTCTTTTTTAAAGCAGTTAATTTATCTTTAAGCGATTCGCCTTTAGTTTTTGCTTTTATATTTGTGATTTTTAAAATCCCTTCTTCAGTAATTTTACCCCGAATTGATAATACTTCATTAAAAAATGAAAATAAAGTTTCTACAATATTCTGATTTTGACCTTCAGACATACGAGGGACTTCGAATTGGGTATACCAAAAGCGAAGATTACTCAATTCAATTAGCAGATCTTTCTCCGTAAAGTTTGATGGCAACTTTGCAGGATCAAAAATTGTAGGGGCAATAAGATTCAAAAATTCATTATATAAATTACTAGAGAAATCAAACTCAATAAAAATCGGATCATGACTTTTTTCGACTTTTGAGAACAGAGACTCTGTTTCTTCGAACAATATTTTGAGCGTATCCTGCTCTTCTTTACTAAAATAATTCCAATAGAGTGATATAGAGAGAAGCGAATAGGAATTCAAGCAAGATTCAGAATTTGCAAATGCTCTTTCTGAAGTTTGCACTTCAAATGTTTTAATTACATCAGAAGCTTGATTTGATGTTGATAATTCAATTTCTCTAAGTGTGCATTCTATAATATTCTGGGTAGAAACTTTTCTTATTGGAATTACTTTTATTTTTTCACCTATTTCATATGTTTTGTTTTCTAGTAATGGGAAATAAGCAAAAAGGTTGTTTTCTAGCAGTATTATTACTTTATTTCTAAAAAGCTCGAAAACAGTACCAGAAATTTCGTTTTCTAATTTCAGACTTTCCCATTCAGGAGACATTGAAGGTTTTTCAATATCTGGAAGTAATTTTCTTCCGAGAATAACTTTGTGGTATTTGTCATCAAAACCATTAACATAAACTCGAAGAATTGAGCTTACCTGTATATTTCTAAAATCTATTTGACATAATCCAAAATTCCAGTTTAGTTCAGAAACATGGAGAGAACCCTGGACTTTATTATTAAGCTTAAAAAATATGAAACCCGGAGGAGCTTTATGTGTAACTACCAAATCCTTTACCGTTCCAGGTTTTAATTTCTCTTTAAATTCAGACCACCAACTCATGTTTGTATATTAAGAAATATGATATTGTTTAATTTAAACGTGTGATTTCTATTCAATTTCATAAGAACAGCAATTATCTAATAAACCAATCATTCATAACATGCAGTGTTTCTTTTGCACGAGTAATTGCAGTATAAAGCCATTGATAGATGCTTGGTTTGGGAATGCCGTGAATTTTGTTGTCAAGGTACAAAAATACTTCGTTCCATTCACCTCCCTGGCTTTTGTGGCAGGTCAATGCGTAACCGTAAACAGACTTTAATGCGTTTAAGTAAGGATCTGTAAGCATGCGGTCGCGGAATGCCTGGTCTTTCTGATATATTCCTTTGTCTTTCATCCGATGATAATAATCGATCATCACGTCCTTGTGTTGTTTGTTATTTAGATTTGTTGCTATAGAATACAGGACATCTTCAACAAGCAAGACATTATATGTATTTTTGGATAATAATTCCTGAACTTCGACCTGGAGAAAAGATAATCCACACCGGAATTCCCTTTTACCTGTTTGAATTACTTTTACAATGTCGCCATTGACCAGGTTAGTCAGGTAATTATTTTGTGTTATCATTAAGATATCGCCAGATTCAAGATGATTGTCATTTTTACCCAACGATGCGCGGATAATCTTGTTAATATCTGAACAATTCCGATTAGTCTGACATATTAGAGTAGAGTATTCAAATCCATGTTTCTTTATCTTTTCAATATAAGTGCTAACCAGGCTAACATGTGAAGTATGCAGCAATATATTAGAATGTCCTTTTAATGGAAATGAAGCCCATTTTACATCAGGATTATTTTTCTGTAAACTGCGAAGGAGCATTGAAGCTGCAATAATTCCATTAGAAGATGCCTGCCGGATTATTTCGGTCAGTTCAACCTGTATAGCATTTATCTTATATTTCTGTTCAATATATTCTTTAGACAGAGCTGGTGAGATGTTCTGGCCAATTGGTGGCAACTGGCAAGGATCACCGACAAATATAAATTTACCATTTCTATCAAAAGCCAAAAGATCTTTTAGCAATTCACCTGTGCCGAATTTAGCAAAAGAACCACCTGTGTCAGGCATGTCAGAAACCATTGAAGCCTCATCGATGATATAGATTTTCTCCGTAGATGAATTAATAATTTTCAAGTCGAAAAGAAGACTTATCTGACCCTTATCATCTACAGCAAGATTGTTTTGTAATAAACTCATTTTTTCTAAGTCATCATCTAGATCTCGGAAGGTGTAAATGTGACTATGTATAGTAGTTGATTCTGCCCCTGTTTTATCAGAGAGCACTTTAGCTGCTCTACCTGTTGACGCCAGAAGTGCGTATATACTATTATTGGAATCTAACCATTTGATAAAACCACTCATAAGGGTAGTTTTACCACTTCCTGCATAACCTTTGAGAATAAAAACCCTTGAAGAATTTTGATTTACAAATCTTTGCAAAACGCGAAAAGCGCTCTCCTGTTGAGGTTTGAGTGGAAAATCAAAATACTTATTCAGATCTGTTGGCATATTAAAAGAAATAAATAAAAACAAACATTTTGCAATGTTTTATATCAAATGTCTTTACAAATATCATCTTCATGTAACTCAACAAACTAAATAGTATTAATAAGCTGTCTTTTTGATGCTCTTTGATTAAGAGACCCAAATTTAGAATTAATTGTAAGAAATGCAATTAAAAAAGAATCAAATTTATGGATGATCATTAAAATGTTTTTATACTAGATTTTAGCATATAATATAGTCGGATTAGCAAGGGTCAATTGTAGAATGAGAGAGACGATGGATTGGGCAAAAGATTAACCTGGCATATAATTGTAAATATGATAAATCGGAATAAACAAACCTGACCTAAAAAGAAGAAATAGGATTTTGAGAAAAGGATAACCTCAAGCCATGTCCCGCTAATTATTATTCTGATTATTCTGAGCTATCTTTTAATCTTTCAAAAAATAATTCGGGTAATATTATTTTGACCTCTTCTTCAGCATCTTCCGCTTTCCAGTAAACAATAAAATTTACCCGGGCGCCTTTTAATTGAAATCCTTTTTCTTCTTCCTCTTTTAATTTCTGTAGAAATTTTTTCGAAAACTTCAATACCAAATCACCATAAGAGTTTGTACATCCTTCAGCATTTACAGTAAGAGAGTCGCCGCTTATCAATTTATTCACTCTTTGTTGAATATATCCAAAGTAGCCTAGATTTAAATCCGAATGAGATAGATGTAGCGCATATTCACTTGGCGGCTGATATGCCTGGATGTTTTCTATTCGGACCAGTCCTTCTGCCTGAATATAATCAAGATAATTTCCATTTAAGTGAATTGTTAAATTTTGTTTTGCTCTTGTCATAGCAACATAAAGTTGTCGCTTCTTCTCATCTGTATATACATCAAAGTTTTCAAGC
>JAURYB010000186.1 GCA_030654075.1 Bacteroidales bacterium | reverse complement strand
ATCTGTAACTTTCGTTTTCCATCTTCCGACTTCCGACTTCCGACTTCCGTCTTCCGACTCCCGTCTTCCGTCTTCCGACTCCCGTCTTCCGACTCCCGACTCCCGTCTTCCGACTATTCAAAAACAATCTTCATCTCAACTCTCCTGTTTTTCTGTCGTCCTTCAGGTGTAGTATTTTCAGCAACCGGTTTGGTTTGTCCAAACCAATCGGTTTTTATACGATCAGGTTCAACACCTTTTTTTACAAGGTAATTTTTCACGGCCAAGGTACGATTTTTTGATAACGTTAAGTTTGATGCAGGTTTGCCAACATTATCGGTATGTCCGGAAAGCGATAGTTTAAATTCGCTGCGTGTCTTCATTACATCTGCAAGTCCGTCGAGTGAACCAAGTGATGCCATTTTAATAACCGATTTCCCGGATTCAAATTCAAGGTTGTCAAAAGCCTTTTTAATGATTTCCTGCTCTTCTTTTTTTATCTCAGGGCATCCGTTGTTTTGAGCAATACCTGGTATTGTGGGGCAAAGATCGTATTTATCCGAAATGCCATCTCCATCTGTATCCGGGCAACCTTTAAAAACGGTAAGACCTGGAATACTAGGGCAATCATCATCCTTATCCGGAATGCTATCGTTATCGCTATCCAGGTAGGGACATCCGTGATTTTCGATAGGACCCTTAGTTCCCGGGCAGTTATCCGCTTCATCAATAATGCCGTCTCCATCGCTGTCAATATAGGGACAGCCTTTGTTTTCGCGCGTTCCTGCAACAGTAGGACAATTGTCGTCTTTGTCTGCAATACCATCATCATCCTGATCAGGACAACCATGCATTTTAATAGCCCCTGCATTCATCGGGCATTCATCATTCTGGTCGATAATGCTATCTCCATCGCTGTCAGGGCAACCTTTGAATGCGGCAAGACCTTTCACGTCGGGGCACTGGTCATTTTGGTCAATAATGCCATCACCATCGGTATCAGGGCAACCGTCAAATTCTTTTAACCCGGCAACATCAGGGCATTTATCTTTACTATCTGTTATTCCATCACCATCAGCATCTGGACAGCCGTCAAGTATCAACAGACCGGCAACTTTGGGGCAATGGTCTTTTTTATCTGATACGTTATCATTGTCACGATCATGAGGACGATGATAGAAAAATGGAACTTTAAATACCATTGAGAAGGAGGTTCCATACCTGTTTTTTGATGAAGTAAAAATGGAAAAAATATCGTTCGACCCCAACCATAAGGATCCTATCCTTAGTCCTAATCCTACATTCCACTGTTTGAACGCATTATACTGAAAAGGTACTGATACTCCGAACCATTTTTTATCATATCGTGGTATCAGGCTGTATGATGAAATGTAATGTGCATTATTTACAGTATTGTTTACCCGATTTATGGCGATATAGGGTGTGAAATTGACATAAAAACCGTCAGCAACCCTAACGTCAGCCTGCATGCTTAGGCATAGCGGGAGTTTCACGTTGTATTTATCGGAAGCAGCATAAACATTAAATGAATCAGCAATAAATTGATTGAAATCGTCAACCGTTTCAATGTTTAAATCACCTAAATTCAGATTATTTATATTAGCATTAAAATCTCTGCTATCAGGATTCCTGCGATAACGGACGCTTCCCAGGTCTGAAGCTGTAAACCCAATCCTGAAAAGGTATTTATCCTGATCCCGGCGCCAAAGATTGGTCTTGCCATCCATATCGTATTTGTATTTAATCCAGTTTGGCCGGTATTCATACACAAAGCCAAAGTCGAACGATAACGAAGGATTGGCATTGAAACTGTATGTGAAATCTTTGCTTATATTGTCGGATGCCCCATAATTCGTATACGTATTGTAGAGTGAGATGGTATTGGTATCACTAACTTCGTAATTCAGGTCTTTCATAAAGACATAAGCGGAGCCTAAACCCTGGTTTATTTTTATTGTAGTACCGGCTTTCAGAAAGTGTTTCTCTTTATCCAATACTACACGTGCATACGTAAATCCATATTCAACCCAGGAATTTACCTGTGCATTTAAATTCTCGTTTTTTAGTTGGATATCCCAGAGACTTGTTTCCTGGTCGAGCCCATCGATCAGCTTAACCAGGGATTCTGTCATATTGTCGATGTTAACTATTGTTCGGATTGAAGGTGTAAAAGCAATGGCATCTTTTTTGGAAAGTGTAATCATAAATGAGAAAATATCCTGTTTCGCGCTGAATATTCCGGTTTTGTCGGCTCCATCCAGATTACGGGTAACATAAGGCCCGTTAAAATCGAGGGTCTCAAATTCTTTTGGATGCGAAAGCACGTATGGATCAATGCCATAAAAGGTATTGTAAATGCTGATATCTGATGAAAATAATGCCAGGTCGAATTTGTACCGGCTGTCGGCTATCGAAGCAGGTTGCATCTGAACACCTGTAATTCCGGCATAATTGCTGGAAGCAAACGGCAGGAAACTCTGGGCATTTGCTTGCAGAGTAAACAGTATCAGGAATAAAGGCAGGTAGAGTAGATTTTTCATAGTTTAAGTACCTTAAGTCTAAATTTTATCAAAAATAGTTAATTTGTTATAAAATAGAAACTTATTACCTGTAAATTAATGTTAGATATTTTTAAATAGGAATATCTTTGCCAAACATATTGTATAATAAGTTAAGGGTAATGACTTATTCGGTTAGCGAGTATTATAAGAATCTGGTATTGAAATTGAAAGCATTGTATGCGCAAGAAGAAGCTCGTGCCATGGCTGACAGGTTGTTTTACCATTATTTAAACCTTTCGCCGGCTAAAAGAGTACTCTCCGCAAATACCCTCGTTGAAGCGGATAGGATTACACTGATGGATGAGGCTTTGAATAAATTATTGCGTAATATTCCTTTACAATATGTAATCGGCGAAGCCAGTTTTATGAATTTGGAGTTTGTTGTTAATTCATCTGTTTTAATACCACGGCCTGAAACGGAAGAAATGGTAAGCCTTATTTTGAAACAGTATTCCGACAGGATGACAGGGAATAAATTAAACATCCTCGATATTGGAACAGGAAGCGGATGTATCCCGATTGCCTTAAAACGCTATATGCCTGAATCAAATGTTTCTTCGATAGATGTTTCAAAAGAAGCGCTTCTTGTCGCGACTGAAAATGCTAAAAAAAACGATGTAGATATTAATTTTATCTATGCCGATATCCTCGATCAAACCCAGTGGGAAGCTTTGTCGCAGTATGATATTATTGTAAGTAATCCACCTTACGTTACCAATACTGAAAAAGTACTGATGCAACCGAATGTGCTTGACCATGAGCCGCATATTGCTTTATTTGTTCCGGATCACGATCCGCTTATTTTTTATCGCGAAATAATTGCCCTTGCAAAAATCAATCTTTATAAAGCTGGCTCTCTTTGGTTCGAAATAAATGAAATGTTTGCGGATGAATTAAGGAATATGGCTCTGAACCAGGGTTTTAAAGAGGTAAATATAATTTTTGATTTTCGGGGAAAAAGTCGATTTTTGCAATGTCTTAAATAGTAATTCTACTCATCATCAAATCATATAAATAAAACTTAAACATGACTGATACCATTAGACACACGCTACGGGATTCAAAAGTCGCCAGATGGTCGGCTTTGGCTGTTGTAGCATTTACCATGCTCACAGGTTATTACCTCACAGATGTAATAGCACCGTTAAAAGGACTTCTCGAAGGCCGTTTAGGTTGGGATAGCTCCGACTTTGGATTTTTTAACAGCGGTTACGGCTGGTTCAATGTTTTCCTTGGAATGCTGATTATAGGTGGTATTATTCTTGATAAAATGGGTGTCCGTTTTACAGGATTAATGGCTGCTATCGTAATGGTAGGAGGAACTGCAATTAAGTATTGGGCTGTTCAGACTCATTCTTTGGATGGTCAAATGTGGCATGTTTTGTGGTTTGATGTTAAAGCGCAGGTTTTAATTGCCGGACTTGGTTTTGCCATCTTTGCTGTCGGCGTGGAAGTTGCGGGTATTACAGTTTCAAAAATTATTTACAAATGGTTTAAAGGTAAAGAACTGGCATTGGCAATGGGCCTCGAGATGGCTACAGCCCGGTTGGGAACAGCCCTTGCTCTTGCTACTTCAGTTCCTATCGCAAAAGCAACGGGGATGGTTGATGTTTCGCGTCCGATTTTATTGGGATTAATTTTACTCTGCATCGGACTTCTTTCTTTTGTAATGTATATATTTATGGATAAGAAACTGGATGCTTCCGAAGTGGATGCTAACAAACCGGTTGAGGAAGAAGAAGCGTTCAAATTGTCGGATATCGTTATGATTATTACCAACAAAGGTTGGTGGTACATCGCTATTCTTTGTGTGCTTTTCTATTCAGCGGTTTTCCCTTTCCTTAAATATGCAGCTGACCTTATGGTAAACAAGTTCGGAGTTAGTGAAGATCTCGCCGGAACAATTCCTTCGATGCTGCCATTCGGAACAATACTTCTAACTCCATTATTTGGTAGTCTTTATGATAGAAAAGGTAAAGGAGCTACTATTATGATGATAGGTGCCAGTATTCTTATTGCTGTACATGCTCTTTTTGCTGTGCCATTCTTAAATCACTGGCTTATTGCTATCGTTCTGATTCTTGCACTCGGAGTTGGATTTTCGCTTGTTCCTTCTGCCATGTGGCCATCGGTTCCAAAAATTATTCCAGAAAAACAGTTAGGAACAGCTTACGCGCTGATTTTCTGGGTTCAGAACTGGGGATTAATGGGTGTTCCTGCTCTTATTGGCTGGGTATTGGATAAATATTGTGTTACAGGTCAGATCATGCGTGAAGGCGTTTCTGTTAATACCTACAATTACACTATACCAATGTTGATTTTTACGGGATTTGGCGTACTGGCACTTTTATTTGCTTATCTGTTGAAAGTTGAAGATAAAAAAATGGGTTACGGACTCCAGTTACCGAATATCCAGAAATAATACTGCTCAGATTAAGTTTATATTAAGATTCAAACCGGATGGAGTTTCACAACTTCATCCGGTTTATTTTTGCACCCTGAAGTTTAAATCCGTTTCGTACTTTTGTAATCTAAAAAAAATAGAACAATGAGAAAATACATCGTCAGCTTTATACTCGTTACAATGCTTGTGCCGGTCCTTTTTGCCGGAAATCCGGGAAATAAGAAGAAAAAATCAAAACAACCCAAAAATATAATTCTGCTTATTGGTGATGGCATGGGAACATCCCAGGTTTATGCCGGTTATACAGCTAAAAAAGGGATAATGAATATTACAGGAATGCCTGTAAGTGGTTTTTCTGTTACCTATTCATCCAACGACTATATTACGGATTCAGGTGCCGGAGGTACTGCTCTGTCAACCGGGGTGAAAACAAAAAATGGCAGCATCGGTGTTGATTCAACTGGCAAGCCGCTTGAGACTATACTTGAGATGGCCGAAAAAAGAGGACTTTCCACCGGCCTTGTTTCTACCTCATCCATCACACACGCAACGCCGGCTTCATTTATAGCTCATACAGCAAACCGCTCAAAATATTCAGATATCGCTCTCGATTTCCTGAAGACGGATATTGATGTTTTTATAGGTGGCGGTTACAAAGACTTTGCAGGAAGAGCCGATGGTTTAAACCTTGTAGATAGCCTGAAAGCCCGAGGATATCTTATCGCCCGTAGCCTGAAAGATGTTAATATGAAGTCAACGGACCGCCTGGCAGCTTTACTGGCCGATGAGCACTTGCCACAGATGTCGAAAGGCCGTGGAAATATGTTACCCGATGCTACCGAAATGGCAATCAGTATCCTGGATAGAAACGACAAAGGTTTCTTTATCATGATCGAAGGCTCCCAAATCGATTGGGGCGGACATGCCAATGATGCTGCTTACATTGTTGACGAAACGGTTGATTTCGACAATGCGGTTGGCAAAGCACTTGAATTTGCCCGAAAAGATGGAGAAACGTTGGTTATCGTTACTGCCGATCACGAGACCGGTGGTTTTGGTATTATAGGTGGTAGTATAGCTGCCGGTGATGTTCAAGGGGCATTTCTGATCAAAGACCACACTGCAACTATGGTTCCTGTATTTGCCTACGGACCTGGTTCCAAAATGTTTACCGGCGTTCAGGATAATACGGATATTTTTAAAAAATGTGTAAAATTGTTCGGTTTTAAATAGGTTATATAAAGTGAAAGAGACTTCATTAAACAAGCTTCTTATAATTTCAGCAACATCGCTCGAAATAAAACCTTTAGTTTCTGAACTGGGTGAAGGAAAAGTAATGCAGAATCATATTACCCGGTATAAATATAAGAACTTTCAGATTGATATTCTGATAACCGGGGTTGGAATGGTTCCCACTGCTGTGGCTACAACCTTAGCTCTGACACAAAATATTTATGATGCTGTGATCAATGCAGGTATTTGCGGAAGCTTTAACCGGGATATACCTTTAGGCAAAGTGCTCAACATTAACAGCGATTGCCTTCCCGAAACCGGAGCCGAGGATGGCGAACACTTTCTTTCAATAATCGATTTGAAACTGCTCGACCAGGACGAATTTCCTTTCTTTGGCGGGAAACTGATTAATGATTCCGTTTTCGAAAGCAACCTTATTAACGGTTTACTCCTTTCAACTGGTGTTACGGTAAATACAGTTCACGGCAATGAACAAAGTATTGCTACTTTTTTATCAAGGCATCCTGTTGATGTTGAATCCATGGAAGGTGCCGCATTTATGTATTCCTGTAAGTTGATGAAAGCCCGGTTTATTCAGATACGCACTGTATCCAATTACATTGAGGACCGTGATATGTCGAAATGGGATATACCACTTGCTGTTAAAAATCTGAACCATTTCCTGCTGGATTTGCTGGAAGAGTGAGGAAGGAAATATGTTAATTGTTATTCGGTAACAGAAAATAGAAAATAGTTAATGGGAAGCAAATCCCTAACTTTAAGACTAAAACCTCAAATAATAATTTGCTTACAACAATTTATTAAACGCGATATAATGCTTATACCATTTTCTCGTTTTAGTCGATATTTTGTATCTTTGTGTTAAAATAAACAATCAATGGAAACATTAGTAATTCAGTCTAAATCAAAAGTAAACCTAAAATTATTAGCCGAATTGGCACGTAAACTGGGTGAACAAACTTCTGAGTTTTCAGGGGAAGAAAGTGAAGATTTTGATCTTGGTTTACTGATGGACAAAGAGAAAACCGGTAAATCTGTTACAAGGGATACGATTATGCGAAAACTGCATGTAAAATGAATGTAGTATTTGACAAATCATTCAATAAAAGCATTGATAAAATTCGTGATATCAAAGCTAAAGAACGAATTGTAAAAATCATTATTTCAGTTGAAAATGCCGATAATGTTGAGATAATTCCACAAGTAAAGAAAATGAGAGGGTGGCAGAATTATTACCGGATTAAATTTGGCGATTATCGAATAGGGATTGAGCTAGAAACCAATAATACCATTCGTTTCATAATTGCTGCCCATCATAAAGATATTTACAGGAACTTCCCTTAATATAATTCAAGGAAACTTTATTCCGGAATTGACAGAAAAATCTCCCCCTGAAGATTTGAGATTTTTTAATGCAATCATAAGGCTGTAATCCCCAAATCGAAATTCTCAAGCCACTATTTTCTATTTACCATTCTCCATATACCATTAACCATTAACCATTAACCTTTAACCTTTAACCTTTTCCTCCCTCCCCCCATGAAACTCACCCTCGCCTTTTCCCCCTGCCCAAACGATACATACATTTTCGATGCTATGGTTCACCGGAAAGTGGATACCGAAGGGCTCGAATTCGAATATTTTATGGCTGATGTAGAGAAACTGAACGGGGACGCGTTTGCTGAAAAACCGGACATCACCAAGCTAAGCTTTCATGCATTTCTTCACCTGGCTGGCCAATATCTTTTGCTCGATTCGGGA
This sequence comes from Bacteroidales bacterium, assembly GCA_030654075.1. Lineage (GTDB taxonomy): Bacteria > Bacteroidota > Bacteroidia > Bacteroidales > UBA4417 > UBA4417. Next base: position 19,186 of record JAURYB010000186.1, on the reverse strand, counting down.
GCCGCGCTTGGTTTTGGTGCCGGACCTCTTGTGATAAGTAAAAATCTGAAGAATTTCGCGGACCTCAAAGGTAAAACAGTTGCTATACCGGGAATTTACACCACGGCAAACCTATTGTTTTCATTGGCGATGAATAAAGCAGAAGTGATTAAAAAGGAACTTTTGTTTTCGGAAATTGAAAATGCCATTCTTTGCGGAGAAGTCGATGCCGGTGTTATTATTCACGAAAGCCGCTTTACCTATCAGTTAAAGGGACTTCACAAACTTATTGATTTGGGCGAGTTTTGGGAACAACGAACAGGATACCCTGTTCCGCTGGGTGGCATCGCTGCGCATAAAAGGCTAGGGGCTGAAGTAATTGCCCGTGTGAACAGAAGTATCAGGCGCAGTGTTGAATATGCTAATTCCCACAAGGGCGAACTAAACGGGTTTATTCGTTGTAATGCCCGTGAAATGGATGATTCTGTAATGCAGAAACATATTGATCTATACGTGAACGAGTTTTCAATAAGCCTTGGTATACAAGGGAGACAAGCCGTAACTCAACTGTTTGAATTTGCTATTGCAGCTGGAATTATATCAAAAATGCCTGAAAGGATTTTTGCTCCTGATCTTTAGTGCCAGATTTGAATTTTGTCAGTCAGTTTTGTTAAAAGTAAGAAATCTATGCTATTCCTGTAAACTGCTACTGATTCCCTTTGTCCATTGTTTTTTTTAAGTACTTTTGTCTGAATTTCAAAAAGCACTTCAATTGAAATATATACTTGTATTGTTCGTCGTACTTTCCTTTGGATCAGTCACTTTTACTGTGTATGGCCAGGTTGAAAGGGGAGGAGTTCCCCGGAGTTTTCAGTTTCAGGAGAGTCTGAAATCGCAATCTTTGCCGGTCGAAATTGTCGCTCCGGATATGCTTTCCATACAGAAGGAAGATTACGACGATGCCATGCACGAAAAATCATACCGGGTTGGTGTGGAAGTTCCTGTTTCAATTTCAACACTAAATTCAGGGCAATGGGATGAGCTTCCGGGTGGTGGTCGTATATGGAGGGTTACCTTAATTTGTAAAGGAGCTCAGGCAATTGGTCTGAATTATAATGAATTACGCTTGCCAGTAGGTGCAGATGTATTTGTTTATACTCCGGATCAAAATTTTGTGATTGGCGCATTAACATCAACAGAGGTTCCACAGAATCAGAAATTTGCAACCCGGCCATTATCAGGCGATGCCATAGTTTTGGAGTATTATGAAGCGGAACGTGGTATGGAACAGGCTATTATTGACATTTCGGGCCTGGTTTATATTTACCGCGGTTTTGAAGTTCAAAATCCGGAAAATGTTAAATCAGTTTTGTCCGGTTCATGCGAAGTGAATGTGAATTGTTCGGAAGGTGAAAACTGGCAGAAACAAAAGCAGGGAGTTGTAAAAATCCTTACAAAAGTTGGTTCAAGGTATTATTCCTGCTCGGGATCACTTCTTAATAATACTGCCCAGGATTTTAAAGGTTTGTTGCTTTCAGCTTCTCATTGCAGCAAGGATGGTGTTGGCGGTACTTCTACATTGAGTGATTACGAACAATGGGTGTTTTATTTTAATTATGAATACTCCGGTTGCGTTCCTTCAGCGACGACACAGTCAACGGTGGTTGGAGTAAAAAAACTGGCTATGGGTGCTACTTCAACTGATATTGGCTCCGATTTCCTTTTAATGCAAAGTCTGAAAAATATTCCGGCTCAATACAACGCCTATTATTGCGGTTGGGATGCGGGAAACGGTAATTCTGCTTCAGGTGTTTGTATGCATCATCCCGATGGCGATGTAAAGAAAATATCTACGTACAACACTTTATTAGGCTCTGGTAACTGGGGATCAACTCCCTATACCCATTGGCTTGTAAGCTGGGCAAAAACAGTAAATGGTTATGGTGTCACTGAAGGTGGTTCATCAGGATCGCCTTTATTTGATGACGAAGGATTGATAATCGGAACTCTAACTGGTGGAGAAAGCTCTTGTCTTAACGTAACAGGAATCGATTTGTTCGGTAAAGTTTCCTATTCGTGGGAATCAAACGGAACTACAGCGGATATGCAGCTCAAACCATGGCTTGATCCTGGAAATGTATTAGAAGCGGATGGAATTCTAAAAATGCCTGGTTCATTTAACAATAATCTCGCCGTAGCTGATTTTTCAGCTAATACTTTTGTAATACCTATCGGTGGAACTATAAATTTCCAGGACCTATCAGCTGGCAAACCAACAAAATGGCATTGGTATTTCCAGGGTGGTAATCCAACCGAGTCTACAGAGCAAAACCCAACAGGAGTCCTCTTCGAGCGATTCGGTAAAATGAATGTAAAGTTGGTCGTAAGTAATACCTTCAATTCAGATTCAATTGTTAAAGAAGGATTTATTGATGTAAGGGCTGTTCTTTCACCCAATCCGTGTACAGGTGTAATTAACATTTTGCCGGACAATAATAATTCAGGTAGCATCTATATTGATATATTTGATTTACAGGGTAAAAAATACCCAAATTTTCCATATTCCGGATCTGCTTCCGGTGGTTATACAATCACCTTGCCCGGGAGTGGTAATTTCTTTTTTGTTAAGATAATTCAGGGCAACACAGTGCAAATTCATAAGGTTATAGTGGTCCGTTAAGTGAAAAGTGAATAGTGAATAGTGAAAAGTGAAAAGTGAAAAGTGAATAGTGAAAAGTGAAAAGTGAAAAGTGAAAGTGAAGGTGATAGTGAATAGTGAATAGTGAATAGTGAATAGTTATAAGGTGTTATACTGATACACAATTGATCCTTTGAACTTCTATGGGATTTAAACTCCCGACTTTAACATGTCGGTTAAAGCAAAATTTTGAAACATTTCATTCACAATCTCTATCACAATCACAATCCCTAACCCCCAACCACCAAAACCTAACCCCTGTATCCTCAATTAATTACAGATTTGTATTTTTATAAATGATTGAGCAACTTATATAAAACATCAATGATGATTTCAGATATAATTCAAGCTTCGGCTATAAGCAACCAGATAAAGGATATAGCATTAAAAGTTCTTAGTTCAACCCGGATTACGCCCGCAGAAGGTGTTATCCTTTACCGCGAAGCTGATACTTCGTTGCTGGCATTGCTGGCTGACCAGGTCAGGAAGCGAACCGTGGGTGATTATGTTTTTTACAACCGCAATGTGCATATTGAGCCTACCAATATTTGTGTGTACGATTGTAAATTCTGTTCTTATTCACATCATCAGAGTAAGGAATCGTGGGAACTTACAATTGATGAAATGGTGAAAACCGTTGTTACCCTGGGCGACGACATCACTGAGGTTCATATTGTCGGAGCCGTGCATCCGGGACGTGATATTTATTATTATGCTGATTTGATAAAACGTGTGCACGAGGCCAGGCCTTCATTGCATATAAAAGCCTATACCGCTATCGAAATTGAGTATATGGCGCAGCGATCGGGTTTGAGTTTTACCCAAGGGCTTCAACTCCTTAAAGATGCCGGGCTTAACTCATTACCGGGCGGTGGCGCCGAAATATTCGACGATGCTATCAGGGAACAGATTTGTGGCAAAAAATCATCAACCGAAGCCTGGATCGAAATCCACGAAACAGCTCATAAACTTGGAATTCCAACCAATGCCACTATTCTTTATGGCCATATTGAACAATTTGAGCATCGCATTCATCACATGGAACTGCTCAGGCAATTGCAGGATCGCACAGGTGGTTTCAATGCGTACATCCCGTTGAAATTTAAAAGCAAAAACAACGAAATGTCATATGTAGGTGAAGTTTCGCTCATAGAGGATCTCCGTAATTTTGCCGTTTCACGTATTTATCTGGATAACATTGCCCATCTGAAAGCTTACTGGCCGATGATAGGTAAGGAGATGGCCGCTTTGTCACTGGCCTTTGGCGTTGACGATCTGGATGGAACAATAAACGATTCAACTAAAATATATTCTCTTGCCGGCGCGGGTGAAAATCCTTCACTCAGCAGCGACGAACTCAGGCAACTGATTCTGAAAGCCGGCCGTATACCTGCCGAAAGAGATTCGGTATATAATATTATTTCCGAAGGGTAAACGTGTATTCTTATACTGCCAACACTTTTATTTGAAATAAGAATCCTGACATTTTTAAATACAAACCGGATAATACTACAAGAGTTCCAAATTCCTTTTCAATTCTTTATCAATCTGACAATGAGCTTGTTTCCGGTTTTATTGATACCAAGGACTGACCTAAGAAAGTTCCTGGTGATCCCTATTTTGGCGCTTTCTGATTTTAACAATCCTGTGTTGAAAAGATTCTGAATAAGGCCTTATTTACTCTGTAAAAATAAACCTTAATGAATTATCTTTGTTAAACTGAATACTAATTTAGTACTTTGGAAGTTTATCTCAGGTGTTTGATTCAAATTAATACCCTCAATGAATAATCTCATGGTGATGCAAATATTTCCGCGTAACCGGCAAACTGAGTAACAGATACGTGTTATTTTAAAATTGTCCAATAAAAGTGGAGTCTGTTCCCACTCAAATAAACAGGGCGTAACCGAAAAGCCATACGAGTAGGTAACTTTAACAAATTAAGTATGAAAAAAGCTCTTATTACTTTTGTATTTTTAGTTGCAGCTACAGCAATGTTTGCCCAGGCACCTATCGGAATAGGCCAGGCGCAGATTAACGCAGGTTTTGGATTTTCCTCATGGGGACTTCCTGTATATGGTGGTGTTGAATTCGGAGTACACAATGATATAACTGTAGGTGGCGAACTTTCGTTCCGGACGTATAGCGATAATTATGTTTATACTGATTACCGGCACACAATTATTGGGATCTCGGCAAACGGGAATTATCATTTTAATACACTCCTTGATATTCCTGAAGAATGGGATGTATATGCCGGTGCTAATTTAGGCTATTATATCTGGCATACAAATGATTCTGGTTATGAAGGTAGTGGGACTTCCGGTCTTGGCATTGGTATTCAGGCTGGTGGTCGTTACTATTTTAACGATAAATTTGGCGTTAACTTAGAGTTTGGAAGCGGAAATTCATTTTCAGGCGGGAAAATCGGAATATCTATCCGATTATAATGAATAGATCAAGTCGAAAAACATACTAATTCTCAAATAAAAAAGGCCTGATTTTTCAGGCCTTTTTTACATTATTCCATTTCGTCATCAGGATCAATTTTCATCACATACCGTTCCCATTTTTCGATAACGGCCTGCATATCAGCCGGCAATTCCGTTTCGAAAAACATTTTCCTCCCATCCGTCGGATGCGCGAAACCCAGCGATTGCGCGTGCAGCGCCTGCCGTGGGCATAAATCAAAGCAATTCTGAATAAACTGCTTATATCGGGTAAATGTGGTGCCTTTCAGAACCTGGTTGCCATTATAGCGCGCGTCGTTAAATAAAGTATGCCCGATATGTTGCATATGAGCGCGTATCTGGTGTGTTCGCCCTGTTTCCAGGGTACATTCAATAAGCGTAATATAATGGAACCTGCGTAATACACGGTAGTGTGTTATCGCTTCCTTGCCATGGCTGCCATCCGGAAATACATCCATGATCAGCCTGTCGCGCAGGCAACGTCCGATATGGCCGGTAACTGTTCCTTCTTCTTCTTTAAAATCACCCCAAACCAAAGCCTGGTATTTACGATCGACCTTGTGTTCGAAAAAGCCTCGCGCCAATTTACTTTGAGCAAGCTCGTTCTTCGCCACAAGTATTAATCCCGAAGTGTCTTTATCAATCCGGTGAACCAGGTACGGGCCTGTTTCGCTCACTATACCTTGCTGTTGAAAACGGAACGCAAGGGCATTTACTAAAGTGCCAGTATAATTTCCATGGGCAGGATGCACCACCATACCGGGAACTTTGTTTATTACCAGTACATCGTCGTCTTCGTAAACAATAGTAAGCGGAATATCTTCAGCAAGTATTTCGGTTTCACGGGGAGGATAAGCCAGCACTATCGAAATAATATCGAGCGGTTTTACCCGATAATTGGGCTTAACCGGCTTGTCGTTTACAAGGATATTGTCAGCACGTGCCGCATTCTGTATTTTGTTGCGCGAAGCATTTTGTATGCGTCCCATCAGGAACTTATCGATGCGTAACATAGCCTGCCCTTTATCCACTTCAAATCTGAAATGTTCATAAAGGTCGTTTTCTTCCGCTGTTGCTGAGGTGTATTCTAATTCTTCTTCTTCCATGTGATTTTTTATCGATTTTGATAGGCAAGTGGCAAAGTGTTTTCTGACGTAATTTTTATGCTGGTCAGTGAAAGCAACATTATGTAGCCAGAACCTGATCAAAGATTCTATTGGCAAATGTAAACAATGATTTTAACTGAATGTCAAATACGAAAATGTATTGTAAGATGGTATTACCTGATTATCAATTTGCCGGTAGCTTTTCGGCCGTTATTTTCATCAGAAAGAATTACCATATAAAAACCAGGCGCAAGGGTGCTTACATTCACAGGATTGTTAAACGTTTCGGCTAGTACACGGCTTCCGGTTGCGGAAAAAATACTGATATTTATATCGTTATTTGAATTTTCAGTCCAGGTTTCAGGAAGCCGGATAATCAGGTTGCCATCTGTTACCGGGTTAGGTTGAATGCTGAGATGCTCCACGGTCAAAGGTTTTTCAACGCCGAGCGGATCTACCGGTCCAACGATAGGCCGGAACATGAGGGAACCATAGTTGGATGTATCCGTACTCATTTCCCAATATCCGTTTACATTAAAAAACCGCCTGATGTGGCTGTCCTTATACCTGTCGAAGCCAACATTGAGATTATCAACGAATGATTGTGACCAGCCGATGTAAAAGATCAGGCCGGGGAAATCCGTACCATCAACGATCATTGGTGTGTCAAACCAGTATGTATTAAATTCGTTCAGTTTACTGGTATATAAAGGTGTAACTCCGCCAAGTGTTTTAACAATCCGGCCTGGTTTTCCGTTGGAATCATTCCATACCTTCAGGTCAATCGCTTTCTGATTACTTCCGCCAATTACCGGGTTGAAATATATCTGCATTCCCCGAAGGGTATCTGCTAAGTTGAGTTTAAACTGAACAGCGTACGATCCCGCAGCTCCGTTTATCCCAATTCCTGCTTCCGATGTTCCGTTATCGTAAGCATAGTAATTACTGAATACCTGCGTAAATCGTATCGTATCGTTCGACCGGTATTTCGATTCCGGATCAGGCGAAAGTGAGTGCGTGATATGGAAAACAAGATTTTTTTCGATCGTTGTAGGATCGAAGAAAAAGTTAACAGCCGGTCTGGCCCAGGGTGCATAGGTTAAATATCCGTCAGTAAGAAACGGATTAACAGTATAGGGTGATCCGTTGTACTCTTTAAAAGGAGCGAGGGAGTTTTTGCTTATGCTGTATTTGTAGGTCCTGCTCTGGGCTATAGTATCAAGATTTGCAATTTTAATATCCAGAGTGTCTTTCATTTCATCCGTGAAATTCTTTGCGTACTGTCGGAAAGGCATAGCTTCGTAGTTAACCAGCATTGATGGCGCCTGGTCACCAAATGTTACATCCTCCAGGTGAATGCCGTTCTTACTGCCACCCGTTGCGAGACTGACAACATCTATGTTCCAAAGGCTGCCATTACTACGCCAGTCAGCTTGTGAATTGCCGGCAAGAGCCGCAATATTACGAAACCGGAACCGGAACCCGTTTTTGAAATAGGACGTATCCGTTACTGGAATAAGTACCTGCTTAAAATAGTTGCCGTTTGCCGTTGCGAAAGCATCAACCGAAACACCACCCTCAGTGAGCCAGATCGGATCCCATTTGTGTACAGTGTCGTTAGCAACCGGTGCATAAAATTCAAGAATTAACGATGATTTTTCCGTAGGAGGGCTAATACTGCGGCCTTGTGGCTGATAGTAGAAACTTAAAAATACGGAATCTGCCGGTGTTATAGCATTAGGCGATGGAGAAAACACTGAATCGAGCCTGATCGGAAGGGAAGTAAGGTTATCTGCATCAAATGGGTTAGGGCCGGCATTTGTATAAAGAGCTCCTTCTTGCGTGAGAGCATCCAGAGATACTACTCCAACACTGGGAGGATATTTTGCATAATCAGTATTTATAAATGCGGACGAATCTGCCCATCGCAGAGGGGAAGGAAAGACTGAAATTTCAGAGAAATCATCGTAAAAAGGCAGTGTTATTACTTCTGTTGTCGTGGTAATAGCAGCTGATCTTTTTAGTTGGTATTGATTGGCTATCGCCGGATTATACGCGGGCATTGTCAGTATTTCCTGCGCTTTAGCAGTAATGCTGACAAATAAAAGAATTAGTATGGCAAAAATGTGTTTTGTCATTCAAGGTTTAAGTTAAGGTAATGGTGTTTCGGGATGAATAGTATCAATTATCATCCTGCTGATATATTCATCAAAGTTGAAATCTTCATCCGATTTGTAAATAAGAGAAAAACCGGTGCCACCTATTATTCGTTTTCCATAAATATATACCGGGGTTTGTTCGTAAACCCTGGCATTAGTACTGTCGCAGCCTTCGGAGTAAAATTCGTCACTGATGGTAAAACCAATCCGGGTAAGCTCAATACGGGCAGCTTCACGGCTTTTCCCGATAAGGAAAGGTATGGATGCTTCACCTGCTCCTTTACCTGATCCGATCACAAGGTCAACAACTGAACCTTTGCGGATAGGTGTTCCCGGTTTCACCGTTCTTCCTTTTACAGTAACCTTCAGCACAGCGTTTTCAGCCATATCGGCAACAACCCGGATACTTCCAAGTTTTAGTCCATAGGTTTGTAAAAGAGCTTTGGCACGCCGAAGCGAAAGGTCTGTTAATGCCGGCATGCTCACCTGTTCAGGAACATACGAAACAAGGGAAAGATAAACAGATCTGCCAGGTTTTACTTTGGTTTCAGGCAAAGGATCCTGGGAAATTACACTTCCCGGTGTGCGCGTGTAATCATAAATTGAATCAACAATTACGAGTTCAAAATCTTTACTGGTTTCGAGGCTATTCACCTGATCCATAGACAGCCCTACAAAATTTGGAGTAACCGCAACCTGGTCGTGGCGCGTATACATTTTCAGAATCATCAGTGTTACCCATGCTATTACTATAAAAAGCAATACTGAATATGCCAGGTGTTTTAAAAACCGCCGAGTAGTAATGAATTGAATAAAGTTCATAAGCCTTTCTGTGCCAGAATTATGCTGGTTAGCCTCTAGTTTATATTAACTGCAAGAGAGCGTAATTATTGTTTCTGTTCTGCAAAGATATAAATTTACATGGCAGTGTTGGTATATAAAGGTTCTTTAACTTTGCACTTTTAAAGTGAATAAAATTTCAATGCTATGAGTAAAATCAAAGTTGTGTTGTTCATGGGCGGTGATTCGGGCGAATATGAAGTTTCAATTGCCAGTTCCAGGCAGATTAAAAACCACCTCGATCCTGAAAAATATGCAGTTTACCCGGTGCTGATACATGGTGGCAAATGGCTATATACCAATGAAAGCGGGGAACAGATTCCTTTTGACAGGAATAATCATAGCCTGTTGTTAGAAGGCGAAGCTTTGAAATTTGATTGTGCTTTTATTGCCATTCATGGTACTCCGGGCGAAGACGGAAAACTCCAGGGCTATCTCGATATTGCTGGAATTCCATACACAACATGCGATGTAACAACTTCGGCGCTCACTTTTAACAAATATTTCTGCAACGACCTTGCAAAGCAATATGGCGTTAAGGTTGCAACAACGATAATTATCAGGCAAGGCGAAACCTGGAATGCTGACTTGCTTGTAAAAGAAGTAGGACTGCCATGTTTTATAAAACCTAATAAAGCCGGATCAAGTGTTGGTGTTTCGAAAGTTTATGACCTTGCCGGAATCGATGCCGCAATCAACAAAGCATTTGCCGAAGATGATGAAGTGCTGGTTCAGCAATTTATCAAAGGTCGTGAAATGGCGTGCGGTGTGTTTACTATTAATGGAGAAGTTGAAGTTTTTCCTGTAACGGAAGTTGTGTCAAAAAACGATTTTTTTGATTACCAGGCGAAGTATACCGAAGGCCTTGCCAGTGAAATTACACCGGCTCCTATTACCAGAGAACAATCATCAGAATGCAGGCAGCTTACCGAATACATGTACAGCAAGTTCAATTGTAAAGGCGTTGTCAGGTTCGATTATTTCCTGGCGGATAATGAATGGTGGTTTCTGGAAGTTAATACAGTTCCCGGTTTTTCAGCTGAAAGTATTATTCCTAAGCAGGCAAAAGCGGCAGGCTATGAACTGAAGCAATTCTTTGGCGCTCTGGTTGACGAAGCTATGAAGAACAAACACCCTGTATCTTAATAAAAGTTACAATAAGCGCATTGATCACGGATCATCCGCATTTTAAATTTTATTGATGGAATAGATTTATTCAGCGACCAGCTTGTAAAAATTTGAAGGGCTCAGGTATCGAAATGCATTGTAGCCTGTATTAGTGATTCTTTGCGGCTTAATGGCCATTATTTGTTTTGCCCGAAGGCAATAAAACACTAAGAAAGCACAAAGTTTAATACACAAATCTTAACAATAACACTTTGAATTCATATTGATTCAATAATGAATAAGATAATAGGTTTTTTTTTCGTTTTCTTTTTGTCAAACTTGGCTGTCGTTGGGCAAACTGCTTTTAATAAAAGACTTTCAGACGCAGCACTTGAATTAACAAAGCAAAGAGTGACCTACGATCCGGCTTACTTTACGATCGATTACCCCAATGGTGACATTCCTGCCAACAAAGGAGTATGCACTGATGTTGTAATCCGTGCCTATCGGAAACTTGGAATTGACCTGCAAAAGGAAGTGCATGAGGATATGAAAGCTAATTTCAGGAAATATCCTCAGAAATGGGGATTATCAGGTCCCGACAAAAATATTGATCACCGCCGGGTTCCGAATTTAATGACGTTTTTTACGCGTAATGGCCAGGTAAAGCCTGTAACGGATAAGCCAGGAGATTATTTGCCGGGAGATATTGTATGCTGGGATTTGGGTGGAGGAATAACACATATAGGGATTGTTGTCGGCAAAAAATTAGCCGGCGGAACCCGGAATTTAATCGTCCACAACATTGGTGGAGGACAAGTTCTGGCGGATTGTTTATTTGAGTTTAAGATTATCGGTCATTATACATACGAAAAGAAGTGAATCCAAAACTGGTAGTATTACTTTTCGAGTAGCCAAAACTTAATTTCTGTCAATTTATATTTTGATAATTCATTTTCAAATTTTCAAATTCCCCAATTCCCCAATTCCCAAATTTTCAAATCTCCAAATTCAGAAATTCAACCAATTTACTTACCGCTCTTGCCCTGTGGCTTATCTTATTCTTCTCATCAAGCGGCATTTCAGCAAAAGTTAGTTTATACCCATCCGGAAGAAATACCGGGTCATAGCCAAAGCCTTTTACCCCTTTTCTCTCAGCAATAATTTCGCCATTCACTATTCCTTCAAAATACTGCACCGATCCACCTAAAATCAAAGCTATTACAGTGCGGAAACGGGCTTTGCGGTTTTCAACGTACATAAGTTCACCCAGAACCTTATCAATATTAGCCTCAAAATCATGACCATCAGTAGCGTACCTGGCTGAAAACACTCCAGGTCGGCCATCCAGGGCTTCGACTTCAAGCCCGGTATCGTCGGCAAAACAATTTTTACCAAACCTGTCGTAAATATATTGCGCTTTAAGCAAAGCGTTGCCTTGGAGTGTAGGCGCTGTTTCCGCTATATCTTCGGTGCATCCAATTTCATGAAGGCTTTTGATAGTGAAATTCTTACCAACAATTGATTGTATTTCTGCAAGTTTATGTAGATTGTTGGTCGCAAAAATAAGTTCGTGAGTCATTTGTTTAATCGTTGTGGTAAGGTTCGTTTTTAAGAATTGTCATTGCGCGGTACAATTGTTCGGCAAAAAGCAGGCGGATAAACTGATGAGTAAAAGTCATGCGCGAAAGTGAAACTGTGATATCAGCTTTCTGTTTTACACTTTCAGCAACGCCATAAGCGCCGCCGATGATAAAAAACAGCTCACGGGTTCCCGCGTTCATGGTTTTCTGCAGAAATCCCGCAAATTCAACAGAGCTGAATTCTTTCCCCCGTTCGTCAAGCAGAACCGAAAAATTGGCCGAATTTAATTTTTCAAGGATCAATACTGCTTCTTTTTCCTTAATCTGCTCAGGATTCAGGTGCTTCCTGTCTTTTATATCCGGAATAACTACTTCTTTTATTTTAACATAATGTTTCAGTCTTTTTATAAATATTTCATAACCGTCGAGCACAAAGGCTTCCGAAGTGTTTCCGATCATTAGGAGTGTAATGTTCATTTAACCAGTTATTTGTGATTCTATGCAGCCTGCTTGCTTGTTGAAAAGGAGTTGATTTCCCGCGCTTCAAAGATAGCTACACTCTTTAATTTTCGGAAGATAAATCATTGTAGAATTTTTTGGTTTGATTTTTGTACCTTTACAGTGTTGTTAAAGCGTACAGATGAAAAATGTATTGAGAATTATAATCTTCTGTTTTTCTGTAATTATTTTCAGTTCCAGTTCCGCGGTTTCTCTAGAGCCAGCTGGAATAGTTGAAGATATTGCAGCTGCTATCAGAGCCGGAAATTCAAAGGATTTGTCGAAATATTTTGGTCCAACTGTGGAAATTATCCTGCCTGGCAGCGATGGGGTATTCAGCAAAGCTCAGGCTGAAATGATAATGAAAGCATTTTTTGCAAAATCTGCGCCTGTTTCCTTTGTAGTTAATCAGAATCGTAATTCGGCAGGTGGAGCGCAATTTATAATTGGTACTTATAAAAGCAAGACTGAGAAATTAAATGTTTATATCCTTCTGAAACCGGTTTCAAATCAGCTGATGATACAGCAGATTCATTTTGAAACTGACTAATCAGGCAAAATTCTCTTTTACGTGACTATTGATGAAATTATAACCAAGGCACTTCGTGAAGATATAGGCGAAGGCGATCATACTTCTTTATCGACTATACCGGCAAATGCCGTTGGCAAAGCACGCTTACTGGTAAAAGAAGCCGGTGTGCTGGCAGGGGTTGACATTGCGCGAAAAGTCTTTTATCAAACCGACGACCGGATTGTTATGGAGCAGTTTATCCAGGATGGTTCGCGTGTTAAAATAGGCGACGTGGCTTTCGAAGTGAGCGGACCTTCCATAGCCTTGCTTACCGCCGAGCGCACAGCACTTAATTTTATGCAGAGGATGAGTGGAATTGCTACGCAAACCCGTTTAATTGTGGATGCCATCGAAGGCTTGCCAACCCGAATACTTGATACCCGCAAAACAACTCCCTTGCTCCGTGAATTCGAGAAAACAGCGGTCAGGCTTGGTGGCGGTTATAATCATCGTTTCGGGCTTTACGATATGATTCTGATAAAAGATAATCATGTGGATTTTGCAGGTGGAATTGCAAAAGCAATTACAGCCTGCCAGGAATACATGCATCATAAAGGCCTACACCTTGCGGTTGAAATTGAAACCCGCAATCTCGATGAAGTGAACCAGGTGCTTGAGCATGGCGGTGTGAATCGGATTATGCTCGATAACTTCTCATTCCAGATGCTGAGGCAGGCTGTAAACCTGATTGGTTCAAAATATGAAACTGAAGCTTCAGGCGGCATCACCTTACAAACCATACGGCAATATGCTGAATGTGGAGTTGATTTTATTTCGGTAGGAGCACTTACTCATCATATCAATAGTCTGGATTTGAGTCTGAAAGCGGTTAAGCAGTTAATAGAAAATAGTTAATAGAAAATAGGAATAGGAAATTCTTTTGCCCTGGCCTTTAGGCCAGGGAAACAGGGACAGGCAAATTTCTTGCCCCTGTTAAATAGGGAATAGAGCAATTTATTGCCCCGACCTTCAGGTCGGGGATAAAAAAGAATCATTTTCCCCAGCCTTGAGGCCGGGAAAAAAGTAAAATTTCTTGCCCCTGTTAAATAGGGAATAGAGCAATTTCTTGCCCCGACCTTCAGGCCGGGGATAAAAAAGGAATCATTTGCCCTGACCTTCAGGCAGGGGATAAAATTTCAAAAAACAAATGGCAAAAATATCAGTCAGGCTGAATAACTATTTTCAAATTAAGCGCAACCTGCTGTTAAATAGTAAACAGGTAACTTCAGCAGAAGATTTTTTGCGAAAGCTTGTCATTCCCGGCTTCGATGGTATGCCTGTTTATGATGTGGCTGCATTTTTCATTAAAGGATTGCAAAAGGGTGCCATTTCGATGCGGGCAGCAGCATTTTCGTACAATTTCTTCCTGGCTCTGTTTCCGACAATTATTTTCTTCTTTACCATTATCCCGTACATTCCGATTACTGGTTTTCAGGACAATTTGCTGGAATTGCTGCAAAACTTTATTCCTAAAAAAGCATTTGAGGCAGTTGAAGGGACTTTGTTTGATATCGTAAAAAGGCCTCGTGGCGGACTTTTGTCAATCGGATTTGTAATGGCATTGTATTTCTCAACCAATGGGATTCATAGCCTGATAGTAGCTTTTAACCAATCCCGTCATACTGTCGAAACCCGTTCCTGGGTTAAACAGCGTATCATTTCAATTGTACTGGTTGTTATTCTTTCCTTATTGATAATTATAGCTATTGTATTGATTACACTTGGCCCTGCCGCTCTTGATTTCCTGGTAAGGCATAATATGCTGCGCGGTAGTTTTACGTATTATCTGCTTATAGCCGGGAAATGGCTGATATCCTCGGCGATGTTATTTTTTGCGTTCTCATTTCTTTATTTTCTGGCTCCAGCAGCTGAATCGAGGTTCAGCTTTTTTTCAGCCGGAAGCACTCTTTCTACCGTACTCACAATATTAGCTTCAATTGGGTTTAATTATTATGTTAACAGCATTTCGCAATACAATTCGTTGTATGGATCAATCGGAACCCTTATTATTATTATGGTCTGGATATATTTTAATGCTATGATTGTTCTGATTGGTTTTGAACTGAATGTCAGCATCCGCAATGCAAAACGAAAATTTGGCAGGCTTCCGCGTTTCAAACATGATAAAAAGCCGGTTATCCGCCGTTAGGAAAACCTGCTGTTTGTTAAATTATTGATTCAGACCCGTTTTTAGAGAATGAACCAAATTTGAGTTGCTTGTTATAGTGATTTGTATTTTTCAAAACTTCCTCACAGATTGCGAGTTAAACTTGCTTTGAATTATCTCTTTTCCCCTTTTGGTTTGTCGGCGCATCTAAATAAATTTAGCCCAAAATTTCTTATACCTTTGCGCCCTTCAACATTGTTTAAGTAAATGTTAGCTGATTTCCGAAAACTTTTCCGCCTGTCGGCGATTTATGGATTAGGTACTTTGTCGACCAAATTGGCTGGCTTTGTTCTTATTCCATTGTATACCAGGAGTTTTTCGGTAGCCCAGTTCGGGGTGCTTGGCTTACTCGAAGTTAGCGCAGTAGTTATTATTTCTTTTTTCGGTTTCTCGCTGTATTCAGGTTTTTTCCGCTGGTACTGGGATAAAAGCGCTGAGGATAAAAAGGAATCCTTGTTTTTTACTGTAACTATTTTTCAAATCGGGGTAGTAATTCTTGCCTACTTTGCTATGCTGCCTTTCCTGAAAGGCTTTTCGCAGCTTATCCTTGATACTCCTGATTATGCTTACCTTTTAAGGTTAATGCTGATATCAGCACTGATGCAGACTGTTCTGCTGATGCCCAATACTTTATTGCGATTACAGGAAAAACCCTGGCTTTTTACACTTGCTAACTCGCTGCAACTGGTTTTTAGCTTGTCGGTTACAATTTATTTTATTGTTTACCGGCATTCCGGTATTGATGGTATTTATTATGGTCAGATTGCCGGAAGCCTTGCATTTGCTTCTGTTTTGATACGCTACTCTGTCAGAAATATGGTTTTTAAATTTGAAACCGCAATGTTACGGGATATACTTATTTATTGTTTGCCCTTATTTTTTTCAGGAGTAGCGCTGGTTTTTCTCAATGTTACCGATCGGTACTCATTAAAAGTTCTGGGTAATATGGCCGATGTTGGTTTATATTCGTATGGTTATAAGCTTGCCAATACGTTGAATGTGTTTTTGATTACTTCGGTAAATTTCGCCATTCAACCTATGATTTACCGTATGATGAACGACCCAGACAACAAGAAATTTTATGCCAGGTTGCTCACTTATTATACCTATGGAACGATGCTGGTTGCACTGGCCATGATGGTTTTCGGGATGGAGATTACAAAACTTTTTGCCAGGCGTGTGGAGTATTTTGATGCCTGGTATATTTTCCCGTTTATAATTTACTCTATTGTCTTTGGGATGATGAAAGATGTAGTTACTACGGGGCTGAGTATTTCAAAGAAAACAAAAGTAATAGCCTTTACGGTTATTGTAACGGCAGTTTTAAATTTGGTACTGAATGTTGTACTGATTCGTTTGTGGGGTAACCAGGGAGCTGCACTTTCAAAAATGTTGTCGATGTTGATTTTCTTTGCACTGACCTTGTATTACGCTCAACGGAATTACCCTATTTCTTATGAGATGAAACGGATTGCAATAATGCTTATAATTGCAGCCGGGTTGTATGGGATATCGGTTGTTTTTAATTCGTGGGATTTAATTCCACGTCTTTTAGCAAAATCAATTGTTATTTTGTCCTATCCGTTTGTGTTGTATCTGTTTGGGTTTTATCATCCCGCGGAACTCTCAACGCTGCGAAGCGGATGGGACAAATGGCGCAATCCCGGAGAATTTAAACAGAATATACTTCGACTGATTAAAAAGTAAATTGAATATGAGAAAAATGAAAAATATTGTTTTTCTGGGCGCGGGCGCAATTGGCACAGCATTAGGCAACTCACTCGCTGTTCGCCCTGATTTGAATGTTAACTTATTATCTATTGAAAAGGATGTTGTCGAAACCATTACATCATTGCATATCAACCAGAAATATTTCCCGAATATCCGCCTTACGCATGAATTGAAAGCCACAACGGATCAGAATATTCTGAAAGACGCTGACGTGGTTTTTATTGCCATTCCATCTGTTGCTGTAGTTGATTACATGCAGCTTATCCGGCTGCTGCTTCCTGAAAAAGCTATATTGATAAACCTTGCAAAAGGATTCGGCTGCCACGACCAGATTATTTCACAATGCCTGGCGGAGCATCTTCCTAACCCGGTTTGTGCGCTTAAGGGACCTTCCTTCGCCCGCGAAATTGTTAATAATAGTCCAACTGCGTTTACACTGGCATCAACCGACGCTGAACTCTGCAGATTGCTGGAGCCTTTATTTGATGAGACCAACATATTTGTTGACACAACAACTGATCTTTTGGGTGTTGAAATTGTAAGTATTCTTAAAAATATTTATGCCATCCTGATTGGGATCGTAGACGCTCATTTTAACTCTCCTAATCTGCGGTTTATGATGTTTACCAGGGCTTTTAACGAAATGCGTAAGATCCTGATTCATTTTGGCGGTCATGAGGAAACCATGTTCCATTATTGTGGCATCGGTGATTTTGGGCTAACTGCTCTCAATGACCTGAGTCGCAACCGCACGCTTGGATTGCTTATTGGGAAAGGCTTTTTCAACGAAGGCATTCCTAACAAAGTGGTACTCGAAGGCAGAATTGCAATGAGTATCATTCTTAAAAAATTAGCAGAAAGCGATATGCCCGAAACCGGGTATCATATGATGCTGCAACTCGACAAGGTATTTGCCGGCAATACTGATATTGCTGAGTTTGTGAATAAGATGATTAATGAGAGGTATTGATTTTTTGATGTTGAATGGACGATATTGGATGGCATATCATGTCACCATACCATAAAAGTGTGGTTAGGCAACCAGCTTTCTCAGGCAAGTGCGTTTTTCATTTCAATTAGTTGATTCTTACTCTGCGGAAATTAAATTTTCCGTACAAATCCTTAAGTAAAGCTACAATTTCATTCCTGTAGAAAATATATACCAGCAGGTAGGAGAAAGCCATTTGTAATAACCTGATGATGTGAAGATTGTGTGTTGATACGAAGTATTCGCTGCAAATGATAGAAAGAGTTATGATTAATGGCAGCCAAACAAATTTGAACGTATTGAAACTGAAAGTGAAATATTTCCTGGCTGCGAGGAAAAGGAATAAGTTCTGAATTATTTTGGTAATCAGATTGGCGGCAACAGCTCCCCAAATGCCAAAATGTTTTATCAGTACGATGGAAATAATAATCTGTATAAAAGCCGTGGCCAGGTAAATTCTAGGGAGCACTTTGGTCTTTTTTAAAATATAGATAGGCGTAAGGAAATAATTATAAAGTCCACGCGACGCAAAGCCAATATTTAAAGCGGAAAGAAAAATAAAGCTGGCTTCATAATCCTTGCTGATCAACATGGGCAAAATTAGCGGAATGAAAAATGTGGAAGCCGGAATTATGACCAGGGCAAAAGCATTAAAACCACTGAAATATTTGTTAAGTTCCGGTGTTGAGCCTTTTAACTGCTTGTCAATAATCAAACCATAAACTTTAGGCGAAACGGAACTACTCATTCCGTTTAATACAAATTCTACGAGTAAGGTGAACTGAATCGCCAGTCCGAAAATAGCTACATCCTGTAGTGTCATGAAGTATTTCATGATAAACGGATAAATATTCGAAATGCTCCACGAAATAAGAAAAAATACCAGGACTGGCATCGCAAAACGCAAGGTCTGTTTAAGTTCTTCGCCTAACCTAACCCGAATTGCCGATTCTTTTGACAAGGATATAAACGCGATAATGAATATACCAACGCCCGAAAGCAACCTTCCCCACATGGGCCCAATCAGCGTGTAAGGATACAGGAATAAGCCGGTAAGTGAAAATGCAATGGTCATGATGAAATTGGCCATGTTTGCAATGGCGAACCGCATCGGCTTTTCCTGGTTAATCAGGAGGTTGGTATAGGTTTTGAAAAAACTGTTACAAAATGCGGTTATAACTGCCATTAAACCAAAAGGATAGAAGAAAATATCTTTACCCTGGAATATCAAGGTAAACAGGTTTTCGCCCAATATGCTGAATATAGCGGTGATAATTAATCCCCAAAT
>JAURYB010000177.1 GCA_030654075.1 Bacteroidales bacterium | reverse complement strand
TTCACTAATTAACTGCTTCTGTTCTGTCTCTGGCAATATTTGAATAGCTGCTAAAATTTGTTGGTAGTCCATAACCAGGCTTTTTGACAAAGATAGAACAAAGTAATCTAATTTACAACGCTATTCTAAACTACAGCCATTCCAATTAAAACGCGCTTTTGCGTTTTTTTAAAATGAGAATTATAAAAAAAATAGGGATTTTTTAATCTGATTGGGTTTGCTCTCTCTTCTGGAGCTATAAAATTACGAAAAAATTTGAAGGAATATACTATCCTTTTCAAAAGGCGGTAAAATACACTCACAAAAAAAACCGGCAGAACCGGTTTTTTAGATTTATAATGTTCCACATTTTAGTTGCCGTGTTTCTTCCTTCCCCAACGGATCAAGACATCCTGCACATCCTTAAATCGGATAGGTTTTGAAAGGTAATCAACCATTCCGGCCTCAATAAAACGTTCCCTGTCGCCTGGCATTGCATTGGCCGTTATAGCAATGATAAACGGTCTGACGTCTTCGGGGTATTTTTCAATAATTGCCTGAGTAGCTTCAAGTCCGTTCATTACAGGCATCTGTACATCCATCAGAATAATATCAAAGGATTTGTGCTCCATAATTTCCAGCGCTTTCCGGCCGTTCTCAACAGCATCAATGGTATAGCCCATTTTCCGCATCAGCGTTACCACAAGTTCCTGGTTGGTGAAATTATCTTCAGCCAGCAAAATACTCAACGGAAGTTTATCGGAAAGTTTTTTATCAACGCTGTGATCCGCGATATTTTTCTTACGGTTCCGGTTTTCCGACATTACGCTGAGAACAAGCTCAAACAGGTCAGTCAGTTTAACAGGTTTCGAGAGTTGTGCGTCGAATAATCCTTTTGGAAGATCATTGACTTTTCCAACAGATGATACCAGTATAAATGGCATATCTCCTTTAAACGGAATTTCTCGAATAGTTTGAGCCAATTCCACTCCATTCAGACCTGAAGCCTGCATATCCAGAATTCCTAAATCGAAATAGGAATCTTCAGTTTCTATGATCCGCAAGGCTTCTTTGGCGCTTGAAGCTGTGTAAGCTTTCATCCCCCACGCCTCGAACTGTACCGTAAATATTTGTCTCGATGTTGGATCGCTGTCTACTATAAGTACTTTGCTTCCTCTGAGTTCAGGAATCTGGCCGCGGATATAAAGTTTTGTTGTAGGCGTATCAGCTATTCTCAGCTTTGCGGTAAAGAAAAATGTAGCTCCTTTACCTGGTTTGCTTTCTGCCCATATTTTACCGCCCATTAATCCAACCAGGTGGCGCGCAATGGCTAGCCCCAGTCCTGTACCTCCATAACGACGGGATACAAAAGTTTCTCCTTGAGTAAATGCTTCAAAAATTAAAGATAACTTCTCTTTTTGAATTCCAATTCCACTGTCTTTAACAGAGAACAGGAGTTCGCAATACTCATTGGTTTGTGATTGTTTTTCAACAGAGATGAAAATTTCGCCTTCGTCAGTAAATTTAATGGCATTATTAATCAGGTTTCCAAGTATCTGGCGTATCCTTTTCATATCACCAATCAGGTATGGCGGGGCTTCAGGTTGAAGCATATAAAGCAAATCGATTCCTTTTTCGATTGCTTTCATTGCATAGATATCAAGCGCCTCTTCAATACATTTGCGAAGTTCAAAAGAACTCTCATCAAGTATCAGTTTGTCGGCTTCAATTTTCGAAAAATCAAGAATATCGTTGATGATCGACATCAGGTTGTCGGCACTGATCCTTAATGTTTCAAGGTAATTGTGCTGCTCAGCTGTGATTTTGGTGTCGAGGAGTAAACTGGTCATACCCACAATTCCGTTCATCGGAGTGCGTATCTCATGACTCATCATCGAAAGAAAATCGGACTTGATCCGGTTGGCTTTTTCAGCCTGCTGTTTAATCTCTTCTGCTTCCAGTTCAAGTTTCTCATAATCCTTCTGGTTCAGGAGGTTAGTCTGAATCCTGAAGTTCTCAGTTTTGAGTTGTTCTATCTCTTGCCGCAGTGAGTTAATATCATTCGAATCCAAATTCATATTGGTAAAGATTGTTTATAAATCAAGCAAATATAGCTATAAATTGTTAATTCTGATTTTGAAGTTAAATTATTCTATATGCTGTTTAATATACAATACATTTTTAGAAACAATAAAACTGCTTCCTTTTACAGAAGCAGTTTTATATCGGACAATTAATCTGTTTAAAAGAATCTGGTTTAATGCTTCGATTAAGCTTGTTTGTACTCTTTGATAATATCCTTAACGCCATCGGGTGATACGCGCCCGTATACCTTTTCGCCTACCATTACTACCGGAGCAAGTCCACAAGCTCCTACACAGCGCAGGCAACTGAGCGAAAACTTACCATCAGGTGTGGTTTGGCCGACAGGGACATTGAGTATCCGTTTAAATTCGTCGAGTACTTTTTCGGCTCCGCGAACGTAGCAGGCTGTTCCCATACAGATGCTGATTGGGAATTGCCCTTTCGGTATCATGGTGAAGAACGAATAAAAGGTAACAACTCCATATACATGAGCCACTGAACAGTTCAGGTTTTTTGATATGATTTCCTGAACTTCGGCCGGTAAATATCCTACCAGGCTTTGTGTTTTGTGCAACACATTGATCAGCTCACCCTTTTCGTTGTTGAATTCTTTGCAGATGGCTTCTATTTGTAGAACCTTCTGCTCGCTTATTTTTATATTTGCCATAACGGTTTTTCTTTAAAATTATTTAGCTGATTTTCCCTGGTTATTCGTCAATTTCGACAGGTTTACTCTTATCAAAATAATGCGTGTGAAGCAAATGATGCGCCTTTTCGCTCATCGGTTTGCCAAGGAATTCAGCGTAAAGCGTCTGGATATAAGGGTTTTCGTGCGATTTTCGTATAGCTTTTCCGGAATCTTCGCTATAAATTGCTTTCTGACGAGCCATCAGGATGCTTGTATCTCCATGGTGAAGCGGTTGTCCACCACCACCAATACAGCCACCTGGACAAGCCATGATTTCGATTGCATGAAATTCGGATTTACCGTCTTTGATATCCTGTAAAAGTTTGCGGGCGTTTCCCAAACCGTGAGCGATACCAATTTTTATTGGCGTTCCGTCAAAATCAACGGTTGCTTCACGTATCCATTCCATTCCCCGCAATTGTTTGAAGTCAACTTTTTCCAGCGTTTTACCGGTGAAAATTTCATAGGCTGTTCTAGCTGCAGCTTCGATAACTCCGCCTGTGGTTCCAAAAATCACAGCAGCACCGGTTGACTCACCCATTGGTTTATCGAAATCCTGGTCAGGTAAAATATTGAAATCGATATTAGCCTGTTTGATGAGGTGAGCCAGTTCTCTTGTGGATACGGCAAAGTCAACATCCGGATTGCCATTGGTTGCAAACTCATCGCGCTGGCATTCATATTTTTTTGCAAGGCAAGGCATAATAGAAACCACAACCAGGTTCTCGCGTTTAATGCCTAATTTATCTGCAAAATAGGTTTTTGCGATAGCACCAAACATTTGCTGGGGCGAACGTGCTGTGGATGGAATATCGCTCATTTCAGGGAACTGGTGTTCGAAGAAATTAACCCAACCCGGACAGCAGGATGTTAAAATTGGAAGTTTTACGGTTTTGTCACCTTTCAGATGGCGTGTGATGCGGTCGAGTAATTCGGTACCTTCTTCCATAATGGTAAGGTCGGCAGCAAAATCAGTATCGAATACATAATCAAAACCAAGATTTTTTAAGGCAGAAACCATTTTGCCTGTTACTCTTGTGCCTGGCTCCATTCCGAATTCTTCGCCCAAAGCAACACGTACAGCTGGTGCAGTTTGAACGATAACGGTTTTCGAAGGATCAGCCAGGGCTCGGATTACCTGGTTGGTATGATCCACTTCAGTTAAAGCGCCAGTTGGGCAAACGGCAACACATTGGCCGCAGTATGTGCAAACGCTGTGGTCGAGGTTCATTTCAAAGGCTGGAGCTACAACTGACATAAATCCACGGTTTACGGCCGAAAGTACACCAACAGTCTGAACGTCGTTACACATCATTTCGCAGCGGCGGCACATAATGCATTTATCCACATCACGAATGATAGCCGGTGATGTATCTTCCTTATAATGTGACTGTTCTCCCTGGTATTCAATCTGTCGGATTCCCATTTCCTGGGCAAGCGTCTGCAGTTCGCAGCTTCCGCTTTTCGGGCAAATAAGGCAATCAGTCGGGTGATCACTAAGGATGAGTTCCAGAACGGTTTTACGGCTGTTGAGTACGCGGATATTGTGGGTGTTAACTTCCATGCCTTCGTAACAATCCGTTGCACAGGCAGGTGCAAGGTTACGGCGGCCTTTCACCTCAACAACACAAATACGGCAACCTGCCGGTTTGTTCGTGATGTTAAAATCATGAAGATGGAGGTAACAAAGCGTCGGAATTTTAATTCCAACGGATTTTGCAGCATCCAGTACGGTAGTCCCGGGGGCTACCTTTATATCTTTATTGTCTATTTTTATATTGATCATTTCCATGGTTTATTCCCCTTTCGTTACTTGATAAACACTGCGTTGAACTTACATTTCTCGAGGCAGGCACCGCATTTGATACAGGTTGACTGATCAATTACGTGAACACCTTTACGCTCGCCGGCAATCGCATTAACAGGGCAGTTGCGGGCACAGGCAGTACATCCTACGCAGTTTTCGGCTTCAATTACATACTGAAGCAGCGCTTTACATTGTCCGCTAGGGCATTTATGATCAACGATGTGCGCTAAGTACTCATCGTAGAAATTGTCCATGGTTGAGAGTACCGGGTTTGGAGATGTTTGTCCCAATCCGCAAAGCGAAGTGTCCTTAATAACATGGCTCAGGTTACGCAACAGGTCAAGGTCTTTCATGGTTCCTTTGCCGTCGCAGATTTTCTCCAGCATTTCGTTCAAACGCTTATTGCCGATACGGCAGGGAGCACATTTTCCGCAGGATTCTTCAACAGTAAAATCGAGGTAGAATTTAGCGATGGAAACCATACAGTCATCCTCGTCAAGCACAATCATTCCGCCTGATCCCATCATGGAACCTGCGGCTGTGAGCGAATCGAAGTCAATTTTTATGTCAAGGTGCTTTTCGGTTAAACAACCACCTGATGGTCCGCCGGTTTGAACTGCTTTGAATTTCTTTCCGTCTTTAATACCACCGCCGATTTCAAATATAATATCGCGAAGCGTTGTTCCCATAGGTACTTCGATAAGCCCTACGTTATTGATTTTTCCAGCGAGTGCGAATACTTTTGTTCCTTTTGACTTTTCACTTCCGATGGAAGCAAACCATTCAGCTCCTTTATTGATAATTACAGGAACATTGGCAAATGTTTCAACGTTATTAACGTTGGTTGGTTTTTCGAGATAACCTGAAACACTTGGGAACGGAGGTTTGATGGTAGGTTCTCCGCGTAGGCCTTCCATGGAATGGATAAGCGCGGTTTCCTCACCGCAAACAAATGCTCCGGCGCCGTAACGGATATCAATTTCGAAACCGAAATCAGTTCCGAAAATATTTTTTCCAAGCAAACCAAATTCTACGGATTGTTTCATGGCTATTTTAAGCCGTTCAACT
This sequence comes from Bacteroidales bacterium, assembly GCA_030654075.1. Classification (GTDB taxonomy): domain Bacteria; phylum Bacteroidota; class Bacteroidia; order Bacteroidales; family UBA4417; genus UBA4417. The sequence goes on along the minus strand of JAURYB010000177.1, from coordinate 30,779 downwards.
GCCAGAGGATATTCAGCACGGATATAAACGATACCTTTTGATGCGCCAATACAATATCCGCAAATAGCCATTGCTTCAATTACCGAATGAGGATCGCCTTCAAGGATTGAACGGTCCATAAATGCGCCGGGATCACCTTCGTCGGCATTACACACCACATATTTCTGATCAGATTGGCTTTTGCTGGTAATTTCCCACTTAAGCCCGGTCGGGAAACCGCCGCCTCCGCGTCCGCGCAGACCGCTCTTCTTCATTTCTTCAATCACCTGGGCGGGTGTCATTTCGGTAAGACATTTAGCCAAAGCAGCATATCCGTCGCGCGAAATGTATTCTTCAATATTCTCAGGATCTATAAATCCGCAGTTACGTAAAGCGATTCGCAACTGTTTACGGTAGAATCCCATATGCTTCGAATCCGCAACATGTTTTTCGGTTTCAGGATTAACGTACAAAAGACGATGAACCTGGCGACCTTTGATCACATGTTCGGCAATGATTTCCATTGCGTCTTCCGGTTTAACCTGTGTATAGAATGTGTTATCAGGCATAACCTTTACGATCGGCCCTTTTTCGCAGAAACCGAAACATCCGGTTGTAATTACCTGAACTTCGTTTTCCAGCCCTTTTTCAAGGATTTCATGCTTGAGGTTGTGAAAAAGCTTTTCGCTTTCCGAAGCCCTGCAGCCGGTTCCTCCGCACACCAGCAGGTGCATTTTGAATTGTGTCATCTTATTTCCTCCAGGATTTATTACTTGCCTTCAATATTTTCGTAGTTCACAGGGATAATGCCATCGAGCAGTTCGCCGTTTTTAATGTATTTTTCGATGATCTGATCCGCTTTTTTCGAATCCACAAATCCAAATACAAGAGGCTGGTGGCCCGGACGGGTTACTTCGATGGTTGGTTCAGCATAGCAATATCCCATGCAGCCGGTTTGTGTAACGATGGCAGGGATGTTGCGCTTGTCAAGTTCAGAAATCAGGTAGTCCATTACTATTTTGGCTCCTGATGCGATGCCGCAGGTAGCCATGGCAACCCTGATCTGTACCATGCTGTCAGGTGTTTCGCTTCTCTCGCGAAGACTCATTTTAGCCTCTATATTGGCTTTAATGTTTCTTAAATCAGCTAATGATATGATTTTGCTCATTCTATTTTGATTTTTTATAATTAGTAATAAGTTTCGGTTTTATTATTAATTTAGAGGGTAAAATTATATTGTCGGAAGTCAGAAGACGGAAGTCGGAAGTACCCCTCAAAACTATTTTATCAGATATAAGCAGCATATTGTAAGTCAATTAACATTCTTCAACGTATTTTCAATTCGGAGAGTGAAATATCATTTACCATTAGCTTCCGTCTTCTGACCTTTCAAAATCTAATCCCTTTCAATTCTTCATAGAACCTAAATTTCTTTTCGAGTTATTATGATGCTTTTATTTCTTTCAGATTATCGCTGATTAAATCTTTCATAAAAGCGATTACTTGTGGATTGTTTATTGGTAAGTCACCTAAGGTTTCCTTTATTTCGAATGTATCGAAAATAAATGTGCCATCTGGCGTGTTATGCGTATAGATAAAATCAATTGCAGGATACGATGAAACGGTTAGTGCCAGAGTACCGGAAATATCGCCGGTAGGAAGCCTGTCGATATGGCTGAAGATAAACTTAACATCAACTTCAGTTCCTTTACCCGGTTCAGATTGAATTGTCATACTTCCCCCGGTGCGTTCAGCGTTTTGTTTCAGTAAAGGTAAGCCAAGTCCGACCTTTCTGGTTGTTCGGGTGGTAAAAAAAGGGTCAGTTACTTGTTGAACCATTTCAGCGTCCATTCCTTTGCCGTTATCAATGAGCTTTACAAGATATTCGTCCTTAGACGGTATTTCTTCAATCTGAAGTTTAACCAGAGTAGCACCAGCCGTCACCGAGTTTTGCAGTATATCGAGTATATGGAGTGCTAAGTCTTTCATTAATCAGATTGTTACATTACGTCCCATAATACCATGCAAGGCAAATATAACTTCATTAAAAGTGCGATGCGCCATTTCGAAGGTAGAAAATGCTTGGCCAATATTTTCCACATAATGAGCGTCCGAATTCCTGATGATTGTACTTTCTGATTTTTTACCAAGAAATGGGACAATACTTTGAACGCTGCAATTGGCTGAAATTTCAATGCCGTCAATCATCAGATCAGCCGGAATAAATCCAAGCTGGCTGATAATGCTGTAACTCTGCCTGTCGATGTGCGCCGGGATAAATATTCCTCCCAATGCATGCACTTTTTGCTCAATCTGTTCTATAGACTGATCGAGAGCTGTAAGAAGCAGAAACTCAATTTCATCGATTATCTGTTCATCTTCATCAACAACAACCTGGTAACCGAATTTTTCAGTATTGTTTGGGATAGGAGGGAGGTGTTTTTCCAGGTAAAGTTGGAATTCTGACAATTGATCATCATTTTCAAAGAACGTTAGGCAATGGACTTCTTCGCGGGTGGTAACTTCGGCTCCCATCAGTACAAATATTCCTGCGGCTTCAGCCAGTTTCCGTATCAGTTTACAATGCCTTGTTGAGTTGTGATCGGTTATTCCAATTATATCGAGGCCTTTTTCAAGGGCTTTCGTTATTATATTTGCCGGGCTCATCTCCAGGTCTCCACAAGGTGAAAGTACTGTGTGGATGTGCAGATCTGCCCGGTATATATTCATTTCTAGCGGACTAGCAGGTTAAACAATTTTCCGGTTGTTTCAAAAGCCTGGTCAGTAGTTCCTAAAACAGGGATTCCTTCTTCTTCGGCTTGTGCGAGCATATCGGCGTCGGGTTCCAATCCTTTAATCAGAATTACTGCAGCTAAATCCTTGAGGGATGCTATCGCAATTACATTCTTATGTGTTTGCAATGTAATCCAGATTTTTCCGTTTTCAGCATGTCCCATTACATCACTCAGTAAATCAGAAGTATAGCCGCCTGTAATTTCATGAGCCAAACCCTGGCTTCCGCCGAAAACTGTCAGATTCAATGTTGTAATAATATCTTTAACCTGCATATCAGTGTTGGTTATTTACGGTTTGAAAAAAACTTATCATTTCCCCAGATGCTTTTCAGCATTTCGAGCGATTCATCTGGTGTGAGTTCACCGGTTTGTTCGCGGTTCTTCTGTATAAAAATACATTGCCTGATATCGGCTTCTCCAAGAGCAATATCATTGGCAAATGCCTGGCAATTAGGTGATCCGCATGCGCCGCAATCAGTAAGAGGTAGGCATTGCAGCATCTGGCTCGATTTGTCCATTTTACGCATGGCTTCTTCCATGTTTTCATCCAGTTTCATCATGCTGCGCGGATTTATCGCCTGGATATTTATCCTGCGTAACAAATAATCTTTATATGCCTGGATGCTGCCTTTTTCTGATATCTCATCTTTTGCTAATGGCGAATAGGATCTTAGCCGTTCAGCAACCAGGAAACGGTTGGCCGAAAGAAGCACACCACCGGCACAGCTTTCGTCACAGGCACGAAGTTCAAGGAAATCAATATCACCGATTTCGTCGTTTTCGATCTTTTCGAGAAATTCAATTACATTATGGATCTCGTCGATGGCAAGGCTGCGTCCCGGAACATGCGAAGCTTCACCGTGTGTAAGTGTCCATTGCCATGCAGTTTTCGAGAGATGTTTTTTAGGTATAACGGGAGGATGGGTTGAGCGGTCGGTCCTGATAAATTTATATACTTTATTGTACAGCGTATCCATATTGATTACGCCTGTAATCATGGAATAGTCTTCGCCAACAGGGCTCTTGATGGCTGCGATTTTGGCAGCACAAGGAGTGATATAAAAAACACCGATTTCAGCAGGATTAATTCCCTGGTCGGTAAGTTCTTTGCGGCAATATAAAGCGGTAATATCCAAAGGCGGTTTTAACAGCATTATATTCTCTGCCAATGCAGGGAACTTTACCTGTACTAATCTTATTACGGCAGGGCAGAAGGATGAAATATGCGGTTTCTTTTCGGGATGTGATTTTGCATAGGACTTTACTTCATCCAAAAGTAACTCAACACCCATTTCTACTTCATAAATATGAGTGAATCCATTTGCCAGTATGGCAGTATAAATCTGATTTTGTGATACTTCATCGGGAAATTGTCCGAAAAATACTGCCGGAACCAGTGCGATACGATATTTGTAAGCCTGAATCCGCTTGAAGTCATCCTGGTCAATAAAAATGGCACTTACCGGGCAGGCTTTGAAACACTCTCCACAATCAACACAACGGTTTTCATATAATATTGCTATGCCATTCCGCACCCTGATAGCTTCAGTTGGGCAAACAGTCATGCAGTGCGAACATCCGATACAGATTTCGTCACTAATTTTTAATGCATGATGAAAATGTTTGCTGTCCATCGCTATGCCTTATTCAGGTTTACAATAATTGTAAGCTGTGTTCCGACACCCACTTCACTTTTAATGATCAGTTCGTCGGCATTGTTTTTAATATTCTGTAAACCCATTCCTGCTCCAAATCCCATCTCGCGGACTTTAGCCGATGCGGTTGAATAACCAGCCTGCATAGCTTTTGCAATGTCCGGTATCCCCGGGCCAACATCAATTAGTTGGATAGTTACGCGGCTAGTATCCACATCACAAATTACTTTGCCTCCTTTGGCATGAGCTACAATATTTACTTCCCCTTCGTAAAGAGATACTACAATCCGCTTGATAATATGGGGATCAACATTGAGTTGCTTTAATATTTTCTTAAAACTACTTGAAGCATCGCCGGCTTTGGAAAAGTTTCCTGCTTCTATAGTGTATTCAAATCGCATCAGGTTTTTGAATTAGTAAACAGGATTTATACCATTCTGAAATAATAATCCAGATGCTTTGTACATGGAATAGCTGCATTGCATGATTACAATCCTGTTTTCTTCAGCCAGCGCAATCATTTCCGGACTGGCTTTTTTATTCCGTACAAGCACAATGTTTTTAATATCCGACATTTCAGAGGTACGTATGGTTTGAATGTTTACAAGCCCGGTTAAAAGTAGTAATTTTTCACTATCAATAGTCAACACATCGCTCATCAGGTCCGAAGCAAATACAGCCTGTACATCTCTTTCGAGCTTTGTATGTCCGCAAACCACTTCAGCATTGAGTATTGCTGCAACTTCTCTTAATTTCATTTTGATATTTACGATTTAATGATAAGCAAATGAGTGTGTTACAGTTTGATGAGTTATTCTGGCTTCAGACGGCGAAATTACATGTAATAAATTGTATAAACAAGCCTGTTGTTATTTTATTCACATTGTTAAACAAATAACAGTAAATTTATAATTAGTCTAAATAGCACGTATTTACAGACGGTTTATATCGAAATATTTCGATATAATATTGGTGTGTCAATCTTCTTGTAATTATTGAGAATCAAGTAATGGAGCGGGTTTGAAAATGCAAAAGCCGCCCTATTACCAAGGCGGCCTTTGCTGAATTTATTTATTAGTAGCGTTTACGTACTTTGTAATGCGTGTGTAATAATTCGTGCGATTTATGTCCTAAAGGCTGAGAAAGATATTCCTTATACACCTCAATCACTTCCGGATTCTCGTGAGATTTCCGTATTGTTTTCCCCATATCTTCAGCGTAGATAGCTTCGGCTCTTCGTTTTCGGATTTCAGCAGATGTAGGAATAGGTTGACCACCTCCACCAATACATCCTCCGGGGCAACCCATAACTTCGATGAAATGATAGTTTGATTTGCCTGATTTTACTGCATCCATAAGTTGTTTGGCATTGGCTAGCCCATGGGCAACAGCTACATTAAGTTCTACACCTTCCAGGAAATTCCATTCAGGTTTAGTGTTCTTAATTTTGATACTTGCTTCTTTTACGCCTTCCATACCACGTACAGGTTTGATATTGAGGTTGGTAAAGGGGACCTCGTTTCCGGTAATAATTTCATAAGCAGTACGAAGCGCTGCTTCCATTACTCCTCCAGTGGTTCCGAAAATTACCCCAGCCCCTGTTGATTCACCCAAAATACTGTCGTAGGATTCATCTTCAAGTTTGTCGAATTCAATACCAGCCTGCTTAATCATCATAGCGAGTTCACGAGTAGTGAGAACATAATCAACATCTTTAAATCCTGAGTCACGCATTTCGGGTCGGTTGCACTCAAATTTCTTAGCTGTACATGGCATTATGGAAACAACCACCATATTTTCAGCTTTGATATTAATTTTATCAGCATAATAGGTTTTAGCCAATGCACCGAACATTTGTTGCGGTGATTTACAGGATGAAAGATTGTCGATCAATTCAGGGTACATATGCTCCTGGTACTTCACCCAGCCAGGTGAGCAGGAGGTCATCAAAGGGAGTTTTACTGTTTCATCCTTATCTACCAGTGCTTTTTTAAGGCGTGTTAACAATTCAGTGCCTTCTTCCATAATGGTTAAATCGGCAGTGAAATCAGTATCCAATACTTTGTTGAAGCCTATTTTGCGTAAAGCTGAAACCATTTTTCCTGTTACACGAACACCTGTTTCAATGCCAAGATCTTCGCCCAGAGCAACACGTGTAGCCGGAGCTGTTTCGACGACTACGAATTTATTCGGATCATAAATGGCCTGCCACACATCCTCAATGTAATTGCGTTCGTAGAGAGCACCGGTGGGGCATCGGTTTATGCATTGACCGCAATTTGTACAAACAACATCATTCAATGGTTTGTTCAGGAAGGTAGTGATATACTGATGATCTCCTTTGTTTACAACAGCCAGAGCACTAACTGATTGCAGTTCGTCGCAGGTACGCACACATCGCTGGCAACGTATACATTTACTGGCATCTCTTGAAATAGAGGGTGATGAAATGTCGCGGACTTTATCTCTGTCCTTTACAAGATCAATAAAGATGTGATCACCAAAGCGGTATTCCGAAGCAAGTTCCTGAAGTTCGCAATGCCCGTTTTTGAAACATTTGGTACAATCAACATTATGTTCCGAAAGCAAGAGTTCAATAACGTGTTTACGGGCGATCCGTACTTTTTCACTATTGGTATTTACTTCCATTCCTTCCGAAACTGGAGTTGCACATGATGCTGCCAACAAACGGGCTCCTTTAACTTCCACTACACAAACACGGCAATTACCTGCAACACTAAGGTCGGGATGATTGCAGAGAGTTGGGATTCGGAAATTCAGTAGTTTGGCGGCTTCCAGTATTGTTGTGCCCTCTTCAACCTGAATGGGGGTATTATTTATTTTAAGGTTAACCATATATTTACTCATGGTGTTTTTCTCCTATGTTATGGGGTTAAAAGAGCTGGATTAGTAAATGATTTCTTCGCGGAAATTATCGACGATTGAAGTAAATGGATTAGCAACTGATTGTCCCAAGCCACATTTTGCAGCAATTTTCATTGTTGCTGTTAATCTTTTCAGATCGTCGAGATAAGTAGGAGGCCGTTCACCTTTTTTTACAGCTTCAATTCCTTTTAGTAACTGCTGGCACCCTATACGGCATGGAGTGCATTGGCCGCAAGATTCTTCTGTAAAAAATTCAAGATAATCGTGAAGAACATTGTACATCGAACGACTTGAGTTGAAGATCATCATAGATCCACCTGTTGGGATACCTTCGAAACCAATAATAGTATCGTTGAATTTTTTTCTTGGAACACAATGTCCTGATGCTCCACCAACCTGGATCGCTTTTGTATCGCCATCGCCAAATTCATCTACAAAATCCCTGAGTGGCATACCTAATTCCAGCTCATAAATCCCAGCAATGGGTGTATCGCCTGAAACAGAGAAGACCTTTGATCCTCTTGAGTCATTAGTCCCGAGTGCTTTAAATTGTTCGGGTCCCATGCGGCAGATTTCGGAAGTATAAACCAGTGTTTCAACGTTGTTGATTACAGTAGGTTTGTTGTTGTATCCAGCAACGGTCGGATAAGGAGGCTTGTTGCGTGGCTCACCGCGTTTGCCTTCCATGGATTCAAACAATGCCGATTCCTCACCACAAACATAAGCGCCGCTGCCCGAACGAAGATAGACATGGAAATCAACTTTCATATCATGAAGTTGCTGATTGAAAATATCAATTTTTTGCTGGAGCGTTTTTAGCATAAAATTATACTCGCCTCTTACGTAAATATAGCCTTCGCGTGCGCCAATAACGTATCCGCAGATGGTCATTCCTGCAAATATTTTCTCAGGAACTTTGTCCAGGATTTCACGATCTTTAAATGTACCGGGTTCTCCTTCATCTGCGTTACAGATTACATATTTTACTTCTGATTCTTCGTTCCGGGTAAATTTCCATTTGAGTCCTGTCGGGAATCCTGCGCCTCCGCGTCCTTTTAATCCGGAGTCAATCATATCCAGTATAATATTTTCAGGAGTTTTTTTGATTGTTTTTTCGACAACCTGTATTGGAGTGCATCTTTCGTCCCAACCAAAGATTATATCTATTTTTTTTAATGGTTTCTGATCCATGTGATTACAAATTTAGTCGTGAGAGTTAAATGGTTTTCTTGGCAAAATTCTCAATAATTTCGATTGCTTTTTCAGGAGTAACCGAAGGGAATACTTCATCGTTAATGAGCATTACCGGTCCTTTGTGACACCAGCCAAGGCAATTGGCAGAGAGAAGTGTAAATTTTTTATCAGGAGATGTTTCACCTACTTTTACCATCAAATGACTTTCAATAGCTTTAATAATGGCATCTTTGCCTTGCATATGGCAGGAAATGGTTTTACAAACCCTAATAATGTTTTTACCGCGTGGTTTTGTATCAAGGAAAGTATAAAACGAGGCTGTTCCGTACACATCAGCAGCCGAAAGGTCCAATTCCCGTGCTACTGCTATCATAGCTTCTTCCGAAAGAAATTTTTCGCAGGCTACTACTCCCTGTAATACCGGCATTAAAGCATTACGGTTTTTCCCGTGCTTTTCGACCAGGTCATGAATTAGTACTTCAATAGTTGTCATTTTAGTTTTATTTGTTTGTAAATGTTTGATTAGTATCATTCTACATTGTTATTCAATTCACAATAGAGGCTGTAAAGATAAATATCTTATTTATATATGCACGATTTTAGGCCCTTATTTTTCGATATTATATTCAATTTATAATCTTTCTAAAAAACGCATCTAACCTAATGATATTCATTTGTTAAATAGATATATAGATATAAAACTATATGAAGATTGATGTAGAAAAGCTACTTTTGCATGAGGAGGAAACATGGCATACAGGTATTTTATACAAATCGCTTACAATGGATCGGCTTATGGCGGCTGGCAAATTCAGCCAAATGCTACTACTGTGCAGGAATTGATAGATTCGGGATTAGCTGCTATTTCAGGGTTCAAGGGCAGTGTAACCGGTTGTGGACGAACCGATGCCGGTGTAAGTGCCGGTTCTTTTTTTGCGCATTATGATCAGGAAGAATTCTTTTCCTCCGAAGCATTATTACAACTAGCTTTCAGGTTAAACCGATTTCTGCCACAGGATATTGTCGTTTATGAAATAAAACCAGTTTTGCCCGGTGGTCATGCCCGGTATAGTGCAACATGGCGTGAGTATGAATATCTTATTCTCAGGCAAAAGGACCCGTTTAATTATCACCATGCTTATTTCGTTCACGGTGATCTGGATATAGAAAAGATGAACATTTGTTCGACATTGCTTTTAGGGCGGACTGATTTTCAATGTTTTAGCAAAGTAAATACACAGGTAAATAATTATTTATGCGACATTAAAGTAGCCAAGTGGACAGAACCGGATCACTTTCTCAAGTTCACAATCAGGGCAGATCGTTTTTTACGAAATATGGTTAGGGCAATAGTAGGTACATTGCTTGATGTGGGCCGCGGAAAGATTTCCATCGACGATTTTCAGCGTATCATTGATAGCCATGATAGGGGGAAGGCTGGTTATTCTGTTCCTGCAAAAGGTCTTAAGTTAACCGGGGTTGGATATCCGGAGGAAATATTTTCAGATAAACCTGTATTCTTTTCACCAGAGGGCGGTGAAAAAATAATATCCCATTACTATACTGATACCAAGTTTCATAATGGTTCCGGCAACGAAACCAATAAATGAGCCTAGTGCTGAACGAAATGCTTTATTTGTATCCTGATCATTGATGATTTCGCCAATAAAAACCTCGATAAACGGGCCAATTATTAGTCCTATCGGAGGGAAAAGGAAAATTCCAAATACAAGCCCGATAGATGCTCCCCATACTCCGCCACTGGTTCCCCTAAATCTTTTTGATCCCCAAATGGGGATGTAGTAATCTGCTGCTACCACTAAAATAGTTGCCAAAGTCCAGATTGTCAGGGGGCTATCAGTAAAAGGCCTAAAGGTCAATAGTTGCAAAAGAATCAGGCTTCCGTAAGCTAATGGCGTTCCGGGTAAAAACGGAATAAAGCAACAGGCAATTCCGCCGATAAGTAATATGATTGCAAGGACGATCAGGAAAGTGTCCATATGTCGACTTCAGAATCAAATTAAGGAATTTTATGATAGTTCAGTAAACTTTAGATACATTGAAACTGTTGAATGCGTGATAAAGTTCAACTAATTTCAAATTGAAATACATGTCAATTAATTTCAGGTTTATAGGATTTGTGGCGCTGATAAGCATATCGTTTTCGGCTTGTGCACAAAAATCAGGTAACAACAATCAAACAAAAACTACATCAACAGCTATGGATACATTTGAAATAAAGAAAACTGATGACGAATGGCGTAAACAGTTAAGCCCTGTTCAATTCGGAATATTACGTGAAAAAGGTACTGAACGTCCTTACACCGGCGAGTTTGATAAATTTTATGAGGAAGGCACTTATTATTGCGCAGCTTGCGGAGCCGAACTTTTCACTTCTAAAACAAAATACAATTCTGGTTGCGGATGGCCGGCTTTTTATGAGCCTTCGGTTAATAAAAATATTGTTGAGAAAAGAGATGTAAGTCATGGGATGGTGCGTATTGAAGTAATGTGTGCCAAATGCGGCGGGCATCTCGGGCACGTTTTTGAAGATGGGCCTAAGCCGACTGGATTAAGGTATTGTATTAACTCGGGAGCATTGAAGTTTGAGGCGGGGAAGAAGAAGTGAATAGTGAAGAGTGAAAAGAAAATAGAAAATAGAAAATGGTAAAGGTTGCTATTGGTTAATTAGTTTAAACCACAAAAGGATCAAAAGGAAAAGGCAGAAGGCACAAAAGAAAATTAAGATTCTTTTATGCCTTTTGTGGTTTTAGTCGGGGCGCGACTAGGAGACGCACTCCGACTAAAACGAATTATTTATTTTCCTGGTGATATTCAACCAGACCGTCGATTGGAGCTTTGATGAATTTGCCTGTTTTTATGCCGAATTCCAAGCCAACTTCGGTAAGAATGTCTTTGTAATGATAAGCTACTGACCCGACAAAATGAACCGGAACTTCTTTATGCCTTGCATAGCAGCAAACCTGGTATTTGTAAAAAAGCCTGAAAGCATCAGTTAAAAGGGTATAAATATAGGGATGATCGCGGTTGTTGTTGATAAACCGGCTGAAAGATGCCAGGAACCGGCTAGGTGCAGGTTTGGTATAAACGGCATCAAGTATGCTTTCGAGGCTCATGGAGTATTCGTCCTTGAATCTTATTTCAACATCTTCGGGTAATTCTTTATGCAGGTAGGCTGTTAAAAGTTGTTTGCCCAAATACGCCCCGCTTCCTTCATCACCAAAGAAGTATCCCAAAGAAAAGATGCCTTCTGTTATGTTTTTTCCATCGTAAAAACAGGAATTTGAACCCGTTCCTAGGATTGCTGCTATTCCTTCTTTATCACCACATAAGGCATGTGATGCAGCAAGTAAGTCATGACTAATGTGTATTCTTGCGTTTGGGAATATTTTCTCAAAAGCATTTTCAACTATCATATTTTTAACCGGAGTGGAGCAACCTGCACCATAATAATAAACAGTGCTAACGGCATTATTATCAATATATGGCTGTAGTTCTTTCCATAGGATAGCTTCAATTTCGTCACTTCCAACCAGGTATGGATTAAATCCCGGAGTTTGAACCTGTTTGTATTCTCTTCCTTCTTTAATCAGGCGCCAGTCCGTTTTGGTGGAGCCTCCGTCGGCTATTAGTATCATGTTGGGGTTTAAATTTTTATTAAACAGTTAATAGAAAATGGAAAATGGAAAATGGTTCCCATTGCTTTCATGTAGAGTAAAAAATGGTTAAGAGGAATAGTTTTGACTTATTATTTTCCAGTAACTATTTTCTATTTTCAGATTAGTAAGAGCTAAAAATTAATCAAGCCCAGCAACCGAGGCACAAAAATAATAAAACCAATGATAGCGGCAACTACGGAGGCTATCAGCACAGCTCCAGCGGCCACATCTTTCACGTTGCCAATCTTTTTGTCAAAGCCGGGGTGAAGTTTGTCAGCAAATATTTCAATTGCCGTGTTAATTCCTTCCAAACTCAATACCATTGCGATACACAGCAATATTGTAAGCCATTCGGAAGTGCTTATTTTGAATAAAATTCCAGCAATAATTACAATACCCGTGATTGTTAATTCAATGCGGGCGTTGAGCTGGCTATTAAAAAGAAATACGATACCACGTAACGCATGTGAGAAACTCTTTATAAACTTTCCTGCAATTCCTGCCATTTTTCAACTATTTATTAACATTCGGTATTTAGCCCCTAGTGAAGACCCAAATATCGCCTTTTGAAAGTTCATGATTGAAATTATACCCTCCGGAATCGAAGCCTACCAGCATTTCAGGATCGGTTATAGCATTCTGAATTATAAAACGGCTCATCATTCCCCGGGCTTTCTTGGCAAAAAATGAAATCATAGCATATTTATCGTTGCTGCGATCCTTGAAGGAAGGTGTGATAATCCGTGCTTTCAGTTTTTGGGTATTAACAACTGCGAAATATTCCTGGGAGGCAAGATTAATCAGGACGTTACTACCCGATTCCTTAATGTTTTTTTTAAGCTGGTCGGTGATTTTATCGCCCCAATATTTATAAAGATTCTCCCCTTTGGGCGTTGTGAAAGCAGTTCCCATATCGATCCGATACGGTTTTATCAAATCCAGTGGTTGCAATAAACCATATAATCCTGAAATGATGCGAAGGTGCTTTTGAGCAAAATCAATTTCCTGGCTGGAAAACGTTTTTGCTTCCATACCGTCGTAAACATCGCCATCGTATGCGTAAATTGCTTGTTTTAAAGTGGCAGTATTCCAGGATGCGTAACGCTCTGCGTTTAAATGAGCCAGTTTTGGAGAGATATCCAACAGTGCTCCAAGTTTGGATGAATTGAGTTTTCCCAATTTGCCTGCAAGGTAATCAGCTTCCTTTAAAAAAAGTGGTGATGTACCTAGATCGGTGGGAGAATTGCTCTCAAAATTAAGCGACTTGGCGGGCGAAATAATTGCAATCATACTTAGATGATGATTCGTTAGCAAAATAATATTGGAAGGGAGTAGTGAGTAGGGATTTGTGATTTGTGAATTGTGATTTTGAATTTGTGAATTGGGACTTGTAATTAAAAGATGGATTAAAATTATTTCGAAACGTGTGAGGAGATTTCTTTCATACGCTGTTCGGGGCTAAGAGTTGTATATCTATCGCTCAGTTTGTATACAACGCCATGTTTGGTGAAATCAATGCTTATCATTCCAATGGCAATAAACCCGGCAATAATATTTTCAGCAGTTTTGCTGTTGATCTTAGCCAGTTTACAATATTTTGATTGAGTAATTGCAGGTTCTGTTTCCAGGTATGTGAGAAGAAGTTTTTCACTTTCGGTAAACTTAATGAAAGTACCTGTTTTCAGGTTTTTCCATTTGTAGGCTTTAAGCCAAACGCTGTTTACAGGGTAATTTTCATCTTTCACGCGAATATAAATCAGGTAATCATCTTTCTCAACCGGAGCAGAATGTAGAATGCCTTTTATTGCGGGAACAATAATTTCGAGAACCCGCTTTTGGTTCACAGTCCATTCTTTGACTTCAAAGGGAACTACTGGGCGAGTATACATTTCCGAGGCAGCCTGTACCATATAGAATTCTTCCTCGGTACGCACGCCGGCAATGGAACCGTTATCTTTAACTCCAATCAGCAGTCTGCCTCCGTCGGTATTGGCAAAGGCAGCCAGTGTCCGGGCAATTTTGCGTGAATCGTTGATTCCAAATTTGAAATCGAGTTGCTGATGCTCGCCTTCAGCGATCAGCTTCCGGATGTAACCTTCGTTTGGTTCGGCTTCGTGTGTTATACGGGCGTGTTGTTGCATGTTGGAGGTTTAAGGGGTTAGGTTTTAGTGGTTAGGGTGGGATATGTTGCAGCTTTTGGCTGTAAAGTTATAACTTGTAAATGGTAATCCAAAATTTGGATTAGGGGCCCTACTACCTAAATCCTAAAACCTAACACCTTAACTTCAGAACTATTTAAATTTAGGAATCAGATCCTTCATCATATCCTTATGAACCATGAAATCCATTATTTTTAGTTTCACATAATCTTCATGGAAGAAATAGTAGCCAAAGTTTTTATTTTTTTCTATTCCTCCGGTGCGGCTTCCGGCACCTGAATCTTTAACCAGGAACCAGGTTACACCGTCTTTTTCCATAAATCCGACTATATGCATTCCATGGTCGTCGGTAGTGGTTTCGTTACTGAAACGGAACTGACGGGCATTTTCATCAATGGCAGAAGAAGGAATATCAAAAGATGGAATCACCGCTGCATTGGCTTCGCGTGCCAGGAACCCGGCTTCGGATACATCGCCACCAATTGCCAAGGTATAACCTGCTTTAATAGATTTTTTCACCACAGCCATAAAATCGTCAAGCGGAATATTGTAGTAATTTGAATCATGCCACCAGTTATCAGGTACTTCGTATTCTACTTTTTGCCAGTAAGGTTTTTGCATATATGATAGTACATCGCAATAATCGTTCGGATTGAATTTGAGCACATTGGCCATGTACTCTCCGGGTGACATACTTTTTCCATTAATGCTAACTTTTGTCGGAGGTTCGCCGATATAGTAATCCATAATACTACGGAAATTTGTAACTATAGCCGCTTCGTCCCAGATATTGTTTTTCTTTACAAAATCAGCATAGCTTTTTAGTTCGTCGAACATTTTAGAATGGTTGTGGAAGGTTTGTCCTGGCTTTAGACCAGAGTAAGATTCGAGCGGAACAATTCCATATTTCTTCCAGATTTTTGTAACTGCATTGCCTTCGGAACCTTCGCCAAAAATCATATTCCCACGGGTTTTTACCCAGTTTTCAGCACGTTCAATGTATTCGAAATAAACAGTGTAAACTTCGGAAAGGCGGACTTTCTGGCCGGTTGTACGGTAAACTTCTGACTCAAGATAGGATGTGGTTGAAAATGACCAGCAGGTATTGGTATTCCCTTGTGAAACGGGTTCGTTGTGCCAGTAGTATTTAAAATCTTCCTTTGATGCCGGAATGTTGAATGTTGATGGATCAACTTTGAAAGATTTTGATTCTTTCGGAGCAACCTTTTGAGTTTCAAATTCTTCAATGCCTTTCAGAATTGAATTTTGAAAATATCCCGGTTCATAGGTTTTAAACGTTCCTTTGTCTTTAGCAAGGGATTGGGCGAAAGATGCTGATCCCAAGATGCTTATTGCAATAAGCAGAATAGTCTTTTTCACTTTGTTTAAATTTTTATGGATAAAAGAGTTTTTTAATTCAGAGGTATTAAATCTTTTGTAACTACTCAGTTCACTTAAAGTATTGACAAACAAGTGTATGCCACAGATTACACAGATTTCGCAGACAAATTTTCATTAATTGATATCAAATTTCATTTAATAACTGCTGAAAGCAGTTTAAATCTGTGGCAAAAATACCTTTTAATATGGCTGCTTAGTTACAATTATTTAAATGTTATATGTTGATTAATAATAGTTTACACGAAAATTATGTTGTTCTTTACAGTTATTTTTTCGCAGTAATGGCAGAGGAGTTTCATTTGTTCTTTGTCTACAACAGTAAACAGGCTTGGAACGTTCTCAACATTGGTAATGCAATTCGGATTAAAGCATTTTACAATACTTTTTATCTGATCAGGAACTTCAACCTGCTTTTTTGAAACTACCTCAAAGTTCTTAATCCCAATAAAAGTAGCGGTTGGTGCAACTAAAGCAATCTTATTTATTTCGTTAGCATCAAAATACGTATTGCTGACCTTTATTATGCCTTTTTTGCCGTATTTGCGGCTGTCGAGGTTATCGCCAAACAGAACCTGGTTTTTGTTGTTCTCCAGGTTAAGGATGTGCAATACTTTAAAGACATTATTGGCGGGAATATGATCGATTACAGTGCCGTTTTCGATGGCTGTAACATTCAGATGGCGTTGATCTTTATTCATTTTCGTGAAATATTTACCTTGTTTCTGATATCCTTTATTTAACGCCAGCTATTGCTGCAAGTAAAGCCTGGCGGACATAAACTCCGTTTTCGGCCTGTTTAAAATAAAAAGCCTGTGGTGTTTCATCTACATCTTCACTTATTTCGTTGATACGCGGAAGCGGATGGAGAATTTTCATATTTGGCTTGCATCCTTCGAGCATTGATTTAGTTAGAACATAACTGTTTTTAACTTTTTCGTATTCGAGCGGATCGCTGAAGCGTTCCTGTTGTATACGCGTCATATAAACAATATCTGCAATTGGCATTATATCAGCAAGTTCGGTGTATTGGTGATACTCCAGTTTATTGTTTTTAATATGCATTTTACTTGAACTCGGAAGTTTCAGCTGTTCGGGCGAAACCAGGTGGAAAGTAGCGTTGAAATTGCACATAGCCTGCACCAATGAATGCACGGTACGTCCATATTTCAGGTCACCGATAAATGCGATATTAAGGTTATCGAGTGTGCCCTGGGTTTGCAAAATGCTATACATATCAAGCAAACACTGCGATGGATGCTGGTTGGCGCCATCTCCGGCATTAATTACAGGAACCGATGAAACTTCACTTGCCCAGCGGGCCGCTCCTTCACGTGGATGACGCATCACGATAATATCGGCATAACCGCTTACCATAATGATGGTGTCTTTGAGGGATTCACCTTTTTTTACACTGGTAGAACCACTGTCACTAAAACCAACAACCCTAGCGCCTAAGCGGTTTGCTGCAGTTTCGAAACTAAGACGGGTACGTGTAGAAGGTTCAAAGAAAAGGGAGGCTACAACGTGATCGTTTAATAGTTTCTGGTTGGGGTTTTTCTCGAAGTCGGCTGCTATGTTTAATATTCGCAAGTATTCATCTTTGCTGAAATCGGTGATTGAAACCAGGTTTTTACCTTTCATTGTGTCCGGATTTTTTAGAGGTTATAAAAGTACAAAATATCAACTGCAGGCGGTGTGCAATTGTTAATACTTTGTCATAAAAAAAAGCGGCCATTGCTGGTCGCTTTTTAAATCAAATGCTATTTAACGAGATTGTGTTTTTTAACAAACTCATCGAGGATGCCAGTCAGATCCGGTTGCCCGATTTCCTGGAGGTCGTAACCAACTTTTACACACGGCTGGTTAATTTTGATAATACGGTTAAGATCGATAGGCGTTGCGATAACCACTGCATCACAAGGAGTGTTTGCAATGGTTTTCTCCAGGTCGCGGGTTTGTTCTTCGCCGTATCCCATGGCCGGAAGTAAGGTTCCGATATTCGGGTAAATGCGGAAAGTCTCTGCTAATTTGCCAACAGCAAAAGGCCGTGGATCAACCAGTTCGGCAGCTCCGAATTTATGTGCGGCAACTGTACCGGCGCCGATTTTCATTTCACCGTGAGTAAGAGTTGGGCCATCTTCCACCACCAATACGCGTTTGCCTCGGATCAGTTCTGGTTTGTCGACAGTAACGGGAGAAGCTCCGTCAATCACAATGGCATTCGGATTGATTTTAGCAATATTGTCGCGAACTATCTGAATGTTAGCATTATCAGCGGTATCAATTTTATTGATAACAATAACATCCGAAATACGTGCTACAACCTCACCCGGATAGTATCCTACTTCAGCTCCCGGGCGGTGTGGGTCGGCAACTCCAACTGTGAGATCGGGTTTGTAGAATGGAAAGTCATTGTTTCCGCCATCCCACAAAATAATATCGCAACCATCAGGATCTTTTTCAGCAGCGCGAAGAATATCCAGGTAATCAACACCGGCATAAATTACGTTTCCACGAACAACATGAGGTTCGTATTCTTCCATTTCTTCGATGGTGCATTTGTGTTTCTTCAGATCTTCAACTGTTGCAAAACGCTGAACTCTTTGCTCGTTTAAATCGCCATAAGGCATAGGGTGACGAACAGCAACAACTTTCAATCCTTTTGCCATCAGGATTTCGATGATGCGGCGTGATGTCTGGCTTTTTCCACAACCTGTGCGGGTAGCGCCAACGGCAATAACCGGCTTTGTGCTTTTGATCATGGTTTCGCCAGGACCGAGGAGGATAAAATTAGCGCCACAGGCATTTACCAGTGCACTAACATTCATAACGCGTGGGTAAGGAACATCGCTGTAGGCGAATACACAGTCAACCACATTAAATTCTTTAATAAGCTTAGGCAGATCTTGCTCAGCATAAATGGGAATTCCATTTGGATACAGATCAGCACCAGCCAGTTCTTTTGGATACTTACGGCCATCAATGTCAGGAATCTGGGCTGCAGTAAAAGCAACTACATTATATTCAGCTTTTCCTCTGAAAAATGTGTTGAAATTGTGAAAGTCGCGCCCTGCAGCTCCGATAATAATTACATTACGTTGCATAAAGGATTGTTTAAAGTTTAACAGTATGTTATTTGATATTAAAATCCATATGATGGCTGCAAAGATAGAGGTTTAAACTTGCTGGCAAAATATTTTATAAACTTCTTAAACCCTTGTCAATGCTACGTTATAGGGGATAGGCTTTCTGTATGCCATGGCATTGCTAGCATATAGAAATATTATTTCATATAAGTCTATGACAGTAAAGGTTTCAATAGTTGAAACTGTTTGGCCGCGGAAGAAAAAATTCCGTATTCCACCTAAAAAACATACTTTTGCAATCTTAATTATTTCCCCTGATGATAGAGCAGATATTAACCGGTAAAATAACCGAAGCCGTTAAGAATTTATACCAGCTTGAAGCAAGTCCTTCGCAGATTCAATTGCAGAATACACGTAAGGAATTTGAAGGTGATATTACATTAGTTGTGTTTCCTTTTACGAGAGTTTCGCGCAAATCGCCCGAAGCTACTGCCGCTGAAATGGGCGAATACCTGCAGGCTAATCTGGCTGAGGTAGATAACTTTAATGTGATCAAAGGTTTCCTTAATATTTCAATCAAAAAGGAATACTGGCTTTCATTTCTTACTGAAAATTACCTGTTTGAGAAATTTGGATTCCAGGAAAAACAGGATAGCAAGCCTGTTGTGGTTGAATACTCTTCACCTAATACCAATAAGCCATTGCATTTAGGTCATATCCGCAACAACCTTCTGGGATTTTCGCTTTCGAGGATATTGCAGGCAGCCGGTAAAAATGTGGTGAAAGTGAACCTGGTGAACGACCGCGGAATTCATATCTGCAAAAGCATGCTTGCCTGGCAGCGCTGGGGAAATGGCGAAACACCTGAAAGCAGCGGTTTGAAAGGCGATCACCTGGTTGGAAAATATTATGTTGTTTTCGATAAGTACTTCAAAGAGGAGATTGCTGTTTTAGTTGCCGGAGGAATGAATGCTGATGAAGCATCAAAAAAAGCACCTTTGATTATCGAAGCCCAGCAAATACTGCAAAAGTGGGAAGCCGGCGACGAAGAAGTGATCAATCTCTGGAAGAAAATGAATGGCTGGGTGTATGACGGATTTGCCATAACCTATAAAACACTCGGAATTGAATTTGATAAAACGTATTACGAATCACAGACTTACCTTCTAGGAAAAGAATTGGTTCAAGAAGGCGTGCAAAAAGGCGTTTATACCCGTCGCGCTGATGGTTCAGTTTGGATTGATTTAAGTGCCGAAGGCATGGATGAGAAACTACTACTACGCAGCGACGGCACTTCAGTGTATATGACACAGGATTTGGGTACAGCTATGCAGCGTTATAACGAGTATAATCCGGAGCAGCTTATATACGTTGTGGGAAATGAACAGGAATATCATTTTAACGTGTTGAAAGTTGTTTTGAAACACCTGGGTTGTGCGTGGGCTGATTCCATTTATCACCTTTCATATGGCATGGTTGAACTGCCTGCCGGCAAAATGAAATCGCGCGAAGGTACGGTTGTGGATGCTGACGACCTGATGCAGGAAATGTTCGATACTTCGGAAGCCATGGCCCGTGAACTGGGCAAAATTGAAGCTTTTGATACTGACGAAGCCAGGAATCTCTATCGGACAATCGGGCTTGGCGCATTAAAATATTTTATCCTAAAAGTTGACCCGAAAAAGAATATGCTTTTCAACCCGGCGGAATCTGTTGATTTTAACGGGAACACTGGTCCGTTTATTCAGTACACCTATGCGAGGATAAAATCAGTGCTGCGTAAGGCTGATGAAGCTGGTTATGAAGTTTTACTTTCATATGATAATTCAGTGGCATTACATCCTGAAGAGAAAGAATTGCTTAGGAAATTACATGATTTTCCTGCCTTGGTTTTGCAAGCTGCAGATATGCATAGCCCTGCGGTTATTGCCAATTACGCGTTTGAACTGGCTTCGGAATACAACCGGTTTTATCATGAGCTAACCATTCTGAAAGAAGAGAATCTTCAGAGCCGTGGACTAAGGTTGAGTTTATCGCAATTTACTGCAAAGGTGATTGTCAACGCGTTGTGGATGCTGGGGATTGAGGTGCCGGAGAGAATGTAGATATGCTTTTGGGTGATGCGATTTTTAATCGCATTTTGGGAATCAGCGATTAAAAATCGCTGCGCATTAAACTGGGGTGATGCGATTTTTAATCGCATACTTAAAGAGATTGAAAATAGCTGTGCCTTAGATCCGCGATTAGAAATCGCTGCACCCTGGATCCGCGATTAGAAATCGCGGCACCCTGGATCCGCGATTAGAAATCGCGGCACCCGAATCAGCGATTAAAAATCGCTGGACCCGAAATCAGCGATTAAAAATCGCTGCACCCAGGTACCTTTCCAGTCTCTCCAATCGGTTACCAGGCCTGCCTTTACCGGATTGTTCAGAGTGTACTTTACAGCAGAATACAAATGTTTATCGTTTCTGATAGTGGTATCGAAGCTTTCTTTTTGCCAGAGCGTACCCGATCTGTTTTCAGCCTTGTTAATTTTATTTGATGAATGCCGTTTAACCGATTGTAAAATATCCTGCAGGTACACAGGATTTTCGGCACTGTCTTTATCAAAAAGTTTAACAACCCAATGAACATGATTAGGCATAATAGTGAAAGCAATATTTTGTAATCTCTTTCCTTCCCAGAATTGTAACGAACCAATCATAATCTCAAGATTTTCAGGTTTTGACAAATTGATTTCCGGATTTCTGTCTAAGTCTAAAAGATCATCATAAGCTTTGATATATTGTCTCCTTATTGAGTAATACTCCTGTTTGATTTTTTCAATTTCAGAAAGATCAGGTTTTTGTTGTTCGAGAAACTTGATTTGAGATTTAAGCATATCCAATTCCAAACTATAACGTGCTAATGCCTTTGGTGGAATTGCGCCATGTAAGCTCCATGTTACAAAATAGGATTGACCAGGCTGTTGGAAATGGGGTAGAATATGTCTGTATGATTCTTTTTTCTCCATAATCAATCAGAAATAGTAATGCAATTTACAAAATTACGAGAGCGATTTTTATTCGCATAAAAAATAATACAGCGATTGGAAATCGCTGCACCCAAAAGGGAATTCAAATTGAGTTTAGCGTGGCGGCTATGCAACCTTTTTGTTCTGAATTGTCCCTTTACCAGGTAAACTAAATTTATTCGCAATGAAACAGCTTCTTTTAATAATCGCAGTTATAAGTATTTTATCTCTCATTTTCTCATGCAAAAAAGAAAACATTGACAATACTTCCGGTGAATTTAAGCAGGTAAATCTTACTGAAAAGCAAAAACAGTTGATCAATACCAGCAATGCATTCGGATTTGAGTTTTTCAAAAAAGTAACTGAGATTTCAGGAGCTGAAACAAACATGATGGTTTCACCGCTAAGCGTAAGTATGGCTTTGGGTATGACCCGAAACGGAGCTGCCAACGGAACTCTCGAAGCTATGACTAATACATTGGGATTTGCAGGAATGAGTGATACTGCAATTAATGAATCCTATAAATATATTATTGAAACTTTCAGCGGACTCGATCCGAAGGTGAAACTACAGATTGCCAATTCAATATGGTACCATAATGCATTCAATGTCGAACAGGCATTTATCCAGGCAAATCAACAGTATTTTGATGCCAGCGTAACGCCATTGGATTTTTCAAGCCCGACTGCTGTTCAATTGATAAACGACTGGGTAAACGAAAAAACCAACATGCTGATACCAAAAGTTATTGATGAAATTCCTGCTGAAGCAGTAATGTATCTTATAAATGCGGTGTATTTTAAAGGACAGTGGAAATACCAGTTTGAGAAAGATAAAACCGAACAGAAGTCTTTTTACCTGTATAATGGAACTGAATTACAGGTTGCATCAATGACACAGCATGAGACACTGCCATTTTATTCAGGATCAGGATTTACAGCTGTGGAACTGCCTTATAACCAGGGAAATTATGTGATGTCGATCCTTTTGCCGGATGCAGGCAAAACTGTTAGTGATGTAATCACCCAGCTTTCGCAGGCAAACTGGAATACCTGGAGCACTCAATTTTCGCATAAAGATATTCAGTTACAACTTCCCAAATTCAAGTATGAGTATAATGAAAAACAAATGAAGCCAATACTTTCCGATATGGGAATGGGAGTAGCTTTCGATCCGAATAATGCTGATTTTACACGGATTAATTCAGATGGCGGGCTTTATATTTCGCGGGTCATCCATAAAACGTATATCGAAACCAATGAAGAAGGTACTGAAGCAGCGGCGGTTACTGCTGTTGAAGTTGGTGTTACTTCAGTCGGACCCGATCAAACTTATTATTTCACTATTAACAGGCCCTTTGTTTATTTTATCCAGGAAAAATCGACAGGAACGATATTATTTATCGGAACAGTAATGAATCCGAATTTATAGGGAGAATTATTCGCTGTGTTCTAATATTTATTGCATTATCATTAGATTGCCAGAACAATATAATAACTTAGGTTGATGCAAGTATTTTTGTCAGCTACATCCAGGTGGTTATTTTAGGCCCTTATAATTTCCCTGCATCATTCCAGGAATTGCTTCCTATTTCCGGCTTTTATTTTTATCAGTCAAAATGAAAACCAGGTTGACAGAACTACAGCTTTGTCAATAATTACTATATTTCTGAATATTTTGGCGAGTTTTATCTGATTTGTGTTTGCCGTGTTATAAATCTACAGTAATTTTACGGCCTTTGAAAAATGAAATATAGGGAAATGAAAAAAATAACATTATTTATTCTTGGCCTGATGATTTGTAGTGCCACGAATATGCAGGCACAGGATGCTAAAAAGCCTTGGATACTGGGACTTGGAATTAACTTTGTCAATAATCCGGACAATAAAAGCAAATTATTTAAAATCAAGGAATGGAATGCAATTCCTGCTGTGACAAAAATAAATGCAGGAAGATATATTGCTAAAGGTTTTTCATTTGAAGCCGCTGCAACATTAAATAAAATAACTAAAAATGCAGGAGTGGAAATTACTGGACTTTCATATGTAGCGTTGGATGGTAATTTTAAATATAATTTAAACAGCATTATTGGTCAGACAGGTTTTTTTGATCCATATCTACTTCTCGGAGGAGGATGTACATGGATTGATTCGAAAGGAACCGGGACATTCAACAGTGGCGCTGGTTTTAACCTCTGGTTCACTAAACATCTTGGTTGGAATTTTCAAACCGTTGCGAAACACGTATTTGTCGATTTCCCTTTACAAACAAATCATTGGCAGCATTCTACAGGTTTAGTCTGGAGATTTGGTGCAAAGGACACAGATAAAGACGGTATTGCTGACAAAGATGACGCTTGCCCTACTATAGCAGGTTTAGCTAAATTAAATGGGTGTCCTGACTCAGATAATGATGGTATTGCTGACAAAGACGATGCTTGTCCTGACATTGCAGGTTTAGCTGCCTTAAAAGGTTGTCCTGACAAGGATGGTGACGGAATTGCTGATAAAGATGATGCATGCCCTGACATTGCTGGTTTAGCAGGATTTAACGGTTGTCCAGATACAGATGGTGACGGCATTGCTGATAATGTTGACGCCTGTCCTCAAGTTGCCGGCATTGCAGCCAATAAAGGTTGTCCCTGGCCAGATACTGATGGGGATGGTGTTTTAGATAAAGATGATAAATGTCCAACTGAAATTGGACCTGCTTCTAATAATGGTTGTCCGGAAATAAAGCCTGTCGTAGCTGAAAAACAAATAATCGATTTTACCGGAACAATATTATTTGATTTTAACAAATCAAGTCTTAGAAGTGATTCTTATGCTAAATTGCTCGAAATTGTTGCTGTTATGAAAGAGAATAGTGATGCTAAATTTAGTATTGAAGGTCATGCTGATAGCAATGGTCCGGCTGGTTATAATCAAAAATTATCAAAGGACAGAGCTAATAGTATCAGAAATTATTTCATAAAAAATGGTATTGATGCCGGTAATATAACGGCAACAGGATATGGAGAAACTCGTCCTGTAGATACAAATGCTACCAGTAAGGGAAGAGCGAATAATCGCAGAGTAGAAATTATAATTGTCAGATAATAAATTTATTGAAAGAGTTAGGCTTATTGATCTGATTAATAATAAATTAGTTCATATAAATCTCCATCAGTTTGGTTTAGACTATTACCCGGTTTTATTGACCGGGTATTTTTTTGCTTATGCAAAGTGTTTTAAAATTCTGATAATTATTAATCTTGCAGCTATCATCAATTTTCTTCCTGCTTAAGTGAGGAAAACTTAAGTGAAATCGGATTCTTCAATGAATGAATTGAAAAATCTGTCAAAATCCATTTTCCCCGTTTTATCCGCGGTTTAATTTGTGTCTAATGCTTTAGTATCATTATGAACTTAAGCATCCTGATAAGTGTTTATTATAACAGTTTGTACCTTTACTTTTTTTAATGAAATATTGATGGATTCCGAAGTACACAAAACAAAAATAACTCTTCCAGGTTTACGCAAGCTTTTTACGCTTTACAGTTATATAAAGCCATACAAATACGAATACGGATTAGGATTGCTTTTCCTGCTGGGATCAAGCAGCGCCAGTCTGATATTTCCAAAGCTATTGGGACAGTTAGTCGATCTTGGTAACCAGGGGAAGCTGGCTCAGGAAATTAATCGAATTGCCCTGATATTGATTGCTGTTCTTGTTGGTCAATCTGTTTTTTCTTATTTCAGGATATTTCTTTTTGTGCGTGTAGCTGAAAAAACGCTGGCTGATCTCCGGCAACATACGTTTAACCACCTGATCCGCTTACCCATGAAATTTTTCCAGTTTCGCAGGGTAGGGGAGTTGAACAGCCGGATTTCGTCGGATATTACCTTGTTGCAGGATGCGCTTACAAGCACGCTGGCTGAGTTTTTGCGACAGATTATCATTATTGTCGGAGGTATTACTTTGATGATGATAACATCGTTAAAACTAACGCTTTTCATGTTGATGATATTACCTGTAATAATGATTCTGGTTGTTCTTTTCGGGCGTTATATCCGTAAACTAAGCAAGCAGGCACAAAAGCAGGTAGCAGATTCAAATGTTATCGTCGAAGAAACTTTGCAGGGAATACAAAGTGTGAAAGCTTTTACCAACGAGTTTTTTGAGATGCTGCGTTACAAGCAGAAAACTGTTGAGATTGCGCAAACCGGGATTAAAAACGGGAAGCTACGCGGTGCGTTTTCATCGTTCACCATTCTTGGACTTTTTGGCGCTATGGTAGCCGTGATCTGGAAAGGAGCTCATCTGCTGGCAACCGGCGAACTTGCAACCGGCGAATTATTCTCGTTTGTGATTTATTCGATGTTTATCGGCGGAACAATAGGCGGAATGGCCGATGTATTTGCCCGTGTTCAGAAATTTATCGGCGCAACCGAAGATCTGCTCGAAATATTTAATGAACCAGTGGAAGAAGTAGCTGAAATTACTTCGCTGCCACCGGAACAGGTGCTTCATGGAAATATAAGGTTTGATGCTCTTTCATTCCATTATCCAACAAGAACTGAAACTGAGGTTTTGAAACAAATTAGTGTAACCATAAAGCCGGATACACTGGTAGCCCTCGTCGGACCAAGCGGTGCCGGGAAATCGACATTTGTTTCTCTTTTGCTTAGGCTTTACGAACCAACGCAAGGTCATATTCTGTTTGATGAAAGAGATAACCAGGGTATTCCAATTTCGGCATTGCGCAGCCAGATGGCAATTGTGCCACAGGATATTTTCCTTTTTGGAGGAACCATACGCGAGAATATTGCTTACGGAAAAACCGGATCTACCGAGGAAATGATTATAGAAGCAGCCCGCAAAGCCAATGCCTGGGACTTTATCAGCCAGTTTCCTGAAGGATTGGATACGCTGGTAGGTGAGCGAGGAACCCAGCTTTCGGGTGGTCAGCGGCAACGCATAGCCATTGCCCGTGCTGTGCTTAAAGATCCGAAAATACTGATCCTGGACGAAGCTACTTCTTCGCTGGATTCAGAGTCAGAACGCCTGGTTCAGGATGCGCTCGAAAAACTGATGAAAGGACGGACTTCCATCGTAATTGCCCACAGGCTTTCAACCATCCGGCAGGCAGATAATATTTTGGTTTTAGAAAACGGGCGTATTATTGAGCAGGGAACGCATGAGCAGCTTCTGCTTGTGCAGGATGGATTGTACCGGAATTTGAGTGGATTGCAATTCGCAGGGTAAAATAGAGATATGTTAACTTTGAATTCTTATGATTACATTTTAACAAGTTAATCATAAAATCACTCTCATTAAATTGTTCTCTCCGAGATCGGCGAAGTTTTTCATTAATCTTAATGTGACTTAATTTTTATTTTAATTGTGTTATATTTCCAATAACATTCATTCAATGATGCAGTTAAAAAGGCAAACAATGCTAAAATAATAAATATTACTCCTAACTTAAACCATTTATCTATTTATGCTATATATTTGTATTTATATAAAATTGCTAGATTTTTATCCTGAGTAAACATCTGTTTCTAGCTGGCATATGTGCCTTGCAGAGATGGTATACAAATAACTTCGACAAATAGAATTCGATATAAGAGCTTTTTGTCAGATTATATTCATTGTCGAAATTTGATTGAGAACAATACCTTGATTAGTTTGAAGATTTTCGGAGTTTTATAATCTGTTTTTTACCGACTGTTAATTATTACTCACTATTTCTTTAAAATTGATTGAGCATTTTCCGTGTTTATATTGTCAATTCTTCAAAATAAATATACAAACTTATAACGCTCAACTTTATGAAAAAGCTAATTGAAATTACAGCATTATTCATTGTGTTCCTGTGCGCAAACCCGGTTTTAGCACAGTATTCCAACGCTTCTTTAAATGGTCCCTGGTACGTTTTAAATTTTGACCCGGATGCCTATATGATTTTTGATGGGAACGGTAACGTTAACGAATTTGGGGTTTATGGCGGTGTAACCAATTCTAATATTGGAACTTATTATGTGTCACCGATCGGAGATCTATCTGTTTCCCTGTCTTTTGGAGGAGAAACCTATAACCTTCACGGACAGTTTATAACCGCAGATTCAATTAGTTTTGAAGATAATATTCACTACCTGTTAAAAATTCCTGATGCAGGAACGCTTTCGGACACCTGGACTGGTGGAATTACCAATTCCAGCTATGGGAGTCTGATCGTAACGGCTGACATTTCAGGATTAATAACCAGTCCTAATACATGGCTTGGGCATATGTTTGTTAGAAACGGGAAAGTGGTTGGTTTTTTTGAAACCCAGGATGGATCAGAATGCTGGCATCAAATTCAGCTGGTAAATTGTGTGTATTCTAATAATACCATAACGGGTACAGTAACCTCAGATTGTAAAGATTTACCAGGCTCAATAATTATACTATCGCGGACTAGCACCAATAAAACCGTAAACATCATAGCAGGAAGCTTATCCACAACATTATCGGTTATTGAGAAAAATGAAACCGCAAAATTAACGCTAACAGGAACTATAGATGCCCGCGATTTTAAAACGATGCGTGATGATATGCCACTACTGACTGAAATTGATTTGAGTGGGGCAACAGTGGTAGCCTATTCAGGCTTGGAGGGTACATCCAATGCAACAACAAGTACTGATTATCCGGCAAATGTAATGCCTGTTCGCTCATTTTATAACTCAACTACTCTGATTGGGAAAAGAAGCCTGACTACTTTTATTTTCCCTGCTTCTATTTCTTTAATCGGGAAAGCAGCTTTTAGAGATTGTACAAGTTTAAATGCAGTTTCTATTCCATCTTCAGTAACGTTTATAGGTGATCAAGCATTTTTAAATTGCAACAATTTAATGTCAGTATCTTTTAGTTCATCATCTTTACTTACCAATATTGGAGCCTGGGCATTTACATGGTGCAATCAATTAACTTCTTTTTATATTTCCCCGTTAGTTACTAGTATTGGCGATCTTGCATTTACGGGTTCAAGCGCATTTATTACGGTGAGTGCCGATAATTCCAGTTTTATATGTCCCGAAGGAGTGCTGATTGATAAAAATATGGCCCGCCTTATGTATTGCCCATCATTTAAAACCGGTGATTACGAAATTCCATCATCTGTTCAAACCATTGCAGTTGATGCTTTTATTAATTGCCAGGACTTAACTTCCATTAGCATTCCAACATCGGTTACAACTATTGAGGATTGGGCTTTTGAGAATTGTAATGGCCTCGCTGTAATTACTATTCCTTCAAGTGTGACTACCATCAAGGGTTATGCGTTTTATAAGTGCAGTAATTTGACATCCATTTATGCAAATTCAATCATCCCGGTTAATTTAAGTGCGTCGGACAGTGTATTTAATTATGTGAATAAAACCACCTGTACGTTGTATGTGCCAACGGGAAGCAAAGTGGCATATCAGGCTGCTGATAAATGGAAGGATTTTAGCCATATAGTGGAATTTTCAATAGAAATAGAAGATGGGTTGGTTGCCTATTATCCGTTTAATGGAAATGCAAACGATGAAAGTGGAAATGCAAATGATGGTACTGTTTTTGGCGCATCATTGACACAGGATAGATTTGGTAATCTAAACAGCGCATATAATTTCAATGGGTTGAATAACTATATTGCAATTGATGGCATAATAGATAACTTATATTCGACTAACAGCTATTCGGTAACGGGATGGATTAAATTAAATAGTCTCCAGAAGGGGTCAATTTTCTCAATGAACAGGGAAACAGAAATAGTTAATGGGCAGAATATTTCTATAGTATTATCGGAAGGATTATATTTGTTTTATTATGGAGACTCCCTGACAAATAACGTATATAGTTATCCTGAAATTAACACAAGCAACTGGCATTTCTTTGCGCTTACATTAGATAAAAGTAGTTCAGGTAGATTGTATGCTGATAATCAGGTAGTTTGCCAGGAATTTGGTAACAATGCTGTTATTACGTTAGCGAGCAAAGCCTCAATCGGGCAGGAATGGGATAATGGATTTAATGGCAGCAGTTATTTTTCCATAACTTCAGATTTTTTTAATGGTCAGATTGATGACATCAGGATATACAACAGAATTATAAATCAGCAGGAAATTCAAGTTCTTCTTGATGAATTACATACCAATGTGCCAATTATTCGGGCTGGGGATTATACTATCTATCCCAATCCTGCCATGGATCATATTACTATTGAAAATCCCGGGCAGGCTGTAATTGAAATATATAACATACAAGGAAAGCTTATGAAAAAGATAAATGAAGATGGCCAAAGAACAAACATTGATGTTTCGTCATTTCCCAAAGGTGTATATGTATTGAACATCAAAACAGGAAAGTCGGTTTCGGGGACCAAATTTGTTAAAAAATAAACATAAAATGCGGTGTCAACACTTTGAGTAACTTCATGTGTACACGTCTTTATTTCAGACGTGTGCGGGCACAATTCATTCAATTCGACTTTTAACCCCAGGCATTTCTGCGTAAAGCAGAAAATAATGCGCGAATAAGGAATGCGACTTGAATTAGTGAAACTTTCGAAATAACTTCCTCAAAACGAAACTAGAATTTCTCATTAAAATCTCTGGCTTCTATTTAGGGTCTGCTGAAAAACCACTAAACCATTGTATATTATATCGTTGTAGCAATATTTGAAATAGCAAATGCAAGGAAAACTGAAATAAGGTGCCAAAACCCTTGCACTTAATCATGAATCCAGCTTCCATTTTTTTGAATTTTTAATTTGTTTCATTTTTCTCTTACTTTTTGCTTGAACATAAAGTAACAAAAATTCAAGGCTTAATAAAAATAGGATGTGTTTCTATGCCGGAGGTATCATCTCGCAATACAAGGCATGAAAGATTTGAGCAACGCATAAGCTTTGTCGT
>JAURYB010000167.1 GCA_030654075.1 Bacteroidales bacterium | reverse complement strand
ACAAACAAATATCTGCCACAGATTTCACAAATTTCACAGATAAATTTGTATTATTTAGCTCAAATTAAATTTTAAAAAACTGCTGTAAGCAGATAAAAATCCGTGTAATCTGCGTAATGGTTCGGCTGGCTCACCATAAATCTGTGGCTAAAATAGCTTTTAAGTAGACTGATTAGTTACTTATTTTTTAATCCAGGTATTTAGTTTTGAATCATAAATCCAGGAGTCGCCTGATACTTTGTTTGAGTATAATCCTTGAATTTCACCACCAAACATGAAGATAGTATTCCTTTTGATATCATATGACATGCTGTGATTAGCCACAGGGAGGGGCGAAGTTTCAGGAAACAATATTGTCCATTTGTTTTGTTTCAAATTATATGACAATGTTGCATTTATTGGGGTTCCTTTAAAACCAGGTTCAAGGACAGCTCCTCCGAATAATAGTATATCTTTTGTTTTATTTCTATATACCATCGATGGGTATGCCAGGGGTTTTTCCGGTCCTCCGATGTTTTCCCTCGATTGCCAGCTATCGCTGTTAAAATCGTATATCCATATTTTATTGTCTGAAATGGGTTCCCATTTGCGGCCACCCCATAGAATTGTTTTATCGTTCGATTGATCATATGTTATGGCAAAATACATTCTTTCAGAGGGAGAAATGCCTGGATTCATTTTATTCCAGCTATTTAAATTGTAATTATAGGACCAGGTGTCATTATAAATTGGATCATTTGGTCCTTGGCAACCAAAACCACCAAACATTATAATCCGATCCGATTCCTGGTCATAAACCAAACCATGACCACATCGCGCAGGCGGTGATGGATTGGGATTCATATCCCGCCATTTGTTGGTTTCGTAATTGTAAGCCCAGGTTCTGCCATAGCGGTCAAATGTGATAAAATGATCCGCTTTTTTATCATATACAATTGAAGTAAATCCATTTGTGCTATCTTTAGATATGGGTTCACATATTCCAACCTCTGTCCATTGGTTGGTCCCGGGATCATATTTCCAAATATCGTGTAAATCAGCAATCCATCCATGTTTAGTAAATCCCGCAAAGAGGAGAAAGCAGTCTGTCTTTTCATAGTAGACTATGGTATGATAAATACGGGCCTTTGGCTCAATTGGATTCTCACCCATGACTTTTTGAGCCATGATTTGTAGTGGAAATAACGAAACCACTATAAGAATCAATAAAAGTTTTTTCATTTTGATTTGTGTTTTAGATTTAATAATTCAAATGAAAAAGAGGCTTCAATGAAATTACGAGAAATTACAGGATAGTTTTATTGAGTCTTTTATCTAGATGGAGAGAAGGAGTGATAAAAGAAATTAAAAGGAACCTTAAATATACAAAATAAATCGATATATAGGTGAGATTTGCATAAAAAAGAGGCAGGATTAATCAGAATATTGAATTTTATTAAATCGCCATTTTTACACCGTTTTGTTTTAACCAGTGTTCATGCTCTCTGTAGTTTGGCATTTTTTTATCCAAATCGTTCCAGAATTCAGGGGAATGATTGGGGTGTTTCAGATGAACCATTTCATGCGTGATAATGTAGTCGAGAACCGGAATTGGGGCCATTGCACATTTCCAATGAAAATTCAAACTATTATTTGGCGACCAGGAAGCCCAGCGGTTTTGCAATTCCAATACTTTTATAGAGGATGGTTTTGTTTGAAACTTATCCTGAATAAGTTTTAGCCGCTCTTTAATTTTCTGCTCTGCTTTTTCCCGATAAAAGTCTTTAAAAACTTTGTCTGCTTTGTCCAGATACTTTTTATCGAGTTGGAAATAACCACCTGACATTTTCAACGGAACCTCCTGGCTATCGACTATCGATAAGCGGTAGTTTCTACCAAAATAAAGGAATGATTGCCCATTTACGAATTCACGGGTTACTTTGCCTCGATTAAGCTCTTTCCATTTTGCCAGTTTCGCGAATATCTGATATTCCTTCGCTTTAACCGTACTCTCAATCATTTCATCTGTTACTGAAATGGGCGCAAGCACTCTCACTGAGCCATCACGCTCAATAAAAATACTAACCGTTTTCCGGCGATCCGTTCTTTCTATCAGAATTTCAATTCCGTCTAATGTCATCTTAAATCTGTTTCCCTGTTCTTAGCTAATTTCATTAATTCTGTAGTCAGTTCCAAAGCTTTTCCTGATACTTCTTTAATACCGGAGTAACGAATTTCGTCTTCCAACAATCCTTCTATTCTTCTTCTTTCAGCAGCTCTGTCGGTCCAGAAATTATTTATGGCAGCGGTTTCTTTCAATATTTCCATCAAATTATGAGTCAGCTCTTTTGTTAAGTTGATTTCTGTTTCGTCCTCTACCGATAAGGTATCTTTTATCAAATCATAGAATGGTGCTTCAACAATGGAGATACCTTCTGTTTCTGGAGTTCTGCCTTCAGACATTTCATCTCTCAGCCTACCTAACTCTTTTACAATATCTTCCCAGTTTTCCTGATACGCATGTAAAATAGTTTCTAACTTGTCCTTGAAACGACCGTATAAAGTTGGGTCCTTTTCGAGATTTACTTTGATGTGCCAACGAATGGCATGTTCCATTTCGGAGGCTTTTGATTTTGGAGTTATATTGAGGAAGTCAACATTGTTTTTAAATTCGTCGGAAAGGATAGATACTTCGAAAACCTTTGTGTCAATGCCTAATGAAAGTAAATGCCTGTCAATAAGTTTCCTGACCTTTTCGGAAGCCCATTTCAAATCCATTGTTTTGTCTTTGTAGCGGTCTTTGATACGCCATAACAAATAACCTAATCGCTTAGCAGGAATCCAATAGTCAACGCAAGCATGCACATTAAAAAGTAAATCCAGGCTGTCGAAGAAACTTTTTGAGTAGGTAAGCAATTCAGCTCTGAACTTTATGTTCTTAGCTTTGTCGATACATTCTTCGGCAAACTCAAATTCCTTGGTTACATCGGTGAACTTTTGCTGTAGGAAGTTTTTAATTTCTTTAAGGTCGTAATCACTAAATAAATCAATGAGGCGTTGATACCGTGCTTCAAGAACCGGGATTTCTTTATTAATATCCCGGAAGACTTTCATGAATTCAACTAAGCTAAGATTGTCCTTATCGGTATATATTGCCAGGGCATCACTCAGGTGTTTTGTCACACCAAAGTAATCGACAATCAAACCATAGGATTTGCCTTTCTTGGTTCTGTTTACACGCGTAATAGCCTGAAACAAATCATGTTCCCTCAAACTCTTATCCAGATACATTACCTGTTCAACCGGCGCGTCGAAGCCTGTGAGCAACCGATCGCAAACGCAGATAATCCCAATGCCGGTTTCCGGAATTTCCGGCTTAAAGTCAGATTTAAAATTTTCGATGGCATTCATATCGTGAGCCTCTTTGCGGGCTTTGCTTATATAGCCCGGTTCGTTGTTTCCGATACTTGAAACTATAGCCACCACTTTTAAAAACGCTAATCTTTTAATCAGTTCCGGATCAGTTTCAACATCAGGTAAGGCTTGTAATTCAGCTACCTTATTTGTTATCGCGATTTCCAATTCATATTTATACCGTACGGCGGCTACAATGCTTGATGCTACTACCTGGGCTTTGAAACCATTTACCAGAATATCATTATAATAATGCTCAACAATGTTTTTGGCAATCTTTACAATACGATCCTTACTCTCCAAATAGGCAATGAATGTGCCGTATCTGCGCTGAATCTCTTCTTTCTCGGCCTGTGTACGTAGTTGAAACATATCTTCAAACTCGTTATCAAAGGCTTCTTTATCATCTAATTTATCTTTAGATACCCGACCGATGTATTTTATTTCAACAGTAGCTCTGTCGGCCACAGCTTTGTCGAATTTGTAAAAGTCGATAAAACCACCAAAACGTTCATGTGTTTTTATTTCGTGACGCTCGGTAAGTAATGGGGTACCGGTAAAGCCTATACGCACCGCATGAGGGAAAGCTGAAAATAAATTATCACCCATATCCCCTCCCTGGGTACGGTGAGCTTCGTCAATCAGCAGTAAGATCCTGTCGCTATTATTTATAATTTCGAACTCTTCGAAGTGAGGCACAAGGCCAGCATCAATAAGCGATTGCGCAGATACATTGTTTTCGTCGAGAAACTTATGAATCATTACCATGTTCACATCGCCGGTATCATCACTTAACTCATGAAGTTTGTTTCGACGACTTATAATCCGTACTGGTTCACCAGCAAGGGAAGCGGTTTCGGAAAGCTGGTCTTCCAAATCATTCCTGTCGACAATGAAAATTATTTTCAGGTCTTTCAAATCATCACAACTACGAAGTTTGCGAATCAAAAATACCATTGTTAAACTTTTACCACTGCCCTGTGTGTGCCAGACGACTCCACCTTTTTCCAGCGGAGTACTACCTGCCCTGAAGTTTTTGATAATTTTCCCGACAGCCCTGTACTGGTTATAGCGTGCGACAATCTTAACTTCCACACCCTTTTTGATTTCCAAAAACAGCGTGAAGTGTTTCAGTATATCGAGTAAAATCTCTTTGTTCAGCATTCCATGAATAAGGACTTCCTGCCGTTCCTCATTGGGTGGGTATTGGACCGTTTTGTATTCTTCGGGGAATATATCCACCCAATTGTTATAAAAGTCAAATTCGGCACTAATGGTGCCGACTCTTGCTTCGTGACCGTGCGTAATAATACTGAAGATATTGTAGTAGAAAAGCTTTTCTTCCCCTTCTTTAAAACCATAGTCATCCTCGCGGGTATTGGCATAACGTGTAATTTGCGAATAAGCTTCACTTAATGGCTGAGCAACTTCAAAATCTTTTGCTTCAATTACCACAATAGGTAAGCCATTCAGGAATAAAACAATATCAGGGATAATACCCTGACGGCTTGCACCGGGCGTAAGTAAGCGGAATTGGTTTATGGCAATAAAGGAATTGCTTTCATGGGATTTAAAATCAACCAAGCGAACAGTAGGGTCTTGTTCGCCCGTTAATTCGTTTCGTGAAACGCTTGTACCTTTCAGCAGCAAACGGTGGACTTCTTTATTGGCTTCGTGCAAACTCTTACCGGCAAAGTTTTGGATTTCGAAAAGTATTTCGTCCAACTGCTTGTTGGTAAGCCACTCTCTGCCGTCAGCCGTTTTATTGATGCTTTTGATGCTTTCTTTAAATACTTTAGGCAGAAGAACTTGTTTAAAATTTTCGCGCAGACTTTTAGCAGGTTCCTGAGGGACACCCAAGCCCTGGTCAATTACCTGCCAACCTAAATGACGAAGTTTATCCAGGAAAGGTTTTTCGACGTTTGTGTATTCAGCCATAAGGTTATTTTAGTTTCTTTAAATTTATATTGCCCAATAATGATTTCATTTGTATGATTGCTATTTTATTCAATTCCTGCAACCGTTCAGACTGCGATAATCCCTGTCGAATCAGCACAGCATTGATACTTTCGAGATTCGACAGTACTACCAATTGTTCAATTGTAGCCTCATCACGTATATTCCCATCGGCTTTTGAGGATTTGGATCTCCATTCGGCTGCTGTTTGCCCGAACAGTGCTACATTCAACAAATCGGCTTCATTGGCATACACAAAACTGATTTGCAATTTATTAAGTGCTGATGGTATCAGGTTTTCTTTTATGGCATCGGTATGTATCGTATAATTTATTTTGGCAAGCGTGCGTTGAAGGTTCCAGTTCAGTTTCAGTCGGTCGTTTTCATCTTCTTTTAGCCGTTTGAACTCCTTGATTAAGTAAACCTTGAATTCGGCTGATATCCACATTCCAAATTCAAATGCAATTTCGGCGTGTGCATAAGTTCCACCGTACCTGCCAGCAGCTGCTTTCAAGCCTATGGCATTGGTTTTTTCCACCCATTCTTTTACGCTTATTTTGTAATTGTTTAAACCTGCCTGAGATTTAATTATGGCAAATTCGCCATAATTAAAAACTGGATTGTTTACTCTTTCCCACACACCTAGAAATTCAACAGTATTTCTGTTTCTTAGCCAGTCCGAAATAAAAAAATCACCATCTTTGGCTTTTATCATATCGGTAATTGATATGTAATCTGTATTCAGGTGTTTTATGATATTAATGGTAGCACCCTGAACTTCAATAGTTTTATTTATTCCCATTTGTTTCTGCTTTTTTAAGTCAATACTGGTTATAAATTAAAATATGGAGTTGTATCCAACCGAAATAACAGCTTCCAAATTAAAGTATTAGGTTACGGACTCCTGTGTTTTTCCTTTGATTGCTCCTTGTAGAGTGGTATGTTCCAAAATGGAACTGACCACTTCTTCCTTGGTTCCAATATCGCGTTATCGTCCAAACTTTTATTTACTATATAATTTGATGTTTCTCTATTTCTTGTTTAAAACCCATGCTATTTTTTCCTCATTAACAGTAACTATTATTTCATCGGCCTATTAAACAAATCAAGCAAAAACTCTTTGTGCGTTTCACTTGTGTTACTGATAAATGATATTGATGCCATTTTAATTTTTTAAAGTGTTTTCTCTATAAAAGCTTAACATATAATCAGAATCTGGTAACCGTATATTAAAACTTCAAGTAAAGTACTCCAATCAGTATTGCAATCCCAAAACTTACCAGGGTGCCGATAAGCACATATTCAGTGAGTTTACGATCTTCAGCTTCTTTGAGATCACCAAAACGGAAGATTGATTTAGCCGCAAGCAGAAATCCAATAGCTTCCCAATGTGCGGAAACAACAAACCCAAAAACAAAAAGCCGCTCAAGCATTCCAATGTATTTACCAGCCTCCTCTAATGAATCTTCGTTATCATCTTCGGTATGAGGTGTCCATTTGGATATAAAGGACTTTATTGCCATGGATGTTGGTGTAGTAAGGGCATATACGGCTGTAATCCACAGCAGGATGTTTTCGTATTGCAGGTTTTGCAATGGGAATGTATTGCCCTGGTATACCAGCCAGATACCGAAAATCAGGAGGAAGTGCGCTCCCTGATCGATAAAGAAATACAGACGCTGTGTTTTTTCTTTTATAGCGTATAGTTTAATGACGTCAATTACCAGATGAACCAGTGCTAAAACTACTGCCCATTTCCAGAAAGTGAGGTCGGATACCAACAGCATTATTAACGCAAAATGGATAAGGATATGCAGGTAAAGCTGATAAGCAGCCAGCTTTTTTTTCTTTTTGGCCTTTACCCACGAATCCGGTTGTAACAGGAAATCGCCCAGCAAATGGGCTAATATCAATTTAACGAGTATAATCATAATAATTCATTTAACTTACTCTTATACAGTTCGTTGATTTCCATTATTTCATCGAAATGAGCCCTGGTAAGCCTGGAACTTACCGCATTTTGTTTGAGATTGCCATGGATAAGGCCGAGTTCTTCCTGTGAAGCCTGTGGGCGAGTTAACCGGAGATTAACTATTTCGGCAGATTTGAACGACCATTTATCCATGAATACCGTGCCAAGCCTGAGGCACAGGTTTATGGTTGTATCAAAATCGGGCCAGGTAGTTTTTACGGCGAGCGTTTGTTTCTCCTTTTTCAGCAGGTTAAACTTCTCGCCCGAAAAGATAAAAGCCGAACCGTTGCATTCTGTTATTCGTTCGCTTTTATACGTTATGTCGCCAATACCAATGGAGAGTCTTACATCGAGGTGCTCGATGGTTTTAATAGCTGCCTTAATCTTTATGGCGACGAGCAGCGCGTTTAGCGGATCATCAACACGGAGCTGAAAGGTATCGCCTCCGTAGGTTTCCCAATATTCCGGGCTTTGCCCCACCAGGTTCAGTTCCGATTTCAGGGCTTCGAGCCAGATTCCCGGCTTGCTTTTACGTGAATTTATAATATCACCTGTTAGTATACTTATCATATTCTTAGTTTTAACAGTACAAAGATATCATTTAAAAGCATGATAAATTGAAATATCACTTAAAAGCGTGATAAATCAATTTATCACGTTATTTGGAGTAGCATCACTATCTTTATCAGCAGTAGTATCAATAGGTACACTTTTACTCCCACTTAGCAGATCGGACATTAATCCAGTCTTGATTTTTTGAAGTTTTAGTAAGTAGTTCTGTTCGTTTTCAATTTTATTATCTGCTGTTTTTATCCTTTCAGCAATTAGAACTTGTTCTTCAATTTCAGGAACAACAATTTTAAGTTTATGTAATCTACTCCCCTTAATGCCTAAAACAGTGCTGCCAGTAGCTTCAGCGGCTAGTTGTCTTTGAAAATTTTCAGACATCAGGAATTTTGAAAGGAAGTTGTTATTTAGCTTACTTTCAAATCCTCTATATTTAATAACTCTCTGAGCTAAAGCAATATTTTCTTTATCAATTTGAGCAACATTGCCCATAGGTGCTTCAGTTGTAATTAAAACATCACCCAATTTAACTTTGCCTCGCGACATTGCGCTTTCGTAAGAATCTTCCCGTATATATTCTTTAGAAATCTCGTAATCAATAATGCCATTTTTGATATTTCTTGCTGTAACGAGATATATTCCAAATTCACTTTTTGGAGGAGTCTTGCCTCTATAGTCTACATATTCTGTAATATCTTCCAATGGTTTCACTTCCCAATCTTTCGGTATCATCCCCAACTTACTTTCTTTATACAACTCAGGCGCATCTTCGTATCTGGGGCGAAGTTTTCCGGTTGAAATATCAATACCACGCGTAAATAAATCGTGTAACATGCCTTGTTTAATGGCTTTGTATTTGGCTATCGTGGCTTGGGTTTTTTCTATGACGGTATCGGCAGTGGAAAGGATGCGGGCGATTTGGCGTTGTATAAGAAGAGATGGATATTTAATCTTTGCTTTCTCAATATTTCCAATAGTCAAACCATATCGGGTACTCCCATTTGCAACACTTAAAAAGTAATTTTTCGAATCTGCGTCCTTTAATTTCAACATCAAAAACCTACCGTCGAGTTCATTTTTATTAGGACGAAGTATTGCTAAATGATAACCACAAACCACATTTTCTAATTCTTCTATAACAACAGATGAAATTGCAATATCATCAGGTGTTTCAGAGTCTTTAGTAATAATTACATCATTGATTTTCAAACTAAACTTTTGTATTTCTATAGCATCAGCCGAACCAATTTTAAAAGGAATTTCATAAGAAATATAATCATTTGAATAGCAGTCCATGTAATTACACAATTTAACCAATGTTTTGTTTGGATAAATCTTTTTGTCAACATTACTTACTCTAATATCAACGACTTCTTTTAAGAATTTTTCTTTCCACTCACTCATATCCCAACTCGACTAAAAAAGCATTTAATAATTCTGTTTCCTTTTCCCTTTCGGTCAAAATACCATGCAAAGGAGTTGTGTATTTATTGTACAAATTCTCAACCGCCAATAATAACTGGTGGCTATGGTTTTGCAGATAACCGTTAATGGTCTGGTGCAGGGTAAGTTTCCAGCGTTTTACTATCAGCTCTTTAGCATCTTCGGGAGTTATGCTTGTACGGGCACGGTGAACCAGTTGCTGCTTGCGGTCTTTAATCTCTTTAATCGTTTTTTTGCATTGCTTTAGTTCTTCTTCCAAAGCTGTGTGGCTGGCAATTCGAGCTTCATCGGTTTTAATCATCACTTCTAACCGCTCTATCTCAGTAACAATTTTTTGGGTTTCTTTTTTGAGGGTTTCAATTTCTGTGGCCAATTCGGGCTGAGACTTTAATGCTTTCTGGTTGGCTAAAATCCGCTTTTGTAGATTCTTATATTCTTTGTCGGCTTCTTTACGTTCGCCCTTCAGGGCTTTAATGCCGTCCTTGTGCTCTTTCAGTTCCTTGTTTCGCCAAACCTCATAGTCTTCTTCCTGCCAAATATCATCTTCCAGGTCATTTACTTCGGTAAACAGGGCTTGCAGTTCATCTCTCCGGGCTTCGTTCTCACGCAGTTCTTTCAACACTTCGGGATATTGGCTTTCGAGAATTTCATCGTCGGGTATCAGTTCGGCATTCCAACCGCTTGCAGCCACACTTTTCAGGTCGGTGTTTAATTCGCTCCAATAGGCAGCCAATGAACCACGGCTTTGGTAATTGTCCAATACAGCTTTTTGCCCGGTTTTAAGTTCAGCAATAGCTTTAGTAAAACTTTCGGAGAATTTGCGATACAGTTCAAATACATTTTTCTTTTCGGGCAGGGCTTCGAAATCCAGGATCACATCATTCCACCAATCGTTTAATTGGGCTGTGTATTGATTTTGAGTTGCTTTTATACTTTCGCTTTCGCTGAACAACTTCTTGATGTCTTCTTTGGATGAGACGCCAGGCATGGCTTCTGCACGAAATTTCAAATAGCCTTTTTTTAGATCCGTAAAGAGCTTCTTATTCAACCCAGGATAACTTGCAAATGCATCAGCCAGGGCTTTTACTTCGTTTTCGGGAATACCACCTTGCAGGTGCGCATGAACGTCTTGTGGTTCAGCTGGTGGAGCATTGTCCACAAACCTGCGGATATTGAGGTTATATTCTTCACTTTCTAAATTGCAGAGTTCATCAATGGCAATGTTTTTGCCAACCAATTTGCTGTACTTTGGAATCACTTTCTTATGGCGGTAAACGAAAGCAATTTTCTCAATGTCCTCGGGCCTGAGTTTATTTTGATTTTTCCCTTCCTTGTATTCACGGTCGGCATTTATGAAAAGCACTTTGTCGCGCAAGTGAGCATCTTTCTTGTTTATCACAATCACACTTGCCGGAATACCGGTGCCATAAAACAAACCTGAAGGCAAACCAATGACTGCTTCAAGGTATCCCTTTTTAATAAGCCACTCACGGTACTTACGTTCGTCACCGGCACGGAATAAAACCCCATGTGGCATTACCACTGCCATTCGCCCGGCATTGTTGACGCTTGCTACCATATGCTGAACGAACATGAAATCGGCTTTACCTTTGTTAGGCATCCAGAAGTTGAAACGTTCTTTAAACTTCATACCGTCCTTAGTGTAGTTCTGCGAAAAAGGAGGGTTGGCAATTACAATGTCAAAGGTTTTCAATTCACCGTTTTCGATATGCAAAGGGTTCATTAAGGTGTCGCCATTCAAAATCTTGCTGTCGTAGATGCTATGAAACAGCATGTTCATTTTGCTCAAACTCCAAACCGTACCGCTCTTTTCCTGTCCGTAAAGGGAAAGGTTTTTAGCTGAACCATAGCGACTTTCGACATAGTTCTTACATTCGATAAGCATACCACCACTTCCGACGGTTGGGTCATAAATTTCGGCATTTGCTTCGGGCTCAAGGATATTGGCAAGGAGACGAACCACTTCGTTAGGCGTGTAGAATTCTCCTGCCTTTTTTCCTGCGCTATCGGCAAAAAATTTAATCAGGTATTCGTATGCGGCGCCCATCAAGTCGGGGAACTCTAAATTGTCGTCAGTCAGGTTCTTTTTATTGAACTCCCGGATCAACTCCCGCAAATCTTCATCGGTAATTTGTTTGTTGTTTTTACCTATGCTGCGATTGAAGTTAATAGACTTCAAAACACCTTCCAACTTATCGAGGTTGGCATCTTCCAGGGCAGCAAGTGCTTTGTTGAGGTGGTCGCCAATCTCTTCCTGGAGATCTTTTATGTAGTTGATTTTTTCGCCCTGTTCATTTACGGCAGGATCGCCATCCAATTTCCGCCATCGGGCAGCAAGTGGCACAAAGAAATCATATTCAGGTGCATTATGCCTTTCCAATTCACCATAAATCAGCTCAGGGTCATTAAGTCCTCTGACTTCAATAAGATTTTTCTTTCTTCTATCCCGGTGAACATCAAACTGGTCGTTTACTCGTTTCAGAAACAACATGGCAATGATATATTCCTTATACTCGGAAGCATCCATGTTGCCTCTTAAACTTTCGCAAGCTTCTTCGAGGAAAGTCGCCAAACGCGAAAGTGATAATTTATTAGTAGCCATTCTTTAATTATAAAACATTACTTGTACTATATTCTAAGCCTATCAGGCTACATTTTCATTGCGAATCATCATCCTCTTC
The DNA here is from genome assembly GCA_030654075.1 of Bacteroidales bacterium. Taxonomy (GTDB): domain Bacteria; phylum Bacteroidota; class Bacteroidia; order Bacteroidales; family UBA4417; genus UBA4417. The sequence goes on along the minus strand of JAURYB010000167.1, from coordinate 770 downwards.
AATATCATACATATCCGATTCATCCCAATAGTATATTTTATGGTCGATAATATTCCAACCGTCAAAATATAAATGAAGTATTGGGCCTGAATCTTGAGAAATCATCATGGTAGTTTCGTAGAGTAACTGCCAATTGGAACTATCTTCTTTGGGAAGTCTCAAATCTCTAACCATCGTCATGACACCTTCATTGATATCGTCGCGGTAATACTGCTGATCAGAGAGCAAATCCAAATACCTTCCAATTGATTTGGAAAGCTTTTGGTTGTTTACGTACAAATCCATGAAAGCAATCTGATTAACAGTAATTTCAGCGTATTTCGCTTTGAGAGCTACATTTAAAAGGCGATCTTTGGTTTGTTCAATAAAAAAGTCATCGTGTTCCTTCTCTATAGATTTGGCTTTTCGTTTTATTGAATTACTGAATTTATCATCCATAAAAGTGATCTCGAAAGTGTTGATTTGATTGATAAAAAGAAAAGTTAATAGTTTTCAAATGTATAAAATCTTCTCAGAAGAGAAAAATTAAAAGAGACTAATGAATAACGAAGAGTGAAGAGTGAATAACGAAGAGTGAATAACGAAGAGTGAATAACGAAGAGTGAATAACGAAGAGTGAATAACGAAGAGTGAATAACGAAGAGTGAATGACGAAGAGTGAATAACGAAGAGTGAATAACGAAGAGTGAATAACGAAGAGTGAATAACGAAGAGTGAATAACGAAGAGTGAATAACGAAGAGTGAATAACGAAGAGTGAATAACGAAGAG
>JAURYB010000164.1 GCA_030654075.1 Bacteroidales bacterium | reverse complement strand
TTCTTCTCTGCCAAATAAATTTGAACAGGGGATATTCGCTGCTTTATGTTTTGACTTCAGTCTTTCAAAGAACTTGGTATGCTATTGGTAGCCCGTAGGCTGAGTATTTCATTTTGTTGTTTCCCGGTGCGACTTTCTGTTTCTGTTAGAGAATAGGTTGTCGTTGTTGGGAGTGCAAAGGTAAATACATTTTTCACACATGCAACTTTATCTAAAAAAAGTTTTATTTATTTTGTTCAACTTTTCTGAAGGTATTCATTATCAGATATATTAACATGAAAAATAAATTATATTTTTTTTTTAGACTTATACGCAGAAAAGGGATCTGGCTTATTTCATAAATATGTAAATAACAGAATATTAATCAGATATGTTTAAATGTGTTATTTCGTGGCAATTTATACTTATTGATTCTTTTTGTTACTTATTCAGGTATAATATTTCTTCAGGCTTATTTTATATATCATTTTTATGGAATTCAATGTCTTTATTTATATAGATAATGAATGGTTTTCAGTTTCATTAAAACCGGCCATTTCAGATCCTGATGTACATGTATTAAGGAATGATCGATAGGGTGAACTATCCGGATCATTATTACGGCTACTCTGACAGATTATATACTATGTTAATTCTAATTCTACTTTTTAACCATTACGCTTCCTATATGAATTTTTAGGCATGGATTGTGGTTTACCTCTTTTAGTAAAAAAATATTACGCTTTAGGATTGACCTTATTGACCTTATTTCCTTGCAATTTTTCTTTGTTTTTAGTTATGCTATTTCATTTTAGTCAAAAAAAAAAGACAAGTTATTCGCATGTATCAACTGAATTTCCGCTTTGCAAAATGACATAAAAAACACTGATACTGCCAGTGTTTGCCTGTTCTGTATAACTTTTCTTAGTTTCTATGGACATCAATCTTAAATCGAGGAGTGTCGCAGGATGAATTTTCAAATATTCTCCAATTTACTTTAGATGTGTAAAATAAAATAACGTACACGTTTAATATTAGTAATAAATGGTTACATTATATATTTTAAACGATAATAAAATATTACTTTCGTCATGTAATCAAATTAATTTATTAGACATGCTGGTTGATTTTAGTTCTTGTGCTAGGGTATAAGTGACTAGGTCAAGCTGATATTTTTTGCGAAATGACGAAAGACAATCACAGTTCTGATGCCAAACTCCGACAAAAGGCAGAAGAAATTTTTAAAGAAAGATACAGGATGGGAGAACAGTCACTTTCGGAATCCGAAATGTGGAAGATCATCCACGATATGAGTGTGCGCCTGGCAGAACTGGAATTACAGAATGAAGAATTTACTAAAACTATAATCGCTGAACAGAATAACAACAATAAATATGTAGCACAATCAGATCCGACCTATCCAAATCCAATTTGTGAAAGTCTGCAAGTGAGTGAGGAACGATGGAAATATGCGCTCGAAGGTGCCACCGACGGAATGTGGGATTGGGATATTGAAACGAACCGGGTTTTTTTCTCCACCCAATGGAAAGCCATGTTAGGTTTTGATGAATCCGAAATTGGGGATACGTTGGATGAGTGGAAAAAAAGGGTTCATCCCAATGACCTGGAAACAGTTCTGCTTGCAATTGAGCGAAACCTCCGAGGAGAAACGTCTTCTTATTCAAGCGAACACAGAGTGTTATGTAAGGACGGCAGCTATAAATGGGTATTGGACGAAGGTAAAGTTGTAAAAAGGGATGATAGCGGTAAAGCGGTAAGGGCAATAGGAACACATAAAGATATAACCTTCCGAAAAAATATAGAGTACGACCTTCGTGAACGAATGAAGGAGTTGAGTATTCATAATCGCATATCAGTATTGATGAGCAGCACACATCTTTCATTTGGTGAAGTGATTCAAAAAACTGTTGAACTCATCCCGGGTGGCTGGCGATTTCCTGAAGACACTGAAGCTTTGATTCAAATTCATGATACTGTATTCAAAACCGAAGGTTATACAACTACCGGATATCCTTTAAAATGTGATATCAAAGTCAGCGATATAGTAATTGGCACAGTTGAAGTTTGTAGCATAAAAGAAAAAACTTCCGATTCAAATAGTGCTTTTCTTCCCGAAGAAACAGATTTGTTGTTTTCGATTGCTGAAAGATTAGGTAGTTTTATAGGCAAGAACGCAAACAATCTTTTATTGATCGAAAGCGAGCAGAAATATCGCGATCTGGTCGAGAATATAAGTGAAGTAATTTACCGAATAGATAATAAAGGTGTAATTACCTATATTAGTTCTTCCATTGAAAAGATTATCGGATTTACGGCTCAGGAAATAACAGGTAGAAGTTTCACTGAATTTGTCGGGGTAAATAGTGAGTTTCTATCCCAAAGGCTAAAGGAACTAAGCGCTAAAAAAGAGTTATTTAACGAGTATAAATTACTTACCAAAACAGGGGAGAGCCGTTGGGTAAGGTTGTCGACAAAGGCAATATTACAGGATGGTAATTTTATAGGAGCCAATGGCACAATTTTCGATATTTCCGAAAAGAAGGTTATTGAACAGGAATTACAAAAAAGTGAATCGCTTTACCGTTCAATACTACAGGCATCCCCTGATACCATTTTTATTTCTGACCTGGAAGGACGCATTCTTTTTACTTCAGCCATGGCATTAAAAATGTTTGGGTACGATGATCTTGAGTTTCCAATTAATACCCCTTTATTCGATTTTGTTGATCCAAAGAATCACGATAAAGCCAGAAACGCAATTTCACAGATGTTCCAGGGAATATATACAGGAGCTACTGAATATAAAGGTATCAAGGCTGATGGTTCAACATTTGAAATGGAAGTAAACGGCGAGTTTATAAAAGATGAAGATGGAAAGCCAGTGAGTATGGTATTTGTGGTAAGGGATATTTCTGAACGGAAAATAGCAGAAGAAAAACTTAGGAAAAGCGAAGAACAATACCGCAAACTTGTAGAATCGGTTAATGATGTCATTTATGAGATTGATGCAACCGGTACTATAAAATTTGTAAGTCCATCGGTTATCAGGGTATTGGGGTTTACTGTAGAAGAGGTTACCGGCCGGAATATCTTTGATTTTATATACCAGGAAGATCAGTCAGATATCATGAATTCGTTTAGAAACCTTAGTTCCAGGGAATACAGCTACCTGGAATACAGGTATGTGCGTAAAGATGGTTCCATCCATTGGGTTCGCTCATCAACTTCATCAATTACGGAAAATGGAGTAATGGTTGGAGGAACCGGCATTCTGACTGATATTACCGAACGAAAAATAGCAGAACTTGAATTAGTTAAAGCCAAGGAAAAAACGGAAGAAAGTGAGAGAAAATTCATTGCAATCATACAATCACAAGCCGAAGGGATTGGTATTGTAGATAAAAATGAATGTTTTGAATTTGTAAACCTGGCTGCGGAGAAAATATTTGAAACAAAACCTGGAGAATTGATTGGAAAATCCCTGATGGATTTCCTGAGTGCCGAAGAAAAAGAGAAAATTAATAATGAAACATCAGCCAGGGAACAAGGAATTGAGAATACTTATGACCTTCAGATTTTTACAGAAAAGGGGAATGCCAGATATATTCATGTTAGCGCTGTTCCCAAATTTAATGAGAACAATGATTATCTGGGGGCTTACGGCGTTTTCCAGGATGTAACCGAACGTAAAAAGGCGGAAAATGCGTTGCAAAACAGTGAAGAAAAGTTTTCCAAAGCATTCCAGACAGCTCCTTACGCAATTTCTATTACCAGCGTTGAGGATGGTAAATTTTTCGAAATCAATGATTCATTTACAGTACATACAGGATATACAAAAGAAGAAGTTTACGCCGATTCGTCAATAGGCCTGAAGCTTTGGGCGAACATTGATGACAGGAATAGTGTAATTGCCGACTTGAGTCAGGGCAAAGATGTATTTGCAAAAGAATATGATTTTGTTAAAAAGAGTGGAAAAAGAGTTAGTTGCATCTATTCAGCAAGCATGATTCTTCTGAACAAGAAGCCTTACATTTTGTCGAGTATCACTGATATTTCCGAGATTAAGCTTGCTCAGGATCAACTCCGTAAACTTTCGCGTGCTGTTGAGCAAAACCCTGCCAGTATTGTCATTACCAATTTGGAAGGAAATATTGAATACGCCAATCCCAAAGCCTGCGAAACTACGGGGTACGCACTCAACGAGTTGATAGGGCAGAATCCGCGTTTACTGAAATCGGGCGAAACCCAGGCTACTGAATACGAAAAGCTATGGGTAAATATTTCAACCGGAAATGAATGGCGAGGTGTATTTCATAACAAAAGAAAAAACGGGGAACTGTACTGGGAAGCTTCAACCATAAGCCCTATAGCCGATGCAGATGGGAAAATAACACATTACCTGGCCATAAAAGAGGATATTACCCAACGGAAAGAGACGGAAGAAGCACTCTCGAAAAGCGAAGAAGATCTGAACAACGCACAGCATATTGCCCGAATGGGTAGTTGGGAACACAACTTTATTACCAATAAGCTAACAGGTTCGAAATACTATTATAGTATGCTTGGATTACAACCTTTCGAAAAAAAGGAAATATTATTCGAGTATTTTGTCAGTTTAATTCATCCCGACGATTTGGCGGTTTTTAAAGAATTACAGCAGGGTGTTTACCTTAAAAATGAAACTAAAATCATAGATTTTCGGATTGTATTGCCCGATGGGAAAACAAAATGGATTCAAAATAATATTGTGCCGGTTTATGATGGTGGTACATTAGTCGCCTTAAAGGGTGTAAATATCGATATCACGGAGAAACGCCTGGCTGAAGAAGCCTTGAGAACGAATGAGGCTGCTCTGAACCAGGCCCAGGAGATTTCAAATATGAGCAGCTGGGAACTTAACATGGTTACGGAAAAGCTCACCTGGTCGAAAAATTATTACCAGATAATGGGAATGAAGCAAGGGACTGAAATCAAAACTGAATTTTTCCAGGAAAGAGTTCATCCTGCTGATGTTTATCTTGTGAATGAAAAACTGGAGGAAATTAAGCGGACTAAGAAACCTGTTACCTACGATCTCAGGCTCAGGATGCCGAATCTTGAATTTAGATGGATACAAAACAATATAGTTCCTGAATTTGAGGATGGGAAATTGGTTCGGCTTAAAGGCGTAAATATTGATATTACCGAAAAGAAACTGGCTGAGAAAAAAAATCAGCTGCAAAACCAACGCCTTTCAGCCATAATAGGTGCCATGCCCGACCTGATGTTTGTTGCTGATAAAAATGGCTGGTACCTGGAGTATTACAGCTCAAAACCTGATCTGATGGCTGTACCCGATGATGAAATTGTTGGCGCAAACGTAAGGGATTTGTTTGAAGAAGTATCCGCAAAATTGCATTTACTGAAAATTGACGAATGTCTTCAACATCAAAAGTTAATCACGTATGAGTTTTCGGGAATTGACAAAGGTTCCTTTAAATATTTTGAAAGCAGGTTAGCGCCGCTTGGAAAGGATAGTGTACTAACTTTTATAAGAGACATTACTGATGCAAAACTTAAGGACAATGAAATAAAGAAGCTTTCGCTTGCCGTAGAACAGAGCCCGGTTTTAATAGTAATCACCGATCTTGACGGTAAAATTGAATATGTTAATCCAACAGTTGAAACAACCACAGGGTATAGTAAAATTGAGTTAATAGGCCAGAATCCCAGGATTTTGAAGTCGGATAAAACTGATCCCGAAGTTTATGCCAGAATGTGGCAATCCATAACCGGGGGCAAACAGTGGTCCGGTGAGTTACTCAATAAGAAGAAAAACGGTGAATTGTATTGGGAATCAATGTCGATTACTCCTGCACGAAACGAAACCGGAAAAATTACCAATTATCTTGCCATTAAACAAGATATCACTCAGCGGAAACAAGCCGAACAGGAAATCCATAATCTAAACTCAAATCTTGAACATAAAATAGATGAGAGAACTTCACAACTTGCTCTCACAAATGCTGATCTGCAAAAAGAAATAGAAGAACGCAACCGTATACAGGACGCGTTAAGCAAGAGTGAAAAAAATTATCGCTCGGTAGTCGAAAATGTGAATGAGGTTATTTTTAAAACAGATGCCGATGGTTTATGGCTTTTCCTCAATAAATCATGGGAAAGCATAACTGGTTTCACTGTGGAAGAATCGCTGGGGAAATCATTTGCAAACTATATTCATCCTGATGACAGACAACGTAATATGGAGTTGGTTGAACCTCTCATGAAAAGAGAGAAGGAATATAGCAGGCACGAAGTCAGGTACATTACCAGGGACGGAGGGTTCCGGTGGATTGAGGTTTTTTCCCGCTTATCGCTAAATGAAAATGACGAGGTTACCGGAACTTATGGCACCTTACAGGATATTACCGAACGCAAACGCGCGGAAGACTTTGAGGATGAGCTGCTTCAGTTATCACTTCAATTAACCGGCATTCCAGGGAATGAGATATCTTCTGCTATCTATAAAGCGTTGAATCGGATAGGGAGCTTCCTTGGTGCCGACCGGGCTTATATTTTCGAGTTTTCCCCGACCGACGATACCATGAGCAACACGTATGAGTGGTGTAATACTGGAATTAACCCGGAAATTGACAACCTGAAGGATATTCCGATTGAAATTTTCCCTATGTGGATGGAACAACTACAACGCTATGAAAACATCCTTATTCCTTCTGTTAGTGATTTACCTGAATCATGGAGTGCCGAACGTGAAATTTTGGAACCACAAGGGATCAAATCACTCATAGTAATTCCTGTTTATATCGATATTCAACTCATCGGTTTTGTGGGATTGGATTCTGTGCTCAGGCATAAGGAATATGATACATCCGAAATAAATATATTGCAGGTATGGAGCAACATGCTTGCAGGACTTATTAAAAACCAGCGCAACGAACTAACCATTGAGCAAACCCGCCGGAATTATGAAACCTTTTTTAATACCATCGATGATTTTCTTTTTGTTCTCGACGAACAGGGGAACATCCTTCATACAAACAATACCGTAATTAAGCGGCTTGGGTATGCGTTGGATGAACTCCTGTATAAATCGGTTCTGTTGGTTCATCCTGTTGATCGCCGGGACGAAGCCGGGCGGATAGTAGGCGAAATGCTTGCCGGCACAGCCGATTTTTGCCCGGTACCTCTGCTCAAAAAAAACAGCTCTCAAGTATCGGTCGAAACAAGGGTGAAACCTGGTTTCTGGGATGGAAAACCTGTGATTTTCGGAGTAAGTAAGGATGTGTCGAAAATCCAATTATCTGAAGAAAAATTTTCGAGAGCGTTTCAGTCCAATTCGGCTCTCATGGCAATTTCCGGATTTGAAAATGGCGAGTATATTGATGTTAATGATACATTCCTTAAAACATTGGGTTATTCACATAACGAAATAATTGGCAAAACATCAATCGAACTTCAGCTTTTTGCCCATCCTGAAATTAGAACCATCATAATTGAAAAGCTAAAGCAGAATATTGTAGTCAGAGAAATTGAAATTGAGATAAAAACAAAATCGGGTGCAATACTTATTGGATTATTTTCGGCTGATAAAATTTTTGTTAACGATCAACAGTGCTTATTAACTGTAATGATTGATATAACAGACCGTAAAATTGCCGAAGAGGAACTGAAAAAAGCCCGGATTGAAGCAGAAAAAGCCAATCTTGCCAAAAGTGAATTTCTCTCGAGCATGAGCCACGAACTCCGCACACCCATGAATTCAATACTTGGTTTTGCTCAGCTTATGGAAATGGGTGAGCTTATTCCGGCTCACCGTAAAGGCGTGAATCATATTCTGAAAAGCGGAAAACATTTGCTCGATCTGATCAATGAAGTTCTCGATATTTCGAGGATTGAAGCGGGCCGCATTTCACTGTCGATTGAGCCGGTAAGGGTAAGCACTGTTATTACTGAAATGCTCGACATTGTTCAACCTCAGGTTTCAAGTCGGAATCAAACGATAAAACTGGTTGAATCAACCTCGAATCAACTCTTTGTTTTGGCTGATAATCAGCGTTTAAAACAAGTTTTGTTAAACCTGATCAATAACGCGGTCAAATACAATAACGAAGGGGGTTATATACATATAGAAACAGAATTATGTCAGTCCGATTCAGCTGGCAAGTCGATGATCCGGATTTCTGTTATGGACAATGGAATAGGAATCAAGCCCGAAGAAATCAGTAAACTCTTTCTGCCTTTCGAGCGGATCGGAGCCGAACGGACAGAAACGGAAGGAACAGGTCTTGGGCTTAATGTGGTGAAAAAATTAATGGAAGCCATGGATGGCAGAGTCGGGGTTAGTAGTATTCCTGGCGAAGGAAGTACTTTCTGGATTGAACTGGAACATGTTGAATACCAGAAATTCCTGGATGAGTCGGCCAAATTGGCTCCTAAACAAGGAACCAAAGAAGTTTTAAAAAGCGGAACCATTTTATACTTCGAAGACAATACTTCAAACATTGAACTGGTTGATGGCATCATTGAAAATCATCGTCCACATATACAGCTAATAACTTCAGTAAGCGGAATTAATGCCGTTGAAATGGCTAAAGAGTACAAGCCCGATCTGATTTTACTCGATCTGGATTTGCCCGAAGTTCATGGCAGTGAAGTGTTTGCTAACCTGCAGGCTGAAACTGACACCAGGTCAATCCCTGTTGTAATAATAAGCGCCGATGCCATGTCGCATCAGATTAAAAAAATGCTGAATGCAGGCGTCCGTGATTATTTAACCAAACCCATCGAAATAACGTTGTTTTTAAAGATGATAGATAAATGCATATTACCCAATAAGACTAAGCAAAGTTAACAATCTGTTAAGTGTAAGTGATTTGTGATTAATGAAAATTAGTCCCGGAATAGTTTGACAATACAAATAGTACTAAAAAGACTGAGAATGGCAGGCATGACATTTAAAAAAATGGTGAATATTCTTATTATGGGAAACAGAGTACCTGATATCAATATTCTTATCAGGTTGCCTGAATTATTGCATGGTGTTCTGCAAAAAATATCTTCTATATCCTTAACCCGGACTACATGAAAAACGACAATAAATCATACGCGGGTCCCTTTCGGCAGCGGGCAGAAGAACTCTTTAAAAGGAGGCCGGCAAGAACAATGCAGCCAAAATCAGAAGCCGAAATGCTTTTTCTGATTCATGAACTTGAATTGCAAAAGCTTGAACTCGAAATTCAAAACGAGGAGCTCTTGCTGGCAAAATCAGCGGTACAGGATGCTTCGAAAAAGTATTCGGAATTATACAAAGATTCAAATGATCAAAAGCTGGCAGAAGAAAAAGTACGGCAAAGCGAAGAGAAATACCGCACTATTTTTGAAAGTATGCAGGATGCTTTTTACGAGGCAACCATTGATGGAACACTTCTGGATATAAGCCCTTCTATTGAGACTATCTCCAAAGGGCAATATACACGGCCTGAACTGATTGGAACATCGCTATTAGGTCATTATCTGAAAAATGAAGACCGGGATTCCTTTCTGACAGAACTTAAAGAAAAGGGAAAAGTTTCAGATTATGAAATATCATTTATAAATAAAGACAATTCTGTTGTTCCTATAGCAATTTCTTCCAGTCTTACTTTTGAAAATGGTCGTCCTGTAAAAATTACCGGAATGATGCGCAATATTACCGAACGTAAGCAGGCTGAAAATACATTACTTGAGAGTGAAGAACGTTATCGTTCACTCGCCAATTCGGGGCAGGCATTAATATGGACTGCAGATTTAGATAAAAAATGCACGTATTTTAACCAGGTATGGCTCGACTTTACAGGCCGGACAATAGAGCAGGAATATGGAGATGGATGGACCGAAGGAGTTCATCCCAATGATCTTGAAAAGTGTTTCGAAATCTTTTCATCGTCATTCGACAAACGCGAACCGTTCGGTATGGTTTACCGTTTGCGCCGCCACGATGGCGAATACCGTTACCTTCAGGATAACGGTACTCCGCAATATAACAGCCACGGTGAATTTATCGGGTATATAGGGCATTGCCTGGATATATCAGAATTAGAACTGGCTGAAGAAGCATTAATCAGAAGTGAAGAGAAATACCGTAATATTTTTATGCATGCCCAGGAAGGTGTTTTCCAAACCCATGTTGACGGGTCATATCTTTCAATAAATCCTGCTTTGGCCAAAATGTATGGTTTCGATTCACCCGAAGAATTGATGGCCAGCCGAAACAATATTGCTGAAGATGCTTATAATGATCCTCACGAACGGGAAAATTTTTTACGGCTAATGGAAACACAAGGTTTCGTGAAAGGGTATGAATATGAAGTTAAACGTAAAGATGGACAAAGGATATGGTTTTATGAAGACGCCAAAGCAATCAGGGATGAACAGGGAAAGATTCTCTTCTTTGAGGGTTTTGTAGTCGATATCACCCAACGCAAAGAGGCAGAAAATACGCTTAAGGATAAAACAGCTCTACTCACTAACCTGATCATAAATTTACAGGAAGGTATTCTGCTCGAAAACGCCGAACGCCAGATTGCGCTAACCAACCAGCTATTTTGCGATATGTTCGCAATACCGGCTCCCCCCGAGTTGCTTAAAGGCGCCGACTGCACCGAATCCGCCGAACAGAGCAAAGGTCTGTTTAAAAATCCGGAAAAATTTGTTGCTGATATTGACATCATTTTAGCCAATAAAACAGCAGTTTATAGTGATGAACTCGAACTGGTTGATGGACGCTTTTTCGAAAGAGATTATATCCCGACCTATCTGGATAATGAATATTCGGGCCATTTGTGGAAATACAGGGATATTACCGCACGAAAACAGTCGCAGCTGAAAATTGAAGAGAGTGAGGAACGTTTCCTCCAGGTTGTGGGGCAAAGCCGTGAAGTAGTTTGGGAAGTGGATGCCATGGGATTGTATACCTATGTAAGTCCATTATCCATGCAGGTTTATGGGTATACCCCGGAACAATTGGTGGGTAAGCTACACTTTTACGACATTTCACCTGAGGAAGGCAGAGAAGAGTTTAAGACGGCAGCATTAAACATGTTCGACCAGAAATTAACTTTTGAAAATTTAATTAATTCCATTTTCCGGCAGGATGGTACAATTGCCATTGTTGAAACCAACGGCATTCCAATGCTCGATGATAAAGGTCTTTTAATTGGGTATAGAGGCATAGATGCTGATATTACCGCACGTGTAAAGTCTGAAACTAAGATTAAAGAGAGTGAGGAAAAATTCCGTTCTATAACGGAGCAAACCAGCGACCTGATAGCTATCGCTGACCAAAACGGTTTCATAACGTTTGCTTCTCCTTCGTCTTACTCTATCTTTCGTATTTCGTCCGACGAAATGTGCGGTCGCAATTTCTGGGAATTTGTCGATGAAACGGAACGTGAGAGGGCTATTATGATTTTCCGTACATGTATGGAGAATGACAGCAATATCAAAGAGGTCGAATTCAGGATGAAACGTTTGGATGGTTCTGCATTTATCGGGGAGTTAAACGGTTCTAAATTCAAAACGGAAACACAAAACGGGATTTTAGTAACCATCCGCGATATCACCGAACGCAAACAGGCCGAATTTATTCAGAATGCCCGTATCCGTTTAACGGAGTATGCTGCCACACATTCAAGGAATGAATTACAGCAAAAACTGCTTGATGAACTGGAACATTTAACCGGAAGCAACATAGGCTTTTTTCATGCTGTGGATACAGATCAGAAAACCCTGCTGCTCCTGAGCAAGTCTTCCAACACCATGCAGCAATTTAGTATACCTCATTCTGAAAACGAACATTTTTCAATCGAAAAAGCCGGTTTTTGGATCGATTGTGTGAATCAGAAAAAAGCTATTATCCAAAACGATTTTAACGAGCTGCTTTCCAAAAATGGATTGCCGGAAGGACATGCTTCCCTGGCGCGCCTGCTGGCGGTACCCGTGCTCAGAAACGAAAAAATTGTCGCTATCGTGGGTATAGGCAACAAACCAACCGACTATAATGAGCATGATATTGAGTTGGTTTCCATGCTTTCGGATATGGCCTGGGATATTACCGAACGTAAAGGTGCTGAAGAAAGTTTGAAAAAACTCTCACAGGCTGTTGAGCAAAGTCCTGAGATAATTTATATAACCAATTCGGAAGGGCTGATAGAATATGTAAACCCGAAAGCTAAGCAAGTTACGGGGTACACCGATGAGGAATTGATAGGTAAGAATCCCCGCATTTTTAGTTCAGGCGAAAAGTCGAAAGAAGAATACAAAAATCTTTGGCAAACAATAGCTGACGGGAATGACTGGAAAGGCGAATTTCATAATAAAAAGAAAAACGGTGAATTATATTGGATATCGGCTTCCATTTCGCCGGTTACTGACTCCAACGGGAAAATAACCCATTACCTGGCTGTTGAAGAAGATATTACAGAGCGGAAAAAAAATGAAGAGAAGATTACACAGCAAAATGAACGGTTGAATGCCATAGTCAGCGCCATGCCCGACCTGATTGTTGTAATCGATAAAGATGGAACTTACAGTGAGTTTTATCAATCAAATACCAATGCCAGGCTTATCCCGGTTGATACGGTTATTGGTATTAATATCAAAGAGTTTTTCAATGCTGAACAGGTTGAAATTTATCTTAAGAATATAGGGTCATGTATTCAGGATAATGAACTGATAACTTTCGAATACCAACTTTCAGAAGGAAATTCGATAAATTATTATGAAGCACGCATAACCCCGTACGGGAATGATAAAGTCTTATCCTTTGTCAGGGATGTGACTGATCGGGTACATTCAGAAATGGAGATACAAAACCTGAATGTAAACCTTGAACTTAAAATAGTTGAAAGGACAAGCCAGTTAGCCAAAACAAATGTTAATCTGATAAGTGAAATTGAAGAGCGCAACAAAACAGCAACTGCATTGGAGGAAGCCCTGGACAGGCAGCGTAAAATTGCGGACCGTATTCCCGGATTTGTTTTCCAGTACCGTTTAAGGCCTGATGGATCAGCCTGCTTTCCTTTTGCAAGCGAGGGTATTTTTGAAGTTTGCGGAGTGAGACCTGGGGAAGTTTCTGAAAATACATCAGCTGTATTTGATAAAATTCATCCTGAAGATATAAATACTGTTAATACTTCCATCCTGCAATCGGCAAAAGAGCTGAGTCTGTGGATGCATGAATACCGCATAATATATTTGGATGGATCAGTACGATGGTTATTTGGCAATGCTCTGCCACAAGCCGAAGCTGATGGTTCAATACTCTGGCACGGATTTATTTCAGATATCACTGAACGAAAGAAGGCAGAAGAAGAGTTGAAACAAGTCTCTACCCGCCTGGCTTTAGCTGCGCTTGCCGGTGGAGTAGGAGTATGGGATCTCGATATTGTTAATAACATCCTGGTGTGGGACAAGCAAATGTTTGAATTGTATGGCATTGAAGAAAAGGATTTTAGCGGAGCCTACGAAGCCTGGCTGAAAGGAGTTCATCCGGATGATGTAGTCCGCGGCAACGCGGAGATCCAGATGGCGATCCAGAATGTAAAAGAATTCAATACTGAATTCAGGGTTGTATGGCCTGATACTACTATTCGTATTATCAGGGCAATGGGAATTGTGCAGCGCGACAGTTCAGGATCCCCTTTACACCTGTTAGGCACTAACTGGGATATCACTGCCCAAAAGCATTCCGAGGAGGCCTTACGTGAAAGTGAAGCCAAGCACAGTTCCATGATATCTAATATTTCAGACGTCATCGGGATAATCGGTACTGATGGCTCTATGAAATACAAAAGCCCGAATATTACAAAAGATTTTGGCTGGCTGCCCGAAGACTTAGTCGGTACCAATGGATGGTTAACTGTTCATCCCGATGATTTGGAACGTATTCAAAAGGAATTCTATGCGATCCTCCAGAAGGATAACATGGCAAAAACAGTAGAGTACCGATACCTGTGTAAAAATGGTGGTTATAAGCCAATAGAGCTTACGGCTACTAACATGATGAATGATAAGGTTATAAACGGAGTTTTACTGAATTATCACGATATTTCCGCACGTAAACTGGCAGAAGAATCCTTGCGCGAAAGCGAAACCAGGTTTTCATTGTTCATGGATCAATTGCCCGCGCTTGTCTTTATTAAAGATGGCGACAGCAGGATGGTTTTTGCCAACAATGCTATTGATACCGCTTTAGGAGCCTCGAAGTGGATTGGAAAGTCATTGTTTGAATTTTTAGATGCCGAAACTGCCGAAAGGATAATTGATGACGATAAAAAAACATTCGAATCCGGTTATCAGAAAATTGAAGAGAGTTTTGCGACACTTGATGGGACCGTACATCATTATGAAACGCAAAAATTTGTTATCCCTGTTGAAAACCAAAACCCTCTGCTTGGCGGAATTGCCATTGATATTACTGAACGCAAATATGCTGAGGAGGAGATCAAGAAAGCCAGGATTGAAGCCGAGCAAGCCAACCTTGCCAAGAGTGAATTCCTTTCCCGTATGAGTCATGAACTGCGAACACCTATGAATTCCATTCTGGGTTTTGCGCAGTTGATGGATATGGGCGATCTCACTCCCCTTCACCGTAAGGGTGTTAACCACATCCTGAACAGTGGGAAACATCTCCTTGATTTAATTAATGAAGTGCTCGATATATCTAAGATTGAAGCAGGCCGGATTTCATTGTCCATGGAACCTGTAAAGGTAAGCGCTGTAATTTTGGAGATGCTCGACATTGTTCATCCTCAGGCTGCTCAACGCAATCTGGCGATTGAATTTATGGATTCACCCTCAAACCGCCTTTCGGTAATAGCCGATAATCAGCGGTTTAAGCAGGTAATATTAAATCTGATTAATAATGCAGTAAAATACAATCGCAAGGGAGGTTCCATAAAAATAAAAACCGAATTGTTCCATTCTGATTCTGCCGGGAAATCAAGAATCAGGATCTCAGTAATTGACACGGGAATTGGAATAAAGGCTGAGGAGATCAACAAGCTGTTTCTCCCTTTCGAACGGATCGGGGCTGAAAGGACAGAGACGGAAGGCACAGGGCTAGGGCTTACTGTTGTAAAAAAACTGATGGATGCCATGGGTGGATCAGTTGGAGTTGAAAGCATACCCGGTGAAGGAAGTACTTTTTGGATTGAATTGTTGCAAAGTAAAAATAAACTTAAAAACATGAAAGAACTGGTAGGTGCTATGGATTCTGAATCAAGTGAGGATGCCATTTTAGGAACTATTTTATACATCGAGGATAATACCTCCAACATTGAACTTGTTGAGCAGATTCTTGCTGCCCGGCGTTCAAATGTACGTTTAATATCTAATAAAACCGGTTCTCAGACTTTGTCGCTGGCACTCGTTTATAAGCCTGATTTAATACTACTTGATCTCGATTTACCCGACATTCATGGAAGTAAAGTATTAAAAAACCTTCAGGAAAATGATGAAACCAGATCTATACCTGTAGTTATCATCAGTGCTGACGCTATGCATCATCAGGTTGAAAAACTTATTGCGTCAGGAGCCCGTAAATATTTAACCAAGCCATTACATGTGCTTGATTATCTGAAAGTAATTGATGAGTTTATTGGCAAATAAATGACTTGTACGACTAAATTTTAACAAACTAACAGACCCAAAAAATGATTGACCCGACCTTAAAAAATTCAAATATTCTGATAGTAGATGATCAGGTGGCTAACATCGATGTTTTGGAAGGCTTCCTTGTAATTCAGGGTTATTCTAAAATAAAAACCACCACGGATCCCCGGAAGGTTATTTCTCTTTTTCAAACATTTGACCCTGATCTCATCTTACTTGATCTGTCGATGCCTTATCTTTCAGGTTTTGAGGTTCTGCAATTACTGAAGCCGTTTGTTCTGGCCAGGACCTTCGTGCCTATCCTGGTACTTACAGCTGATATAACCAAAGAAGCCAAGCAACGGGCACTTTCGGAAGGGGCAAGCGATTTCCTAACTAAACCTTTTGATTTGATAGAGGTTGGCTTACGAATCAAAAACTTGCTTTTTACAAAGTATCTTATACAACAATTAGGAAGTCAGAACCAGATTCTGGAGGAAAAAGTTAAAGAGCGTACCAGGGATCTGCAACAAACCAATATCGAATTAATGGCTGCCCGCGACAAGGCTGAAGCCAGCAACAGGCTTAAAACGGCTTTCATGAATAACATCTCACACGAAATACGGACACCCCTGAACGGAATTCTTGGCTTTGCGCCAATGACCATTGATCCCAATTTTTCGGTTACAGAGAAAAATGAATTTCTCGAGATACTCAACCTTAGTAGTAAAAGGTTAATGCAAACTATATCAGATTACATGGATATTTCTCTGATCACTTCCGATAATATGGAAGTTACAATGGCGGAGTTTGTTCCTGGTCAGATAGTCGAAGAAATACAGAAACAATTTCAATCCCCATGCACTAAAAAGGGTATTTCTTTGAAAATCCAAAAACAGGTATCCTTTAATTCGGTAGTTATCCATTCCGATAGAGGTTTTCTAAGGAAAATACTTACTCATTTGGTGGACAACGCTTTGAAATTTACAGAAGAAGGTGAAATTGAGATAGGCGTTTCCATTAAAATCAATTTTATTGAATTTTATGTAAAAGATTCAGGAATCGGGATCAGTAAAGAAGCGCTATCACTTATTTTTGATCACTTCTCCCAGGAAGATTTTTCTTCAACCAGAAAGCATGAAGGCAGTGGACTTGGATTAGCTATTGCAAAAGGCATGATAATGTTACTCGGTGGAACCATCAAAGCCGAATCCGCTAAAGACATTGGCAGCACTTTTACGTTTACAATTCCCTGGGAAGTGGATTCATTAAATATACCTGCATCAGCATCTCCGGAACATAAAGTTTCAAGTGCACAACGGCCGGTAATACTTGTCGCTGAAGATGAACCCTATGGCTACCTTTTGTTTGAATTGTCGTTAGATGCTGATTATGAAATCATCAGAGCCGAAGATGGTGAGGAGGCAGTCGAATTATGCAAACTGATCCCTGAAATACAATTGGTATTGATGGATCTTAAGATGCCAAAGATGAATGGTCTTATAGCAACACAGGAAATAAAGAAGTTTAGAAAAGATCTTCCAATCATCGCATTAACGGCATATGCTGAAGCCGGCATGCGCGAAAAATGCCTTGAAGCGGGTTGCGACGAATATCTGGCTAAACCAGTCAACAAAATGGAATTACTGCATAAGATTCAGGAATTTCTGGTTACGGTATAATCAGCTGTTTCCCAAAATAAAAAAAATCCCCGCTTCAAAAAAGTGGGGATTTTTAGTTGGTACCCGAAGCCGGAATCGAACCGGCACGGCCGCAATGGCCAAAGGATTTTAAGTCCTTCGTGTCTACCTATTTCACCATTCGGGCGCCTGAAAAAAAACCTCCATGTAACTTACAGGAGGCTTTTTGGCTGAGCGAAAGACGAGACTCGAACTCGCGACCCCGACCTTGGCAAGGTCGTGCTCTACCAACTGAGCTACTTTCGCATTATTAACCGTTTTGGAGGTGCAAATATACACACATTTTCCAATTCCAAAAGCTTATCTAATATTTTTTAAGTAAATTTTTAATCTCATTCAGTTTCATCAAAGCTTCAACCGGCGTTAAGGTGTTAATATCCAAAGCCATAATATCATCCCGGATACGCTCCAGCAGCGGATCATCAAGCTGAAAAAAACTCAATTGCAGATCTTCGCCTTTTTTCTCGTTTTTCGATGAAATACTTCCATTTTCCTGATCGTCAGTAACATGCTTCTTTTCGAGCTGCGAAAGTATGTTTGTAGCCCTTTGCAACACACTTCCCGGCATGCCGGCCATTCGGGCTACATGTATCCCAAAACTGTGTTCACTGCCGCCCGGAGTGAGCTTACGCAGGAAAATTACTTTCTTCCCGATTTCTTTTACAGCTACATGATAATTGCGGATTCGCGGTTTGCTTGCGGCCATTTCGTTCAGTTCGTGGTAGTGTGTAGCAAACAACACCTTTGCGCGATAAAGAGGATGATCGTGAAGGTATTCTGCAATTGCCCGGGCAATAGAAATTCCGTCGTATGTGCTTGTCCCGCGCCCTATTTCGTCAAGCAGTATCAGGCTGCGGTTCGAAATGTTATTCAGAATACTGGCAGTTTCGTTCATTTCAACCATAATGGTCGATTCGCCGGAAGTTATATTATCCGAAGCTCCTACACGGGTAAATATTTTATCTACCATGCCTATTTTAGCTTCATCTGCTGGTACAAAGCTTCCGATCTGGGCCATCAGTACAATTAGCGCAGTTTGTCGCAGCAGAGCTGATTTTCCCGACATGTTCGGACCTGTCAGGATAATGATCTGCTGACCGTCGTTATCAAGCATAACGTCGTTTGCGATGTATTCTTCGCCTGTTGGTAAATGTTTTTCAATTACAGGATGACGGCCGTTTTTAATATCGAGTGTATATGAATCGTTAAGTTTTGGTTTTACATAGCGGTTGGCCTTAGCTACCCTGGCAAAAGAGAGCAGGCAATCGAGGCGGGCAATTAGCTGAGCATTGAGTTGAATAGGTTGTACATACTCAGCGAGGTGGAGTATTAACTCATTGTACAGCCTGTTTTCAATATCAAATATTTTCTCTTCGGCACCCAGGATTTTTTGTTCATATTCCTTCAGTTCCTCGGTGATATATCGTTCGGCATTTACCAGGGTTTGTTTTCGCATCCATTCGGGCGGCACCTTGTCTTTGTGCGAATTGGTAACTTCGAGGTAATATCCGAAAACATTATTAAAACTTACTTTTAACGAGGTAATTCCTGTCCGCTCAATTTCACGTTGCTGAAGTTTAATGAGATAATCTTTGCCTGAATAGGCAAGTCCCCGCAGTTCATCCAGTTCAGCCGAAACACCAGCCGCAATCACCTGTCCTTTCGAGACCATGGTTGGCGGATCATCCTGTATGCTTTGACCGATTTTATCGGCAATAAGTTCGCATGGATTTATTTGCGCTCCCAGGTGATTCAACGCTTCGTGCGAAGCGCTCAGGCAAGCAGACTTTATAGGTAAAAGCGCCTGCAACGCGCGCCGTATCTGTAAGACTTCACGCGGGTTAACCCTGCTGACAGCTACTTTCGAAATCAGCCTTTCGAGGTCTCCAATGGTTTTTATATGTGTTTCAACTGTTCCGGTAAACAATTCATTTTGAAGGTAATAATCAACAATTTCGTGGCGCTCAGTTACAGGAAGCCGGTCCTTAAGCGGGAGTAAAATCCAGCGCTTCAGGAGCCGTGAACCCATTGGTGAGATAGTCTGGTCGATAGTTGACAGAAGCGTATTCGCGTTATCGTTGGGCGATTGGAGCAATTCAAGGTTACGGATAGTAAATTTGTCGAGCCACACATAATGATCTTCCTCAATACGCGATATTTTGCAGATATGCTGTACTTTGTCGTGCTGGGTTTCGGAAAGGTAATACAATGCAATCCCGGCAGCAATAACACCGTTCTCCAGTTCACTTATTCCAAATCCTTTGAGCGAAACCGTCCCGAATTGCTTGAGCAGTAATTCTTTGGTAAACTCAATGGTGAAAACCCACTCATCAAAATAGGAGAAATAAAACTTGTCGCCAAAGGTTTCAACAAACTGCTGGCGCTTATTCTTTTGAACAATTACTTCCGAAGGACGAAAAGTCTGCAGAAGCTTTTCAATATAGTCGTTTGATCCTTGCGCTACTAAAAACTCACCGGTAGAAATATCCAGGAAAGCAATTCCCGAAGCTTTGGGCAGAAGGTGGATGCAAGCAAGGAAATTATTCTCTTTATTCTCCAGGATTTTATCGTTGTACGAAACGCCGGGTGTTACCAGTTCTGTAACTCCCCGCTTGACAATAGTTTTTGTGAGTTTCGGATCTTCCAGCTGATCGCATATGGCAACCCTGTAACCGGCTCTCACCAGTTTTGGAAGATATGTGTCGAGTGAATGATGTGGAAATCCGGCAAGTTCAATGTACGCTGCCGAACCATTTGCCCGGCGGGTAAGAATAATACCAAGTATTTCTGAAGCTTTTATAGCGTCAGAACCGAAGGTTTCATAAAAATCCCCGACTCTGAACAATAGAAGTGCATCGGGGTATTTAGCCTTGATGGTATTGTACTGTTTCATAAGTGGTGTCACCACTATTTCTTCAGATTCTTTGCTTTTTGCCACTTCTTTCTTCGATTATTTGGTATGGCAAATATAGGATTATCTGTCAGGATTATTCCTTATTCAGGGGAAGTGTTAATAAATTTTACATTTGCCTGCATGATAAAACCCATAAATTTGCCGGATAATTCAATGTTATGCGTAAACTTAATATGGACGAACTCAACAGGGTTAGTGTTGAAAAATTTAGTGAACTCCGCAAACTTCCGATAATCTGTGTTCTCGACAATGTGAGGAGCCAACACAATATTGGATCTATTTTCCGGACTTCGGATGCCTTCCGTATTGAGGAATTGTATTTGTGTGGCATTACGGCAACTCCACCCAACCGGGAAATCAATAAATCCGCATTAGGCGCAACTGAATCAGTTAAATGGCAATACTTTGCCGACACATCAATAGCAGTGCGGCAATTGAAAGAAGCTGGTTATAAGGTAATTGCCATCGAGCAAGCCGTTGATAGTTTTAACCTGGAAGATTATTCTCCTGCTGTATCTGAAAAAATAGCATTGATATTTGGAAATGAAGTTACAGGAATAAGCGATCCTGTAATGGAAATTGTGGATGCCTGTATTGAAATACCACAGTTTGGAACCAAGCATTCTTTCAATGTTTCAGTAACGGCGGCAATTGTTTTGTACCATTTTTATACCAGGTTTAAGAAATGCCTGGAATAAATAATCGTATCATACGTATCAATCGGAAATCCGGAAATGTTATTTTAAATCCGATTTAAGTGTCAATTTGTAAAGAATAAATTTAATATAAATCTATTCTCTCAGAATTGAGTAGGATAGATATTCAGACTTTTACAATTTAATTTGTCAGAGAATTTTGGATTATAAGACTGTTTTTAACTATATTTGTGAATAATTTGATTTTATGAGTATTCTTTAATCAGCATTTTATGAACAAATTCCATGGGATTACCCGATTGTCGATTGTTGTTTTTATAATTGTTGCAATAATCAGTGTTTCTAACACGACTTTTGCGCAGATAAACAAGATCAATGTGCCATTTAAAGGTTATGGATATCTACAGCCAAATCTGGGAGCAAGCCAGTATTTTGGTGACTTCAACAAGGATGATTTTTGGAATCAATATCCACGACTTGGATTCGGTGCTGTTTTAGGATATCAGCTTAGCCCGATATTTGGAGTTCGCGGTCAGTTTGTGAAAGATAATTTATACAGTAAGAGGGTTGATCAAAATAAACTATTAACATCGAACCTTTGGGATGCTGCTCTTCATCTTACTATAAATATCAACGAGATTTTTGCAGATTATAATCCTAAGAGATTCGCTAATTTTTATGTTTTTACGGGGGCCGGTTTTTCTTCTTACAAGTCGAAACTCGAAAATTTTTCGACAAATACTATTATTGATGAACATGATACCAGACAAAATACATTTGTGCTTCCGATAGGAGGTGGTGTTGCGTTCAGGTTAAGTAATACCTTTTCTGTTAATATCGAATACAGTGATCGGACAGTATTTAGTGACACCAAGCTGGATTTTACCAGCGGTAATAATAAGAAAAATTATGACCATTATAGTTATACCTCAGCCGGGTTACAGATCAATTTTGGTGTTAAAGATACTGATGACGATGGAGTCAGAGATAAAGATGACTTATGCGTTGAAACTTTTGGCAAAATTGATTTGGCAGGTTGTCCCGATAAAGATAATGACAGGATTGCCGATAAAGATGATGCTTGCCCGGATATTGCGGGGATACCAGAATTTAAAGGTTGTCCTGATACGGATGGAGATGGCATAACTGATAGTGAGGATGATTGTCCTAATGCGGTAGGAAACAAAGATCTTGATGGCTGTCCGGACAAGGACAATGATAGAATTGCCGATAAAGATGATAAATGCCCTGATGTTGCAGGTATAAAAGAACTTGCCGGCTGTCCGGATCGTGATGGCGACGGGATTACTGACATGGACGATGCATGCCCTGACGTTAAAGGCCTTGCTCAGTATAATGGCTGTCCGGATACAGATGGTGATGGTATTGCTGATAATTTAGACAAATGTCCTGATGTATTTGGCGTAGTTGCTAACTTTGGATGTCCTGAGGTTAAGCAGATCGAATACTTCAAAGTTGTTTACTTTAACTTTGATAAAACCGTATTGGTCACTAAATTCATTAAGGATCTTGATGATGTTGTTGCCAGTATGAAGGAAAACTCAGATACTAAATTATCAATTGAAGGATATGCCGATTCACAGGGACCTGCAGCTTATAATATGAAGCTTTCAGAAAAGCGTGCCGACTTTGTTATCAATTATCTTGCTAAGCAAGGGATAAGCAAAGATCGGTTAAGCAAATTCTTCTTAGGTGAAGGTAAACCTGCGGCCGATAATAAAACCAAGGATGGACGAGCTAAAAACCGCAGGGTTGAAATCAGGTCGATAAAATAGCTCTCAGATATGTATCTGCTTTATAGAAAAGACTGGATTTTCTCCGGTCTTTTTTTTGCTTTTTTATGCCAGACAAATCAGATGGCTGGGAAAAAGTTAATAAGCTGTTTTTTATTCATGCCTTTGTTTCTTCCCTCAATATTACCTTGCTCTTTTGTCAGCATATGTGATTTTACTCAATTTTTTTGCCGGGAAAATCCTTCATTTTTATCGGCTAGTAACGTCAAACATTAGTGAAATAGTATTCTATAATGTTTTAAAACAATAAATTCCAAAATCATATTTTTTTTTTATATTTGTTAACGATATTTTTAACAATGTATAAATTTTAATGAATATGAAGAAAAAATGGTTCGGGATAGCAATTCTTTCGTTCTCAATTATTGCACTTACCCTTTTATCAATCAAATCTTTTGCACAGGATAGAAATAGGAGTGAGCAGATGAAGAGCTATTTTTATTTGCAACCCAATATTGGAATCAATGAATACTTTGGCGACCTGAATAATAAAGATTACTGGAATCAAAACCCGAAATTTGCTTTTGGCGCAATAGTGGGTTACCAGGTAAAACCTCTTTTTGGATTTCGCGGGCAGTTCGTTAAAGATAATTTGTATAGTAAAAGATCCGACAAGAGCAAGATTTTGACATCAAAAATGTGGGATGCTTCCTTGCAGCTGACAATCAATATAAACGATATTTTTTCGGAGTATAACCGTAAGCGACTCCTGAATTTCTATCTCTTTAGCGGAGCAGGATTAACATCCTACAAATCGAAACTCACTGACATCGAAACTGGTTTGATTACCAGTGAACATTCAAAACAGCAGAATGCGTTTTTTCTCCCGCTTGGGGCGGGTGCATCAGTCAGGATAACCAATGCAATCTCCGTAAATCTTGAATATGGTGACAGGACGGTATTTGGAGGTACTAAACTTGATTTTATGGATACCGGCAAAGAAAATAATGACCATTACAATTATGTATCGATAGGGTTACAGGTTAAAATTGGGATGAAGGATACAGATGATGATGGTGTGATCGACAAAGATGATCTTTGCCTATCTGTTCCTGGTAGAGCTAAACTTGCCGGTTGCCCGGATAAAGATAATGATGGGATAGCTGATAAAGATGATGCTTGTCCGGATGTGTATGGAAGCCCGGAGTATAAAGGCTGTCCGGATACCGATGGCGATGGTGTAATTGATATTCAGGATGCCTGTCCCAATTCAGCCGGAAAGCCTGAACTTAATGGCTGTCCGGATAAAGATAACGACGGGATCACAGATAAAGAGGACAAATGTCCTGATGCCGCTGGTTTGAGAGAACTTTCCGGTTGTCCTGACCGCGATGGCGATGGAATCGCTGATAAGGATGATATCTGTCCGGAAGTGAAAGGTCTGGATAAAATGCATGGTTGCCCCGATTCGGATAATGATGGCATCGCCGACAATGAGGATAAATGCCCTGATGTAGCTGGTGTTCTTTCAAACTTTGGTTGCCCTGAGGTTATTATTTTTGAATTCTCCCGAACAGTTTGCTTTGGTTCCGCAAAGTCAGTGGTTCTGCCTGAATTTACCTCAATCCTTGATGAGACTGTTACAATCCTGAATAATCATGTTGAGGCGAAGGTATCGGTCGAAGGATATACTGATTCACTCGAAAGCGATGAGTATAATATGAAACTGTCAGAAAAACGAGCTGGCTTTGTTTATGATTATCTTGTAAAGAAAGGAATTCCGAAAGAGCGTTTGGTTAAATCTTTTTATGGAAAGACCAAGCCTGTTGAAGATAATAAAACAGCTGAAGGAAGGGCTAAAAACCGAAGAGTAGAGATAAAATCAATTAAATAACAAAAAAGCAAATAGTTGATCAATAAAAAAGACTGGTTCCTGCCAGTCTTTTTTATTCTTTAGTTTTGTCTTCCTGTCCAAATCAACCAATTATAACCGATGAAATATATACCTGTCTTCATGTAAATATTCTATATTTTAACCAGATTTTCTGTTGGGAAATCGAACAAACTGAACATCTTTCTACATTCTTCTCTGTTTATTGGTTTATTTATATTGCAATAAGATATTCAGACCATTTTTTCTTTATTTTTGTAATATTATGCAAACTTGTACTTCATTTAACTTTACGACAATGAGAAACAACCAAATCAGAAAGGCTTTAATTGTTTTTTCAATTCTTGCATTTAACCTAATCTCAATTTCAACCTGGGCTCAGGATAAATTAAATAATAAGAAAATGATAAGCTATTTTTATCTCCAGCCCAATATTGGCGTATCCCAGTATTTTGGTGATATTAACAAGCCAAATCTAACGAACAAGGAATTTCAGTTTGGCTACGGAGCTGTTTTAGGTTACCAGATTAGTCCTGTTTTTGGAGTCCGAGGCCAGTTTGTTAAAACCAAGCTGAAAGGTGAAAGAGATGATCAGAACCTCAAGCTCAATTCAGACATATGGGATGCAGCACTAAATTTAACGATCAATATCAATGAAATATTTGCTGGATACAACGAAAATAGATTTGTAAATTTCTACCTTTTCGGTGGTGCCGGATTTAATTCATTTAAGTCAACTCTTGAAAACATAACTCCAAGCGCTGTTGTTAATTCGCATGCTAAGAGCCAAACTGAGTTTTTTGTTCCTGTAGGTGCCGGAGCATCATTTCGTTTGAGTAAGAGTCTGGCAATAAATCTTGAATATGGCGATCACATCGTTTTCAATAGCGATGCTCTCGATTTTACCGATGGAAACAAGAGAAATGATCATTACAGTTATGCTTCTGCCGGGCTCCAGATAAAACTTGGACCTTTCGATAAAGACGGCGATGGCATAAAAGACAAAAAAGATGCTTGTCCTGATACTTATGGCAAAGTTGAACTTGAAGGTTGCCCTGATAAAGATAATGATGGTATAGCTGATAAAGACGACGCTTGTCCCGAAGTAGCCGGTAAAGCAGAATTTAAAGGTTGTCCGGATACGGATGGTGATGGTATAATCGATACCCAGGATGCTTGCCCCGACGCTGCCGGTAAAGCAGAGTTCGGCGGATGTCCGGATAAAGATAATGACGGCGTTGTCGATAAAGATGACAAGTGCCCGGATGTTGCAGGTAAAAAAGAGTTTGCCGGATGCCCTGATCGCGATGGAGATGGTATCATAGATAATGAAGATACCTGCCCCGATGTAAGAGGCCTGGCTGAGTTTAAAGGATGTCCTGATACCGATGGTGATGGCATTCCTGATAACAAAGACAATTGCCCGGAAGTAGCGGGGGTAGCGGCCAATAACGGTTGTCCTGAAGACAAAGGGCCTCTGGCTGAAAAAATGGTCTATTTCAATTCAGATGGAAGTGTTGTTATTGATATGTATACTATTGAACTGAATGAAATTGCTGCTTTTATGAACGAACATCCTGACGCGACAATTTCAGTAGCCGGGCATGCGGATAACCGTGAGTCAATTGACTATAACCTTCGTCTGTCTGAAAAACGTGCCGACTTTGTCATACATTATCTGAAGAAAAAAGGAATGACTTCTGTGAAAATAGAAAAATCATTCTTTGGTAAGAGTAAACCAATTGCCGATAATAATACAAAAGAAGGCCGGGCACTCAATCGCAGAGTGGAAATAAAAATCACAAAATAAAATGTATGGCATTTTAACAAATAAGGCTGATAGATTCTATCGGCCTTTTTTGTTATGGCCTGTATCTGGTACCATAATCGATTGACGTAAAATTAATTTTTCATCAAAAACCGTAGGAAACAAAGAGCAAAACAAATATCCAAAATGGGTTAAGGCTCTGAATGTAGTAAAAGTAATTTCAGAAATTGGCAAAAGACGAGATTGAAATCAGTATTTTCAGTGAAGCCAGTTGCAGAACTGATTCATGAAAATGGATACAATATCTTCTCTGCTACCATGAGCCGAACACTCTGGGGCAATTTTATTCAACCTATCAAACGTAGCTATTTAAAATTATCTCCTGAAAGAATAACGGATCACTTTTAAAAGTTGGGGAGGAAATTGGGAATTCCCGTTTTTAGAATCTTATCTATACGAAGGATTTACATTTGATTTAATTTCTTGTTCTTTTACCTTGATGTAAAAGAACCAACTTAGTGAAACGATCTCATGCGCACCTTTAAAAATAAGCAATACGTGAGTAACTTGCGGAGCGATCTCATTAACACCTTTGAAATCAATTAAGCCGTTAATAACTAGCGAAGCGTTCTCACGCGATGCACTGAGTGCTACACTGAGCCTGCCGAAGTGCCTGCCGAAGTGAATACCTTTAAAAATAAGCAAGAATGAGTAATTTTCCGCCTGCATCGGGCAGGCATGTGACCCGTAAAAATTTAAAAAATAAACACATGAACTCATTGTAAATCAGAAAACTGTAGATGCAAAAAAAACTTGTGGAATGCGCATACTGTAAGCTATTCAAAGTCTATTCCTTGGTGCAGGCAGGTTATATAAGTAGCGTTTCTGCTTCCATATCAACTTGCCTCATTTTAGAAATGAACTAGGTTATCGTATCAATGTAATTGTCCCTGAGCCTCTGCTCTGTATGTTTTGGCGGAAATCAACATTAGCATTGGGCCAGATCGATCCATCTTTGAAAGTGGCTGAAATTTTCCATGTATATGTTCCTTCCTTACAAAGTATTCCTTTGTAAGTTCCATCCCAGCTTTCAGCAGGAGTGCCATTGTTTAATTTATCAGAACTCCATAACTGTTTGCCCCATCGGTCGAAAATTTCTGCTTTATAGGAGCTAAGGTTTACACCCACGGGCTTCCAGATATTGGCAGATGAAAGTGTCCCCGCTGCAAGCGCATTAGGCACCCATAGTCCTTTAAACAATATTTTATAAATTATAGAAGAAGAATCAACGCAACCAAATTTATTCCTGGAGAAAAGCTGGATAAGAAAAATACCGTCTTCGTTGTAGGTAATCACAGGTGATACAGCAGTTGATGTTTCATTGTTTCCGAAATCCCATAAATATTCATCTGCCCCCAGCGATTCATTTTCAAGAAGTATCTGTCCCTGTTTATTTTCATAATTATCCAGTACACTGAACACACTTAATGGCGAAGGAAAAACAGTTATTTTGTATGTTTTACTATCAAAACAACCATCTGAATTTGAAACAGTATGAATTACGGAATATGAACCTTGTTGTAAGAAAGTGAAAGTTGGATTCAGCCCTGTCATATTGCCCAGTGTTTGTATGCTGTCTTTAACAACCCACTCCCAATAATTCAGAGGAAATGCATATGATTCGGAATGATCAAAGAAATAAGTTGGAAGGCCAAGGCAAGGCAAACTGTAATTGAAGTCAGCTGTTGGCCTTGGTGATGGTAGGATTACAACATCGGCAGAAGCTGGTGAAATACAACCGAAAGTATTGGTAACTTCAAAGTTATATGTGCCAGCAACTAAATCGGAAATGGTTGTTGTTGAACCTGCTCCTGATATTCCTCCCGGATTAATAGTCCATTCTGATTCAGGTAAACCGGTTAATTCCACACTTCCTGTTGTAACAGCACAGGAGGGTTGAGCGATAGAGCCAACGACAGGAGCTGTTGGTGAACCAAGAGAAGAAATGATTAAAACATCACTGGAGACTGGCGAAATACATCCTTCGGCATTCGTAATGGTATAGTTGTATTTGCCTGCAACTAATCCGGAAATTGTTGTAGCTGATCCTGATCCTGTTATTGCTCCAGGATTGATAGTCCAATTTAATGTAGGTAAACCCGTTAATATTACGCTACCGGTTGCCACACTACAGGAAGGTTGAGTGATAGCTCCAATAATTGGCGCAGCCAGCGTATTGCCAGACTGAATTATGTTAACGCTGGTAGCGAAAATACACCCATTGGCATCCCTGACCTGGATACTGTGAGAACCTGCCGCCTTTCCTGTATAAGATGTTGAAGTGGTAAAGGCAGAAGCGTCTACGGAATAGGTATATGGAGCCG
>JAURYB010000154.1 GCA_030654075.1 Bacteroidales bacterium | reverse complement strand
GTACAGAGCTATACAGAGTTATTATATTGTAAATTAATGCTTTGCAGTTTATAACAGGTTCCCTAAGCGGTTCAGTCCGACAGGCTCACTGTATCACTCTGCTGTATTTTTTTACCTTTAGTACAGTTACCCGGTTGAGTGCAATGTTCAGAATATACAACATTATATAAGTACCATTACTTATAGTTGTCATTCGCAAATTTTTATTGAGTAGTTGAAACGCTAATGCAACTTTTGATGCTAATTTTGTACCTATTATAAAGTCAACAATTTGTCTTTTAATGTAATACTCAATACTATGGAACAAATGAGAAAATATTACTCAACGCTGTTAATAGTAATTACTGTATTATTTGCCTCGGCACAACAGCCGCCTCTTTTTACAATTCACGGGCATGTGATTAACCAGGAAACTGGCGCACCTGTAATCGGGCAATCTGTGTTGATTTCGATCGACAGCCTTCAGAATTATGGGCACTATAACAATGTTGTAACTGATGCAAATGGTGAATATTCCGATTATGTCCCATATATGTCTGGTGTTGAACTTCAGACAATCAACGTTTTTACTTATGATTGCCGTGGTGCAATGGTTAAAGGTACAGGGTATTTTCACACGGGGAAATTGGAAGAAGTAATTAATCTCAGCATTTGCGGCAACGCTGCTACACAATGTGAGGCCTTTTTCAAATTCTCACCAAACCCGAACAACTCGCTTCAGCTTGCTTTTTATAATGGAAGTCTTTATCTGCCGGCATCATCTAAAATAAGCTATGCCTGGAGTTTTGGTGACAGCACTACTTCAAACGAACAAAATCCTATTCATATTTTTAATCAGCCAGGTATTTACAGTGTTTGCCTTTCGATAAACAGTGGAGATTATTTTTGTAGCAGTACAGTTTGTCTGCCTGTTTCTGCAGGCTATCCAACGCCCGGCCCATGCGAAAACTCATTCTGGTATTACAATGATTCAACCAGTAATGCCTTTGTTTTTAATGGTTGGGTACTGAATGGACCTGCGGATACCTGGAAATGGGATTTCGGCGATGGAACCATGGCAACAGGACAAACGGTAACACATTCCTTTTCAGGTCAGAATACCTCACCTAAAGTATGTTTAACTACTACCGGTGCAGGTCCCGGAGCAACTGAATGCACTGCTTACTCATGCCAGGATGTCTATCTTGTCCATCCGCTGCAATGCGAAAGTTCCTTCTCATATTATCCTGACTCTTCCGGATCAGGTTATATATTCGAGGGGTATGCTAAAAATAACCAGGTGAGTTCATGGATATGGGATTTCCAAGACGGAACCACTGCCACAGGGCAAAAAGTGTCGCATTCCTTTAGTAGCAGCAGTGACACTACCAACGGTCATTTTGTTTGCCTTACAACCACAGGAATCGGTGCCGACAGCGTTTCCTGTACATTCAGTTCCTGCCAGGAAATTTATATTTATATTCCATCGCCCTGCGAAAACTATTTTAAAGCAAATACTCAGGATGGCTCAACATACATATTTTCGGGTTCAGTAGCTTCAGGCGCACCGGCAAGCTATTTCTGGGATTTTGGAGATGGGACTTCAGCTACAGGCCAGATAGCAACACATTCCTTTGAAAATACATCCCCAACTCCGGTTCCAGATGCAAGCGCAGCTTTTAATGTTTGTCTTACAACCATATCAAGTGATCCAACCATAAATGATACCTGCAAAAGCATCAGCTGCAAGATGATATTCGTTGCTGCTGACAGTTCAATATGTAAAGCTGTAATGACTGCTGTTAACGATTCAGCTAAGAATACACACCGCTTCTTTAACCTTTCACAAAGTAATTATACTTTTTTAAATTGGGATTTTGGCGATGGCGGCCACTCAGCCGAATCAAATCCTGTTCATACTTATACCTCACCGGGGATTTATTTTGCTTGCCTCACTATTTCTGACACCCTGAATAACTGCAAGGACCAGGTTTGCCAGGAAATCTGGGTTGATATGATACAACCCTCGTGCCAGGCTTCATTTGCTGTAATACAGGCAGATTCGTCAAATTCAGTAACTTCCGGGTATTTGTTTTTCAATACTTCGGCCCCGGGGTATACAAACCAGAAATGGTCATTTGGCGATGGTACAGGATCAATAGATTTCAATCCTGTTCATGTGTATGATATCCCTGGTATTTACACTGCATGTCTTACTATCTGGGATACATTGGGGAAATGCCAGAGCAATTATTGCACGGAAATCTATGCGGGGAAATTCATCAACGATAATACCATTGCCGGAATTGTGCTGGCAGGGAATAAAGTTGCTGATAAGGGTATTGTATGGCTTGTTAGCCCGGAAAATAACTACAATGCTGAATTGTTTATCGATTCAACCGGAATTTATCATTTTACCGGCGTACCTTACGGGTGGTATTATATTTATGCTATGCTCACACCGGGATCAGATCAATTTTTTGCCTACATGCCTACATATTATGCAAGTTCACTTTCGTGGCAGGGTGCCACTCTTATTCACACAGGCGAACCAAATGCCTGGTATGCTTTAAATCTTGTTCCATCAATGGCCTGGAGCCAGGGTGATGCAACAATCACAGGCACCATTAATTGGGGTGGAATGATACTGAAAGCTGAAGGCAATCCAGCGGCTAACGTTGAAGTGGTTCTGTACAATAGCTCCGGCAATCCGATTGCATATACATTTACAGATAGCAACGGGACTTATATTTTTGAGCACCTCCCCTATGGTGATTATACCGTACAGGCCGAAATGACAGGAAAATCTTCACAATCGATAGTGGTTTATCTAACCGAAAACGCTGCAACTATAAATATAAATTTTGTTGTAAACGGCGCCGCAATTGATATGACAGGAATTACAGAACCAATTAAGCCGGAATCCATGGCCGGGAGCCCATTTCCTAACCCGGTGAGTGAAATACTTAACCTCAGGCTGAATACATCGGCTTCGGGGACGGCTGTAGTTGATATTATAGATGTTCAGGGGCGTATTATACACACGGAGCCCATTGCATTAACAGGCAGTAATAACCTTGTCAGCATAGCTACAGGAAGCCTTACGAAGGGGATTTACATGCTTAGGGTAAAATCCGATGGATATAAACCGGTTTTGAGAAAGTTTATCAAATAATACAAACTTAAGCTACTATAGAAACAGCCCCGTTTGCATTCCGGGGCTGTTTCATTTATATCTTTTAAAAACTTTAATGGACATTTCCACACATATTTTTGGACAATCTCGACTTGTATCCGTTATTTTATCAAGCCTGATAGGAAGCGTTCTATTTCAATTGACCGATTATAAAAACCCGGGATTATAAAAGCTAATGCAAAGGTGAGTTGAATGAAGACAACTTTTCTTACGTAAATATCAATTTTGACAATTTCTATTTTCTTTTGTAGCTGTATAGAAGTAAATTTCACACACTTTGTAAATGAAGTTATTCGTATCCTAAATACAATATTTTAAAAAAATATGTGGAAAAACTGTTTTATGGCACTAAATAGTTAATTGGGCCGATGATGGATGGAGTTCAAAAGATGAATTTAAAGTCAATAATTGTTTATTTGTTGTAACTTTAGGCACTAATTTAAATATGTTATACCAGAAAATTTGATATTCAGCTTATTGTAAATTTACTGCTAAGAGTTTAAATTATGTGTTTTTCAGCAACAGCCAGTTTCGCAGGAGGAGTTATTATTTCAGTTATAGGAGTAGCCGTGGTAACAAAGGTTCATAAACCTTCGCAGCTTCTATTTACAAGCATCCCGCTGTTTTTCGGATTACAACAATTTACCGAAGGCGTTTTATGGCTTACCATACCCAACCCGGATTATGCCGCCCTTCAGAAAATCGCGACCTATATTTTCCTGGTTATGGCCGATGTTCTTTGGCCTACCTTGATTCCTTTAGCCGTTCTGATGATGGAAAGTAATGCCCGTAAAAGAAAGATTATCAGGCTCCTTTTACTCGCCGGCTTATCCGTTTCAATCTACTATACCTGCTGTTTATTATTTTTAAACGTTACACCGCAAATTAATGGATATCATATTATGTATAATTCCGATTTCCCAAAATTGATAGCAATTCCGGTTTTTATTCTCTATCTGATCGCCACACTTACACCACTCTTTATTTCAAGTATCGAACGAACGCATATGATGGGTATTCTGATGTTTTTTTCATGCCTGGTTACTGCTATATTTTTTACACAATATTTAACCTCGGTATGGTGCTTTTTTGCAGCATTGATAAGCGGCGTTATTTACTGGATACTAAGTGATGCAAAAAAGAAATTTAAATTCGCCAACCTGGAAATATTGAAAAATAAATTCTAACCTCGCTTTCTGAAGGCAGAATCTTACTGCTTTACACCGATGTCAGATAATCCTGGCCTTTCCGTTCCCGCTCAAACTTTATCCTAAAGGCAAAGTAATCATTAAGAGGCGCTAATTAAACGGAGTAATGATTTAGCTGGATTAACCACGATTTATTAAATCTTTCAATGTTTAAAAAACATTGATTGGATTTACTTTATCAATTCAAATTTTCATGGTGCCTGATTTGAAAAAAGTAAACATATTTTATGTATATTTGTTAATACAGGAAGAACTGTAAACCAGCTTTATATATTCGTCATATTTATGTTTTCTGGCCTGAAATTTAATCCTTTGTTATATTTACTTCGAACGACTTGTTAAGAAAGGTATTTTCCGGAATTATAGCCAATGTATGAAACGAAAATTAATTTTACTCTTTTGTTTGGTACTTGTATCTGTAGGGTGCTTTTTAAAGGTGAGCATTGCTGAATCATTAAAAAGTAAAGGAATTAACGATACTTCCTATTCTGTAAGCAAAGATTCGTTGCTGAATATTATCAGGCAGCAAAATGATAATATAGCCGCCTACAAGTCATTAAAAGAAGAAATGACTGCAAAGGAAGTTTTTGAAAAATCAAAATCATACCTGATCACATGGATAAGTATAGGTGGCCTGGCTGTTTTGTTTACAATATTGTTTGGATATTTTAAGATCAAGGAATACATAGTTGAAGAACTTAAGAAGAAAATGATCCAGGAAGGGACACAACTGATACAAAACGAGAGCAGCAAACAGATCGATGCATACATTCAAACAAATCTGCATATTGACGAAATTGCCAGGGAGATTGAATCGAATGGGAATGAAAAGTTGAATGAATTAATTTCAATAAATAAAAAATCATTTGATGAGTTTGTTGAAAAGAAACAGAAAGATTTCCAGGATTTCCTGAGACAGCTTGAAGAATCTAAACAAATGTTGAAAGGTCCGCTGGGAGAAGGAGTTCAGGAGGAGAAAAAATCTTTTGCAGGAGCGGTCGCGGCTATAGTTGATTATTCAACCTTGATGAACCCGGTCAGGAACCAGGGAAACCTGGGATCAGGGGTCGGTTTTGCAATGGCTTATACCCTGGAATATTTTATATTGAAACAATTAAACATAAAGGTGATTTTAAGCCCTTTATTCATCTATTATCAGGCCAGAAAAATAAGAGATGCAGTGCAACTGGATGCAGGAGCCTTTATCAAAGATGTAATAAAAGTTGCACAAACCAATGGTATAGTCGAGGAAGAGAGCTGGCCTTATAAAGAATCAAAATTTGCTGTTCAACCACCCAAAAGTACGGAGAAAGCAATCCACTATTTTGTTGATGACGCGGTTCCTGTAAAAACCCTTAAGCAAATTAAAGATGCTTTGTCGGACTTTGGGCCTGTAATTATTGGTATTTCGATATATGAATCTTTTTATAAAGAAAGCTCCGGCCATATCAAAATGCCAACCCGTAAAGAAAGCATTATTGGCGGGCATGCTATCTGCCTTGTTGGATTTGATGACCAGACACAGATATTTAAATTCAAAAATTGTTGGGGAACGGAATGGGGCGAGAATGGGTACGGTTTTATCCCTTATGATTATATTGAAAAATTCAGTGACGATGGGTGGATAATTAAAAAAGTAAGCAAAAAGGTTCCTGTAATACAGGCCTAATCCTTGTTTATGATTTTGAAATAATCCCATATAGTGACCATATGCGTGGAAATACGTATCTTTGAGCACTTTATCAAACAGGGAATTGTTAATTTCAAGTCCTTGATGCACTAAAAGTTAATAGAGAATAAGCCTGAGTTATTTTCCTTCTTCCCCGATTTGAAAAAATCCGCACTTTTTCCATTAACCATTTTCTATTAACCTACTGAACTAATCCCCCTTAATGAATACTTTTAAAGATTTAAACCTATCGACGCTTTTGCAGAATGCAGTTGCGGACCTGGGATTCGACACTCCAACACCCATACAGGCAGAAGCTTTTCCCATCATTCTATCAGGTAAAGATATAGTTGGGATCGCGCAAACCGGCACAGGGAAAACCCTGGCTTATATGCTTCCGATTTTGCAGGATTTAAAATTTTCGAAGCAGCTTAATCCAAGAGTTCTTGTATTGGTTCCAACCCGGGAATTAGTGATCCAGGTAGTCGAAATGGCTCAAAGCTTTGCAAAATATACTAATTTCAGGGTGCTGGGCGTGTATGGAGGCGTTAATATAAATACACAAAAACAACGTGTTGCACAAGGATGCGACATCTTGGTTGCTACTCCCGGCCGATTATATGATTTAGCTTTATGCGGAGCCCTGGTACTGAAAGGAGTGAATAAACTGGTGATTGATGAAGTGGATGTAATGCTCGATCTCGGGTTTCGTTTTCAGCTGACGAATATCTTCCAACTACTGCCTGCACGCCGCCAGAATATTATGTTTTCGGCAACCATGACCGAAGAAGTAGCGGCCTTGATCGACGATGATTTTGTTACCCCGGCTAAAATATCGATTGCGTTAAGCGGTACACCGCTTGATAACATTTCACAGCAGTGTTATGAAGTTCCCAATTTTTATACCAAGGTAAATCTTCTTTCACATCTGGTAGCCGATCGGAAAGAGTTTGCGAAAGTACTGGTTTTTGTTTCCAATAAAAACAATGCCGACAGGGTATTCGCGGCCTTGCAGGAAAAGCACGCTTCCGAAACCGGGATCATACATTCAAATAAAACCCAGAATTACAGGTTCAAATCCATTGAAGAATTTGATAGTGGTAAAAACAGGGTATTGGTAACCACTGATATTATGGCCCGCGGTCTTGACCTGGATAAGATCACCCATGTTATTAATTTTGATACCCCGCAATTTCCCGAAAATTATATTCACCGTATCGGTAGAACCGGAAGAGCCGAACAGCAAGGAAAATCGATATTATTTTATACTGAAAGAGAAGCAGAAGCTAAGGAACGCATTGAAACATTGATGTCGTACTCCATTCCATTGGTTGATTTTCCTGACGAAGTTTCTTTTTCGAACCAAAAAACACCTGAAGAAAGGGCATTGGACGGCGATAAAAAAAATCCATTTCGTAATGAGAAGAAAATCGTTCTGGCTCCAGGGTTTCACGAAAAGAAGGAGAAGAATAAAAAAACAAATAAAGGCGGATCTTACAAAAGGGAATTAGCTTTAAAATATAAAAAGCCTAAGACCAAAGGAGACAAAACGTTTAAGGGTCAGGATAAAAAGAGAAAGTAAGACTCTTTACCTAATCCGATCATTCTATTCTTCTTGCTATTTTCTTTGTTTTTAAGGAAATTAATCAACCTTGATTTTTAAAAATCAGATTGGTGGCGTTTTGTCAGTTTGTCCAACTTTAGTACTTTTATCCCTGATGTTTATATTATTTCATTAAGATCCCATTACTATTATGGATAAAAATAAAGCAGTTGTTGTAACTGGTATTGGAGTATTTACCTCTATTGGATCAAATCGTGTTGATTTCTGGAATTCATTGGTGGCAGGAAAATCTGGAATTAACAGGATTCAGGCTTTCGATCCTGTTGGACATAAAAGCCAGGTCGGTTCCGAAGTACTAAACTATAACCCGGAAAACTATTTCGATCGCAAAGAATCGCGTAAAATGGCTCGGGTATCACAATTAGCATCCAGTGCTGCAATAGAAGCGGTTAAAGATGCCGGGTTGGACCTGGAAAATGAAGACAGAAATAGAATCGGATGCGTGATAGGATCAGCTGCCGGTGATATGACAAACCTCGAGGATCAGCATATCCGCTTTCTAAAAATGGGTGCAGGCTCTGTCAATCCGATGACTGTTCCCAGGGTTATTGCCAATATGCCGGTTTGTAATGCAGCCATGGCTCTTGGAATCCATGGGCCCAACCTTGGTATTTCTGCGGCTTGTACTACAGGAACTCATTCAATTGGAATTGCGCTTGGGCTTCTGCGTGGAGGCATGGCAGATGTAATCCTGGCAGGCGGCGCCGAATCCACAATGACCGGATTTGTACTTGATGCATATGCAAATATGGGTGTTCTTTCCTCTGCATACAATGAAAATCCGGAAAAAGCCAGCCGTCCGTTTGATCTCAACCGGGACGGATTTGTAATGGGCGAAGGAGCCTGCGTTTTAGTTTTGGAAACGCTGGAACATGCAGAAAAAAGAAAGGCAAAACCGCTGGCATTTCTCAGTGGATTTGGTATGACCTCTGATGCTTATGGAATTGCAGCCCCGGAACCTGACGGAATTTTCGCGGCTAAAGCTATGCAACTCGCAGTTAAAGATGCAGGGCTTAATCCGCAAGATATCGGGTATATAAATGCCCATGGAACTTCTACCAAAGTGAATGATAAAACAGAAACCCTGGCTATCAAAAATGCTTTTGGAGATGTAAACATTCCTGTCA
Organism: Bacteroidales bacterium; assembly: GCA_030654075.1. GTDB lineage: Bacteria > Bacteroidota > Bacteroidia > Bacteroidales > UBA4417 > UBA4417. Next base: position 19,696 of record JAURYB010000154.1, on the reverse strand, counting down.
GTTCAATTAAATCCATGATAGGCCATACCCTTGGAGCGGCTGGCGCTATTGAAGCAGCGGCAACTGTGCTCGCTATACATCACGGAATTTTACCTCCAACTATAAATTATGATTTCAGAGATCCGGATTGTGATCTTGATGTAATTCCTAACCTTGCCAGAAGTGTTAACATCGGAGCAGCAATTTCTAACTCTTTCGGTTTTGGAGGGCAAAATGGTGTTCTTTTGTTTACAAAAGACTAAAAATCCCATCATTTTTGAGTGCGCATTACCGCTGTTAATTGGCAGAAAATTTGATGAAATAATCCAACAACAGGAATTTATCAGGAAAAAATAGTCAGAATTATATCTACTGCCTTTTTTTATATATTTGCTGCCCTAACAAAAAAAGAAAAATGCTTGTTTTTTATTTCTGCGTATTTCTAAAAATAAACAAAACCTATAGTTTTTCCATTTAAACTCAACTAACTTATGGCAATTGCAGTAAACAGACCCAGTATCAATATCGACCTAGAACAATATGGGATAAAAGGAGTTACACAGGTTTATTACAACCTGGCGTATGATGATCTTTTTCAACATGAAATGGATCCCGCACTCGAAGGTTTCGAACGCGGGAAATTATCAAACCTGGGAGCCGTAAATGTTGACACAGGTATTTTCACAGGCCGCTCGCCTAAAGATAAATATATTGTGATGGATTCCGTTTCCGAAAATACAGTATGGTGGTCGACGATTGGGAAAAACGACAACAAGCCGGTTTCGACTCATGTTTGGAATCAACTGAAAGCAGTAGCCCACAAAGAGTTATCGGGCAAGAAATTATATGTAATAGATGCCTATTGCGGTGCAAATTCCGACTCAAGACTTAATGTACGTTTTATTGTTGAAGTGGCATGGCAGGCCCATTTTGTAAAGAATATGTTCATTCGTCCTTCGGATGAAGAACTTGTAAATTTCAAACCCGACTTTGTTGTTCAGAATGCGTCAAAAACTACGAATCCTGATTGGAAAGAACAAGGTCTTAATTCTGAGAACTTTGTGGTATTTAACCTTACGGAAAGGATGGCTCTTATAGGAGGCTCCTGGTATGGTGGCGAAATGAAAAAAGGCATCTTTTCGATGATGAATTATTACCTGCCATTAAAAGGAATTGCATCAATGCATTGTTCCGCCAACATGGGTATGGATGGCGATGTTGCTATTTTCTTTGGATTATCAGGAACAGGAAAAACCACTCTTTCTGCCGACCCAAAGAGGGCTCTTATCGGTGATGATGAACATGGATGGGATGATGCAGGTATTTTCAATTTTGAAGGAGGCTGTTATGCAAAATGCATCAATCTTAGTGAAGAGAACGAACCGGATATTTATCATGCTATCAGGCGCGATGCTTTACTTGAGAATGTTACAGTTCATGATGACGGCTCAATCGATTTTACAGATGGTTCCAAGACCGAAAATACACGTGTCTCCTACCCTATTTATCATATCGAAAACATAGTAAAACCCGTATCAAAAGGTGGCCATGCAAGTAAAGTCATTTTTCTGACAGCGGATGCCTTTGGGGTATTACCACCGGTTTCAAAACTTACCGATGAACAAACAAAATATCATTTTCTTTCAGGATTTACTGCAAAATTAGCTGGAACTGAAAGAGGTGTAACTTCACCACAGCCTACATTTTCAGCATGTTTCGGTAACGCTTTCCTTACACTTCACCCAACCAAATACGCTGTGGAACTTGTTAAACGCATGGAGAATTCAGGCGCAAAAGCTTACCTGGTAAATACAGGTTGGAATGGAAGCGGAAAGCGTATTTCTATAAAGGATACACGCGGCATTATTGATGCCATCCTGGATGGTTCCATTGATCATGCTCCTACTAAATTGATCCCTTTCTTTAACCTTGAAGTTCCAACAGAATTGCATGGTGTTAACCCTATTGTGCTGGATCCTCGCTATACCTATGCAAATGCTTACGAATGGGATGAAAAGGCAAAAGATCTTGCTAAACGTTTCATTGATAATTTTGCAAAATATACTGATAATGAGGAAGGGAAAAGACTTGTTGCTGCTGGGCCTGTGTTGTAAGGATAAATATTGAAATGGTGAATGATTGATCTGTTTAATGTTCAATTTCCTTGGCGATTAGTGTTTAAAATCACTAAGCGCAATTCACAGATCTGAAATACCTAAAACCCAACCACTAAAATGGAATGTCGTTCAGGATGTGGAGTTTGTTGCATCTATATTTCAATAAGTTCGCCAATCCCTGGAATGCCTTCGGGTAAACCAGCCGGTATCCGGTGTTTGCATTTAATGGAGGATTTAACGTGCGCTATTTTTAATAATCCTGACCGCCCTGAAGTCTGCTTTGGATTTAAAGCAGACCCGTTATTTTGTGGAAATACAGCAGAAGAAGCAAAAAAAACCGCAGATTGGCTGATGGAGAGTTGATCGTAAAATACTGATTTAAACTAGTAAAACCTGACATTTTTTTTATCACTTTGAGATTAGTATTACTGAGATACCCCAATAATCTTAAGGCATTATACTGAATTTCAGCCTATTAAAAAATTATTTCTAAAAAGTATCAATTATTCAGAATATATCTTATTTTTGTGTTCAACTATCAATTAAATAATTACTAATACCCATTACAATGTCTACTGGAAAAGTAAAATTTTTTAATCAGCAAAAAGGATTCGGCTTTATTGTTGATGATGAAACTCAAAAAGAAGTTTTTGTACACGTTACCGGCCTGATCGACAAAATTAAAGATGATGACCTGGTGAACTTTGAGGTTGTTGAAGATCGTCGTGGTCCAAAAGCAATCAATGTGAAGATGCAATAAACCAGCATCAAAAACTATCACTAAAGCTTCCGTGAGGAAGCTTTTTTTTTGCGTCTGTTTCATGCAATACCCTATAAAAACTAAGTCTATTCAATTTCATCCGGTAATATTCCCTCATTCTTCCTACCTTTGCAAAAGGTTTCCTCACTAACATTTTCCATCATTGAACTATCTCCAGGTTGATAATTTATCAAAAGCTTACGGCGAAAAAGTACTTTTCAAAAACATCAGTTTCAGCCTCGACAAAGGCCAGAAAGTAGCTCTAATTGCCCGTAATGGCACTGGTAAAAGTTCACTGATGCATATCCTGGCAGGACTTGAAGCACCTGATTCAGGTAATATTACCATGCGCCGCGATCTTCGTATCGACTACCTGCAACAAAACCCTCAACTTGACGAATCCAAAACCATACTCGATACTATTTTTGCAACCGGCACTGGTTTAATCAAAGTTATTCACGATTACGAGTTCGCACTCGAAGAATTTAAACATAACCCGGGACCAGAAAGTGATGCGCTTTTAAATCATAGCATGGCCGAAATGGATGCTTCAGGAGCCTGGGATTACGAAACACGGGCCCGCGAAATCCTGGGCCAGTTTGCTATCAATGATTTGTCACAAAGCGTTGGCAAGCTTTCAGGAGGACAGCGAAAGAAAATTGCTTTAGCCCGAGCTTTACTAGGCAATCCTGACCTTCTGTTGATGGATGAACCAACCAACCATCTTGATTTTGAGATGATCGAATGGCTGGAGGATTATCTTTCGCGCGAATCACTTAGCTTGCTTCTGGTTACCCACGACAGGTATTTTCTCGACAATGTGTGTGATACCATCCTGGAAATGGATCAAAACTCAATTTTAACGTATAAAGGTAATTATACCTATTACCTTGAGAAAAAAGCTGAACGTCAGTTATCAGAAGATCTGTCTACAGAAAAATCGAAAAACCTTTATAAGACTGAACTGGAATGGATCCGTCGGATGCCTAAAGCACGGGGAACCAAGTCCAAAGCACGAATATCTTCATTTGACGATCTGCAAACTAAAGCCAAGTTCAAAAGGGAAGATAAAAGCATACAATTTGGAGTAAGCGCCAACCGTCTTGGAGGCAAAATCGTTGAAATAGATAACCTGAGTAAAAACTTCGGTGACTTTAAAGCGGTTGATGACTTCACCTACATTTTTAAACGTGGCGAAAAAATCGGAATTGTTGGATTAAATGGTACCGGCAAATCAACCTTACTCAACCTGATTTCAGGTAAATTAACTCCTGATAAAGGCAAAATTTCAATTGGCCAGACTGTGGTAATGAGCTATTATACGCAAAACGGTTTGGATCTTAAGGAAGATAAACGTGTCATAGATATTGTAAAAGATGTTGCTGAAGAAATAAAACTTGAGAAAGGGAGTATGTCGGCTTCACAATTCCTGCAGCACTTTGATTTTTCATACCCTGTTCAACAAGCCTATTTCAGTGCGTTAAGCGGTGGTGAACGCCGACGTTTATACTTATTACTGCAACTCATACGAAACCCTAATTTCCTGATCCTTGATGAGCCAACCAATGATCTGGACATATACACCTTACAGGTGCTCGAAGAGTTCTTACAGGACTTTGCAGGCTGCGTTGTGATTGTATCCCACGACCGGTTCCTGCTGGATAAACTTTGCGACCATGTTTTTGTCTTCGAAGGCCAGGGAAAGATCAAGGATTTTTACGGCAATTATACCGATTACTACCAATGGCGCATGAAAGAGCAGAAAATGGCTCAGCGTATCGAAAAACCTGCAAAAGAGGAAAAACAGACTTTTAAAGAGAAGAAGCCTTCAACAAAACCATCATTCAGGCAATTGAAAGATTTTGAAACTCTTGAAAAAGAAATCCATCTTTTGGAAACTGAAAAGGACCAGGTTATGGAACGAATGAATTCAGGTAAAGAATCAACTGAAAGTTTTACAAATCTTTCAGTTAAATACAATGAAGTGAATCAGCTTATTGATGAAAAGACTTTATTGTGGATGGAATTAGGTGAAATTATCGAAAATTCAAAAGTCTGAAAAACAGAATTTTGAAGTTACTTTTTACTGATTATCATTTTTTTGCTGCTTCCAATATGGTTTCACCAATTTATTCTTTTTATTTGCCATCCATAAAAACATAATCCCAATTATTAAACCCAGGATGACCGACTGTAAAGAGTTTTCAGGGCCAAATGCACCGCCGGTAATTAACTCCGGACCATCAATTTTGCTGTTTATAAAACTCTTTTCCAGCCCGTTTCCGGAAATAATAGCACCATAAATTCCTCCTTCCGAAAAATTCCATGCAAAATGAATAAATATCGGAAGCCATAAATTTCTCGAATAGATATAGGCAGCTCCAAGAAACAAACCTGCTTCGATGGTTATGGCTATTGCTGAAAAAATAGTACTGTTTTCATTAGCAAGATGAGCAAAACCAAAAAATGAAGAAGAAATAATCAGCGCCCAAACAGATCCAAGCTTTTCTTCAGTAATCCTAAAGATTATGCCCCTGAATAAGATTTCTTCGAAAACGGCACTCGAAATTCCTAGTGCCAATGCCGGAATCAGAAATGAAACCGGGTTGAATGAAAGAATTGTATAGGACTTCCCGAAATACATGACAAGTATAACTACGGAAAGGAACAGGAACCCGGTAAAAAATCCTGTAAATACGTTGCGCAAAAAGTGAGAAGTTGAGAGTTCATCTATCTTTCTCTTCTCAAAAAACGTAAACAGATAATAATAAGCTACCAAAGCTGCTGTTGCTGCCAGGACCGCCACTGCCAGGTTTTGAAAATCGTCATTTAATGACGTATATTTTAGTATTGCCTGAGAGCCAGATTGTACCGACACAGTTGCAATTGCTACCGCTGCCAGGCCTATAATAATTTTAGATATTGGGAAATGTAAAAAGCTAAATAACTTTGACTTATTCTCCATTTGAAAGGTTTTTTCAGCGTCTCTTAATAATTGAATCTATTTTGCTCCTGGATGCAAAATGCCTCAGTCTGTTTTGACCACATTAAATATAGAATAAAATTTCTTTGAAAACCTTTCTATTCGAATGATAGTATTTTAATCAATAAAAGAAAACCCCGATATCACTACCGGGGTTTTTTCTAAATATCGTTATCCTGACGAGAACCGGTTTCAGTATTTCCTACAAAATAAAATATAAGACCGGGTATTATAAATGGCAATCCATAAATCAACGCCATTTTAATGCCGACTAATCCACCTAAAAATATGAGGTAAAGTACCATTACTACACCCCCTGAAATCATGATCAGGCTTCCCAGTTTTGGCTTCGAAAGAGCCCATATATATCCAATTACCGTGAAAATCATCATTATCAGGATAGGTATCACGCTGAATTTACCATCAATTAAATCGCCGACTCCATCGGAAATCAGGAAAAACAAAAAGAAAGCTGAAGCCTGAAATCCAAGAATCAAAGCTATGTAGTGAAGAATTTTAGTAGCATTCATAATATCCAAGTATTAATAATTCCTAATTTGTTCCAAATTCTGTTTTTACGTTTAAATATCCGGGATAAGTGATAGGAAATCCGCCCACTGTAATGGTAGGTTTCATCTGAAGAGTAAATCGTGTTGGTTTGTTTCCACTACCGGCCAGGTTCATGGCAAAATTAATGACGGCATCCGCACTTTTTCCTGTCAACGCTTTTTGCAGATCAACATGCATTTGCATTGGAATTATAGCAATTCCATTGTTAGCAGGTATGCTTACTTGTTTATCCTGTATTCCGCGTGTCATTTCAATATCATCAATTAAAAGTATCCAATCTATTCTCGTCATTCCGGCAGCTGATGCATTTGGGTTTTTCGCTTCAATATTTAATGTAAAATCAAGCGGAAACTGCTGTGATGATAATGCCGAAGCGATTTTTGCAGCATCAAACATATTCAGATCCGATATTTTTTTAACGTTTTGAACATTTATGCCGGCCAGATTCAATTGTTGTACCGACTCAAGCCTGAATTCACATTTAGTAAGATTATTTATTTGCGAAACCTGCTGCATCACATCGCAGGAAGTAAAAAATAACAGAAAGCTGATTGAAGTAATGAATAGTATTTTGTAGGTTCGCATTAGGTTGTAAACGTTAGTTATTTCCTTGCAATCAAAAACCATTCCATACTACTTATTTAGAATTGCTTCAAATTACATTGCCAATACTGACAGTAAAATAATAATACCGACATTTGAGCAATTAAATACTTATATAACAGAATGGCTAAAATTGTTTCATATTCCGAAGCCGCATCAATCGGCATGCATGGCATGGTGCTGGTTGCCCGTGCGGGGGAAACTATTAATGTTCAGAAAATTGCTGACATCACTGGCTCGTCGCGCCATCATGTAGCTAAAGTGATGCAGAGGCTGGTAAAAGAAGGATTTTTATTCTCAAACCGTGGACCTTCAGGTGGTTTTAAATTAAATATCGAACCGGAAAATATTACTTTGCTACAGATTTACGAAGCCATAGAAGGACAAGTAAAAGTAATAAGTTGTCCCCACGAAAAGCAGGTTTGTCCCTTCGAGAAGTGTATATTGGGGACAGTTGTTTCCAAAATGACACAAACTTTTCGCGATCATTTATCATCGAATACTCTTGCTGACCTAATGGAATAAAAGGATTACCCCCTATTCCCTGTTAAATCTCGTTCTTTTTTCAACTTTTAAAGCACATCGGGAAATTGTTTGTATATTTGCGTATTCAAATACTTTAATTCCTATATAACATGAGCCGACTGGTACACATATCTGAAGCAGCCTCCCTGGCTATACATAGCCTGGCCTTGATTGCTTCATCAACAGTAAGGCTAAATGCAAAGAAGATTTCAGAAATTTTACATGTTTCGCAAAACCATCTTGCTAAAATTCTCCAGGTTCTGGCTAAAAACGAATATCTTGAGTCGAATCGCGGACCAGGTGGTGGCTTTACGTTTAAAAAAAATGCCGATCAGATTACAATGCTCGAAATTTATCAGCTGATCGAAGGTAATGTGGAATGCCAGTTTTGTGGAATTACCGAAAATCATTGCCCTTTTATTAGTTGTATTTTTGGTGGAAAACCAGATAAACTGACAAATGAATTTGTTGAGTATTTAACCAACACTAAAATATCAGACCTTAAAACAAAAGACATTAAGTATGCTTAGAAAGATCATTCAGATTGATGAAGAGTTATGCAACGGATGCGGATTATGCATTCCTAACTGCCATGAAGGGGCACTACAGATAATAGATGGTAAGGCCCGTTTAATCAGCGACTTGTTTTGCGACGGGCTTGGCGCCTGTTTAGGCCATTGCCCCGAAGGAGCCATTGAAATCATTGAACGTGAAGCAGAGCCTTACAATGAAACTGTAGTTATGGAAACTATTGTGAAACAAGGCCGAAACACTATCCTCGCTCACCTCGAACATCTCCGCGATCACAATGAACATGAGTTTCTGAAAGAAGCCGTGGCATATATCAAAACCAATAATATTGATCTCAGCCCCGGAGCCGGGATAAAACCAACTGTTATATCACCTTTAATTTTCCCTACAATGAAAGATGCCTTGAATCATGTTAAACCGGAACAGGAAAGTGCCTGTGGATGTGGAAGCGCTAAAACAATTGATTTCCGTATTGATATGGACAAAGTTAACGCGGTTGCAGCAGCAACTGCAGTTTCAGTTGAAACTCCTGCAGTTTCCGAACTTCGTCAATGGCCGGTGCAGTTTCACCTTGTAAATCCCATGGCTTCGTATTTCCAGGGGGCTGATGTGGTTTTAGCTGCTGATTGCGTGGCATTTGCCATGGGTGATTTCCATAACCGCCTTTTAAAGAACAAATCCCTGGCAATTGTCTGTCCAAAACTGGATACGAATAAGGATGTGTATCTCGATAAACTGGCTACGATGATTTCGGATGCTAAAATCAATACTCTGACAGTTCCAATCATGGAAGTTCCCTGTTGCGGCGGATTGATTCAAATGGCTAAAATGGCTGTTCAGCAATCCGGACGCAATATCCCGATCAAGAAAATAGTGGTTGGTATTAAGGGGGATATTTTAAATGAGGAATGGGTATAGGGGTTGTAAAAAGTTAATGGTTAATCGTTAATGGTTAATCGGTTGCATGAACTCAGAAATCAATTTTTAAACATAAAATCAAGTATCTTCAATAAATGTCCAAGCTTCAATCGGCTGAATACAATCTTCAGCAACGATTAACGAATAACTATTAACGAATAACATCACCCGCAAAATGGAAAACGAAAAAATTCAACACGGTACTCCTTTCGTCTTTGCTGATTCAATCAGTTATCAGACTGATGGAATTGTGAGCAAAAGAATAATTCAGAAGGAAAAAGGAAATATCACACTATTTGCTTTTGACGCCGGGCAGAAATTGAGTGAGCACACCGCACCATTTGATGCCCTGGTGCAGGTTATGGCCGGAAGTGCCGAAATTGTAATTGGCGGAAAACCAAACCAACTTGCTGCCGGTCAAAGTATTATTATGCCTGCAAATGTTCCTCATGCTGTAAATGCAAATGAAAGGTTTATCATGCTGCTGACCATGATCAGGGAATAAATTTAACGCCATGTTCCTGCTAAAGAGTCGCCGAAAGAGAGAATCAGTTATTGTTCAGGCAATGATTAAAATGTATTGTAAGGCAAATCATAACAGCGAAGGTTCTTTATGTAAGGAATGTGAATCACTTTCAAAATATGCCGAAAAGCGCCTGCTCTCCTGCATGTATGGAGACTTAAAACCGGTTTGCAAGCATTGCCCGGTTCATTGTTACTCGCCTGTGATGCGTGAGCAAATGCGGGAGGTGATGCGTTGGGCTGGTCCCAGGATGATCTTCAGAAACCCGGTTTTCGCGGTTATGCACATTATTGATAATCTGACCGCTCCAAATCAGAAGAAGAAAAACTCAGCTAAATCTGCAAGAACAAAATGAAACTAGTCTCATTATCAAATGCGCCCAGGGTGCAAATACATCTTGAAGGTTATAAAATCCACTCTTCATCTTCACTGGATGTAATACATCTTTGTCTTCAACCGGGTGAAGATATGCCCCAGCATCCAAATCAAGCAGATGTTGTCGCTTGTCTCATCAAAGGAGAAATTACTTTAAACATGGGGGAAAGCAAAACCAGGTTATCATTATATGATTCGGTTGAAATAGAAAAAAATGTGGATCGGGGGTTTGCTAATTACGGAACAGAAGAAGCACGGCTGATAATAATGAAGAAACTTTAAAGCCTGTTCCCTCCTACACTGATTAGTAAGTGCCTTCACGGCACTTTTTTTATGTCGAAGCACGCTAGGGATCACAATTCAAATTAATACCTTTGACAAGTTTTATAAATCATTTCAGAATCAATCATTATGACAGATACACCAACCTCCGATCCAGCAACTTCAGCCAATGTAATTGATATGCTAACAGTTGCCAATGAATTTTGCTTATTTACTGAAAAGGCTGAAAAATATAATCCTGATGAGGTTCTGCAATATTATGCGAAAATCTGTCCCCTGCTATATTTAAAAGGAGCCATTTTGCCGGTTGTTGAACCTGATGAAGATTTCTTAGGCGAAAGATTTGTGAACGAAGATCAGTGGGAAAGCATTTACAATTCTCTGTTATTTGTGTTTCCCGGTAAAGATGAGTTTTATACATTATCGTACGAAACAGGAGATAATATTCCATTGAAAGCCAGTATTTCGGAACACCTTGCTGATATTTACCAGGATTTAAAAGATTTTGTACTTCTATATCAGAAAAACCTGACTTACGCAAAACAAAATGCCGTATATGAATGCAGGTCTCTCTTCATTTCTCATTGGGGAGCGCGAATAGCAGCACTTCTGCCAGCAATACACGCCCTGGCTTTTCCTGTTCAGCAGGATGACGAATTACTCTATTAATTTAACGTAATTCTGTTTTTCTAAGTAGGAACTTTGGGAACAGTTTAATTCAGTATTTATAATATTTAATGCAATTGGATAACTTAAACATAGTATCTTTGCACTAATATTTATTTGATCTTAATAACAATTACCTGTGAATCTTAGTGAACTTGAACCTGGCAGCAAAGCTACTATACTTAGAGTTAAAGGTCGTGGAGCCTTTCGGAAAAGGATCACCGAGATGGGTTTTGTTGTTGGGAAAGAAGTAACTGTTGTTAAAAAAGCACCTTTACAGGATCCGGTTGAATATAATATTTTAGGATATAATGTAACACTCCGCATGAGCGAGGCACAACTTATTGAAGTTGACCCGCTTAACATTACCGAACAGGAGATAAACTATTCAGGAACCCTGTCCGAAGATTCGGAAAACAGGCATTATTCAGGAAAGAATAAAATCATACATGTCGCTTTTGTTGGCAACCCGAATTCGGGTAAGACAACGCTTTTCAATTACGCTTCCAATTCGCGCGAAAGGGTTGGAAATTATAGTGGTGTAACCGTAGATGCCAAAGAAGCGAAGTTTGAGCAGGAAGGCTATGAATTTATCATTACCGATCTTCCCGGGACCTATTCTATTACGGCATATTCACCTGAAGAACTTTATGTTCGCGATTTCATCAACGAGAATATGCCGGATGTAGTTGTAAATGTGGTGGATGCTTCCAACCTCGAACGCAACCTATATCTTACAACGCAACTTATCGATATGGATATCAGGGTGATTGTTGCCCTGAACATGTTTGATGAGTTGGAACGCAAAGGCGATATTTTAGATTTTGATCATCTTGGCAAGATGCTTGGAGTTCCGTTTATTCCTACTGTGGCATCACGGGGAAAAGGTATTCGTGAGCTGTTCTCGAAGATAATTGAAGTTTGCGAAGGAAGCGACCAGGTTTCGAGACATATACATATTAATTATGGCCGATCACTTGAGGAAGGTATTAAGGCTGTTCAGAAGAAAATACGTATTCCTGAAAACGATGATTTTTTAAATAAAATCTCTTCCCGATTTTTAGCTATAAAATTGCTGGAAAAGGATCCTGATGCTGTTGAAAAAGCCAAAAACCTTAATAATGCAGGTGTAATAACAGACACAGTACAACGCGAACGTGCAAGAATTGAGCTCGAACAACGCGAAGATACTGAAACGTTGATCACCGATGCCAAATACGGTTTTATTGCCGGAGCTCTTACGGAAACGATGAAAGCCAATCCCCAGACCCGACGGCACAAAAGTGAAATAATCGACACCTTTATTACGCACAAAATATGGGGAATACCCATTTTTATCGGCTTAATGTGGGCAACTTTTTATGGAACCTTCAAAATCGGTAACTATCCGATGAAATGGATTGAATGGATGGTACAGGAAGTTTCCCTTGTTATCCAGTTGAATATGGCTGATGGAATGTTTAAAGATCTTCTGATCCAGGGCGTTATAGGTGGCGTAGGTGGTGTAATCATATTTTTGCCTAATATTCTTTTGCTGTATTTATTCATTTCGTTGATGGAAGATACCGGTTATATGGCTCGCGCTGTGTTTATTATGGATAAGGCAATGCATAAAATTGGTCTGCATGGCAAATCATTTATTCCGTTGTTGATGGGTTTTGGGTGCAATGTACCTGCTATTCTTTCAACCAGGATTATTGAGAGCCGTCGCGACAGGCTGATTACCATGCTGATAAACCCATTTATGTCGTGCAGCGCCAGGTTGCCTGTTTATATACTTTTTATAACTGCATTTTTTCAATCGTACCAGGGCACCATCCTGTTTGGGATTTACTTTACAGGAGTCCTACTAGCTATTGGATCTGCGCTGGTGTTCAGAAAAACAATATTCCGCAAGAAAGATGTTCCTTTTGTAATGGAGCTTCCGCCCTACCGTGTTCCAACCATGCGGAGTATTGTACGGCATATGTGGCACAGGACCGGTCAATATCTGCAAAAAATCGGGGGAATTATCCTGGTATCTTCCATTATTATCTGGGCATTGGGATATTTTCCTGTTCACTTTGCTGAAAAACAACAAATTGAAAAGCAGATCTCAGGCTTGAAGAATGAGATTTCCTTAAACAACCAATCTTTGAATCAGCCACAGAATATTAAGGATTCTATCAATTTGAATATTTCCTCAAAAATAAAAGAACTTGAATTCTCTATACGAGTAGCTCAGCAAAAAAACTCGTTTATCGGCCGTATCGGTCATTTTATTGAGCCGGTTATGCGTCCGTTAGGTTTCGACTGGAAAATGAGTGTAGCACTTCTAACAGGTGTTTCAGCAAAAGAAGTTGTTGTAGGTACCCTGGGTGTTTTATATCAAACTGAAAACTCAGGCGAAGGAACTCAGCCACTTGTTGAGAAACTTCAAAATCAATATTATACATCCGGAGTTAACAAGGGGAAACCTGTTTTTACGCCATTGGTTGCATTAAGTTTTATGCTTTTCATACTCATTTACTTCCCCTGTATCGGAGTTGTTTCTGCTATCAGCCGCGAATCGGGACACTGGAAATGGGCGGCGTTTGTAGTTGTTTATACCACATCTTTGGCGTACCTTGGCTCATTGGCATTGTTTCAGATAGGTTCACTCTTTTTTTAATTAGTACATAATGAGCTGGATTAATTCAAATCATCAAATCTTATTTTATATACTACTGATTACTGCGCTTTTGCTGACCAGGATTCCTGTGCTGGGAAAATACTTCAGGAGCGTAAATACATTGGTACATGAAGCGGGACATGCGTTCGTCACATTATTACTCAGCGGTGAAGTTATCGCTGTAAATCTATTTGCTGATACATCAGGAACAACTGTTACCAAAGCCAAAGGGAAGTTCCCTCAGGCGATTATAGCTCTTGCAGGTTACCCGGTTTCTGCACTTACCGGCTGGTTATGTCTTTTTTTACTTTATAAGGGATATAACCTGTATATCCTTTTTATTCTGACCAGTATCGCATTGATAATCATGATATTGTCGTTACGAAACATGTACGGATTGTTTTGGGCCGGAACATTTGTGGTACTTAACCTGTTATTAATTTATTTCAACAGCAAACCATTGTTCTATACATTTGCGGCTTTTTATTCTGTCATTATTTTTACAGATGCGATAATTTCCTCGGTAGTTTTGTTTGTATTATCAATCAAACAGCCGAAAAAGGCCGGAGATGCGACTAACCTGCACAAAATCACCAAGATACCGGCTGTAGTATGGTCCATTCTTTTGCTGGTTTTCACCCTGTTTATCTCCTGGTTATCGGTGATAAATTATTTCCCACCAATTAAGAATCTGATTTAAAACAAATTATGCAAATACAGGAAATCATAACCTACATTGTAGTAGCAGTTGCAACTGGCTTTGTACTATTCAGTCTTTTCAAGACATTATTTCCTTCGAAGGAAAAACTTAAGCAGCATGGTTGTTCGGGAGGGTGCAACTGCGATGCTAAAGTAATGCGTAAAGAACTGCTTAGTAAGAAGTTTGGCATTATCAAATAGTGTTTCGGCTTTATTCTGAAATCCAACTTTATACCTTCAATTTTATGCAAAAAAAACTCCGAAAGTTAACTCTTCCGGAGTTTTTTTATTTTAAAGAAGACTTGTATTAACGTCTTATTCTGAATGTTATGCTTTAAGTGCAGCAATAAGCTGTGTTTCTATTTCCTCACAAAGTTCAGGATTGTCAGCAAGTAATTTCTTCAATGCGTCACGTCCCTGTCCTAATTTTGTTTCGCCATAACTGAACCACGATCCGCTTTTCTTGATAATATTCTTTTCAACACCCAGATCGATGATTTCGCCATATTTTGAAATTCCTTCACCATAAATGATGTCGAATTCAGCCATACGGAACGGTGGAGCTACTTTATTTTTAACAACTTTAACCTTTACCCTGTTTCCGATTGCAACATCACCATCTTTAATCTGGGTCTGACGGCGGATATCCAAACGAACTGACGCATAAAACTTTAATGCATTACCCCCGGTTGTTGTTTCAGGATTTCCGAACATAACACCGATTTTTTCACGTAACTGGTTGATAAAAATGCAGCAACATCCCGTTTTGCTTATCGTTGAAGTAAGTTTACGCAAAGCCTGTGACATTAACCTGGCTTGCAAACCCATTTTCGAGTCACCCATTTCACCTTCAATTTCACTACGAGGTGTAAGTGCTGCAACTGAGTCAATAACAATTACATCAATAGCGCCTGAACGAATCAGGTTTTCGGTGATTTCAAGTGCCTGTTCGCCGTTATCGGGTTGTGAAATAAGCAGGTTTTCGATATCAACCCCTAACTTCTGTGCGTAATAGCGATCGAAAGCATGCTCTGCATCGATAAAAGCTGCAATTCCACCTTTCTTTTGCGATTGAGCGATAACATGCAAGGCAAGTGTTGTTTTACCTGATGATTCAGGCCCGTATATTTCAATAACTCTACCCTTTGGTAAACCACCTACTCCCAGAGCTATATCTAAACCCAATGAACCTGTAGAAATCGTCGGCATTTCTTCAACAGCCTGATCTCCAAGTTTCATTATTGTACCTTTTCCGTATGTTTTTTCCAGCTTATCCATCGTAAGCTTCAGAACATTCAGTTTTTCCTGATTGCTATCTTCTTTTGCCATTATAATTTGATTTTTCGTTATTGAGCAAATTTACTCAGTTTCATTTTGATTTAAAAATATAGTTATAATTTCAGAGAAGTTTTTATTAACAAAAAAGAACGTCAAAGAAAATATTAACATATTAACTTGACGTTCATTATTTTAACCAAAAAAATATTTTTTATTTAATCAGGATTTCAGTATCTGGGCAGTATGTTCCTTGGTATCAACCTGGGAGAAAACTTTTTCGATTAATCCTTTTTCATCTATCACGAAAGTAGTACGGTAAACACCATCATAACTCTTTCCCATAAATTTTTTCGGTCCCCAAACGCCATATGCCTGAATGATTTGCTTCTCCGTATCAGGCAGGAGCGAAAATGGAAGTTCATACTTTACTGAAAATTTCTCATGCTTCGCTAAAGGATCAGGGCTTACCCCAATTACAACATAGCCCAGATTTAAGAGTTCCGAGTGGTTGTCGCGTAAATTACATGCTTCAGCCGTACAACCCGGTGTATCATCCTTCGGATAAAAGTATAGTACAACTTTTTTGCCTTTTAGTGATTCAAGTGAAATAACATTTCCATGTTGATCGGTTGCAGAAAATAATGGTGCTGCATCGCCGGTTTTTAATGTTGTCATAGCATTTTAGTATTCAGATTGTTTAACTAAAGATTACTATAATTAAACAGAAAATTCGCAAAATAGTTCATTAATTAAGTAGTCTTAATTCAACTATCCGCCTGTTTTAACTGCAAGTTTGGAATAATATTTACATAAATCTTTAATGCCACATTCGTTGCATTTTGGCTTCCTGGCAATACAAACATACCTGCCATGTAAAATAAGCCAGTGATGAGCAATGGCAAGCTTTTCTTCGGGAATATATTTAACCAGCTGTTTTTCCGTTTCGAGTGGTGTTCGTGAATTTGCAGTGAGGCCTATCCTGTTCGAAATCCTGAAAACATGCGTATCAACTGCCATTGCAGGAAGATTAAAAACAACTGAAGCTATTACGTTTGCAGTTTTTCTTCCAACTCCGGGCATCTTCTGCAGTTCATCTATATCTGAAGGAACTACTCCTTTGAATTCAGTCACAAGTGTCTGAGCCATTCCTACCAGGTTCTTAGCCTTATTGTTGGGATATGAACAACTTTTAATCAATTCAAAAACTTGTTCCACAGAAGCTTTTGAAAGTGATTCCGCATCCGGAAATACTTTATAGAATGGTGGTGTAATGATATTTACCCGTTTATCAGTGCATTGAGCGGATAAAATTACAGCTACCAGTAACTGGTAAGGTGATTGATAAACGAGTTCTGTTTCGGCAATGGGCATGGCCGATTCAAAATAACTTATAACGGCTTTATACCTGTCTTTTATAGAGATTGATTTTTGCATTCAAGCTTTGCGTTGATCTAGAATATAAATTCGTTTAGAAATGAGCTATGATGAAATGAAAGCAAAATATTTCATTTTATTAGGAAGAAATATATAACACAAAACACAAAATGTTAAATGTAAAAGTATCTGGAGTTCTCCAACTTTTTCATTTTTAATTAAGTGTTATATGTTATTCATTACTTTTTAAAGGTTAGGCTTTTCTGATCTAACCCAATAAAAAAGCAATGGGGAACATCCCTGTCGGAAAGTTCCCCATTTCACTTTCAGCAGCCGTAGCTGTTAATTGTGGCCGGCGTTTGCTTCGCAGAATTTACAGATTGGCAAAACCATATAGCAATGCCCTGTTGTTGTTCAAAGCAGGTGCAAGCACCACACTTTGTTTTTTCCGGCACTGGTTTCAAACTGCAGTTTTCTTCACGAGGAAGAACTTTCAGAATGATTCCGGGCTTTGTACCTTGTCCCTCTCAGGATTTTGGTCGTGGCCACGCTTGCGCGTTGTCGGTTCCTGCATTCGAAGCGTTGTTGCTATCTTGCCCGTAGGTTTGATAACTTCTGTAGGTATCAGGAATTTTTACATCCCTGGGAACCCCGGCTCGCCTGATTGGCCTTAAGCCTTGCGACTTAGAGCTTTTTCTGGCTTCGGCTTGGTCAACTCTTCTGTTACCAGATTTGTTTTCCTGCCGTGTGCCGCGCTTCGGCGATCGTGGGGATTTCGCATTCAATTGCCTTGCGGTTTTTGTTTGTTACGTCCATGCATTCAGCGTATCATCGGGAGCTTACTGATGCGAGAGTCACAACTTTTTTACTTGCCCGGTTTTGCAACCTGATTTTCAGCAGTTTTAGGTTTCCGATGCGTTTCGTTGCCGATTCACATTTTCAATCCTTGTGCTCTAAACACCTTGCGGTGCGCCTGTTCTTCATTTCCTTGCGGTCAATCGGTTCAGGGTGCTTCATGCCCTTTGACTCTTTCATGCATTCCGGCTTTCAAATCGGCTTTTGCAAATTACTCTTGCGAGTTATAAACTTTAGCTTCTCTGGGATCAGTACTTCCCTCCTTCTCAGAAGTTCAGCAGCATCTCCGGGGCCAGTTACCATGATCTCGTCCGGTGAATTAAAATTACATCTTTTTGACCCCCTAAGTCAAGTGTTTTTTGATAAATCACTACACATTGTTCACACATGAGTTATGAACAATTGTTAATAACTTTCAATCTGGTTAACATGCTTTATTTCAATACAATAAAAGATAAATCAATTGCAATCCGGTTGAATTTCAAGTACCAGCCTACCTTTTGTAATACTTTTCACACTGCATCTGACTCTTTTTTCTTCATTGATGTCAACCTTTTTTGTTCCGTTAACAACAACTTCCACGATATTCCCGAAATTTTCTTTTACCATCAATACACTTTCAAGGCCGGAATCTGAGTAGCTGATGAAATCAAAATAATAGATTTCACCTTCTTCATAAATCGGATGTTTTGGCTCAAGGAATACTCTTCCGGTACAATTTACCTTATCAATTTTACACAGAATCTGATCTCCAACAATAAACCCATAGGATTTATAGTTCCCGGCGGCCATGAAATGTTTCATCCCATTTATATCCTGAAGGACATAATACCACGCATCATCCTGCAATTGAACAAGATTATGAATTTTAAAAGGGAACCATTTCCCCTCAGATAAAATGACATTTCCAGAATTGTACCCGGGATATTGCATAAAATGACAGAATTGCAAATGCCAAAGTTAAACTTTCCGGATAAAGAGTAGAGCTCCAATATCGGTTTTATTCCCTAGAAAATTAAATCTTAATTCTCCCTGCTTACTTTTCGGATTCCTTTTAGCCGTACCAATGTTCCGAGAATCAAGTTTAGATGTGCTTTACCATCCACGTTAACCATAATAGATCCGTCAAATTTGCCATTATGAGAGTTTAGATTGATTGACCGGATATTGGCTTTCAGATCACCGGAAACGACATTTGTGATATCATTCAAAATGCCGGGCTGATCATTCCCGCTAATTCTTATAGTAGCAACATAGGATGTGAGCTCCGAGATTTCAGCCCATCGTGCCTGAACAACCCTATAATGATAACGTTCAAGCATTTCGGAAGCATTGGTGCAGTTAGATCGATGAATTTTTATTCCTTCCGAAACAGTAACGAAACCGAAAATCTCGTCCCCGTAAACAGGCTGACAGCAACGGGCAAACTTAACATCCGCAAGTGGGGTTGAATCATTTACAATTATAAGTGGTTTTTGTTTATCCGTCTTATTTTTTGAAGGATCAATTTTAGTAAATGGCTTTACAAGCGAACGGACTTCCTCAGGTTTTACAACAGGAAGTAATGCTTCCTTAATCTTCTGAATATCATACTTCCCTTCAGCTAATCCATGGAACATATCCAATGCGCTGACAGCTTTATAGTAAAGTACCAGCTTATTTCCTATATCATCGTTATAATCGACTTTTAACTGACCTAATTTACGCATTAACAAGTCCTTACCAGCTTCAGACTGCGAAAATTCCGCATCCTTCAGGATTCGCTTAATTTTGGTAATAGCCCTGGAAGTTGTCACCCAATTGAGCCAGTCGATAGTTGGCTTCTGGTTCTTGGCCGTTATAACTTCAATATGATCACCTGTTTTCAGCACATGTTTTAGTGGAACAAACAGGTTATTTACCTTTGCTCCCGTGCAATGCTGACCAATTTCGGTATGTATATCAAAAGCATAGTCAAGAATTGTTGCACCTGAACGGAGTTTTTTCTGATGGCCTTCCGGGGTAAAAA
>JAURYB010000168.1 GCA_030654075.1 Bacteroidales bacterium | reverse complement strand
CGAAAAATATCCACAGGATCAGATAGCAGAGATTAACAGGCAGGTTGCTGCTGAGAAAAAACTTGCGGATGATTATCAGAAAGCGATAACGGACGCAGATATTCAGCTCAAAGCAGGAAAATATGATGAAGCCCGGAATTTATATTCCAATGCCGGTGCATTGAAACCTTTGGAAACACTGCCAAAAGATAAAATTGCAGAAATAGATGGAATACTGGCTGCCATTCAGTTAACAGGGCAAAACTATTCAAAATCAATCAGTGATGGAGACGCGGCTTTTGCAGAAAAAAAATACCAGCAAGCAATCGTATCCTATAATGCTGCATTAACTTTAAAACCAGCCGAAGCCTATCCTAAATCACAGCTCGAAAAAATCAATGGATTAGTTGCTACTCAAACCAAGCTGGATGGAGATTATACGGCGGTTATCAATTCAGCAGACAAACTTTTTGCGGCTAAAAAGTATGAAGATGCCATTATTGATTTTCAAAAAGCTCAGTTATTAAAACCATCCGAAAAATACCCTTTGGATAAAATTGCGGAAGCCGAAAAGCAAATTATTGAAATAAAAGCAATTCAGGAATCCTACAATAACGCAATTGCGAATGGCGACAAATTGTTTACCGAAAAGGATTATTTGAATTCCTTGGCTTCATTTAAAAACGCTAATTCGGTTAAACCAGGCGAAGTATATCCAAACCAAAAGATAACTGAGATTCAGACCATTCTGGATAAAGATAAAGCCGAAAGCCAACGTTACCAGGAAGCTATTGCCCTGGCGGACAAACTTTTTAACGATAAAAAATTAACTGAAGCACTTGAATCCTATCAGCGGGCATCCAAAATAAAACCTGCCGAGAAATATCCACAGGATCAGATAGCCGAAATTAACAGGCAGATTGCCGCTGAGAAAAAACTTGCTGATGACTATCTGAAAGCAATAACTGATGCTGATATTAAACTGAAAGCAGGAAAATATGATGAAGCCCGGAATTTATATTCCAGCGCCGCTACATTGAAACCTTTGGAAACACTGCCAAAAGATAAGATTGCCGAAATAGACGAAATACTTTCCGGTATTCAGAAAATGGAACAGAATTATTCAAAGTCTATCCGTGATGGCGACGCAGCTTTTACGGAAAAGAAATACCCGGCAGCAATCACATTTTATAATGCCGCATTATCAATAAAACCTACAGAAACCTATCCGAAATCACAGGTAGAAAAAATTAATGGACTTTTGGCTGAACAGCAAAAACTGGATGCTGATTTCCTCGCTGTTGTTACTGCTGCGGATCAGTTTTTTGATGCCAAAAAATATAGTGAAGCTGTAATCGATTATCGCAAAGCTTTGGCTTTGAAACCAACTGAAAAGTATCCATCAGAAAAAATCACGGAGGCAGAGAAAAACATTGCTGACTTAAAAGCCCTCCAGGAAGCGTATGAAAAAGCCATTGCCGATGGTGATAAAAAACAGGCTTCCAAGGATTATGAAGGCGCGCTTATCAGTTTCAAAACTGCTAATTCATCAAAACCATCTGAAAGTTACCCGGTACAGAAAATATCTGAAATTCAGCTGATTATTGATAAGCTGAAGGCAGAGAATGCAAGTTACCAGCAGGCTTTAGTATTAGCAGATAAGTTTTTTGCGGAGCAGAAATACCGCGAAGCACTTGAGCCTTACCAACGTGCCAGTACAATTAAAACTGCTGAGAAATATCCCCAGGAACAGATAATTCGGATCAATGCTCTGCTTGTGGAACAAAAGAAACTTGAAGATGATTACCAGAAGCTGTTGACCGATGCCGATGTCCTGTTTAAAACCGGCAAATATGATGAATCCCGAACTACCTATATAACTGCCGGTACAAAGAAACCAGCTGAAAAACTCCCCAAAGATAAGATCGTTGAAATCGACGGAATACTGGCAGGGATAAAACTAAAGGATGAAAATTACACAAAAGCAATCAATACCGCAGCGGAATTGTACACGTCTAAAAATCGGCCGGGAGCCATAAAATCATACGAAGAAGCCTTGCTTTTCAAACCAGATGAAAAGTATCCACAGGAACGCATAATAGCTATCAAAGCTGAAATTATAGCTATTGATGAGAATTATCTGAAAGCTGTTTCATTGGGCGACAGCAAACTGGCATCCAAAAACCTTACGGAAGCTTTAAACGCGTATCAGAACGCGGCGGAAATTAAACCTGGTGAAGAATACCCGAAAACAAAAATAGCCGGAATTAATTCAGCTTTGCAATTACAAAAAGAAGAACTGGAGAAAATGTATTCCTCTTATGTTGCTGAAGGAGACAGGTTATTCGGAGATAAAGACTATGCCGGTGCAAATTCAGCTTTTGCGAAAGCTACTGGAATAAAACCGGGTGAATCTTATCCTAAACAACGTAGTATTGAAATCACCAAAATTGTTGAGGAAATAGAACTGACACGTAGAGCTGAGTATAATAAGGCACTCGGAGAAGCCGACAAACTGTATAATACCAAAGTATTCGATCTTGCTATTGATGCCTACGAAGTTGCCTCCAGAATCAATCCTGTTGATTCCTACCCGATTCAGCAGATTGGCAAAATCAGGAAATATATGTCGGATCACGCCATTCAGGATCTTTATTCACAAACACTTGTCATCAGCGAAGGCAACGAAAAGAAATTTACTTTTTCGGCCATTGAACCACGTTTGCGCAAAAACAATTATATCCTTCTGAAAGCTCGTTCAACCGGCAAAGCAGCTCCAAAAGTATACCTTAACTATGGCAAAGATGGCCAGAAAAACGGTGGCATAGTACTGCGAAGCATTGATAAAACTTCCATCAGCGATTATTTGATCCGTATCAGCGTTCAGGACAAATGGTATCGCGAGGATAATAACTGGATCAGCCTGTCTGTTGAAACAGGTGATATTGAGATTACAAAAGTTCAGATTGCTGCCGGGGAGTAAGAACAGAGATTGTAAAAAATTAAATTTAAAGAAAGTTCTGGCGAGGAGTGACAGTGCGAAATACTAAACTAAAAATCCAGGACGGATTCGTCCTGGCGAAATTATTTTAGACAGGTTGGAAAAAAGTTTCTAACTTGTTCCCGATTTATCTGTACCTACTTATTGAGCTTGTATAACGAGTATTGTCATTATAATTTAAAAGGCTGTAGGTAAGATCTGCACGTTAATCTTTGTTGTTTCTCAGCGATTTGGTGCCTTAGAGGCAAAACAAATAATGGCTGTAAAGCCGTAAAGTATCACTCATAGAAACTCCTGCGCTTTTCTAACCATGAGCCTAAAAAAAACAATTATTCAAACCTAGAAACTCCATTATGAATCAACATTTACGGAAACGGTTAACAACGAATGTTCTTCTTGTTTTTATTGGAATCATTTCTTTAATATCCTTTACTAATCCTTGCTTAGCACAGGATGAAAAAACGGCTGAAACATATAAAACATTAATAAAACAAGGTGACAAAGCTTTTGCCGCACAGGATTACAAGGGAGCTTTGCTCTGGTACGAAAAGGCAAATCAAGCCAAACCAGAATATAATTATGCTACCAATAAAATTGATGAAATCACAAAAATACTTGATTCAAGTTCTGTCTCAAATGTTCAAACTGCCCATGGCAAGAAAAGTATCTCCAGCTATAAAACTCTCATAGCGCAGGCTGACTATGCATTCGATGCTAAAGAGTATGCGGATGCCTGGCTACTTTACGAAAAAGCCTATCAAACCAGACCTGACTATAATTATACTACGGAAAGAATCGACAAAATAAATTCTTTACTAAATGCCGCTCCTGATACCAAATCCCAAATATTTAAAACCAAAATCCGAAAAGCGGATAGTTTATATGAGCAAAAAAACTACCTGCTGGCAAAACCAGAATATCAGAAGGCTTTATTAATAGACCCAACTGCCCAATTACCTAAAGAGAGACTGGAGCAGATAAAGACCAATTTCACTGATCCCGGTGATATGGCAAATTTTAATCTTGCCATTGCTAATGGCGACAAAGAACTTGCCTCCTCGGATTTCAACCAGGCACTTATATTCTATGAAGCAGCTCTCGAATTGCATCCCAACTCAAAATTTGTAACTAAAAAGATCAGTGATACAAAAAAACAACTGGCTGATCATAAGGCGCAAACCGGGCAGCCAGCAATTAATACCGCTTCAGTAAATAAACCAATTCAACCCGAAAAACCAGAGCAAGCCCTTGCTGAAAATCAAAAAGCACTGGCTATTTCACCTGACAATCAAACTGTTAAAGAAAACATAAAGGTAACAGATACTAGCACCAATATAATAAAGGCCACGGACAAAAACGCTATATCCCTTGACCAGGTAGACTTGCAATTACAAAAGGATCACCAGAAATATGACGCTGCTCTTGCAAGTGCTGAAAGCCTGTTAAAATCTGCTGATTATGAAGCTGCTTTGCTGGAATTTAAATCGGCTTCAGTCATTAAACCCGCAGAATCATATCCCCGTGAAAAAATATCAGAAGTTCAGGCTAAGCTGGTATCGCTAAAAAACATGGACGAAAACTATGCTTCTGCAATTGCCGGCGGCGACCGACTTTTATCCGAATCAAAGTACAGCGAAGCAATAAATTCTTATAAACAGGCCATTACAATTAAACCAAATGAGTCCTATCCTGTTTCAAAAATATCTGAGATCAATTCGATACTCGATAAACAGAAATCAGATTCTGAAAATTATTCCCAGGCTATAAGAACAGGAGAAAAAGCCCAGGCAGCAGGCGATTATAATCTTGCATTAATTTCTTTCCAGGATGCACGGAAATTAAGACCGTCAGAACAGTATCCACAGGAACAGATAAATGCGATAAAGGCATTACTGGCAAACCAGCAAAAGAATGATCAAAAATATACAACTGCTATAAATACAGGTGACCAGCTATTTGCAGGGAAGGATTACAGTAATGCCCTCATCGCTTATTCCGAAGCAAATGAATTAAAAAAGAATGAAAAATATCCTCAGGACCAGATCGCTAAAATCAATATAATACTGGCGGATTCGCGGTCAGCTGATGCCAACTATAATACAGCCATTACAGAAGGTGACAGGTTTTTCGCTATCAAAGATTATGCGGAAGCTAAATCAGCTTTCGTTAAAGCATCAGGATTAAAACCAGTTGAAACCTATCCCAGACAACGCATGATTGCAATAGATAAAATTATTGAGGAAAATGCTAAGGCGCGCTCTTCTGAATATAATAATGCGCTTGAAGTTGCCGACAAACTCTATACCAAAAAGGTTTTCGATCAGGCTATTGATGCGTATGAAGCTGCTGCTAAAATCAATCCGGGCGATACTTATCCTGAACTACAGATTGGCAAAATCAGGAAATATATGTCCGATCATGCTATTCTGGATCTGAATTCCCAGGCCTTGACTTTAAATAGCGGTAATGAAAAGAAATTCAGTTTTTCAGCAATTGATCCAAGCTTACGCAAAAACAATTATATCCTTCTCAAAGCTCGTTCAACAAGTAAAACCGCGCCAAAAGTTTACCTGAATTATGGAAAAGATGATACAAAAAATGGAGGTATTGTACTTCGGAATCTTGATAAAACCACTCTCAGGGATTTCCTGATCAGTATCAGTATCCAGGATAAATGGTTCCGGGAGGAAAATAACTGGATAAGCATAGCTGTCGAAACCGGAGGTATCGAAATTACTAAAGTTCAGATTGCGGCGGGGGAGTAAGAATTTGAGAATTTGAGAATTTGAGAATGAGAGAAAGTGAGTCAATGAGAAGATACCTGATTAATAAACTTGTTGTTAAATTTCACTAAATATGCTTTTGGGAGCCGCACCAGCACGATGATCACTCTTAGCCAGGAACAGATACAATTTTCTATCACTGGTTCTCAGTTTGGTTCTTTATATACTGCTACGGATTAAGCCATTAAATGGGAACACGTTATCACTACCTGGAATTCAGGCACTGCAACTTCTGCTCCCATTACGATTGTGGATATTCTTCCAGTACTCAAAGGGAATGATTTCGGATTGGATGATTTGTTTTTCGGCGAAATCGCAGCCTTCCCGGATAGCATTACTGTAACTGTTTCTAAAAATATAAAACCCGGACACTATACCCTTTTAACTCCTCCTGACCAGCATAATATGATTGCATCTTCATTCGGACTTTTTGAAAAATATACCTGGAACTCAAGCGATGTACACAATCAATTTCTATCAGTGAGCCGGGTGGTTACTGGGTAACAGCAACAGGCCAGTATGGCTGCAAATCAATGGAGATGATCAGCATCAAAAATTCAAAGAAATTTGTGGTATTTACAAACGCGTTTACTCCTAATCAGGATGGATTTAATGATTTTTTTCGTCCCAAGACAAGCAATATCAGCCAGTTTCATATGTCAATTTACAATCAATGGGGACAATTTTTGTTCGAAACCAATAATCTTGAAACCGGATGGAATGGGTTTATGAATGGTGTAAAATGCCCTTCAGGTTTGTATGTTTATCTTGTTTCTTATATTTTTCAGGATGCTGCCGAAACAAAAACGAAGAGAGGAAGTTTTACTCTTATAGAATAACTCTATATGCCCCTCCCTGAATTTTCTGATATCTGCCATCAAAGACAGGATACAAATAAGTTGAGAGTATAAGTGGTATTGTTTGATCCATAGTTTATTTATTTCAAATGGCTAATCACTACGAAAATAATCGTATTTTTAGGCGGGTTATAGAATGGTTATGAATACGTATAAAATATTCCTTATTTCTGTTTTTATTGTTGTTGTTTCTGTTAAAACCCTTGCCCAGGATCTCGGTACAAAGACTGATATTAAAATATCCTCTGTTAAATCAGTCGGTACAAGCAAACAAAACATAAGTAAACCAGCCACATTTTTTCCAAACCAAAAACAGCAGCAAAAAAGTGAAAAGAGCCAGATATATATAGGGAATGATTGGGCACTTGGAACAATTGTACTTCGCAATGGAGGTGTTATTGATAGTTATTTTCTGAGATACAACGTATTGGCTGATCAATTAGAGTTTATTGCAGGAAAAGATACACTTGCTTTCAAAAATCCAGAGGAGTTAAATACAGTAAGTTTTGGCGGGCATACTTTCGTTTTCGAAATGTACATTATTGAAAAAGTTTTCCATCGGGGATATTTTGAACTAATTGTTCCTGGAAAAAATAAGTTGATATTGAAAAGGTCGGTAACTGATCCGGTACCTGATTCCAGATATCAAAATGTTAAATCACCGGCAAAGTACCATGTTGAAAAGTCGTATTTTATTTGCAAGCCCGATACGCCTGCCAATATGGTGGAGTTCAACCGCAAAAGTGCCCTCACATACCTGAATGAACATAAAGAGGATATTGCCGAATATCTGCGCATTACCGAAAACAAAGTTCGCACCATTGAAGATCTTAAACTTCTGGTTTCGTATTACAATTCACTGGATGAAGAGTATTAAATACGATTTCAAAACCAGTATCTTTGCGGCCAAAGTGCATCAAAGTGAATAGTTTTTTACCCGAATCGCGTATTAGTATTTTGCTTGAACCGTTATCTTCATGCAACATTTGTCCTCGTAACTGTAATACGAATAGGCTACTTGGCAAGGTTGGCGTGTGCGGAAGTGATGCCGGTTTCAATATCAGCTCCATCTGCATTCATCAGGGTGAAGAGCCCGTTATCAGCGGTGCAAATGGAATCTGTAATGTGTTTTTCAGCCGTTGTAATTTATCCTGCATTTATTGCCAGAATTACCAGATCAGCTGCAACCGTGGTGACGTAAATGAGACCCATATGGAGTTACACGAAGTTGTCGGTTCAATAATTGAAATTCTGGATCAAGGCAGCCATGCAGTAGGTTTTGTTTCGCCTTCACACTATATTCCTCATGTGAAAGCTATTATCGAATCTTTGCGGTTACGGGGATACAATCCGGTATTTGTTTATAATACAAATGGTTACGATAAAGTTAAAGAAATTCAGGCACTCGAAAGCTATGTAGATATTTATCTTCCTGATTATAAGTATTCCGATAACGACCTTGCCCGTAAATTTTCAAAAGTTGCAGATTATCAACAAACAGCACTTGCAGCTATTAAAGAAATGTACCGGCAGAAAGGTTCGACACTGGTAATGAATGAAAATGGGCATGCCGAGAAAGGAATGATTATTCGCCACCTTGTCTTACCGGGAAATACTGAAAACAGCCTTAACGTCCTGCGGCAGATTGCCGGTATTTCAACTTCCATTGCTGTTTCACTTATGGCGCAATATTGGCCCACACAAGCTGTAATGAATCATCCGGCATTAAATAGGACACTTTCAATAGAAGAATACGAAATAGTTAAAACGGAACTCGAAAACCTAGGATTTTATAAAGGCTGGGTTCAGGATATAGAAAGCAATGATAATTATCTTCCTGATTTTGATAGAAATAAACCCTTTGGCTACTAATTGTTTCCGTTAAGATTGATCATTTTACGGACTTCAATTCCATCAAATGACTGCAACCTCAACAAATTTACTCCCTTTGGAATTACAAAGGAATCAAATTTAAGAACATAGCTTCCTGCAGGTTTTTGGTCATTTACAAGCACTTTAATTATTCTTCCATTCTTATCGACCAGGTCTAGTGAGACATGGCTATCTCTTTTTATATTGTAATTAATTGTTATAATACCTACAGCCGGATTTGGGAACAAGTTTAACATTAAATTATTATCGCCAAAGCTTGAATTTTCATTGATGCCGGTTAAAACCATTTCAGACAATGGTCTCCTGAAAACGCCATTTGCTGCTGATCCTGCAAAACAATATTCGTTATTAGCCGCAATACATTGTATCATGTTTGAAGTGAGACCTTGAGGTACAGCCCGCCACGTTGTACTATCCTTGTGTTGTATAAACACTCCGCTTAAGATTTGTGTCGCAAAAATATAATCTCCGGAACTACAGAGGTCAAGAACGTATAAACTTGAGGAAAGTCCGCTCATAATATTGTTCCAGTTATCACCAAGGTTAGTGCTGTATGCAAGTACGGTGACTTCGATTGCATATAGCCGGTTATTAAGTATTTCGAAATCAGTAACATCGGTCGTTATTCCATTATTGTTCTCTTCCCAGGTGTTGCCCAAATCTGCTGAACGGTATATACCATGGCCGGTTCCGGGTCCTGCTCCGGATAAACCGGCAAAAAGAAATCCATCTTTTTCTGCAATACCTCTAACAGAAGGAGATGGCAAACCGGTAACTTTTTCCCAGGCTTGCCCGTTATCCGACGAACGAAACAATCCGGAGTTACTGCTAACAAATAGCTTTCCAACGGTCTCAATCAGATGCATGAAAGTTGCATCAGGCAGGTTGTTTTTCAGGCTTGTCCAGTTTAGTCCCTGGTCAGTGGACACAAAAACAGCATTAGTACCGCATGCATAAATATTTCCACTCTTACCAACCGAAAGGGTTCCCAAATTCATATTTGTAAGTCCGTTGTTGGATGCCTGCCATGTAAGTCCATTATCCGTTGAAACTACAATTCCTGTATTGCCTGCGATAGCAAATATTTTTGCATTATTTACTGCTATTGAATAGTAGCTTACGCCAGTTGGAGCGCTTGTAATTTGCCATTGTGCAAAAATGCAATTTGAAAACAAAACGAATAACGGAAGTAGAATGTACTTTTTCATATCTGGTATTGTTAAGGAATCCCAAATATAGCGGAAATATATAAATACTGCAAGTATATTCGGAAGAGATTAACAGGTTATGATGTGAAATGAGAATCATGCAATTATACTATTATTAAAAGTAAAGTCTTTTTCAATACCGAATTTGTACTTTTGTGAACACGTCTGAAATTGAAATTCTGCATTTAAAGAGTGAAAAAGTAGGAATCCATTGCCAATACTAATAACATGAACGTACCGTTTAAAATAATCAAGCTCACAAAAGAGTTTATTGAGCCCGTGCTTTTGAATCCGATTCCTTCGCATCGGCACGATCACGAGGAATTGCTTATTATAACACATGGCAAACCTGTTCATTTCCTCGATTACACAAAAGAGACGCTTCAACCACCCGTGATTGTATATGTTGCGCAAGGTAAGGTTCATAATTTCGTTCCGGATGCTGAAACCAGTGGATGGGTTATCCGTTTTAAAAATGAACTTGTTCCAAACAGCCGCTTTAATTTCTATTCCAATTTCCTCGACAGGGTCAATTACAAGCTTAACGATGATTATTGCAGCACAACGCTTAATTCGTTGTGCGAAATTATGTTAAAGGAATTTCAGGAAGAAACAATTAACTACCAGGTAATTACACATTTATTGAGTGCCTTGCTTACAAAGCTAGAGGCTGACAGCAAGACCGAATATCTTGACAACCAGGCCGCAAACCGCTGGCAGATGGTAACATTTAATAGTTTTCTCAAAATACTGGAGTTTAATTATATGCGACCCGAAGGCGCTGATTTTTACTCTGAAAAACTAAACATGAGCACCCGCAACCTGAACCTGATCAGCCAATCCGCATTTGGTAAAAGTGTTACTGACATTATTGAAACCCGCAAACTTATCGAAGCCCGGAATCTACTTCTGAATTCAGCAAAGTCGGTTTCTGAAATAGGATATGATCTGGGATATAACGAGAAATCCCACTTTACAAAGGTTTTTCGCAAACGTACCGGTGTAACGCCTACCGAATACCGCGATCAGATGCATACCGACATTTCCTGATTTTACCACACATCTTCCTGAAAATGTAACCCCACCTTATTGAAGCGTTGTAATTTTGCTGCATCAAATTAATCATTTAAAAACATACAATAATGACAGCAAAAACAACCTGGGTTATCGACCCTTCGCATTCCGAAATAGCGTTCAAAGTAAAGCACCTCATGATATCAAACGTTAAAGGTTCGTTCGGCGAATTCAGCGGACAACTTGTAACTGATGGTGATGACTTTTCAACTGCAGAAATTGGTTTTCAGATTAATCCTGCATCAATCAGCACTGGATCTGCCGATCGCGACGGACACCTGAAAAGTCCTGATTTCTTTGATGTTGATAATTTTAAAGAAATTACATTCACTTCGGGAAGACTTGCTCTAAAAGGCGGGGATGATTATACCCTTACCGGGGACCTTGCAATAAAAGGCGTTTCACAAACGGTTAAACTCGACGTTGAATTTGGCGGCCTGATGACTGATCCCTGGGGAAATGTTAAAGCAGGATTTACCATTAACGGTAAAATCAGCCGAACTGATTTCGGACTTACCTGGAATGCAGCACTGGAAGCTGGCGGAGTTTTAGTTGGTGACGAAATACGCCTGAACCTCGATGTCCAGTTACTGCAACAAAAAGCATAACCCCCACCTTCAGGTCGGGGTTATAGCCCAACTATGTCGGGGATTATAGCCACTCCTCTGGACAATCTCCGACCTCATCTCTGGCCAGATCTTTTGCCCCGGCCTTCAGGCCGGGGAATCATAATTCAAAAGAACATATCCAACAATAGGAAGTAATTTCAATTAAGATGTTTTCTGAAATTGAATCTGAATATGAAAAGAAAAGATTTTCTGAAATCACTTGCACTTTTACCTTTAGCCGGATTTGCCATGAACCTGAATAATTTAAATTTACTTACCGATCCCTTCGAAAACACAGCGAAAATGCCTGTGCTCTTCGTCGGGCATGGCAGCCCAATGAATGCTATAGAAATCAACGAATTCAGTCTTGAATGGCAGAAGCTTTCAAAATCATTGCCAAAACCTAATGCGATACTTTGTATTTCTGCTCATTGGGAAACCAAAGGCACCTTTGTTACCGCGATGGAAAAGCCCCAGACCATTCATGATTTCGGTGGATTCCCACAGGCATTATTTGATGTGCAATACCTTGCGCCTGGCAGTCCTGAACTGGCTGATAAAACTAAAAACATGGTTGCGAAAACCGATGTGGGTTTGGATG
This sequence comes from Bacteroidales bacterium, assembly GCA_030654075.1. Lineage (GTDB taxonomy): Bacteria > Bacteroidota > Bacteroidia > Bacteroidales > UBA4417 > UBA4417. The sequence goes on along the minus strand of JAURYB010000168.1, from coordinate 35,619 downwards.
AAAACTGGGGTCTGGATCATGGCGCATGGAGTGTGATACGGGTTATGTATCCGGAAGCGGATATTCCTGTTATCCAGATGAGTCTTGATTATTTCCAGAATCCACAGTATCATTATGATCTGGCCCGCGAACTTGCTGAATTACGTAACAAAGGTGTCCTGGTAATCGGAAGTGGAAATATGGTTCATAATCTGCGTGCTGTGGATTGGAGCAAACCCCACCATGGTTTCGACTGGGCCCAGGAGGCGAACGAAAAGTTCAAGAAATTGATTCTCGCTAATGACCATCAGCAATTGATAAATTATAAGACCCTGGGACGCGAGGTGGAATTATCTGTTCCAACTCCTGAGCATTACCTCCCATTGCTTTATGCATTGGCATTAAAGACTGGAAATGAGGAAATCTCATTCTTTAATGATAAATGTGTTATGGGGTCATTAAATATGACTTCGGTACGGATTGGTTAGACGGATTCTCTTCCTTTAAAAAGTTTGAGTATAATTTTGAGATAGTAGCCTTTTTCTTTTTTTTAAATATGCCTTGGTTTTCAGCTAATTACTTTATATTTTGAGATAAAAATAAAAATATTCAAAATATTTTGAAATTTTATGTAATAAATGTAATAGCTATGTATTTATAATATATCTTTGCGGAAAATCAAAATAAAATAAAACATCATGAGTAAAGGAACAGTAAAATTTTTCAATGATTCCAAAGGATTTGGATTTATCAAAGATGACGCATCGGACAAAGAATATTTTGTACACGTTACAGGCCTGATCGATGAGATCAGAGAGAATGACCAGGTATCTTTTGACCTTCAAGAAGGTAAAAAAGGATTAAATGCAGTAAATGTTAAAGTAATTTAATATATTCAAAACATTATTCTGTAAAGCCCCGCTGTGAAGCAGGGCTTTTTTTTGTGCCTGGTTTTAACGTAATATTTTTTAAAATAATACTGTTTTTCTTTTCCAATCAAAGCAATAGAATTCATAGTATTTTTGTACAATATTTGAGAAGCTTCAAAATATGTCTGACTCCATCGATACAATATTGCTGAAACGCGAATTTTCACATGCCGACCTGGTTCTTTTGCTCATTGCGCATGGACAGGATAAGACTAAGCTCTTTACCCGTTCGGCTGAAATCAAAAAACAGTATGTCGGTAACAAGGTTTATTTCCGTGGCTTAGTTGAGCTTTCAAATATCTGCTCCAAAAACTGCCTGTACTGTGGCATACGCGCCGGAAACACAAAACCGGAAAGGTATATGGTCACCGAAGAAGAAGTGCTTGATGCAGCCCGATTCGCCCTCGAAAACGGATATGGCTCTATGGTTTTGCAGTCTGGCGAACGTTGTGATGAGCAATTTGTTGAAACAGTTTCAATCCTGCTTCAAAAAATAAAGAAACTTTCAGACGGTAAACTTGGCATTACTCTTTCCATGGGCGAGCAAACGGAAAAGACGTTTCGCCAATGGTATGCCGATGGCGCCCACCGTTACCTTATACGCATCGAAACTTCGGACCGCGAATTGTATTACAAAATCCATCCGAATAATAAAAAGCACGATTTCGATATCCGGATTAATGCTTTAAAATTGTTACGCGAAATCGGGTATAATGTGGGTTCCGGAGTTATGATCGGACTTCCTTTTCAAACGATTGAACATCTTGCCAGTGATTTGCTTTTCCTGAAAGAACTGGATGTTGATATGGTCGGAATGGGACCGTTTATTGAGCATGAAGACACGCCACTTTATGAATTCAAGGATTCATTGTGGCCAAAAAAGGAACGTTTCGATGTGTCATTGAAAATGGTAGCCTTATTACGAATTATGATGAAAGACATCAATATTGCCGCCACCACTGCCATGCAAGCCATTGATAAACAGGGCCGGGAAAAAGCCCTGAAAGTGGGTGCAAATATCATAATGCCTAATCTTACTCCTGTAAAATACCGCGAAGATTATCTCCTTTATGAAGACAAACCCTGCCTGGATGAAGATGCCAGCGAATGCCGCACTTGCCTCGAAGCACGTATTCATATGGCTGGTGATGAAATCGGTTTTAATGAATGGGGCGACTCTAAGCATTTTGAGAAACGGAATATTTCCTCTCATGAGTAAGTTTTCTGGGGAAAAGAGGGGCGAGGGGCGACAAAGAGAGGGGCGAAGTGAAACCCAGAATTACGTTAATCTCGAAATAGCTCTAGCCTCAAGTCCTCCCCAACGGGGAGGATTTAGGAGGGGTCAAACTAGCACTTCGGCTTCGCTCAGTGCCCAGAAACCAGAAACTAATTAAACTCTTCATCCTTTTCCCATGCAAAAAAAACAAATCGTAATTATCGGCGGCGGCCCTGCCGGACTTATGGCTGCCGATGTATTGAGCCCGTTTCATGAAGTTCATATTTATGATAAGGAGAAAGGTGTCGGGCAAAAATTCCTGGTTGCCGGAAAAGGTGGTTTTAATATTACCAATTGTCTGCAGGGTGAAGACCTGGCAAAGAAATATACACCTGAATATTTTCTGAAAGATGCTTTACTTGATTTTGATTCAGTAGCTGTTCGGGATTGGCTGTTGCAAATGGGCATTCCTACATTTGCCGGATCAAGTGGCCGGATTTTTCCGGAAAAAGGATTAACTCCAGCGGATGTATTGAAAAAATTGAAAGAGAAGCTCGTTCTGCAAGGTGTTGAATTTCATCTCAAACACACTTTTACCGGTTTTGATGGAGATCAAAACGTGACCTTTAAAAGTGGCCGTAATAAAGTTGTGGTACAGGCCGAATACTTCATTTTTGCTATGGGCGGCGCTTCCTGGCCGGTAACCGGTTCAACCGGCGAATGGAGTAAGATATTTGATAAAGCCAATATCCACACACTCCCTTTCCAATCATCGAACTGCGGAATTCATATTAACTGGTTTGAAAGCATCAAGGGCAGCCATGCCGGCAAACCACTAAAAAATATTGCTGTAACTGTAAACAGTTTTCATTCGAAAGGCGAAGCACTGATCACCGAATATGGTCTTGAAGGAAATGCAATTTATCCGGTAGTTCCTGAAATTAGAAAGTCACTTGTATTAAACGAAGCTGTTCGAATAATTCTTGATCTGAAGCCTTTCAATACTGAAGAACAATTAGTCCAAAAAGTTCAGGGCAAAACCTCAACAAAAACCAGGAACTACGCTGAAATTTTCAATCTTGACAATGTTCAACTTGCACTTATAAAAGCATTTACATCGAAGGAAACATTCCTTTCCCCTGAGCTTTTTGCTGCAAGTCTGAAACAAATCACACTGCCTGTAGAGTCTCTCCGCCCTGTTGAAGAAGCCATTTCAACCATTGGCGGAATTGATCTGAACGAAATGGATCCTGATTTTTCGTTCAAAAAACGCCCAAACTGCTTTGCCATTGGCGAAATGCTCGACTGGGATGCTCCAACCGGCGGCTTTTTACTGCAGGGAAGTTTCTCTATGGGGCACTGGGTCGGGAAGAAGATCCTGGAGCGGGAAGGCAAATTTTAGTCGGAGTGCGACTCCCAGTCGCGCCCCGACTAAAAATACGCCCCGACAAAAAGTGCTGTTGACTTTAGAGAAGTTTATTGAAACAATTTTTTGAGACGGTATAGAAACACTATTTTCCTATTTTCTATTTTCCATTTCCCTTTAAACCGGATGCACAATCCAAAGTATCCCAACCGCAATAGCCAGGCATGCCCCGGTAATGGTAAATCGTTTCAAAAATACCTGTTTGTCTTTCACAACCGATTGAAATGCCACCAGTCCTAAAATAAAGGCAAAAATCACCATTGTCATAATGGTTCCCAGTGCAAATGCTGAGATATAAATTACTGAAGCCCATACCGATGGAAGAGCAAGCGAAGGCAGAAGAGCAAACAAATGACTGAAGCCTGCAAATCCGTGTACAATCCCTATTCCTAAAGCAGTAAATATATTTTGTTTCAGCTTACCGGTATGCGAATGTTGGTGCCCGTGTCCATGATCATGGTTATGTTCATGCTTATGGTCGGTTTCCCGGTTGTAAACATGAAGGTAATTATGCGTGTGCCCGTGATTGTCATTCTTAATCAGGTCAAATGCCGGTTTTATATTGTGGGTATGCTTATGAATATGAGCGTATAAATAAGGCTCTGTATGAAAATGAGCATGTGGTTTGTTCCCGTGTTTATGCCGGATATAAATCCTCACCAATGCCCAACTCCCTATTCCTATTAATAGTATTCCGATTACTGTTTCGCTGTGCTTCGATATTGCTTCGATTGGCAGGTATTCTTTGAATAAAATAAACAGCAGCCCGATCAGCAGCATTCCGATTGTATGGCCCAATCCCCAGGCAAAACCTACAATCCAGGATTTTTTACGGCTATCAATAGCCAAAGGTGTAACAGCAGCCAGGTGATCAGGCCCGGTTGCTACATGAGCTACGCTTGCTATTAAACCTGTGAGAAATGTGAGCATCGAAATAATTTAAAGAGTAAATATAAAAACAAATATGCATACTTTTACATAATTGATCAAGAAAGATACATTGAGAGATATATCCCTGGAAGTCGTAGTAACAGGATTGGTGCAGGGCGTCGGTTTCCGACCCTTTGTGTACCGTATTGCTACAAAATCAGAGCTTACCGGTTGGGTGCAGAATACCAATGAAAATGTAAAAATACAGGTTACAGGAACTCCGGAAAATATTGAATGTTTCCTTCATTCTCTTAAAAATGAAACTCCACAGGCTGCCGCAATCGATAAAATTTCAACCCTGGAAATCGCAACTGAAAATTTCGCCTCATTCAGCATACACGGCAGCCACAATGTTTCCGACGAAATCACCGAAATAAGCCCTGATATTGCCGTTTGTGATGAATGTCTTCAGGATATTGATCAGCCTGGTTCCCGCCTGGATTATGCTTTTGTGAATTGTACTAATTGCGGGCCACGTTTTACCATCATCCAGGATCTTCCGTATGACCGGGCCAAAACGACTATGAAATCGTTTACCATGTGTCCCGATTGCCAGGCAGAATATAAAAATGTGCTGGATCGCAGGTTTCATGCGCAGCCAACAGCCTGTAGCATCTGCGGACCTGAATATGAGTTGTTAATAGGGAAGAATAAAATTAGTGGTGATATAAATTTTATTTTAGAAAAGGTTTCGCAGTACATCGAAAATGGCGGAGTTCTGCTAATTAAAGGACTTGGGGGAATGCACCTGGCTTGCGATGCGTTTAATGAAACAGCCGTTCAAAAACTCCGCGATCTGAAAAACCGGGAGGGAAAACCATTTGCAGTCATGTTTCGTGACCTGGAAAGCCTGAAACTTTATGCTGACCTAAACGCTCAGGAAGAACAATCACTCGTTTCGTGGCGCAGACCGATTGTTTTACTTGAAAAGAAATACGCTAAAGATCAACAAGTACTAGCGGAGAGCTTAAATTCCGGACTGAATCTCCTTGGTGTGATGCTTCCGTACATGCCCTTTCAGTATTTGTTGTTCCGCAACCTCAAGACGAAGGCAATCGTTCTTACCAGCGGGAATTTCAGCAGTGAACCAATTTTGATAGATAATGAACTGGCCCTCGAACAGTTTTCCTCATTGGTTGATGCCGTTGTTCTTCACAACCGTGATATTTATAATCGGACAGATGATTCAGTTGTCAGGATTATTGGTAATAAAGAAAGAATCTTCCGTCGTTCCCGTGGGTATGTACCGACTCCTGTCCGGACGGCTTTAAATACCGAAGGAATAGTAGCTTTCGGAGCTGAGCTGACTAATTGTTTTTGCGTAGGCAAAGGGCAGAAAGCATTTCTTAGCCAGCATATCGGCGATTTGCAAGGATTAGAAACTACATTGTTCTACGAAAAAACGCTTGCTCAGTTTATACAATTGTTCCGTGTAAAACCTTCCTTATTGGCTGTGGATATGCATCCTGAATATGTTTCTACAAAAACCGGGATGAATTTTGGCAATCTTCCGGTAGTTCAGGTTCAGCATCATCATGCCCATATTGCATCCTGCATGGCTGAAAATCATCTTGATGAAAAAGTAATAGGCGTTGCTCTTGATGGAACCGGTTATGGTACGGATGGGAATATTTGGGGTGGGGAATTCCTGGTTTGCGACCTGAATGATTTTACCCGGGTCACTCATTTTGATTATATCCCTTTGCCTGGTGGCGATCTGGCTGCCGAAGAACCTTGGAGAACAGCTGTTTCCTGGCTTTATAAAGTCTATGGCGCTGATTTTCTTTCACTTGAATTGCCGCTTCTTAAACAAATTGATCCCGAAAAAATCAGGCTGATTATTCAAATGATGGATCGAAATATAAATTGCCCTTTGACTTCCGGCGCAGGACGTTTATTTGATTGCGTTGCCTCATTGCTTGACCTGGTTCAGGTGGCAACTTTCCAGGCTGAAGGGCCGATGCGTCTGGAATCAATTATTGAACACAACAGTATTGAAAGCTATACGTTTACATCCGGCAAAACTATCCGGTTTGATGATACCATCCGGGGTATTGTCGAAGATATTCAGCTAGGCATTGATAAGGCGACAATTTCAACAAAATTCCATAATACAATAATTTCCGTTATCTTTGAGTCTGTAAATATCATTCGCCAGGTCGAAGGCATTAATAAAGTAGTGCTTTCGGGTGGCGTTTTTCAAAATAAATATCTGCTTGAAGGAACAATAGCAATTTTGCTGTCATCTCATTTTGAAGTTTATTCACATGCAAGCGTGCCCACCAACGACGGTGGAATAGCACTCGGGCAATTAGCCGTTGCATCTAAAAGAAGGGAACTCTTATGTGTTTAGCCATACCTGCAAAAGTGATCAGTGTTAATGAATATACTGCCTTGGTAAGCATCGAGGATGTAGAATATACAGCAAGCCTTTTAATGCTCCCTGATGTGGTGCCCGGCGATTATATTATGCTTCATGCCGGCTTTGCCATCGAAAAAGTTGATCCGGAATTTGCCGCTGAAACGTTGCGGCTCTTGCAGGAAGAGGAGCAGGGTAGACCTGAATAAATCCAGTTAGAATCAATAGTAATTGGAAAATAGAAAATAGTACCTTTTAAACGCCACAGGCTAATGACCCTGTCACACTAAGCGAAGTCGAAGTGCTGAAACTCTTCAATCCCTAACCCCCAAAACCTAACTCCTAACCCCTGAAAAAAAGCATGAAATACGTCGATGAATACCGTAAAAAGGACCTGATTATTTCAGTTTCTGAAAAATTAAAGGCAGTCTCAAAAAAAGAGATTGTCCTGATGGAAGTGTGCGGTGGACATACGATGGCTATTCAACGGTTTGGACTGCACTCTTTACTTCCCAAGACTGTTCGCCTGATTTCCGGTCCGGGTTGCCCGGTTTGCGTTTCGAGCCAGCATTTTATTGATATGGCTATGGCCTACAGTAAAATACCCGGAGTTATCATTACAACTTATGGTGATTTGATCCGTGTTCCGGGTTCAACGACGTCGCTGGAAAAAGAAAGAGCAAACGGCAGCGATGTAAGGATAGTTTATTCTGTTTTGGAATCGCTGGAAATAGCTAAAAATAATCCTGAAAAGAAAGTTGTTTTCCTGGGAATTGGTTTTGAAACTACCGCTCCTTTAACTGCAGCTGCAATACTACAGGCAAAAAAGGAAAATATTGAAAACTTTTTCGTTCTGAGTGCGCACAAAGTTATGCCGCCGGTAATGAAAGCCCTGGTTGCAGAAGGTGTTAAGATAGATGGTTTTATCGCTCCGGGACATGTTACGGCTATTACCGGAACTGCCATTTATAATGAACTTGCCGAAGTGTGTGGATTGGGCGTTGTGGTTTCCGGTTTTGAACCGGTGGATATGATGCAGGCCATCCTGATGCTAACTGAGCAGATTGAATCGGGCACGCCGAAAGTTGAAATCCAGTATCAGCGGGTTGTTCATACCGAAGGAAATAAAATCGCTCAACAAATGTTGGAGGATGTTTTTGAACTTCGCGATGACCGTTGGCGTGGACTCGGTGTTATTCCCAAAAGCGGACTCGGTATCCGTGAAGAATTATCCTCCTTTGATGCCGAAAAGCAATTCAACGTTGAAGTTCCAGATTCTACAGAACCAAAAGGCTGTATTTGCGGACAGATTCTCCGCGGACTAAAAACACCTGTCGATTGCGGCCTTTTCGGCAAAAAATGTACCCCTACCGATCCCGTTGGCGCCTGCATGGTTTCTGGCGAAGGAACTTGTGCCACTTATTATAAATACCGCGTATGAACAACCAGGAAGCTAAAATAATGCTCGGTCACGGTAGTGGAGGCAAATTGATGCACTCGCTGATTGAAGACATATTTATTAAACATTTCAGCAATAGTATTTTAAAGGAACAAACTGACTCGGCCATCCTGCAGGTTGGCTCATCTGAAATTGCTTTTACTACGGATTCTTTTGTAATTGATCCTTTGTTTTTTCCTGGCGGGAATATTGGTAAACTGGCAGTTTGCGGCACAGTGAATGACCTGGCGGTTTCAGGTGCAGAACCACTTTATCTCAGCGTTTCCTTTATTATTGAAGAAGGTTTTCCGATCAGCGAACTCGAAATAATAGTAGAATCACTGGCTGCAGAAGCTAAAAAAGCAGGTGTGCTTATCGTAACCGGCGATACCAAAGTCGTTAATAAAGGCAAATGCGATAAGCTGTTTATAAATACCGCCGGCATCGGGCGAATAACAAAGAAAGATAGCCTTGTAAGTAAAGGTCTGGATATCAGGGCCGGGGATGTAATAATTGTGAATGGAACAATTGGCGATCACGGGATGGCAGTGATGAATGCCCGCGAATCTTTTAACTTTAAAACGAATGTGGAATCGGATTGCGCTTCGTTGAATCATATGATTCGGGAAGTTCTCGATAAATCTTCGGCAAAGTTTATGCGCGATCCGACCAGGGGAGGAGTAGCTACCGTTTTGAATGAATTGGTCGGCAAAACAAAGTTAGGTATCGAAATAGAAGAATCATCCCTACCCATAAATCCGGGAGTAAAAGCCATGTGCGAACTCCTTGGTTTTGATCCTTTGCATATCGCCAACGAAGGAAAAGTGCTGATCGTAGCCGGTGAAAAGGAAGGTCCTGATATACTTGAAATTTTAAAGAAGAATGAACTGGGAAAGAAAAGCACCATAATCGGCCGTGTTGTGAGCGATCATCCCGGTAAAGTTGTTTTGAAAAACGAAACAGGTGGCCGTCGTATTATCGATTCATTATCCGGCGATCAGTTACCACGAATTTGCTGATGAAATAGGATTTTAGAACAAGGAATGTTGATTAACGATTTCTGAAGTTGAGCTCATATTACTGTATTCTATTTACTTCTAAAATCAAAAATCGTTACTCCTTGTTCTTAAATCAATCTTAATTAATAACATTCAAAATAGATTCATGCACGAATTTTCCCTGGCCATTGAAGTAATTAATCTTGCACAACGCGAGGCTGAAAAGAATATGGCTGGATCGATCCAGGAAATTACTATCGAAGTCGGTGATTTGAGCGGGGTTGAAGCGGATGCGTTTGAGTCTGCATTGGAACTTCTTGTTAAAGATTCAATTCTAGAAAATGCTGATATCAATATTGTCAGAACTCCTGGAAAAGGGAAATGTAACGCCTGTAACCTTGAATTTGAAATGAAATACCGGATGGCTACATGCCCCCAATGCCAATGCTTTCCCTCAGAGATCAGCGGTGGTGAGGAATTCAGGGTGGTTTCACTGGTGGTGGAATGAAAAAAAATTCTGGTTTCAAGTTTCAAGTTTCTTGTTTCTTGTTTCTGGGCACTGAGCGGAGTAGAAGTGAAGTGATTAATTAAAATTATTATGGAGTACCAGGCACCAGCAACTAATAACTAATAACTAATAACTAATAACTAATAACCATTAACCATTAACACTTTAGATCTTAAAAAATAACCTCTTAAAATACTTTTTATGTGCGAGACTTGCGGTTGCGGAGATACAAATGAATTGAAGATTCATGACAGGCAGCATAGCCATGATCACGAACATGATCACGAACATTCTCACGACCATAATCATGACCATAATCATGATCATTCACATACGCATACACACGACAGTGTTCTCTTTACCCATACACACGATCACGGAGCGAAAAAAGTGATAAGCCTGAATGTGGATATACTTTCGGATAATAACCGGCTGGCGCAGATAAATCGTAAATCGTTTGAAGAAAGAAACGTATTAAGTTTAAATCTTGTTAGTTCTCCCGGCTCAGGTAAAACGACAATACTCGAAAAAACAATTAAGGCAATTATCGCAAACAGGAAAATATTTGTGATTGAAGGTGATCAGCAAACGCTGCTCGATGCGGATAGAATTGAAAAGTCTGGCGCACCGGCCATTCAAATTAATACCGGTTCAGGTTGTCATCTAGATGCGCGAATGGTGGAAACCGCATTCAAAAAACTGGATGTTGAACCCAATTCCATTCTTTTTATCGAAAATGTAGGCAACCTGGTTTGCCCCGCATTATTTGACCTTGGTGAATTTAAGCGCGTAGTGGTTATTAGCGTAACCGAAGGAGAGGACAAACCCCTGAAATATCCGTATATGTTCAAATCCTCGCATTTGTGCATTATCAACAAATCAGATTTGCTTCCTTACGTCGATTTCGATGTTGACAAAACAATGGAATACGCCCGCTCACTGAATCCAAACCTGGAGTTTATTCTATTGTCAGCCAGAACAGGCGAAGGAATGGAAATGTGGTACGAATGGCTGGGAAAGCAGAAATAAATCAATTGCGGAAGCCAAAAAGCTGTTGTGAAAACAATGTCAAAGCCAATTTCTATTCTAATTTGCAATGATATTGAAGATTTCTTTTATCATTCCTAAGTTTCTGAATCAGGCGTTTCCTGCTGATTTGTTTATAAACTGATTTTACTATGGACAAATATTTGCCTAAATTAGCGATTGGTTATTCATAAATTATATGAGCAATATTAAACTTTTTGAAAGCAAGCAAATACGGTCAGTCTGGAATGAATCTGACCAAAAGTGGTATTTTTCTGTCCAGGATGTAATTGAAGTGCTAACTGATAGTGCTGATGTTAAACAATATATAAAGCGGATGTTAAGCCGCAATGAAATGCTTAAAAGCAACTGGGGTACAATTTGTACCCTGGTTGAAATGGAAGCGGCTGATGGCAAAAGACGAAAGATACAAGCTTCAGATACTAAAGGTCTTTTACGCATCATCCAATCAATTCCATCGCCTAAAGCAGAGCCATTTAAGCAATGGTTGGCTCAGGTTGGCTCAGACAGATTGGATGAAATTGAAAATCCTGAACTTGCGGCACAACGAACACGAGAATTGTATAAAGCTAAAGGCTATGCTGACGACTGGATTGAAAAACGCATGCGAAGCATAGCCATTCGGGAAGAGTTAACAGGAGAGTGGAAAAATAGAGGTGTGAAAGAACAAATTGAATATTCAATTCTTACAGCTGAAATCTCAAAAGCGACATTCGGATTAACACCCTCCGAATACAAAAAAGTTAAAGGGTTAAAAAGCCAGAACCTTCGTGACCATATGACGGACCTGGAATTGATTTTTTCGATGCTTGGAGAGGCCTCAACAACGGAAATAGTAAAAACGCAGAATCCTGAAGGCTTTATTGAAAATCAAAAAGTAGCAAGACAAGGCGGTGCTGTAGCCGGAAATGCCCGACGGGAACTGGAAAGCAAAACAGGTAAAAAAGTTGTAACTAACGAAAACTATTTGCCTGAAACCATCAAAAACAAACAGTTGGAAAAAGGAGAGAATGAATAAAAAATATCAAATTAAAAAGCATCAGAATAAAACTATTTAAAAGTCAAAAAAAACAGCATCATAGCTTTATTGGAATTCTTGCCGGGAAGCGTGAATATAAATTGAATACTCAGTTTTGAAGGGAATTGACTAAATCCTTAACTGTTTTCACAGCATCAGGAATTGCCGCTTCAACCTCCGGGGTTAATTCCATTCCCATATCCTGGAAATCTTTTATCGAAATGGCTACCAGGTGAATTTTGGGCATATTCCCCAATAAAAAAGCCGCATCCAGCAAATCCTTAAGCCCGACTTCATGAGCACTTAACTGTACCGGAAAATCTTTCGCATATTTTGGATATAAAACCCTTACATGCCCGGCTGGAAACTGGTCGAGCGAGGCATCAATAATGATAACGGTTTTATAGGATTGTATAAATCCAAGCAGGTGAAACCCCCCGGTTCCGCCATCCATCAGGTCGGCAGCGGCGTAACCTTCTTTTTCAAGGGCCGAAACAACATGTATTCCGACACCTTCATCATTCAGCAATATATTTCCGATCCCGAGAACCAGGATATTGTTTTGGATTGGCATCAAAATTTCGATTTGTAAATTTAAATGAACCTGCAAATGTAGGTTCAATTTAAGAACAAGGATTAACGGTTTTTGATTTAAGATGTACCACCTATTCAGTTTTACCTCTGAAATCTTACCTCGTTAATCCTTGTTCAATATTCTGTTTTTAAAATGATCTTAATCTTTAGGGCAGTCTTCCGACCTGTTATCATGACGTTCAATCACATCTTCCTCGATAAATTTCCAGCCACCAATCATGGAGGAAGTTACACCGCGGCGTTCGATATAATCGTGGTAGAAAACCAGGTAGATATGCACCATCGCAAACAGGATAAAGCTCCACATCAGGATATGATGCAGTTGCCTCACATGCATATCCCCACCCATTAATGGAACTATCCATGCAAACAATTTTGGCAAAAATGCATCACTCATGGCTGCATACATCCCGAATCCGGTGAGACATTGCAACAGGAAGATCAGGAAAGTAAGGAAATAGATAAAACTGGCAAGTGAATTGTGCCCGATTGAATCTATCTCTTTATGCGAAACCTGTAAAACATCAACTTTAATTACATTTATAATTTCCTTCCATTGGCAACGTTTCAAAGGAATAAAATTGTACCAGCGCGAAAATTCATTTCCAACAAATCCCCAATACGTGCGGAAAATAAAGTTGAAGAAGAATACAAACGCGCTTACGAAGTGGATGAAACGCACTGTCCCAAACCAATAATTGAGATAGGCTTCAGTGCCTTTCATAAATGCAAGAGGGTTGCCAATCAGAAATCCGGTAACGCACAGCACTGTTACGCAAAGTGCATTAACCCAATGATAAACTCGAACAGGCATTTCCCAGACATGCACTTCACGCATGGGTATAGTCCGGCTTCTCATAACTAATAGGTTTTAACTTCGTGAACTGTGGTTCCGTTTTCATCATACACATGCACGGCGCAGGCCAGGCAAGGATCGAAAGAGTGGATGGTACGCAATACTTCGAGCGGTACCTTGGGGTCAGCAACCGGTGTTCCTATCAGTGATTCTTCATAGGCTGAACGTTTGCCTTCAGGATCTCTTGGAGAAGCATTCCATGTGGTTGGCACAACCAATTGGTAATTTTCAATCTTCTTATCTTTGATCACAATGAAATGCGATAGTGCGCCACGGGGAGCTTCTACCATTCCGATTCCTTTGGCTTCCTTAGGCCAGGATTCGGGTTCCCATTTATCATTATTCATGGTGCGTGAGTCTCCGTTCTTGATGTTAGCCAGAAGTGAATTATAAAATTCAAGAGCCCAGTCGCATGTAAGTTTGGTTTCAAGTCCACGGGCAGCTGTACGGCCAAGTGTTGAGAATAATGCAGTTACCGGAACATCCAGCGCTTTCAATGCACTATCCACAACTTCCTTGAATTCCGGTTTGCCGGCAGCATATCCAACAAGCATTCTGGATAATGGTCCTACTTCCATCGGGTAGCCTTTCCACCTTGGAGTCTTTACCCAACTGTATTTTTGCGAAACATCAAGGTGCTCGTATGGCGGTTTCGGACCGGTATAATTAAACTTTGTTTCACCGTCCCATGGGTGCAATCCAACTTTGTCACCTTTGGAATAATCGTACCACGAATTGTTCACATATTCCTGGATCTGGGTGGGATCATCCGCTTTTATTTCATGGATTTTACTCAGGTCGCGGTTTAAAATAACGCCACGCGGTATTTTAAAGCTATCCGGATTGTTGTACCCGTTGGTCGGGAAATCGCCGAACGACATATAATTTGTCAATCCGCCTCCGATGGCACCCCAATCGCTTTTATAGAATGAAGCAATTGCAAGCAAATCGGGAATATATACCTGGTCGACAAAAGTTTTTGCATCCTGGAAAAGTTTGCCAACCATGGCTAGGCGTTCAGCATTTACAGCATTAGCTTCATCAATGTTTATTGAACAAGGCACACCGCCAACCAAATAATTCGGATGAGGATTCTTCCCTCCGAAAATGGTATGAACTTTAACTATTTCCTTCTGCCATTCAAGCGCTTCGAGGTAATGAGCAACCGCAATAAGATTTACTTCAGGAGGAAGCTTATAAGCTGAATGTCCCCAGTATCCATTTGCAAAAATGCCTAACTGCCCGCTTTCAACAAAGTTTTTAAACTTTTTCTGAACATCGGTAAAGTATCCAACAGAGCTTTTTGGCCATGCGGATATGCTTTGTGCCAGTGAGGAAGTTGCAGCAGGATCAGCTTTAAGCGCCGATACTACATCAACCCAATCCAGTGCATGAAGAACATAAAAATGCACAACATGGTCCTGGATATACAAGGCATTTGCCATCAGGTTTCGGATAAGCTCAGCATTTGGAGGTACCGAAATTCCTAAGGCATTTTCAACTGTTCGCACCGAAGTCAGCGAATGTGTGGAGGTGCAAACACCGCAAACACGTCCTACAAAAGCCCACGCATCACGCGGATCACGGCCTTTCAGTATGGTTTCAATACCACGAACCATAGTTCCGGCGCTGTATGCATCGGTGATTACTCCGTTTGTAACTTCAATTTCAACCCGTAAATGACCTTCGATTCGGGTAATGGGATCTATAACGATTCTTTCAGCCATGACTATTATACTTTAGGTGCTTCTGTTTCTGAAACTGATTCGGGTGCATTAGTTATTTCCTTTTTCTTGCGGATGTTGGTGTAGATGGCATGTCCTGCAACGCCAACTGCTGTGGCAACGCCAAGTCCGAGACCAATTTTGTCGGCAGTGGTTTCAATACCAAATCCGGCAATACTTGGCAGATGCTGGTAGAATGGGCCATTGTCCCAGAATCCTTCTTCAGAGCAGCCAATACACGGATGGCCCGATTGAATCGGATAACTGACTCCGTCATTCCATTTAATAATTCCGCATGAATTATAGGTAACGGGACCTTTACATCCCATTTTATAGAGACAATATCCTTTTTTTGCTCCTTCATCGTCGAAAGACTCAACAAATAAACCTGCGTCGAAATTAGCTCGGCGGTAACAGGTATCGTGCACACGGCGTGAATAGAAGGCTTTTGGACGACCCAATGCATCAAGTTGAGGAATGCGGTCGAAAGTAAGCAGGTGAACCACTACGCCGGCCATAACGTCAGCGATAGGAGGACATCCTTGTACATTAATTATTGGTTTGCCGCTGATAACTTTGTGAACCGGTTTAGCTCCTGTTGGATTTGGGCTTGCAGCCTGAACACATCCGGCGGAAGCACAGTTACCCCAGGCAACGACAGCCTTACAGTTTTGTACGGCTTCCTCCAGAATCTGTTTGGCGCTTCTGCCACCTATGCAGCAATAGGCTTCGTTTTCGGTAGGGATTGAGCCTTCAACCATAACGATATATTCGCCGGGAAATTTGGCCATTACCGCTTTATAAGCTTCTTCAGCCTGAACACCTGAGGCTGCCATCAGGGTTTCCTGGTAATCGAGCGAAATTTTACCCAAAACAATATCTGCTACTATTGGGTGCGAAGCCCTGATAAAAGATTCGCTGCAGCAGGTGCATTCCTGGAAATGGAACCAAATGACCGGGAGCCGGGGTTTGGTTTCAAGTGCTTTAACGATCTGGCCGATACCGCTGGATTCTAATCCAAGGAAGGCCGCCATTGTTGCACAAAATTTAAGAAAATCTTTACGGGATATCCCATCCCCCCTGACTTCCTCATAAAATGAGGGTTGCTTATTTTTCATAAAGCTGTAGGTTTTAGTTAGTTCAATCGAATGTAAATATATAGATATATTATGGCGTTCCGACAAACAATATAAGGATATTTTGTAATTTATACTCGTTATAAATAAGTTTATATGAGATATTTAAGCCTAAAACTAGCCTTTTTGATACATATAGTAATGGTAATCAATCTAAAAATAATCAGGTACTTTTTTTCCTGTTTATTTGACTATTAACAAACGAATAAATGATTTTCCTCCGGATTGAAATGGGAGAAACTAAAAACTGATCTTAGCCGAAATATTAAAAGTTCTTCCCAGGGACCAGAAACCACTGAAGGTTTCCAGATCATGACCGGCGCCGTCATCGCCACGGATAATCGTTTGCTTGTTTAACAGATTCTGACAGGCAAATTGCATCGAAACAGGAAATTGCTTTACCTGAAAATCATATCCTGCATACAAATCGAACAGCGAATAGGCGGGGATTTTATAAGGCTGGCTATCATCTTCCGCATTGTTGCGGTTTACAGGATCGAAATTGGCATACAGCCTGTCGTAAAATACCCAATCGGCTGAAAATCTGAATGCGTCACCGGTATGGTATTCTGCCGAAAACCCAAGTTGGGTTTGGGGTGCATCACCCACATACAATCCTTTGGTATACACCATCATACTATCAACCAGTACCTGGTTGTCATTATAAATACTGGCTGAGACATCATTCTGCCATTTCCAGTTGCCAAATGAGGCTGTAGCCGCAAGAGTGAGATTTTGCAGTACTTTATAACTGAATTCAGCTTCAATTCCCTGATGCAGCGCATTTAATCCTCGGACGAGTGAACGGGTAAGCGTACTATCGGCCAGCTGAATGTTTTCGCGCGATAAAAGCGATTTATCTTTCCACAGCGTATAATAAAGGTTTATGCGGGTTGTAATCTTGCCGCTTTCGTACGTATAGCCGGCTTCCGCAGAAGTAATTTTTTCATTCACCAGGTCTTTTGCAATATTATTTGAGAAGTTAACGTACACAAACTTGTAATAAGGCTCGCGGGAGTAAAATCCTACATTTCCATACACGTTGCCGTATTTCCCAACCTTATACCCTGCCCCGCCTTTACCATCAAATCCTGCTTTATTAACAGGCTCGCTCAAAGGATTTTCAGGATAATTATATGGATCTTCCCGCCTGTAATGGGTACCTGAGAGTGTAGAAGCCACAAATGTTGTGAGTTTCCCAATCTTGTATTCCGCCTGCCCGAAAACATTGCCATAGCTGATCATGGAGTAATTGTCGACATTAATTACATCACCGGGTTTTTTGACCTGATCGCGCCCGGATACGCCTGCCAGCGACCAGGCATATTGTTCCACCCAGAAGTTGCCTCCCATCAATTCATCAACTTCTTCGTATAAATGTGATTTGAAATTACGCAAATGGATTCCGGTAGTAACCTTAAAATTGTCATTTACATCCAGCGTGAGCGAACTCAACAAACCAACCCAATAATGATTGGCCTTATAATTTGTCAGAATATTTTTTGAATACCCTTTAACCACTGATCCGTCAGCAAGTGTGGTTGAATCAGTATTTGTGGAATTAGCCAGGAATACCGCATCAAAATCAATCTGGTTGTTCTTCCTGTAATCCCAGGTTGGCTTGCCGTAATTGAAAACTTCAGTATACTTACCGCCGCCATTACCAAAGGATACATAAGCCGAGGTTGCCAGGAAGGCTTTTGGAGTAATGTTCCAGTAGTGGTTGAGGTTAATTTGCGGCTTATGATAAAAATTCTCCGAAAGGCTTAAAATCTCTCCGTTGTATTCGCCCCAGTTTTTGTTGTATTTAACGCCAAATTTTTCAAAATCAGCCTGGCTCATTCCATAGTTCCGCTGTCCGTGTTTTTCGGGAGCTCCCATGGCGGTGAGCACAAGACGGTGTTTTTTGCCGAATTCCCGGCTCAGGCTAAGGAAATAGGCCCAGCCATTCACATACGTGGCATCCACATATCCTGGCCCGACAGTGTGCGAACCAAGGAACGTTAAAGATGTTCCGTTCTTCATTTTTCCGGTGGAGAAACTCATCGTTGTCTTGCTGTTTCCGTAGTCCGAAATGCTGTAACGCAATGCTCCTCCAGCCACGGCTGAAGTTGATTTGGTAATAATATTGATAGTTCCGCCGACCGAATTCATAGCAACTCTTGATGCGCCAAGACCTCTTTGAACCTGTATGGCTTCAGTAGCATCGGTAAGCCCGGTCCAGTTCGACCAGTATACAAGCCCGTTTTCCATACTGCTTACCGGAACTCCGTTTAATAAAAGGGATACATTTTCCTGCTGAAAGCCCCTGAGTGAAAGCCTGTCGTCACCACTGCCGCCGCCTTCCTTGGTGGCATAAATGCCGGGAGTCATTTTCAGTATTTCAGGATAATCCTGGTTGCCGGTTTTCTGTTCGATAGTCCGGGATTTGATATTGGAAATCGCTACAGGAGTATTTCGCTCGGTTACAAAAGATGAAATGATTTTCACACCTTCAAGCTCTATTACGATTGGTTCAAGCGGAATAACTCCTATATTTATTGACTGGCCCGGCTTACGATACACCTCGTATCTAAAAGGTTTGTAAGAAATATGCGTGAACTGCAGCCCTGCTTTTTCGGTATTCAGGTTCAATTCAAACGTACCATCATTCCCCGTGAGTGTGCCTACGGTTGTACCTTCGACCCGGATTGAAATGCCCGGAATAGTTTCATTTGTATTGCCATCAATTACAGTTCCTGTGATCTTTAATTCCTGTGCCAACAGGTTACCTGATACAAAAATCATTAAAATCAGGCCGGGTAGAAGTAAAAGTATCTTTTTCATCGTTAAGTTATGTTCTGAAAACAAAAATGCCCTGAAGAATTCTTCAAGGGCCGATGACTAAAATACAGACACACAATAACGCATGCCAGGAAAGGCAAGCGCCGGGTGATCAATATTCTTCTTCCATCCAGACTATACTGTCGGTACCGGAGTTTAAACGGTTCAATCCGCCTGAGGCGGAGTCGCGGACTATACCGCCGATCGGGAATTTCACCCTGCCCTGAAGAATGGCAATCCAATTGTTTCCAATTTTTAATTGCCGGTGCAAAGGTATACTTATTTCGGATTACTTTTCAAGTTGAGTCTATAGACATTTTAGCCACAGATTTACTCATTTATTTCTAATCTTCACGGGTATTCACTTCGGCAAGCGTTCGACTGAGCGTTCGACTGAGCTCACGCCTTAGTCTCACGCCGAAGTCTCAGTACATCGCGTGATACCGCTCCGCTAAATTCGCAGATTACTTTCGGTGAGATCGCAGTTTGCCTGCCAGCTTCGCGCAGGTATACATCAGGCAAGCCTGCCCGCTGTAGGCGGGGCTGCGCTCTGTTGATGCGGTGAGCTATGTTTGTCAGGCAAAAAAATATGGCGAACCGCAGGAGAATGATGAAGCCGGTGAGGGTGCAGGCAGTTATTAGTGCCTGGCGAAATTTTTATTTGGATTCAGGCTTGCTTAATAAACTAACAGCAACAAGCTTGATAACAGTATCTCTGAGTATATCTTCTGTGGCAGGTTTTTCTATAAATGCATTCATTCCGGCAGAAGTACATTGATGATTATTATGAATATTGGCGTAAGCTGTAAATGCTATTATAGGTATAACTTTATTGAATACTCTTATTCGCCTGGCAGCCTCTTTACCATTAAGAGCAGGCATCTCAATATCCATTATAATAGCATCAAAACTACCTGTTCTGCACGCATTAACTGCCAGGAAACCATTCTCTACTATAGTGTAATGCCATTCCAGGTTACTCATGAATATTCCTATTAGCAACTGATTCATTACATCATCTTCCGCGATTAGAATATTCATGATCCATAAAGTTTAGTAAGCTTCAGGTAATATAGATAGTGGTGGTCATGAACTTTGAGGATTTTTTTTAAATCACTCCAGACTCGATTTTAAAGCATCACAAATATAAAAAAAAAATCAATAGTATTAATATGAAATTAATGCCATAACTGATAAATCACCTGATAAAACGAACATGACAAAATCAATCAATTTTGACCCACAGTAGAATGTTATTTTTTGTCATGGAGTTCCCCGCCTGCATAGGGCGGGCATGTGACCCGTTAAAAATACCTGCGAAGCAAGCATTGATACCGCTGAAAATAAGTAATGAATTAACAAATAATAACACATGAATTAGCTACTGAATTTTAGCCTTTAAAACCTGACTTATTTTAAGGTCATTTAATTGATTGTAAGATTACCTGTATTTATACGCACCAATTTAACTTTACAGGTTGAATATTTATTTCAGGTTATAATGGCGCGATATAATATTTTATGACTTTCTGCTTGCGTACCTAAACCTTTAAAAAAAAGAGCACCTCTGCGAAGCTTTGCGCTTTCTTAGCGTACTCTGCGGTAAAATAGGTTTAAACGCAGAGAATCGCTGAGTTTTCAAACGGGTAGTCATTTAATATCAAATAATTGGCTATGTTGTGATAAAAAAAATAACCCTGCAGCCATCCGGCACTGCCTGCCAGGGCAAGTATTCCGATTTTATCGCAGCTAATAAAGGTTTATTAGTTGCTTATTCGTGGAAATCCTGGCTTTCAATTACCACATTAAAAATAGGGTCAAACATTAGTATTGAATCTACTTTTACACCATCTACCGTCAGTCCTTGAATTTTATTGGATTTTCCGTTTTGTATCAGGGTGAACAGCTGCCTTTCTGAGAGTGTTTTTCCGTATTGCTCAAACATAACTTTAAAGGTGCAGCTATTTTTATACTCGCTGCATCCGAATGCCGTTTTCCCTTTGAGTATTGTGCCTGTTTTGCACTTTGGGCAGGTTAACGTTGCCATATTTACCGGTTTGGCAACGATTTTTTTTGCCGTAGGTTTCTTTGCTGCAGATAACTTTGGCTTTTCTGCAATTTCGGGTTTCTTTTCCGCTTCAATTTGTTCAATTACGATCATTTGCTTTTGCTCCAGTGTAACTTCCCGCACCAGCTGCGATACCATCTCCTTCATTTCGTCGAGGAAGGTTTTAGGATCATATTCGCCTTTTTCGATCTGGCGTAACTTGCGTTCCCATATTCCTGTGAGCTCGGCCGACTTTAACAGCTCGTTCTGAATTGTGTTTATAAGCTGAATTCCGGTTTGCGTAGGAACGAGATTTTTCTTTTCCCGCACCACGTAGTTGCGCCGGAAAAGTGTTTCAATAATGTTGGCGCGGGTCGATGGACGCCCGATTCCATTATCTTTCATCAGCTCGCGAAGCTCCTCATCCTCCATCTGCTTACCCGCCGTTTCCATAGCACGGAGAAGTGTGGCTTCTGTGTGCATCTTGGGTGGCTGAGTCTGCTTTTCGAGCAGCTCAGGGGTATGCTCACCTTTCTCACCCTTTACGAAGTTGGGCATGATCTGTTCCTGCGCGGCATCGGAGTCTTCATCTTTTTCGGATTCCTTTTTAGGGTATAGAACTCTCCAGCCATCTTCAAGAATAACCTTCCCGGTGGCTTTAAATTCATGCGATGTTACCATTCCCATAACGGTAGTGTTCGATACAATACAGTCGGGGTAAAATGCGGCAATAAACCTGCGGGCGATAAGATCGTAAACCCTTTTCTGCTCCAGCGGTAAACCCGAAGGCCTTACTCCTGTAGGTATGATCGCATGGTGATCTGTTATCTTGTCATCGTCGAATACTTTCTTACTCTTCCTGATTGGTTTTGCTAGAAGCGGCGCGGTGAAGTTTGCGTAAGGCTCCATCTCTTTAAGGATACCTTCAATCTTGGGATACATATCGTTTGGCAAAAAAGTAGTATCCACACGTGGGTAGGTAACCATTTTTTTTTCATAAAGACTTTGGATATACTTTAGTGTTTCCTCTGCGGTGAAGCTGAATTTCTTATTGCATTCCACCTGAAGTGATGTAAGGTCGAACAGCTTTGGAGGCGCTTCGTTACCTTTCTTCTGTTCAAACGATACAATCTCAAACAGGTTGCTTATAATCTCCTCAATGATTTTTGAGGCATCTTCCACTGTATCGTAATGACCGGTGACAGAGTTGAAAACAACATTGCGATAGGTTGTTTTAACTTCCCAATACTGCTTTGGGACAAAGTTTTGAATTTCTTCGTACCGGCGAACAATCAGGGCCAGTGTGGGAGTCTGAACCCTGCCAATAGAAAGCACTCCTTTTCCGTTGGCGTATTTGAGCGTGTACAGGCGGCTGGCGTTCATCCCCAGCAACCAGTCGCCAATGGCGCGGGCATTGCCTGCAGCATAAAGCCTGTCGAACTCTTTGCCGTCTTTAAGCTTCTGAAATCCTTCCATGATGGCCTGGTCGGTCATAGAGGAAATCCAAAGGCGTCGCATGGGTTTCTTGCACTCAGCTTTGGTTAGTACCCATCGCTGGATAAGTTCTCCCTCAATCCCGGCATCACCACAATTAATCACTTCATCACAATCAGCCACCAGTTTTTTGATCGTTTCGAACTGCTTTTTTACCCCATCATTGTCAATAAGTTTTATTCCAAAACGAGGTGGAATCATCGGTAACAGGTTCATTCTCCATTGTTTCCAATAGGGAGTATAATCTTCTGGATTCTTAAGGCTGCAGAGGTGACCGAATGTCCAGGTGATCTGATAGCCGTTGCCCTCAAAGTATCCGTCTCTGCGGATGGTGGCTTGGAGTATTCGTGCTATTTCTTTCGCTACGCTGGGCTTTTCGGCAATGCAGAGTTTCATATTTGGCTTTCAGTTTCAGTTTTCAAAATTAGGTAAAACGGAAGAGAAATAGATTTTAATCTGGCTTCAGATATGCATGAATTACATTATCACTGATAATCACAGCCACTTGCTGATGGCTGAACTGTGTTCGTCTATGTGAATGTAATTCGAAACGGGTTTTCAGATTTCCGGCAACTTTAAGATGATATGATTGTTATTTTAATGGGTAGTACAATATTCAGCTGGAAAAAACGAAAAGGAATTTACCAATCTCATACGAAAGAATAAAGCCGCCGGCAATGGGCCGTAATATAAAAAATACGTCAGAAAATATAAGGTGTCACAAATGGTAAAATTATGCCGGTATGCTATCCATATGCTTGCCAGCAGATATGTTAACAAGAGAATGTGTAAGGATTATAAATATGTAAGTGTATTTATAAATGATTAGTGTTATTTTTGTACCATAAAATTATTCTTACTAAAAAAATTGACGAATAAAATTCAAAAAAATGGAAATGAAACAAAAACGGCCAAGGCTACCTCAGAGAAATAATACCGTAGACAGGCAGGAAAATAGCGTTTTTGATAATACGACTACGGAGAATAAAGCAACAATAGAAGATAAGTTCTGGTCAAAAGGCAAATTGCCTGATATTGAGATGGATGAGGTAACGCTTAAGGACGCTTATGAGCCAGCAAAGAAGGCAGATTTCCATCTTGTTACGGAGATAGAGCCAATAGGCATACGTAATGCCAGCCACGATGCTTCAAATACTAAAGATTTAAAAGATATTTACAATTCTATCCAATTAGAGGATTCATTCTGACGATTTTAATCAATAAACAAACTTTATAGTTACCACGACTTATAAATCCCTTTCTGCATTTATTATAAGTTGTTTTTAAAGGATGTATCACCAAGATATTTCCAGTCAAAGTCATTCCAATTATTGTACCTAATCAGACTGCTTTAAAGCTATTTCAGCCACAGATTTACTCATGTATTTTTTTTAAAAAGGTATTATTCTATAATTACTGATAAATTTTATTGTAGTGCTTTTGGCTGATGGAGTAAAAAGATTAGTGAATAAGCTTTGACTTTGCGATTCTCTGCGAAAAAACGCCAGGCGATTCTCTGCGTTTAAACTTAAATTAATTGTATTAGGTAGTGGCAGTTTTTCGAAATTTCCAATGGAACCTCCAATGGAACCTCCAATTATAACCTGAAAAGTATAAACCCGGTGAATCGCCTGGCGTTTGAAAGAGTTGAAAGGAGAGCCGGAAAACCGTTCAACCTGGCTTTGTGATTTTCATAATGGGACAGATATTTTGCAGATTTTGATATAGTGAAATTGCAATCAATTAATTACCAATATCTTGAAATTTAAGGTATGCCAATTGTATGTTCCTCAATAATTATGAATAACTCATAATTATTTGAACAGAGAAAATTAATGTGGTTAATAGGAATAATTGCGTAATGAGAAAACTAAATATATTACTGGCAGAAGATGATGAGATGATTGAAAGGCTAACAGCTTATTACCTGAGGCATAATGGACACGAAGTGGATATTGCAAAAAACGGGAATGAAGCAGTGCGCAAATTCAAAGATAAAAAATATGATTTTATCCTGATGGACATTCAAATGCCGGAAATGGATGGCCTGCAGGCAGTAAGAGAAATCCGGAAAATAGAAAGTGATTATCTGGCTAAAGGACATACCACCATTATTGCAATTACTACCAATCCGGATAAAGATGAATGTCTGAAAGCAGGGATGGACGGGTATACTCAAAAACCGTTTAAGATAGATGTTTTAAGTACGTTATTCAGCACATTTAGTTTGAGTTAGTTTTTGAAGCTACATAAATTTCAAAAGTTAATTTCAAATTTGCCCATTTCAATGAATATCGAACACGGATCAACGATTTTTGATTTAAGATGTATATTCAAATTGATTATTTCTGCCTCTTCGAAAATCGTAATTATTTGTTCCTTGTTCTTAAATCAGTACAATTATTAAAATTTAGATATTCTCTTAATTTCCTTTGTTCTTCCTTCAATACATCAAATGCAGCAAGTACTGAATCCATCTTTTATACTGTTTGAACACTTGATAATCGTGGCAGGCAGTAAGTCTACTTTTTACGTTTAAAGATCCTTTTTAAGAAGGAATTCCCGCCCTTGCTTTCTTTTTCTTTTTCTATTTCACGGGGATCTTCATCCTTCTTATTGTTCGGGCTGAACAGCCGGTTGAAAAACCCGCCAACTCCAACCTGGCGGTACGGATCACATTGCAGGAAAGTATAAATATCGTCGGGAATGCCAAAGGAGGTGAGGAATTTTCGCTGTAAGCCGGCATCTGTTTCAATTCCCCTGAGAACATTGCCTATTATCGGTAATGCCAGGGCCGACCCTGATCCGTTGCTGCTGAAAAAGTGTATATCCGATGTGCGCGCGCCAACCCAGGTTCCCAAAACTATATCCGGAGTATAAGCAATAAACCAGGCGTCCGAATAGTTCTGCGCGGTGCCTGTTTTTCCGGCAAGGGCCGAATGTATTCCATACGTGCTGCGTATTCTGGTCCCTGTTCCCTGGTTAATGGCTTCCTGCAATATGGCTGTTATAGTCTGGGCGGTTTCCTGACTAAAGATCGTTTCCTGCCCGGCAGATTTATTGCTGTATAAGATAGTCCCCTTCGAATCTGTGATTTTATTGATCATCACCATTTCATTCATGCGGCCCTGGTTGGCGAAAGCTGAATAAGCCCTTACCGTTTCGTAAAGCGATAAATCGAGTGTGCCTAAAGCTACGGATGGCGCGTTGTCAACCACCCGGGGGAATTTTAACTTCCGGCATGTATTCACCAGGTTTTCGCCGCCTACGCGGAAAAATAAGTCCACTGTCGGGAGATTCATCGAATGTGCCAAGGCGTACCACAAAGCTACGGTGCTGTCAGGTGTTGACGCATGGTTTGCGTTCTGAGGCTCCCAATCCTCGTATTCAGGATATTTATTTACTTCATTTTCCAGGTACAAACAGGGTGATTCCCCTTTTTCGATAGCCGTAGCGTATAGAAATGGTTTAAACGCTGAAGCAATCTGGCGGTGCGACAATACCATATCAAAGGGTAAGGTACTGAAATCATTGCCTCCTATCCAGGTCAGTACCGCCCCGTTCTTAGGATTGGTTATCAACACGGCAGCATTCAGCATCTTATAATAATGCCATAAACTGTCGGTTTTACTCATCTTTTTTATCTCTACACCTTCCCAGCCGAATACTTCGTATTGCTTTTTACGGGTATCATTTTCATGGGTTTTGGAATGCTGTTTCTGGTTTTTATACCATTTCTTTTTAACGTTGTAGTTTTCAAGTTCCCTGTCGAGCAGTTTCTGCATGGCCGACAGCTGTTTTTTGATCGATTCTGTCGCAAGATCCTGCACCTGCATATTCAGTGTGGTGTATATTCTGAGGCCATCTTTTTCGAGGTTATACTCCTTGCCTGTATTGGACTTAATGGATTCCAGGATTTCGCTTGTTTTTTTCTTCACCTGGTACACAAAATATCCGGCGGGAGGATTAATGCTTACGTTTTCATAATCAAGTTTAAGCGGTAACTTCTGCAATCTCTCCGAGGCTTCGGCAGATAAATAATTAGCCCTGGCCATCAGTTTTAAAACCATATTCCGGCGTGCCAGCGAATGCGCGGGATTGAGCCTGGGATTATAATACGTGTTTGCTTTCAACATGCCTACCAGCACCGCTGATTCTTCAATAGTCAACTCTTTGGTTTGCTTGTTAAAATACCTGTGAGCTGCGGTTTCCACACCATACACATCTTCCCCAAAAGGAACTGAATTGAAATACAATAATAAAAGCTCTTCTTTGGTATACAGTTCTTCTATGCGTGAAGCAATTATGATTTCCTTTATTTTATTAACCGGCATGCTTAAAAATCCATAATCGTTACGGCCAAAAAGATTCTTGACCAGCTGTTGTGTAAGCGTACTTCCGCCGCCGCTGCTGTTATCGCCAAGCAATATGCTTTTCAGGAAAACGCGGAAATAGCTTTGCGTGTCAAACCCTTTGTGGGTAAAAAAACGCTTGTCTTCGGTAGCTATCAGGGCGTTTATAAGGTGAGGGGGTATATCTTCCCGGTGAATATTGGTACGGTTCTCGGCAAAATATTCCCCTATTAAGATGTTATCTGATGAATACACCCGTGAAGCCTCTTCGTTACTGATGGCCGACAATTCAGCTTTGCCGGGCAATCGGCCGAATGCGCCAAAATAAACCAATAAAAAAAACAGCACTACCAGCAGGATTGCTGAGGATATAAAAACCGCAAAGTAGATAAGAATTTTTTTAAAGGGGAGTTGTTTTATTGATTTCATTTGGGTTTTTGCGTTCTTCTATGAAATAAGTACAGACTGGCCTGTGAATAATAACAACTTAAAAATAAATAAGTTGATTCCTTCGCTTGTGTGGAGTAGTTCTAAGCCAGGATTGGGAGGGGGGGGCTTATAACGCTCATTCGTAACAATTTGTTAATACAAATATTTTTCTATTTTTTTTTTTGTATTAAAAAACAAAATATATTTGCTTTCTGAAGATTTAGCAAATCATTATCTGTTTGATTGTTTTTAATTATTCTGATTAATTTAATCTGCACATACATTTTTTGTTTGTCTGTTTCTTGTTTTACTCTCCAACTGCGATAAGCAGGTTGTGTTCTCTTTTCTATATCTGAACCAAAGTAAACCCAAAAATAACGAACTAACTAACCACAACACTATGATTAAAAAATTACGCTCTTCGTGCGGCTATGCGATAGCTGCTTTAGTTATTCTTATGCTGCTGCCGGGAATTGGGCGGGGGCAAACTTTACTTACTGATGATTTCACAGGAATAGTTGGTACAGCGTTAACCGCGAATGGCTGGACTTTGCACTCTGGAACAGCTACACCTTACCTTATATCCACACCCGGTCTCACTTATACCTCTTATCTAGGTTCTGGCATCAGTAATGCAGCTTCTACTGGCGGTACTTCTGACGATGTTAATAAAGCGTTTACAAGTACAAATACCGGCTCAATCTATATGTCGTTTATGTATAAACCCACATCTGCCAGCCTTACAACTGATTATAGTGTGATGTTTGGCTTGACTACGGGTGGTACTGTAACTGGTTTTTATGGGAAGTTCTATGTTCAGAGAGATGCAGCAAATAATCTTAGATTTGGCATCACTAAGACCAATGTAACTTATATTCAATATACTCCATATTCTTATACTCTAAATACGACCTACCTTATTGTTATTAAATATGAATTCGTTTTAGGCACTCTTAACGATAAAGCATATTTATTTATAAACCCAATATTAGGAGGGGCTGAACCAACACCAACTCTTACATGTAACACAGACATTAACACAGACCCTGCGCAATTACAGTCAGTTTGCCTAAGGCAGTCAACAACTACTGCTGGTGCTGTATATGATGGGTTCAGGGTTGGTCAATCCTGGGCTGATATTGCTGGAGTTTCACTTGTTACTCCAACAGCTCAAGCTACTAATATCATATTTTCTTCTGTAGCAAGTACATCTTTAACAGCAAGCTGGACAAATGGAAACGGCGCCAACAGAGCAGTATTTGTAAAACAAGCTAACACGGGCACTGCCGCTCCGGCAGATAATGCAACCTACACTGCCAGTACTACATTTGGTTCCGGTACTCAAATCGGATCAACGGGTTGGTATTGCGTTTATAATGGTTCAGGCACAACTGTTAATATTACAGGTTTAACTGCTACTACTGAATATATGGTTCATGTATGCGAATACAATGGTGCTGCAGGAAGCGAACTTTACAATATTACATCAAGCACTAATAATCCTTTAACACAAACAACTTCTGCAGGTGCAATTGCGCCTACAATTACTACACCTACAGCAACGGCTATTGGTTTAACATCGGCTACACTTGGCGGTAATATTACTTCTGATGGAGGTAGCGCTATTACTGAACGCGGAACGGTATGGAGCTTAACTTCACCTGTAACCATTACTGACAATAAGGTAGCTGAAGGAGGTACCACAACAGGAGTATTTACTCAAAACAGAACTTCACTTCCTTCAGGAACTTTGATTTATTATGCAGCATATGCAACAAATAGTGTAAACACTACTTTATCAGCAGAATCAAGTTTTACAACGCTTTTTACAGAGCCAACCAATCATGCAACCGCCTTTGCAGCAGGAACTGCAACCAGTACATCTGTTCCTCTCACATGGACTGATGCAACTGGTGTTGTTACACCTAATGGTTATCTTATTCAATGGAATACTACTGGTACTTTTGTTGATCCTGTTGATGGGATCTCTCAGGCTAATGACGTAGGTATTCAAAATGTAGCAAGCAGCGTTCAAACTTATAATGTTACTGGATTATTATCAAATACGCCTTATTATTTTAAAATCTGGCCTTACACGAACAGTGGAACAGATATTAACTACAAAACGGATGAGACAGTGCCTACTGCGAATGCCACGACACTTGTAGCTCCATCCGCAGTTGTTACATCAAGGCCTTCTTATATTGATCTGGCTTCTGCAACTTCCGAAAGTGCTGTGTTGATGACATTATCCAATTATAGTACAGATGATGTCCGTTTCAGGCTCTATAATGGCACAAACCAATACGCCTGCTGGGATGAAACGACTGATACTTACATTACATCTGTAAGTTATTCTGATGGTCCAAGGGTTCCAGGAACTCCGACGACTTCATCCACTTTCTGGATTGTATCTCAGAGAGGGAATAATAATACAACTGTAGCCTCTTATCGGGATAGATTAGGACCTACTTATCCTGTAAACAACCTAACCGCTCTTTTGCCAGCTGCAACTGCTATAACAACTGCTTTCACATTATCCGGCAATTTTGGCGGTAATGCTTTCTATGATAACACGATAAAACATGTCGTTTTAGCCTATAGTGGAGCAACACTGGTTTCTGCTGCTGCGACCACTTTAAGCAGTGGTTTATTTTCTGTGGTCTGTCCTGATGCTACAACAATAGATAAGATAGAAATCAGAGCAATAAACAATACTCTTATCGAATCATTAACAGGCAGCTGGACTGTATCAACAGATATTGGAAGTATTCCTACAACCACCTTCACCGGCACCGGTGACTGGAGCGCTTCCGGTAATTGGAGCAATGGAATCCCTACATCAGCAATGGATGCTATTATAGATGGCAATGTTACAGTAAATGTAGCCGCTGAAACAAAGGATTTAACTATTATTAATTTTCAAACAGTAACCATAAGTGATACTAAGTCATTAACGGTAAATGGCACAGTTACTAACTTACACGGCGCTTCTGGTCTGGTAGTTAATTCAGGTGGTTCGCTTATTACTAATAACAGTGTACTGGCAACCGTAAACCGCGATTATTCCGGGGGTACAAATTTCCACTATTTCTGCCTGCCTGTCAGCGGTGCCTCAATAGCTGCTTCGCCAACTTTTGATGGCGCATGGCTTGATGAGTATGTTGAAAGTTCAGGTGCTTGGAACCGATTGGGTAATGCTGATAATGTTGTTTCCGGTAAAGGATATTCTATCAATTTTGAAGCTGTCAATACACCATTGTCTTTCAGTGGTTCTATTAATACAGTTGACCAAATTGCAGGTTCACTTTCATATACAGTAGCTGCTCCAGGATATGGCCCTGGCTGGCATTTGCTTGGTAATCCGTTTACCGCGGCATTAGACTTGAATAGTTCTTCATGGGTAATGGATAATGTTGATGCTTTTGCCTATGTATGGGATGGTAGCAATTATTTAGTAGGTCCTGCGGTCCCCGCTGATGCTAATGGATATATTTATGGCACATTGACAGACAACGTTGTTCCGGCAATGCAAGGATTCTTCGTACATGCAACTGCGGACAATGCTTCATTAACAATCCCGGCTGCAGCCCGTACTCACAACACCCAATCCTTTTACAAAAGCACCAATGTGGCTAAGGATGCTCTTTTCCTTACCATTAATGGGAATGGCTACCAGGATAAAGCTATCGTAGCATTTAATCCATCGGCTACAGAAAATTTCGATGGTAAGTATGATGCGTACAAACTGTTTGGAATTGTTGAAGCACCTCAGTTGTACTCAATTATCCCAGGCGAAAAAGCTACTGTAAATACCTTACCTGATTATACCACAAACTCAAATGTCGCTCTTGGCCTTAAAGTCGGCGCGTCAACTTCCTACACGATTAATGTATCGGGTATCGAAAGTTTCGACGCTTCACTGCCAGTTCGTCTGGATGACTTGAAATTGGGAACCTCGCAGGATCTGAGGTTAAACCCTGTTTATACCTTCG
The DNA here is from genome assembly GCA_030654075.1 of Bacteroidales bacterium. Lineage (GTDB taxonomy): Bacteria > Bacteroidota > Bacteroidia > Bacteroidales > UBA4417 > UBA4417. The sequence continues at coordinate 4,321 of JAURYB010000168.1, read as the reverse complement.
ATGCCGCTCCCGGCGATGCTGAAAACCGTTTCCTGCTAAGCTTTGCTTCAGTAACGGCTGTTAATGAAGTTAATGCTGCCGGTATAAGAGTAGTTTCCGATAATGGTATTATTCGTGTAACCCACAACGCGACTGCTACAGGCACTGTTTACCTGTATTCGGTTTCGGGCCAGCTGCTTGCAACTTCAACCCTGAATAAGGGCGAAACCACTCTGCGCGCAGCTTCATCCGGCGTTTACCTGGTAAGAGTTGTTACCGGCAAAACTTCACTTACTCGTAAAATGGTAGTTGTTCAATAAGTCGGGAAACCGGATTCAAAAACATAAAAAAAACAGAGATATGAAAAAAGTACTTCAATATAGTTTCCTGACGGCCTTCCTGGTATTTGCAACTACCTTAAGTCTAAACGCGCAACCTCATGCCGGCCAGCAGGACGGCTCAACTCCGGTTGTCGGTGGCCGTATAGGTGCCGGCGCGCCGGTAGGTAGCGGCACATTTATACTGCTCACATTAGCCGTAGCTTACGCTTCACGAAAAGTGTATGTTGCCCGCTCCGAAGAAGACGAGGTAGCATAAATACATCTTCTCTCTGCTTCCCGCAGGGAGGTTTTAAAAACAGTTATCCGTTTCAACGGGTAACTGTTTTTTTTTGTGGTGTATTGGTAACTAATCAATTCAATTAAAGTCGTGATAAAATAGCTTTATAGCAGACTGATTAGTTACGAAAAATTAAAAATATTTTAGTGTTAAAATTCCCTATCTTTATTCCCATCAACCTTCTACATTATTACGATGAAATACATGGCATTTTGAAAGCAAACTGATTTATTTGGGTTTTTTTTTGGATTACGTTTTCTTGTTTTGTTAAAAAACTTGTATAAAAAAAATAATGACTATCCGCTTGGATACCTAAAGAAATTCATTGTAAAAACATAAATTATGACAGAAAATGAAATATCAGGAAAAATAATCGGATGTGCCATCGAAGTTCATAAATTACTTGGTCCTGGCTTACTGGAAAGTGCGTATGTTGAGTGTTTATTTTATGAATTGCAAAAAGCGGGTTTATTTGTTGAAAAACAAAAATCTCTGCCATTGATCTACAAGGAAGTTAAATTGGATGCAGGATATCGGTTAGATTTAATTGTCGAGCACAAGGTTATTGTTGAAGTAAAGTCAATTGAATCTTTAAATGATATTCATACTGCTCAAGTCTTAACCTACCTCAAACTTTCAGGTTGTAAGTTAGGACTACTGATGAATTTTAATGTATTACTTCTGGTAGAGGGATTAAAGAGATTAGTGAATAAGCTATGACTTTGCGAACCTCTGCGAAGAACCTCTGCGATTCTCTGCGTTTAAACTTATTTTACCGCAGAGTAACGCAAAGTAGGCGCAAAGCGACGCGGAGAGCTTGCCGAACCAGAACGAAGAGTAGCTATTCCTTTTGAGGTTTAGGTACGCAAGCGGATAGTCATAAAAAAAATACTTGCTTTATGTAAAATACCAATAAAGATACCCCATACATATTGTATTCGCTACAGCTTAGTCATGTTTAATAGAAATCTTCTTAAAACTAAATTTTATGAAAAAGTTATTTGCATTTCTTATCGTACTGATTGCGCTTTCAGGAGTATTAATGCAAAATAGCCGGGCCGCTGTCAGGTATGTTACCATCACCGGTTCCGGTACCAAGGATGGCAGCAGTTGGGCCAATGCATTCGAAGGAATGCAGGCGGCTTTGAATGTGGCAGTTTTCGGAGACCAGGTGTGGGTAGTAAAAGGAACATATAAACCAAGTTATGACTATGGTTTAGGAGGTGGCTCCCGTTATAACCACTTTCGTATGATTAACGGTGTTGCCATATATGGTGGCTTTGCCGGAACAGAGACTAACATCTCCCAACGTACAAACTTTGGCCACAGCGAAATCAATGAAACTATTTTGAGTGCCGACATTGGGGTAGAAGGAGATAATACCGACAATTGTTACCATGTTTTCTATCATCCGGAGGGAATGATGATAGAAAATGCAACAACAGCATTAGATGGTTTTACCTTTTCAGGTGGAAATGCAAATGGGAGTAGTTTTCATGCTTATGGTGGTGCGATTATGAATGGTTCATGGTGCCTCTATAAAATATCCAATTGCACTTTCACTTCAAATTCAGGCAGGTATGGTGCAGCCATTTATAACCATAATTATTCCAGCCCGATTATAAGCAATTGTTTATTTTCTTCTAATTCAGCAACGTCTAACTCGGGGGCTATATATAATTATTTATACAGTTCACCAGCAATCAGCAATTGTACATTCTTATCAAATTCCGCCCTGGCTGGTGCAGGCGCATTAGGGGCTAACCGCTATGCTTCCCCGACAATCATTAATTGTATTTTTATATCTAATTCAGCTTCAAACGTTGGTGGCGCATTAGCCATTTCTTATAATTCTTCGCCAGTATTCACAAACTGTACATTCAGTATGAATTCGTCTTCGCTTGGTGGTGGGGTATATGTCGATAATTCATTCCTTACTTTTAATAATTGTATTATTTGGGGAAACACATCATCAAATGGCATTCAATTCTACATTGATGGTGGTTCAGCTAACACTGCAACGGTCACTATGAATTATTCCTGCTATTCAAACGACCCTAATGATGTTTATTTGACCAGAGGTGGTTTGCTTACAGCCACTAATAATTGCATCACTATTGATCCTCTGTTTGCGGGAGTGGCATTAAATCCGGCTTATCCATATTCTATTTTAGGTATTTCACCCTGTACTGATGCCGGGAGTGATTCCTACAATTCCCAGGTTTATGATATCCGTGGCGCAGGATTTCCCCGGAAATTAAATAAAACTACAGGTGCAACAGGGACGATTGATATGGGTGCATATGAGTATAAATACGGGGCTGATCCTTATGTGATGTTAACCTGGACCGGAGAAACCAATAATAGTTGGGAAACCGCCTCAAACTGGGCCCCCACTATGGCGCCTACTTTAATGGCTGATATAACGGTCCCTGATGTTTCCAACGACCCAATCATCGGCGGAACATCCGCTGAATGCAAAAGCCTTACCATTCAAGCTGGAGGAGTAATTACCATTGATGCAGGAAAAACGCTTACCGTTTCCGGTGCTCTTGCCAACTCCAACGGCCCTGCAGGACTAGTAATTAACTCTGAAGGTACATTAATACAAAATAATTCTGGTGTAAGTGCCACCGTTAACCGCACCATTTCCGATGCTACTGATGACAAATGGCACCTCTTTATTTCTCCTATCGAAGAAAGCATACCGGCATCAATCGGTTCATGTTTTGAAGGAGCTTATGTGGATGGTTACAACGAATCCATAGGCGCATGGGAAAGGCTTGTTACGGATGATGATGTAACATCGGGTCAGGGATACGCCATTAATTATCTTACAGGAAGCCGCGACCTTGTTTTCGCAGGCACGCTGATGAGCAGCCCGGTAAGCTATACTGATCTGAGTTTTACACCATCATCTGTCATTGATCCTAACTATACAGCAGGCTGGCACCTGGTTGGTAATCCTTATCCTTGCGGAATAGCCCCTGCTTTATTTAGTCTGCCAACAAACATGAATGCATTTGCATACGTTTGGGACGGTGGAAATTATGTAACTCCTACCATTGGTACTGCTGACATTCCTGGCACCATCGCTTCGCTTCAGGGATTTTTTGTAAGGACAACTGATGCGTCAAATGACCTTACGCTTGACAACGCAGCCAAAGTTCATGGTGGTACATTCTACAAAAGCAGCAACAGTGTTGCTCAGATGCTTTCACTTTCAATAGCAGGAAACAATTATTCCGATAAAACCTATGTAAGGTTTAATACGGAAGCAACCGCAAACTTCGACCAGGCATTTGATGCATACAAAAGAGCCGGTTTAGATGCCGCTCCACAATTGTATTCAATTCTACCTACCGAAAAAGCAGCTGTAAATACCTTACCTGATTATACCACAAACTCAAATGTAGCTCTTGGCCTTAAAGTCGGCGCATCAACCAGCTACACGATTAATGTTTCGGGTATCGAAAGCTTCGACGCTTCACTGCCAGTTCGTCTGGATGACTTGAAATTGGGAACCTCGCAGGATCTGAGGTTAAACCCTGTTTATACCTTCGATGCCGCTCCCGGCGATGCTGAAAATCGTTTCCTTCTAAGTTTTGCATCTGTAACTGCTGTTAATGAACTAAATGCTTCCGGTATAAGAGTAGTTTCCGATAATGGTATTATCCGTGTAACCCACAACGCGCCTGCTACAGGCACTGTTTACCTGTATTCG
>JAURYB010000141.1 GCA_030654075.1 Bacteroidales bacterium | reverse complement strand
TGAAATGCCTCAGTTATGGGGGCTAAATGCAGTAAACCACCATTAATGAGTTATCCGCATTATTTAATAAGGTCCTTTATCAAACATGTAACAAATACCATCAAAGTCATGAATACAATCAGTGGGGCACAATGCACACTTATCTAAATGTGAATAAAAACAGTTGTTTATTGCATCTTGAAGTTTTTTTTGAGTTTTTGGATCCAAACTATTAAAAATATTTGTTTCTGGTGTTGTAGAATGAATAGCAGTTGGCTCTGTCCCACTTGTGAATATTCGGAATTTATCTACATATCCCTTTGCTATAAAAATAGAGAATGCTTCAATATTGATATGCTTTATTGGTATCCCGTAATCTTTTGCCTTAAAGAATTCTAATATTACATCATATACCTCGTTTGCAAATTCATAAGCAAGCCAATTTGCTTTTGTTTTATCTGCGAAGTTTGAATAGAACTTGTAAGACTTTATTGGCATATTCTTATCAAAATTTTTCATGACAATATTATTTCATATATCTATTGACATTTCAAATGTTATTTGATACAATATTCATATAACATATTAATGTTATATGAATTAGGAGGCAATATGAATAAATTAAGGCATCAAAGAGAAACCATCATAAAAAATTTTCCCTCTCTGGAAGAAATAATACGTGGTTCCCTGATTAAACGATATTCTAAATGCACTTATTCAACATGTAAATGTCATATGTCCAGAAAGTATTGGCATGGTCCATTTTATTCTATTGCGGTCAGCAAAGGTAAGAAAACCTCTCACATTTATCTCTCTAACAATATGATTAAAGAAGCAAAACGAAGGATGCAAAACTATGACAGGTTTTGGAAAGACATTGAAAGAATATCCGATATAAACATAAAACTGCTTAAATTAGGGGACAAAGAATGAGATTATCTTGGCATAGTGCTGATGATGAAAAGAGGTTATTACGGATCCATAATAAATGTCTGAAAAGAGCACTAACAAAACAACAAGAAAAGAACAAATTGTTAGAAGAAAAGCTTAAATTAATCAAAAAAACCCACGGTAAGGTAAATGTAACCAGACAATTAAACAAAGTACTCCAAGATAAAAAGAATAAAAAAAGACACAATTTAAAACAAAAGCAAATACATAAACCTGCTTTACCCAGAAGATTCTGTGAAGGTTGCTTTGATAAACAGCAACGAATAGATAAACTTGAGGAAGCTATAATTTTATTGAAAAATAAACTTCGTTACCGGGAACGTAGTGCAAAAGAAGGACCTTTTGGCTTGGCTACTCCTTCGTCTAAAATACCAACAAAATCAAACTCTTCTGAAGATAACCAAAGTAAAAAAGGTGGTGCAGTCGATGGACACGTTGGACATGGCCGTCCTGGCGTTAATGAATGTACTCCTGACCGAGTAGTCAATACAAACACAGAACATGTTGTTTGTCCTGATTGTGGCGGCAATCTTAGAAGTAAAGACACTAGAAGAAGAATTGTAATTGATCTTCCACCTGTAAATAAAGAGACAACCCTGCATAACCTAGAACGAAAAGAATGTGTAGATTGCGGAAAAGTTATCCAGGCTAATCCTCCTGGCGTTTTACCTAAATCACTTTTTGGCAATCAATTGCTTACTCAATTTGTTGTCCAACACTATGTCTATGGAATCACTATAGGAACCTTAAGTAAACAATATAATATAGGCGTAGGCAGTATTATCAATGCTCTGCATAATTTAGCCAAAATGTTTGAAAGTGTTTACCCTAGATTAATCGAAGATTATAGAAATGCTATTGTTAGACATGCTGATGAAACCGGATGGCGTAATGATGGGTTAAACGGATACGCTTGGTTGTTTTGTACACTACTTCATAGTATCTATTGTTTTTCCAATACGCGCTCTTCTAAAATACCAAAAGAAATTTTTGGAGACACCAAAGACGGATTTTTAGTTGTGGATCGTTATGCAGGATACAACTGCCTGCTTGTTCTTTTGCAATATTGCTATGTGCATTTAATAAGAGATCTCAAAAAACTAGAACTGCAATTTCCCAGTGTCCCGGAAATAACTTCTTTCGTCGAAATACTAACTCCTCAATTAGCAAATGCAATTGCTTTACACAAAGAAAAACTTTCTGACAAAAAATATTACAAGAAATCCAAAATAATTAAGAGAAGGATACTAAGGATTATTAATAGTCCTGCAAATCATCCGGGCATACAGCAAATTCAGGATATATTTAGAAGAAATAAAGATAGAATGTACAATTGGGTAATAGATCGTAATGTCCCCGCTGAAAATAATTTTGCTGAACGAGAGCTTAGGCCTACTGTTATTTCTCGCAAAATTAGTTTTGGTTCCCAATCTGATAAAGGTGCAAAAACACGCGAAAGACTAATGTCGGTTATACATTCTTTAAGAAAACAAACTCCTGGTTTTGTCAACAAGTTCAAAACTGTCTTGGATAAATTATCAGAAAACCCTAAACTTGATCCATACAAATTGTTTTTTTCATCTTCATAAATATTTAATTCTTTTTAATGGATTATCATTTACTGGAATTACGTTATTATTTGTAAGCGTTTTATTGCCCCCATAACTGAGGCATTTCACAATCACTGACCTTTGCTGCCGGATATGCCCGCAGTATATGGCTTTGATTAACAAAATATTTACAAAACACATCTTATATGTTACTATGTGATAACATATTGGGGGAAAAGTAATGGAAAAAAATATTGCAAAACGGCTATCGTTTTTTGACAGATATTTAACAATATGGATATTTGCTGCCATATTCGCGGGGATTTTTAGCGGGTATTTTGTTTTTGGGCTAGAAAAGTTTATAAATAAATTTAATTACGGAACCACTAATATCCCGATAGCTATCGGGCTTATTCTAATGATGTATCCTCCATTGGCAAAAGTGAAGTATGAGGAGATAGGTGATGTATTTAGAAACTGGAAAGTTCTCGGGTTATCATTGCTGCAAAACTGGGTAATTGGCCCGATACTGATGTTTGTTCTTGCCATTGTTTTTTTAGCGGGATATCCGGAATATATGGTAGGGTTAATAATGATTGGTCT
>JAURYB010000136.1 GCA_030654075.1 Bacteroidales bacterium | reverse complement strand
TGACCAGGAGCAAACATATCCATTCAGGATTCCGGAAAGTTATACAGAAATAAAGGAATTACAACCTAAAAACAAATGATAGAAAGAGCCCGGAATACAAACCGTATATTTATATTCCTGTTTTGCTTTGTTGTTATTTTTCTAACAGCAACTGTGGCTACTATTTACGCGCAAAATGATAAAAACAAATTGCAAAGCCGTAAATTAAAAATTGAAAGAGATATTATCCAGGTTAACCGGGAGTTGGAACAGACCAAACAAAATAAGTCAGCCAATCTTAATCAGCTAATCTTAATTAATAAGAAAATTGATAAACGGGAGGATCTTATCAATGCCATTGAACAGGAAGTTGGCAGTATCGACAGCCAGGTAAATAACATGAGTGATACAATTTATCGGATCACTACAACGCTCAAGAGCCTTAAAGATGAATACGCCCGGTTAATATATTCAACGTATCGAAACCGGAGCGCATACAACAGGCTGATGTTTCTTTTTTCGTCGCATAACTTCAACCAGGCATACAAAAGGCTGAAATACCTGCAGCAATACTCCGAATACCGGAAATCGCAGGTGCAATCTATCACCGGAACGCAAAGGATACTGGCCGCCAAGAAACTTGAGCTGGAGAAAAGAAAATCATCAAAACTCACCTTGAAGCATTCCCAGGAAGAAGAACGGAATATCCTGGCAAATGAAAAAAGCCAGAAAGATGAAAAAATTAAAAGTCTTACTACGCAGGAGAAAAACCTGCTTGTAAAACTTAAGAAAAACGAAGTTGCTTTAAATAACCTGCAGATAGCCATTGAAAAGCTTGTAGCTGAGGAAATACGGAAAGCTGACCAGGAGAAAGCCCGCAAAACTGCATTAGCGGCTGAAACCGAGCGTAAAGCCCGTGCTGATGCCGATCACAGAGCCAAAGCGAAAGCTGCAGCTGACAAAAAAGCCAGGGCCAAAGCTGATCCGGGCGACAAATTACCTGATCCAGATAAATCCGAACCCATTGCAAAGGCCGACGTATCCCGCTCCACAGCGGCTAAAGCAGCTCCGGTAAAATCAAATAGTATGTCGGTGACGGCCGAAGATGTTGCCCTCACAGGCAGTTTTGCGGGTAACAAAGGCAGTTTGCCTTCCCCGATTGATAAAGGCTTAATTGTGTCTTCTTTTGGAGAGCATCCTCATGCTGAATTTCAGAATATTAAGATTAAAAATAATGGTATTGATATCACTTCGGCAACAGGGGCTAAAGCAAAAGCAATTTTTGAAGGAGAAGTATCAAGTGTTATTTTTATTGCTAACCTGAATTATGTGGTAATTGTACGACACGGTGATTACCTGTCGGTATATTCAAATCTTGAGGATGTTGCGGTGAAGAAAGGCGACAGAGTTAAAATCAGGCAATCGTTAGGAACAGTTTCCACCAGCCAGGGCGAAACTAAATCGCGGCTTCACTTTGAACTCTGGCAGGGAACGATAGTTCAGAATCCTTCCAGCTGGTTGAAAATTTAAACACCATAGCCGGGCCACATAAATCGACTATCTCTGCCCTTATCCTGCAAATTTACTGGCAGCTATATTTTTAATTGTTAGAAAAGTTGATATAATTTATCGGGGAGTACAGGGTAATCATGAATTATTTTTTACTGAACTTATGCGATAAACTGAAAAATTATTGATGCTTCTCTGATAGGCGTGTTTTGTATGAGATTGGAGAACAATTAGCAGCAGAAGGGTGTAAATTATTTATTATTAAGTTGTTGTAATCCTTTATAACATATGCTTCAACCTAAATACTTTTTATGTTTTTAGAACTTTTATGTTAAAAAGTACATTCTTGCTTTCAAATTAATTTAACTTTGCGCTTGCACTAACGAAAAACAATCAACTATCATGGGTAAATTAGGGCCAACCGAAATAATTCTTATACTAGCTATCGTACTGTTACTTTTTGGCGGTAAAAAAATCCCGGAACTGATGAGCGGCATTGGGAAAGGCGTAAAAAGCTTTAAGAACGGGATGAAAGACGAGGATCAGGATCCGAAATCGGATAGCAAGACCAGCAATTAAACAAAGTGTTTTAAGGCAGACTTATTGCGAAATTCCCGCTAATTCTTATCGGAGAAACTGAGTTGCCTGTATAAATGCTTTTTTGAATACCAATTAGCGGTTTCTACCGTTATACTTTTAAACAACCGATTGTGAATTAATACTACTTACTGCGCATTTTTACAGATGTGTGTTGTTGTATTTTTAACACTTGGTATATTCCATATTTTTAGGAATAAAAAAGAATAATTTTTAGCTTTTAATTTTGTGAATAAAAGATGAATAAAGCAAAACATTTATTACTAATAGTATTTTTGGGTATTACTGTCTCTTTATGGGCACAGCAAGCCGGGGAATACACAAACCCTGATAAAGCCTCAGGAGATTTTGAGTTTGTCGGAGACAATTTTATAGTGGCAGCTATGGACAGCCTGAGCACACTAAAATACTTTGAAAGCACTGAAAATACGAAGTTCCGGCTTAATGAAAACAAATACAGCTTTCTGCCCAATTTTATACCCACCTATCCGGATTCGATTTACTATTACCGTATGCAACGCCTTGATGTTGAGTCGCCAATAAACCTGACTTACAACCCAAAGGTGAGGGCATTTATTGATATGTATGCCAATAAAAAGAAGGGCACCACTTCACGTGTTCTCGGACTTGCGCAAATGTACTTCCCGATGTTTGAACAACAGCTTGACAAATACAATGTTCCACTTGAATTAAAATATCTTGCTGTTGTTGAATCTGCTCTTAATTCCAAGGCTCGTTCGCCTGTTGGTGCCGGGGGGCTTTGGCAGTTTATGTATTATACCGGAAAAGTATACGGCCTTGAGCTAACCTCCTATGTTGACGATCGGAATGACCCTTTAAAATCTACGGTTGCGGCTTGCCGGCACTTCAACGACCTATATAATATGTATCACGACTGGCTGCTGGTACTTGCAGCCTACAACTCAGGTCCGGGTAATGTAAATAAAGCGATCAGGCGATCAGGCGGGAAGATGACTTTCTGGGAAATCATGCCATATCTGCCACGCGAAACCCGCGATTATGTGCCGGCTTTTATCGCTGTAAATTATGTGATGGCGTATTCGAACGAGCATAATATTTACCCGGTTATGCCTAAAATTCTGTATCACGAAACAGATACTATCGCGGTTCATCAGCCTCTTACACTAAGTATACTTTCTGATAAACTCAAACTCAGCCTTTCTGATCTTGAATTTCTGAACCCTACTTTCCGTACAGGTTTTATCCCGGCAACACCAGCCAATCCCTTTTTTATACGCCTGCCGCAGAAATCAATCGCTGATTTTTTGAATAATGAGTCTTCCCTGTATGCGTATTATCAGCTTAAAGGATACGATGCCAACCAGTTCAAAATTCAGGATAATGCTGATTATGATATCGTTACTAAAAAGGTAACTCATAAAGTCCGTAAGGGCGAAACCCTCGCTTCCATAGCCCGGAAATATGATTGCTCCTCTGCCGAAATAAAAAAATGGAATAAATTAAGGAAATCCACTGTTAGCAGAGGCCAGGCGCTGAAAATTTATGTTCAGACGAAACAACCGGCAGTTCAGGCAAAAACTCCGAAAACGGTTCCGGCAAGTCACGTAGTAGCTTCTGGCAGCGATTCCTTAGCAACAGATCAAACAGTGGCTTCCGTTGAAAAGAAACAAACCACCACAACGGTAAGTCCCCAATATCATGTGGTAAAAAAAGGGGAAAGCCTTGGTAAAGTTGCTGCCAAATACCACGTTACAACCAAAAACCTGATGGCCTGGAATAAACTGAAAAGTACAAACGTTATGATTGGCCAGAAAATAAGGGTAAATGCACCCGGGAAAATAATCGTTGACGAAGACGTTGCTGTTACGAAGGAAAAGGAAACTGTGAAGCCTGCTGCTACTCAAAAACAGAGCCTGGCAAATGCAAAATATCATGTTGTTAAAAAAGGAGAATTCCTTGCCAGAATTGCAACAAACTACGGCATAACCACCGATGAACTTGTTGCCTGGAATTCATTGGAAACCAATAATTTGTTGGTCGGTCAAAAACTCAGGGTAAATCAGCCTGATACCGGAAGTAATTCAAAAGCTATGGCGCAGGAAACTCCTGCAAAAGGGCAATCTAAAGCTGAAAGAGATTTAAAACTTGTTTATTACACGGTTAAACCGGGTGATACTCTTTGGAGTATCGCTCAGCATTATGATGGCATTACTATTGATCAGCTTAAAGAATGGAATAAAATATCAGGTAAAGCAGGTTTAAAAGTTGGACAGAAAATTAAGGTGATTTTGCCGGCAGGATAATTTTGATTACATCAGGTGCTAATTATTAAAGTTAGACCAGTCTAATCGTCTTTCCGCTTCTCTCCATTTCGCTCTTCTCCCATCCGCTCCTTTTTGTGCCTATTTTATACACCCTATTTAGTTTAAAGTCCTGATGTGGATTAAGAGATCAGTTTATTTTTTATTGGCCATACTTTTATTGGTATCGTGTGGTGTGAATAAAAGTAAAAGTCCCAATTCCACAGGACGAGGCTCCGAAATAATAGTTGTTTGCAGTAAACAGAACTGGAACGGCCCGGTTGGCAATACAGTCCGCGGGGCGCTGACACAGAATATGCCCGGCTTACCCGAAGCGGAACCTGAGTTCACACTTATAAATATTCCCCCCAAAGATTTTAGTAAATTTCTTCAGTCGCATCGCAATGTATTAGTTATCGATATTAAAGACGGGAATAAAAAAAGCAAGGTTGAAACGCTTCGCAATGTGTGGTCGCATCCTCAGCGGGTTATTAAAGTGATAGCAAGTTCCGACACCGCATTCTTCAACTTGTTGGCAAAGCACAGTGAAGCTATCAAAGAGTTATTCAACCAGAATGAACGCGCCAGGTTCAGCGCGCAGAATGCATTAAGCCGGAATCTTGTCGTCGAAAAGCTTTTGGAAGATGATTTTGGTATTAAAATGGTTATTTCAAAAGATTTTTACCAGGCTAAAAAAACCACAGATTTCGTATGGTTGCGATCCGAAGCAACTACCATGAGCCTTGGCCTTATGATTTATACTTATCCTTACCGTGATACCGCCTTAATGAACCCTGCCGCGGTTCTGGCATACCGGGATAAATATACCCGGCGCCATATCCCCGGACCGCTTGATGGCTCTTATATGGCTGTTGAGCGCGAAGCATACCCGCCTGTTACCCGCAGAATACTTTTTAAAAATATGTATGCTATTGAAACACGTGGCTTGTGGAAAACCGTTGGCGACTTTATGGGCGGTCCATTTGTAAATTACACGATAGTTGATGCTCCGCGCCAACGCATTATTGTCTTCGATGGATATATTTACAACCCGAATAAATCGAAACGCAACTATATCCGGCAGCTGGAATCTGTTATCTGGGGAGCGGAGTTTGGCGAACCGGGGAAGAAGTAAATAGAAAATAGGAAATAGAAAATAGTAGGGTATTAGCTTTAAACGGACTTATTATATAAAATGCCTTTGACAGTGAAACAGGATAATTTTGATTCTCCGTACCTTCAATTGTTATCGCAAAAGTGTAAAGGGCCCTCTTTTTACTCCTTGTTTTCGTGTTGCAGCTTCCGCACCCATGGAATAAGTAGCAACATATACATATGGCCCGGTAGCGCAGTCGCTTCCGTTGAAAGTTCCGTTCCAGCCTGTGCGGGCATCATTCGATTCGTATATCTGCTGGCCCCAACGATTATAGATAATAATATGATATGTATATAGTGTTCCAAGGATAACAGGTTTGAAGTATTCGTTTGTATAATCGTTATTGGGTGAGAAGGCATTTGGGAACCATATTTCGGTGCCACATTCTTTAATCGTAATCTCATCACTTGCCGGGCACCATTCGTTGTAAACTGTAATGAAATATTTTCCGGTGGAGGTAACTTTCAAATCGCTTAATACTGATCCATCCGACCATAAATAGTTGATAAATCCTGTACCTGCTGAAAGAGTTATTGTATCTCCCTGACAAAGCAACTGGTCATCTCCCAATGAAACTTCGGGCACAGGATTCACCGTTAAAGCTGTTGTTACGGTACTGTCGCAGCCCAATGAAGTTTTAAGTACATCGATATAATTTCCGGGTGAGGAATAAATATTTGTACCAACAATGAAAGTTTCGCCTTCGCAAATGGAATGAGGAAAAGAGCTTTGTGCCGTTGGATTTATCGTGAGGTTTGTAATAACAGTGCTGTCGCAATTATGATGGCTGGTCAAAACATCTGTGTAAGTTCCGGTTTCTGTGTAGGTATTCAGGCCAACCGTAATTGATTCGCCTGTGCATCTAATAGGAGATTGTATATTTTGTTCAACCGGATAAACAGTAAGATTTGTTGTTATAATGCTATCGCAGCCATTGGTTGTGGATAATTTATCGATATAAGTTCCCGTTGCGCTGTAAGTGTGGGTTCCAACCGTAACTGTTTCACCCGGGCATATAAAGGGAGAAGGTGTGAGTTGATAAGCAGGATGAACTGTGAGATTTGTTGTAACAATGCTGTCGCAAAATAAAACGGATGACAAAGTATCAGAGTAAATTCCTGTAGCAGTATAAATTTTGGTTCCTACAATATATGAGTCGCCCTGGCAGATTGAACGAGTCAACGAAGTGCGATTTAATGGATTTACGACGAGGTTTGTAACCACAGTGCTATCACAGCCTAGATACGTTTTAAAAACGTCCTTGTAAGTTCCTGCTAAGGTGTAAACATTTGATCCAACAGTAAATGTTTCTCCCTCGCAAATAGGTGGATTTGTAGCTATTAATATGGAAGGATTTACGAAAAGGTTGGTTGTTACAATGCTGTCGCAACCTGATGCAGTTGATAACAAATCTATATATATCCCTGCTTTTGTGTACTTTGATGTTCCAACTGTGCAAGTATCACCCTCGCAGATTGCAGGACTTATGTTTTTGGTAAATTGTGTCAGGATACTTATCACAACACTATCGCATTCAGAAGTATCACAAAGACTTTCCCAGCGAGCGTAGTAAGTGGTGGTTTGTGACGGTATCGGGACTGTGAAGGGTGTGTCCTTTCCAAGGTAATTTAATCCAGCCTTATCCGAATACCATTTTAAGGTGTCGCCGATACCGCCGATAGCTGTCAGGATTATATTGCCGGTTTCGTTTATGCAGAGGTCGTTTCGATCGGTTTGAACTGAAGAGGGTTTTTGGTTGTTACAATCATCGAATTTTAGTATAAATCCATCATATGAGACATTCCCACTATTGTCGTAGTAGGCGTCATTTCCATAATCTAAGGTATATGCACCTTCCCCAAAACGCCCAACATAGTATAATGAATTTTGACTATCTACAACTAAATCTAATCCTGCATCCGAACCTAATCCGCCATAATATGTAGCCCATATTGTTGTTCCCGTTTCGCTAAATTTCAAAATAATAGCATCATCAGAATATCCAGTAGCTTTCGATGGCTGCCAGTATTCACCAATTAATTCTTTAGTCGGGAAATTTGTTGAATATGAATCACCTGTAATGTAAATATTGTCGTGACTATCTGAACGAATAGTTGTACCTGTTTCATAATTACTTCCACCATAATATGTAGCCCATTTACATGCACCAAGATTATCAAATTTTAGAACAAATATATCATATTCGCCTCCGGAGTAGGATTGATTATAGGCTCCTGCTAATTGTTGAACAGGGAAATTTGTTGAGTAAGTGTTACCAGTGATATAAATATTGTCTTGGCTATCTGAACATAATGAATACCCATCATCCCAAATGCTTCCACCATAAACAGTAGCCCATTGTCTGTTGCCTAGTTTATTGAACTTTACAATAAAAACATCATCATAGCCTTTAATTGTATCCTGGAAATAGGCACCTTCTAACTTTTGGAACGGGAAATCTAAGGAGCTGGTTCCTCCGGTTATATATAGATTCTCCTGACTATCAATTAACAAATCTCTAATATCCTCGCCATTAGATCCGCCATAAAAAGTGGACCACTGACATGTACCATCAGAATTAAATTTCAATATAAATCCATCTGAGACATAGTTTAACTTCGTTGGCTGATTGTACGCACCTGCGAGTTTTGTTGTTGGGAAATTTTCTGAAAAAGTAGTACCAGTAATATATACATTATCTTGCTTATCCGTACACACCGATGGCCCTGAATCAATTGAAATACCGCCATAATAGGTGGCACTCTGTCTTACGCCATTTTTAGTGAATTTCAAAATAAATATATCATATTCACCCCTGTTACTCCCCTGGTAATATGCGTTTGTTGACTTTTGCAGTGGGAAATTGATTGAATTAGTTTCTCCCGTAACATAAACATTACCCTGAGTATCTGTGCAAATAGAACGAGCCTGGTCTTGTAAACTTCCGCCATAATAAGTTGACCATTGCCTGATACCCTGACTATCAAACTTTAAGATAACAGCATCAAAGTTACCCTGATTTGTTGGTTGCCAAAAAGCTGAAGAAAGATTCTGATTTGGAAAATCAGATGAACCAACTTTCCCTGTTATATAGAGATTATCCTCGGCATCAGTAGATACAGCGTAAAATTCATCTTCACCGCTACCCCCATAATACGTCGCCCACACCAGCGGATCAATTACCAATGTTTTAGTTTTATCATAAGCGCCTAACTCAAATTCTAAAGTACTATCTGAATTTGCAATGTAAGTGGTTTTTATAGACTGTTTTGCAGTGCTGTTTTGCAAGTAGGAGTAAAGGTTTCCTTCTTCGATATTGCCAGCAATGGTTTGGATTTTCAGTTTTGTGCCATTATCGGTTAAAAGCGTGCTTTGGGCATTTACGAATTTGATTTTTATATCCTTATAATTGGCTTGCGGCTGAACCACAAAATCATATTTCAAAGGAGCTTCTTTGTTTTCGGCATTGGTATAAATTACCCAGTCGATGCCTTTGTAAATATTTTTAATAGTTATTTTACCATATTCCTGAACGCCGTAAATGCCTTCGGGGCAATGGGGATAGAAATAATTGGTAACGCCTTGTTTGCCGGGCAGTTCTTTAATTATTTGTGTTTTGTTGATGCTTGAGCCCTGCAGGTTCATATCCAGGCGGTAGTACGAAACGGTTTTGTTCTCCATTTCTTTTTGTCCGAACTTGCTGTGGATATCATTGGTGTCAATACGGTGACCTTTCATTTTGTCGTACTTCACAAAGACATAGCTAATTCCTTCGGTAGTAATATAAATATCGCAATCGCCGTAGGATGCTTTAAAAAGAACATTATCAGCCGGGTTACCATCGGTGTTTGTAAGCTGTCCTTTGTTTTCGATAAAGGAAAGTGGTTGATTTTTAAGCCACTCCTTTGCCTGCCTGGTTTTATCAACGGGTTCATTACCTGCAAATAAACCGATGGTCAGAAAACTGAATACTACAAGTACGATAGTCCTCATTAGTTTGATATAAAAAGGTAAAAGTACGGATTTTTGTTAATGGCCAATAATTACTATTAATGAACCGCATAAAAAATATTTTCCCCCCTTTATAAAAACTACATTTTTTTATATTACATTTGACCACATGGTTAAATCATATAGTTAAACCAAAAAAAATAAACCATTTGCGCTATGACAATAGCTGGTGAAAATACTGAAAAATCTATACTTATAGCAGCCCGCGAGGTGTTTATTGCTAAGGGGTTCGAAGGTGCCCGAATGCAGGAAATTGCCGACCATGCTGGCATAAACAAGGCATTACTGCATTATTATTTCAGGAGTAAGGAGAAACTTTTCGAAGCCGTGTTCAGTGAAGTGGCCTCCAACCTGTTTCCGGCTATGAAACAAATGTTGGAAGCTGATCTTCAATTCAAAGAAAAAATCACCATGTTTATACGGATTTATCTTAAAGCTTTAGAAGAAAATCCCTTTATCCCGGCATTTATACTGAACACGTTAAATACAAATCCTGATAGTTTTTTAAAATACATTAAAAAGGCAGGCCTTAACCCTAAGCTGCTTCAAAAGCAGATCGATGATGAAGTTGCGCGAGGCATTATCCGGGCAATTAAAGCCGAACATCTAATGGTTAATATTATTGCCATGTGTATTTTCCCTTTTGCTGCCAGGCCTATCGTACAAAACATATTTGACATGAATAATGATGAATACCAGACTTATCTGGAATCAAGGCAAACCGAAATTGTCGATTTTGTACTTAAATCAATAACCGTATGATGTACAGAACATTTTTATTTTCCCTTATCATTTCTGCAGGCATAAATACCTTGGCACAGAAAGCGGTTACCCTCGATGAATGCTTGTCGGCTGCCATGAAGAACCAGCCGCTTTCGGGGCAAAACGAAATTTACAAGGAATCAAGTTCGCTCCAGCAAAAAAACATTAATAACGGGAAACTACCACAACTTAACCTTAACGGGCAGGCAACCTATCAAAACGAGGTAATAAAACTTCCGTTTTCGGTTCCGGGGGTAACAACACCTGTAGTTCCGAAAGCACAGTACAAAGTATCACTTGATGCCAACCAATTGATTTATGGCGGAGGTACTATGGATGCTCAGAATTTGGTTGAAGATTACAGCCTTCAGCTAAATCAACTGAATAATGATGTTGAATTGTACAAAGTCCGCGAACGCATCAATCAATTGTATTTCAGCATTTTGCTTTCTGATTTAAATGCCGGGGTAATCAATAACACGGTCTCTGATCTGAATTCGCGTCTCTCAAAAGTTAACGCTTCCATAAAAGAAGGCGTAATGCTTCCTTCGGCGGCTGAGGTGTTGCAGGCTGAAATTCTGAAGGCGGGTCAGCGGTTGCTGGAAGTTACTACGCAGAAACGAATGCTTGTGAGTACTATGCAGGTGCTTACCGGTTTGGCACTGAACGAAACTTCAACTTTTGTTGAGCCTCTGATTGATGTTGACTTGTCTGTTTATACAAACCTGCGACCGGAGTTTGGCGTTTTCGGTTTGTTGCAGCAAAAGCTTGAGGCTACTAAGAAGCTTTCGGTTTCGAAAGACATGCCGAGGGTTTATGGTTTTGGAACAGCTGGATATGGTAATCCGGGATATAATGTTTTTAAAGAAGGATCTGCCTTTTTTTATACCGTGGGTGCCAAGGTAACCTGGAATTTCTGGAACTGGAACCAAACCAGCCGCGAAAAACAGATACTGGATTTGAACAGCAGCATTATTGAAAACCAGAAAAATGCCTACGACCTGGCCAACAAAGCCCACGTGCAGCAATACCTGGCTGATGTTCAAAAGGCAGGAGAACTTATAAAAAGTGATGAACAGATCATTGAACTGCGAAAATCAATTACTCGTTCAGCTGCTTCACAACTCGAAAACGGAACCCTTACCGCCACCGAATTTGTTACCGAACAACTTGCCGAAGAACAGGCTCTTTTGAACCGGAATCTGCATAAAATGCAGTTACTGCAGTCAAAAGCACTTTATAAGGCTGCTACGGGTGGATTGTAGCAATTTTGTAAAAAAAGAAATTTTATTGGCAGGTATAACAAAAACAACCAACAAATGAGTAAGGAAGTAGATTTACCGGAAAGTGAGAAGTTGCTTCTTAGCATAGTTTCGTTAATTGATAGTGCACGAAAGAACGTTGCTATAGCCGTTAACAGTGAATTAACGATGCTTTATTGGAATATTGGCAAACAAATAAATGAGGATATCCTGAAAAATAACAGGGCAGATTATGGTAAAAGCATTGTGCTTGAGCTGAGTAGAGAATTAACGGTTAAGTTTGGAACAGGTTTCAGTAAACGTAATCTACACAACTTTATAAAATTCAACGAGTTGTATTCAGATTTACAGATTGTGCAGACACTGTCTGCACAATTGAGTTGGTCGCATATTTATAGTTTAATCTATATAAAGGAGGATTTAAAGCGGGAGTTTTACACTCAAATGAGCATTCACGAACGCTGGAGTGTGCGAACATTGCAAACCCGAATTGATAGTATGCTTTTTGAACGTACTGCAATAAGTAAAAAACCAGAACAAACTATTATCAATGATCTTGAACTCATTAATAGTGAAAAACAAATCAGCCCGGATTTAACATTTCGTGATCCGTATTTTTGGGATTTTTTAGGCTTGCATGATTCCTATAGCGAAAATGACCTGGAATCGGCAATTTTATTCAATCTGCAAGGTTTTATAACTGAGTTGGGAACCGAATTTGCCTTTCTTGCCCGACAAAAGAGAATTACAATCGACAATGAGGATTATTATATCGATTTATTGTTCTATCACCGGGGATTGCGCTCATTAATAGCCATTGACCTTAAGATTGGTAAATTTAAAGCAGGCTATAAAAGTCAGATGGAATTGTATCTGAACTGGCTTGAGCACAATGAGCAAAAAGAGAATGAAAATAAACCCGTAGGTCTTATTCTTTGCAGCGAAAAATCGCCGGAACAAATCAAATACCTTATGCTTGATAACAACGATCAGATTAAAGTAGCTGAATATATCACGAAACTGCCAGACAAGAAATTACTGGAACAAAAACTCCTTAAAGCAATAGAAATAGCTCAAAACAAACTGAATAGGTGATGTTTTCCATGAATTAATAATCGCCAAAACTGATAATTTATTCAGATCAAAACGAATACCACAATGAATACTAACAACATATATAATACAATGGCAACAACCCGCAACCTATTTTTATTGATAGCATTGGTATGGTTATCATCCTGCAGCAACCGCAATAACCTGAGTGATGCGTATGGAAATTTTGAAGCCGTCCAGGTAACGGTATCGTCCGAAAGCGCAGGAAAAATACATTATCTGAATGTGGAAGAAGGATCTCAACCCGATTCGGGAAGTATTGTAGCTTTGATTGACACCACCGATTTGTATTTAAAAAAATTACAGCTTCAGTCGCAAAAGAAAGCAGTTTCTGCAAAACGAAGCAATATCGGGAGCCAGATTGCGGTTCAGCAACAGCAAAAAGAAAACCTGGTGGTGGAGAAAAACCGCGTTACAAAACTAATTGCTGACAAAGCAGCTACTCCTAAACAGCTTGATGATATTAATGGCGCCATCGATCTGGTTGATTCACAGGTTGCTTCAATCCAAACCCAGAATGCAGGAATAACGGAAGAAATGGAAGTTATCGACAGGCAGATTGCCCAGGTAAATGAATCCATTCACAAATGCTATATACGGAATCCGGTAAAAGGAACGGTTCTCAGTAAGTTTGCCGAGGCAGGTGAAATAGCGGCTCTTGGTCGGGCGCTTTATAAAATTGCTGATCTTAGCGTGATGGAACTTAAAGTTTATGTTTCCGGAACACAGCTTCCGGGCATAAAACAAGGGCAGCAGGTGGAGGTTTTGATTGATGTGGATAAAAAAACAAACCGTAAATTGAGCGGAGTTGTAAGCTGGATTTCACCTAAAGCTGAATTTACTCCTAAAATAATTCAAACCAAAGAAGAAAGGGTTAACCTGGTATATGGCGTTAAGATCAGGGTTCCCAATGATGGCAGTTTAAAAATCGCCATGCCGGCGGAGGTTAATTTTGGAGAAAAAAAATAATTTCTGCTTCGTTCATCAAAAATAATGAACTTGTCAACGTTAAACCCCTCCGGGGTTTGGGGTTAATGTAAACACAAAAAGCAAAAATCGGGACGTGTTTAAATTGTTTAATTTCTGAATTTTAAACGATTTCTTCTCATTCCGGATTTAAATAGAATCAGCCCCTGGTAAATAGTTAAAAAGCAAAGTAAGACAATCCAATTATAGTTAAACCAAGTTCAAACTAATCCTGAAAACTATGAAAATTACAATCACCCTGGCATTACTGGTTATTTCAATGGTATTTGCCGGCAAGGCAAGCGCTCAGTCAAAAGCTGATAAAATTGTAGGCTATTACCTGACTTACGATGATGAAACCAAAGCCGAAAAATCGCAGGTTCAGATATTTAAAAGCACAAATGGCAAATACTATGGTAAAATTGTGTGGCTGAAAGAACCGCTCAAAGACGGAAAACCTAAAGTTGATGATAAAAACCCTGACGCAAAACTTCAAAAGCGCGCTATTATTGGCCTCGAAATGCTGAAGGGATTCAAGTTTAATGAATCGGATAATGAGTGGAATGAAGGCACTATTTATAATCCTTCGAGTGGGAAAACCTATAATTGCTATATCAACTTTGAGTCGGCCAATAGTGTAAAGATCAGAGGTTATATTGGTGCTTCATGGATGGGATTGGGCAAAACAGCCACCTGGACCAAAGAAGCAACACTAAGAAAATAGGCAAAACGGGTACAGTCTGAAAACCCTGCCGGAATCCTGATTTTTAAGGAAATCTGAGCATAAAAAGCAAAACCGGGTAGGTTAAACAATCTTCGTGTCCGCTATTTTCTGCTTTTTCTTCCGGATTTTTAAAATATCACCCCTACTAAATTTTTAAAATTAATGTCATCACCCATTTCCATACATGCGGCAAACATAACAAAACGTTATGGCGACAAAACCGCACTTGATGATATTTCGTTCGATGTAAGCAAAGGTGAATTATTTGGATTTATTGGGCCAGACGGTGCCGGAAAGACGACTTTATTCAGATTAATAACTACGTTGCTGATTCCTGATAAAGGCTCACTCACGGTGGAAGGCCTCGATACGGTTAAAGATTATATCAAGTTGCGGAAAATTCTGGGATATATGCCCGGTCGTTTTTCGTTGTACCAGGATTTAACAGTTGAAGAAAATCTCCGGTTTTTTGCCGGTATTTTTAAAACTACACCCGAAGCCAATTATGAACTGGTGAAAGATATTTATAGCCAGATCGAGCCGTTCAAGGATCGAAAAGCAGGAAAGCTTTCGGGTGGCATGAAGCAGAAACTGGCCTTGTCGTGTGCCTTGATCCATAAACCAGAAGTACTTGTGCTTGATGAGCCTACTACCGGTGTTGATGCTGTTTCGCGCATCGAATTCTGGGAAATGCTTTCAAGACTGCGCCTTAGCGGAATAACTATAGTCGTTTCAACGCCTTATATGGATGAAGCGTCGCGTTGCGACCGGGTTGCATTGATACAAAGCGGCAAAATCATGAGCATCAACACTCCAGCGGCAATTCGAAATAATTACGGCCAGGATTTATGGGCAATTAAAACAGATGATACATACCGTTTGCTGGGTGATCTGAGGCAATTTAAATACACCAGAACAGCTTTCCCATTCGGGGAGCACATTCACCTGTCACTGTCTGACAAGTCGGTTAAGCCGGCCGAAATCCTTGCTTATCTTGAAACTGCCGGTCATAGCAATGTTCATATTTCGAAAATCGAGCCGTCGATAGAGGATTGTTTTATGGAAATGATGAAAAAGGAGTGAATAATGAATAGCGATGCGCTGAGCGAAGCCGAAGCGTGAATAATGAATAGTGAACAGTGAATAGTAAATAGGGATGAAACGCTGCCTGTAAAGTTTTATTCACAAGTATGAAACTCGTCAAACCAGCCCTAATCCCTAAATCCCAATCCCCAATACCTTAATGAAAATCATTGAAGTAGAAAACCTGGTTAAAAAGTTCGGCAGTTTTGTGGCTAACGATCACCTGACTTTCTCGGTTGAGGAAGGAGAGATCTATGGTTTTCTTGGAGCGAATGGCGCAGGCAAAACTACAACTATGAAAATCCTTTGCGGGTTATCATCACCTACTTCCGGGAAAGTTATGGTTGCAGGGTATGATGTTTACCATCAAACGGAAATGATTAAAAAACGGATTGGCTATATGAGCCAGCGGTTTTCGTTATTCGAGGATTTAACGGTTTGGGAAAATTTTCAGTTTTTCGGAGGCATCTACGGACTGCCGGCAGCAAAAATAAGGGAAAGAACAACCGAACTCCTGGGTCGTCTTGGGCTCGGGGGGGAGAGGAACCAGATTTTGGGTTCGCTTCCGCTGGGTTGGAAACAGAAACTGGCTTTCTCGGTGGCTATACTACACCGTCCGTCCATAGTTTTTCTTGATGAGCCAACTGGTGGTGTTGACCCGATTACACGCCGTCAGTTTTGGGAAATCATTTACGAAACAGCTAACCAGGGAATCACCGTTTTTGTTACCACACATTACATGGACGAAGCCGAATACTGTCGCCGTGTCAGCATTATGGCTGATGGAAAAATTGTAGCACTTGATACACCTGCTAATCTGAAAGCGAAATACAATGCGGCGAATATTGAGGAGGTTTTTCTGAAGATAGCAAGGAATTAATGTTAAACAGAAATTTACGAGGTACGATTTACAAGGTGCGAGTTACGATGTGGGTGGATTTACAAAATGTACGAGTTACAAGGTAAGACTTACGATTGGCGTGGATTTAATAATGTACGAGTTCAGATTTACGAGTTACAATTGGGGTGTATTAACTATGGGTTTTCTCAATCATTGTTTCTTGCAATATATCGAAGCTTTGATTCAATCGTACCTCGTAAATCGTACCTCGTAAATCGTACCTCGTAAATCGTACCTCGTAAATTTCTGTTTAACATTAATTCCTTGCTATCTTCAGAAAAACCTCCTCAATATTCGCCGCATTGTATTTCGCTTTCA
>JAURYB010000151.1 GCA_030654075.1 Bacteroidales bacterium | reverse complement strand
TTTATTTTGGATGCACGCTGATAGGATTCAAGTGATTCAGTGTATTTTTTATCGGTGAAAAGTTTATCAGCCTGTGAAATTGCTTCCTGATAGAGTTGACCTTCGGCTTTATCTTTATCCAGAATGGTTTGAATCTCAGTTATCTTTTGGCTTGGATATACTTCGCCTGGTTTAACCGAATTAGCGTTTTTAAATGAAGCCAATGAATTCACATAATCTTTATCGCTAAAGAATTTGTCGCCATCCGCAATTGCTTTATTGTAGGATTCCTGAATTGTATTTAAATCTTCAATTAGCTTTTCGGCTTCAGCAATTTTATCCGAAGGGTATTTTTCAGATGGTTTTAATAACTGAGCTTTTCGAAAATCAATAATGGCATCTTCATATTTTTTAGCCGCGAAAAGTTTGTCAGCGGAATTGATAACCGTCGTATAGTTTCCATCCAGCTTGGTTTGGGCCGCAACTAATCCGGTGATTTTTTCAATCTGTGTTTTCGGATAGGTTTCGGCAGGTTTAATGGCAGATGCTTTTTTGTATGCCGCGATTGCATCATTTAGTTTCTGACTGTTAAAATTATTGTCGCCATCAGCAACGGCCTGGGAATAGTTTTCATCCACCGACCTCTGATCCCCAAGAATTTTGTTGATTTTAGCGATCTGGTCCTGGGGATATTTTTCATTCCTTTTTAATTCTGAAGCTTCATTATAGGCGGCCAGGGCAAGGCTATATTCTTTGCCCGTAAACAGCTGGTCGCCGGTTTTTACAGCAGTTGTGTATTTTTCATCTGAAAGTTGCTGAGTAGCTACTGTAGCTTTTATTTCTGTGATTTTATCCTGGGTAACCAGATCTGTTGGTTTAATAATCAGAGCATCCTGAAATGATTTAATAGCGAGGTCATAATTCCCTGACGAGAGCGCTTTATCACCTTTTTCAAGTGCTTTAGAGTATTTAGTGTATAAAAAATTGATCTCTGATATTTTACCAATCGGATATTCACTGAATGAATTTATGGAGCGGGCTAGTTCATAGGCTTGTAATGCTTCGGTATACTGGTATTCGGAAAATAGCCGGTCCCCGTTGGCTATAGCAGCAGCATAGCCTTCTTTCTTGTTCTTTGAAGTAGCTAACTTAGCCTGTGCTTCTGTGATTTTTTGCTGAGGATACGTTTCTTCTGGTTTAAATTCAAGGGCTTTGGTATAGGCTGAAATAGCATCTTCAAATTTTTCCTGCATAAATAGTTTGTCGCCTTCGGCAATGGATTTATTGTAGTTTTCGACTATTTCTTTTTGCTTTCTGGTGATTGCCGTGATTTCCTCTATCTTTTGAGCAGGATATTTTTCGTTAGGCAGCAGTGTAAGTGCATTACGAAAGTAACCCAATGCGGCATCATATCTTTTTTCACTTAGCGACTGTTCACCGTTTTTGATGGCAATATCGAATGCATCTTTGCGTGAAGCATTGTCAGTAATCAGCTTTTCTACTTCTTCAATTTTTGCTTTCGGGTACGTTTCAGCCGGTTTGAGGGCAGAGGCTGATTTAAAACCGATAATTGCAGCCGGGTAATCGGCCAATTTTAAAAGGCTTTCGGCACTTGTAAGAGCCGCGTCATACTTCTGCTGATCCGAAAGCAACTGCGATTCACCTGATTTGGTTTTTTCGAGCATTTCTTTCGGATATCGTGCTCCCGGTTTTGCGTTGAGCGCTTCCTGGTATTTTATACGGGCACTGGCAAAGTCGCGGTTTATGTAGAACTGATCCGCCAGCTCAATGGATTTATCATAACTATCCTGAAGAGCCTTCTGAGTGCTGGCATAATTATCTATCTCCTGGATTTTTTGTTTGGCATACGGGTTACCTGGAGTTAAATCCAACGCTTTCTGATATTCCACACGGGCTTCGGAGCGTTTCCCGGCTTGTAATAAGATATCCGCAGAAGCGATGCTTTTTGCAGACTGTTCTGTCCGTACTTTTACATCTGTCTGCTGTTTCTTTGCGGAGGCAATTTTGTCCTTCACCAATTTTGTATTGGGCTGCAAAGCAAGCGCTGTTTCATACAACGAGATAGCTTTATCAAAATCTGAAATTGCCAGTGCTTTATCACCATTAGCGACAGCTTCATTAAAATTAGCCACATCGGTAGGATCTTTGTACAAGGCACTTATTTCTTCCAACCTATCCTTTGGAAATTGGGCCGATGGATCGATCAAAATAGCTTTCTGGTATTCTGTCTTCGCTTGAGGGTAGTCCTTTTGCTTAAATAAGTTCTCGGCTTTTAGAATTGTGTTTTCGAATAACTGGGCTTTGGTGTCGGGGCTTGCGTCGAGCAGCTTATTAATTTCCCCGATTTTATCGGCGGCATAATTATACTCAGGCTTGGCTAGCCTGGCTTTTTCGTAAAGGAGTAATGCTCCTTCAAAATCTTTTGCGGTTAAAGCCTGGTCAGCCTGCTGAATCAGGGTTTTATAATTTGCGTCAGCAGGCTTGCCCTGCGCGTAGCAGGTATTGGCATATGACGATAAAAAAGTGATTCCAATAAAAACAAGCAGAATGTATATTTTAAAAGGATTCGCGGAAATGCTATTCTTCATTGACTAAACAGGTTTGATTTCATATCTGAAAATTAATAACGGTCGTTTTCCGAAATTATTGGCTTGACAGAATTGTAAAACGAGATTTTATTTGTTTGAGTATGTAATAGTTACAGGAAGTATTTCTGGTAATTTTATTATACTATCCTGCCATCGAGCATCATGAGCTTCCGATCACTCATTTCAGCAAGTTCCTGGTTATGGGTGACGATTACAAATGTTTGGTTAAATTCCTTGCGAAGAGTGAAAAACAATGCGTGCAGTTCTTTTGCGTTGGCTGAGTCCAGGTTGCCCGAAGGCTCGTCGGCCAGGATTACCGAAGGATGATTCATTAACGCGCGGGCAACGGCAACCCTTTGCTGTTCGCCGCCTGAAAGCGCGGAAGGTTTGTGCTCAGCCCTATCGCTTAGGTGCAGAAAATCAAGTAATTCCATTGCCCGGAGCTTCGCCTCTTTTTGCGAAACACCCGCAATAAAAGCAGGAATACAAAGATTTTCGAGTGCCGTAAATTCAGGTAAAAGGTGGTGAAACTGGAATACAAAACCGATATTCATATTACGAAAAGAAGCCAGGCGTTTCTCGCTGAGCGATGCAACATCCTGCTTATCGAATTGAATTGACCCTGAAGTTGGTTTGTCGAGCGTACCGATAATTTGAAGAAGCGTGGTTTTGCCTGCGCCCGAAGCTCCAACTATCGAAACAATTTCTCCTTTGCTGATTTCCAGGTCAATGCCTTTCAGTACTTCGAGCGATCCATACGACTTGTGAATATTTTTTCCGGATATCATATTTCAGTTTGTAATCGCAAAGGTACAATTTATCTAATTAGACTATAAGAGGATGTTATTCTCATTCAGGAGCTTTGTTATCTCTGAATTCTTGCTGTTTAAATATAATTCCTGCAATGTTTCTGGTGTGTTTTGAGACCCACAATTATCTGTTATTAAAATGATTTGATCTTATTGAAAGATATACATCCACTAGTATGACTTTATTGTAATAAAAGATTTATTTTAGCCGTGTATTCCAGATTGGAAATACATCTCTTGTTATGGACAGAATACTATTTATAATAGTAACAAATTCAATGTTTTATGTTATTTGATGCATGAAGTTGAATGGAAGTAAAAC
>JAURYB010000110.1 GCA_030654075.1 Bacteroidales bacterium | reverse complement strand
CGAACTTAGCGAAGCGATCTCATGAGCGAAGCGAATAACAAAGCGGTTTCATTAACACCTTTGAAATCAATTAAGACGTTAATAACTAGCGAAGCGTTCTCACGAATACCTTTAAAAATAAGCAATTATGAGTAATTCCATCTGACCTTTAAAAAACACCTGCGAATCAAGCATTAATACCGCTGAAAATAAGCAATGCATTAATAAATTAATAACAGATGAAACGTACATATAAAATTCTTCTCTCCTTACTCTCCGGATTATTACTCACCGCCGGTTGGCCTGAACGAGGTTTCCCTTTTTTATTGTTTTTGGGGTTTGTGCCCTTGCTGGTTGTAGAATATGAACAATGGAAAAACCGTTCAACAAACCATTCTTCAGGTATTATTCCTTATATAATTCTATCCATTTCCACCTGGGTTTTGCTAACCACCTGGTGGGTTTATATTTCGACTCCCATAGGTATTGTGGCAACAATATTGGTAAACACAACACTGGTTGGAGGCGCATTCTTCCTGTTTCATGTCACACACCGCAGGCTATTGGGAGCGGCAGCAGCTTATACCGCCTTAATCGGATACGTCTTAACAGCCGAATTTATCCACCTGCGCTGGGATCTGAACTTCCCGTGGCTCAACCTGGGAAATGGATTTGCAGCTTACCCGAAACTGATTCAATGGTATGAATATACAGGGATTTTTGGCGGTTCACTGTGGATTTTGCTGGTGAATATCCTGATTTTCTTTTTCGTCCGCGACCGGATTATGATGAAAATATGCAGCCTTAAAATTGGTATGCGATTGGCAGCAACCATTCTGTTGATTATTGCGCCCATGATTGCTTCTGTTGTAATGTACAACCGTTATACCGAAAAGATTAATCCTGTGGATGTTGTGGTGGTGCAGCCTAATATTGATCCGTATAACGAGCAATTTGAGCTAGATCCTATGGTGGTTACAGAGCGCATGTTGTCCATGGCAGCCGAAAAAGCAGATAGCCTCACTGATTTTGCCGTGTTTCCCGAAAGCGCCATACAGGAATATGTTTTTGAAGATCAGATTGAGTCATCGCCCAGCATTGCCCGTATCAGGAAATTCAATAAAAGCTATGCCCGGATAAATGTGATTACAGGCATTTCGTCCCGTAAAATATTTAAACCTGGAGAACCATTAAGCGTTTCGGCGCGAAAATTCAGGGATGCCGATATGTATTATGATTCGTACAATACCGCTTTGTATGTTGCGCATGACAGCACTTTACAAAAATACCACAAATCGAAACTAACTCCGGGAGTTGAACTGATGCCATACCTGGATGTATTGCCGTTCCTTAAAAAGTTTGCTATCGACCTGGGCGGAACTACCGGTAGCCTGGGCGTAAATCCGGATCAGACGCCGTTTGAAGTAAGCAGTCATCTGAAAGTAGCTCCCTGCATTTGCTACGAATCGGTTTACGGTGAATTTATGAACCGTTTTATAACAAACGGTGCCAATGTAATATTTGTAATTACCAACGATGGCTGGTGGGGCAATACGCCTGGACACAGGCAGCATATGCTTTTTTCGGTTATCAGGGCCATTGAAACGCGGCGGAGTATTGCCCGATCGGCCAACACCGGGATTTCGTGCTTTATCAACCAGCGTGGGGATATTACACAACGAACTGCTTATTGGGTTCCTGCGGTTATCAAAGCAACGATCAATGCCAACGATAAAGTTACTTTTTATGTTAAATACGGGGATTATATCGGGCGCTTTTCCCTTTTGGTGGCAGGGCTTTTTGGATTATTGACTGTTTATACTGCACTTCGGAGAAGGAAGATTTAATTTCGGATTGGTGATGTCGGATTTCAGATTTGCGATGTCGGAAGTTTGATGTTGGATGTGCGATGATTGATGCCGGATGTCGGATTTGGAAAGCCAGGCATTAGAACACATTTTTTTAGTACCATTTTTAGTTGACAATTTCCTCCAAATACCGGCAGAGGCTTTTGCAATCGAGTATTTTACATTTTGTACCGAAAAACATCTTCCCACCACCCAATCACCCCTTCGCTCCACCACTCTATCACTCTATCACTCCATCCTCCCCACGAACCCATTCACCGCCCCAAATCCGGCATTCACCGCTTTTAGATTGTAAGGAATTTAATTTGTAGTGAATTTTGCCGAACAAATTAAGTCTGGAAACGTTAATTTATATTAAAACAATGGAAACATTTTATATGTGTTTCGTTTCCGATGTTTATAAATGTTGTACTTTTGCCGCTCTTAACAAAAAAATATGGACGAAAAAGTTGACCGTATACTAACTGAAAGCTTACGGCTGTTCAAAAAAAACGGAATACGCAGTGTGTCAATGGATGATGTTTCCAAGGAATTGGGAATGTCGAAAAAGACCATTTACCAGTATTTTGCCAATAAAACGGAGCTGGTCGAAAAAGTACTCGCGCACATGCATGAAAAGGAAAGAATCCCTTGCATAGGTGAAGACACAGCGAATATGAATGCAATTGATATTCTTTTGGCAGTTAGTAAGAATGTGAGCATACAGTTGAAAGATATGAACCCTATTAACGCGTATGAGCTGCAAAAATACTATCCTGCCATTTACCGGGAGTTCATTACCCGGAAACGCGATCATGTTTTCGAACAGGTAAAACAGAATTTTATCCAGGGAATTGCGGAAGGTATCTATCGCAATGATCTGGATGTTGACCTGATAGCCAGGCTTTACATTCAGAAGTTGGTCGATGTTCATGATCCCGAATTTTTATCTTCGGTAAATTTTGGATTCGAAAAAGTATTCCAGGTCATGTTCGATAATCACATCCGAGGCATAGCAAATGCTGAAGGACTTGCCTATTATGAGAAACAAACAAAAATGTTAAACAACAATATCTGATCTATGAAATTACCAATCATCACTACCCTTTTGTCAGCATTTCTGCTCTTTGCTTCGCAGTTCTCTGCTTTAGCTCAGGATAATCAAGCTGCCACCAACTCATTCAGCCTGAAACAGGCTCAGGAGTATGCTATTAAAAACAATGCCACAACAAGGAACTCTGTCCTTGATAGAGAAATAGCTAAAAAGAAAATCTGGGAGACT
Source organism: Bacteroidales bacterium (assembly GCA_030654075.1). Lineage (GTDB taxonomy): Bacteria > Bacteroidota > Bacteroidia > Bacteroidales > UBA4417 > UBA4417. Next base: position 3,976 of record JAURYB010000110.1, on the reverse strand, counting down.
ACTGCAATTGGTTTGCCGCAGGTTAATGCACAGGCAAATTATCAGCATTTGTTCAAAGTACCGGAATTGAGCCTTGGCGGAAGTACTTTCCTTGCAACGGATCTGCCAGCAGGCACAACAATTACATCTGACGATATCACAAATAAAAATGTTTATATGGGATATACGCCCGGTGCGCCTATTCCCTTAGGTGTTAAAAACAACACTACACTTGATATCACGGTTTCGCAGTTATTATTCAGTGGTGAATATATTGTCGGCTTGCAAGCCACAAAAGTATATTATCAAATGACGGATCAGAATAAGCAAAAAGCTGAAATCGATCTGAAAGAGTCGGTTGCCAACTCATACGCAATGGCATTAGTATTTGAGCAAACGCTGGATGTTTTAAAAAAGTCGCAGGAGAATACGAACAAGACACTCTCGGACATGCAGCAAATGTTTCAGCAAGGACTTATCGAAAACACTGATGTTGATCAGATTGAACTTGTAAGCCTTACGCTTAAAAATGCTGTAAGTTCTATGACTCGCCAGCTTGATGCTACTTACGACCTACTTAAATTTCAGCTGGGGATGCCGTTTGCTGATAAAATTGTATTAACGGATAACCTGGAAAGCATTGCTAAATCAGAAAATCTCGAAACACTGATTGCCACCCAGTTTAATATTAACAACAACCTTGACTATCAGATACTCAATACATCCGAAATTATCGGCAAACTCAACCTGAAGCGCGAGAAGAGTACTTATCTGCCTAACCTGGCAGCTGTATACAGGCATCAGGAAATGGTGAATCAACCCGCATTTAATTTTAATCCCAAAGATGTTTTTTCGATTTCGATGAATATCCCAATATTATCAAGCGGTTCACGAAATGTTAAAGTCCAGCAGCGCCAGCTCGAATTGCAGAAAATTGTTAACTTGAAAGAAACTGTAGCCAATGGTTTGCAGTTGCAATATGTTAACGCGCGGAATGACCTGACCACAGCTTACGAGAAATATGTAAATGATAAGCGGAATATTGAACTCACAAAGCGTATTTATGATAAAACACTTATAAAATTCAACGAAGGAATAGCAACCAGCCGGGAAATTACCGATAACTTAAATCAGTATCTGACAGCACAAAGCAATATGTACATTTCAATCCTGTCACTTATTTCGGCCAAAACCAAACTCGACAAATTAAACAACAACCTGTAACTAAAATATAAAACAGATATACAATGAAAACAATGAACAAATCAATTATTTTCCTTTTGCTGATAGCACTGGCAGTAGCCTGCAAACCCGCTGATAAAAAATCAGAATTAGCCAAGCTAAAAAAGCAACGCGACGAACTATCCATTAAAATCAAAGCGCTCGAAACCGAATTACAGGTTAGCGATACAACTAAAACAAGTAAGGTAACTCCCGTTTCAGTAACTGAGGCAAAAACGGAAATGTTCAACCATTACCTGGAAGTGCAGGGAAAAGTTGATGGGGAAGATAATATTGCCGTTTCAGCCCAGATGGCAGGCTCCATCACAGCCGTATACGTTAAAGAAGGCGATCCTGTACGCAGAGGACAAGTTATGGCGCAAATTGATAATTCGGTAATGCAGCAGCAGATTGCCAGCACAAAGCAGCAACTCGACTTTGCTACAAGCATGTTTAACAAGCAAAAGGCGCTCTGGGATAAACAAATCGGCAGTGAAGTGCAATATCTGACTTCAAAAAATACCAAGGAAAACCTCGAAAAAGCACTTGCTACTTTGAATGACCAGCTGGAAATGACACGTATTAAATCACCTATTAACGGAAGTGTTGAGGAAGTGAACCTGAAAGTAGGTCAAATGGCTTCTCCTGGATTACCTGCAATTCGCGTGGTTAACTTCTCGACAGTGAAAGTGGTAGCCGAAATAGCCGAAGCCTATGCTCCAAAAGTTAAACCCGGTGACAAAGTAATAGTTTTCTTCCCTGATTTTAATACAGAGATAGCTTCACAGATCCGCTTTACCAGCAAATATATTAATCCGATTAACCGCACATTTGTAAGTGAAGTACATTTAGGCCCAAGCAAGGTTGAATACCGCGCCAATATGATGGCGGTTGTAAAAATTAACGATTATCGTAACCCTGCCGCGTTCACAGTTCCAATAACACTTATCAGGGAATCTCAATCCGGTAAGTTTATTTATGTTGCCAAAGAGGAAAGCGGCAAATTGGTGGCCCGCAGGCTTCCGGTTACTGTTGGAAGCACCTACAATGGACTTGCTGAAATTACGAGCGGTGTTTCCGCTGGTGATAAAATCATAACAACCGGTTTTAACAGCCTTATCGACGGTGAACTCATTCAGGCCAACTAATGTAAATCGGGGCATTCCCCTTTTTCAATACTATAGACAACACAAATATGAAAAATAATTTCAAAGAGTTTTTTGCTACCAGCTGGGCTATTGATAACAAAACCAGCATCTATGTTCTGGCTGTTTTTATCTCGTTGCTGGGTATAAGCAGTTACAACAGCATCCCAAAGGAACAGTTTCCCGAAATTGTAATCCCTACTATTCTGGTAAACACTCCTTACCCGGGCACATCGCCTGAGGATATGGAAAACCTTGTTACCCGCCCTATCGAAAAGCAGCTGAAGGGTATCAACGGGGTTAAGAAAATCACCAGCAACTCCTTGCAGGATGTATCGTCAATAGCCATTGAGTTTAATACGGATGTTGCGGTTCCCGAAGCCAAACAAAGGGTAAAAGATGCTGTTGACAAAAGCAAATCCGACCTTCCGAGTAATCTTCCTACGGAGCCTCTCGTTAATGATATCGATTTCTCGGAAATTCCTATCATGTACATCCAGGTTTCCGGTAATTACGATCTGGATCAGCTGAAAAAATATGCCGAAATTGCCCAGGACCGAATTGAATCGCTTAACGAAATCACCCGTGTTGATATTGTAGGTGCCCTGGAGCGCGAAATTCAGATCAATGTTGATATGTATAAGGCCCAGGCTTCGAGTGTAACCTTAACCGATATTCAACGTGCTGTTGCTGCCGAAAACGTGACTGTTTCAGCAGGAAACATAAGTACATTCGGGATGAAACGATCCATACGTGTACAGGGACAATTTACAAACCTTGAAGTAATGGGGAACATCCTTATTAAATCGGCCAGCGGGGCAACGGTTTACCTGAAAGATGTTGCCGAAATAAGAGATACGTTTAAAGAACAGGAAAGCTTTTCGCGACTGAACGGGCAAAATGTAATTACACTCAACGTAGTTAAGAAAAGTGGTAAAAACCTTCTCGAAGCTTCTGATAACATTAAAAAAATCCTTGACGACGATCTTGTGAATAAAGAATTCCCTAAAGACCTGAAAGTAACTCTCACCGGTGAGCAATCGCGTTACACACGTAATACACTCGAAGAACTTAACAATACCATCATTATCGGTATGATACTGGTAACCCTCGTTCTGATGTTCTTCATGGGAATAACGAATGCTTTCTTTGTTGGACTTGCAGTACCTCTTTCAATGGCAATTGCATTTATGATTATGCCGGCACTTGGATTTACGATGAATATGATCGTAATGTTCGGTTTAATTTTTGCCCTTGGGATTGTGGTGGACGATGCCATCGTGGTAATTGAAAATATACACCGAACGCATCAAAAGCAACCCAATATTATACTTGCGGCAAAACAAGCGGCAGGGGAGGTGTTTTTACCTATTTTGTCAGGTACATTAACAACCCTGGCCCCATTTTTCCCGCTGGCTTTCTGGCCGGGAATTGTAGGTAAATTTATGTTCTACATCCCTGTAACGCTTATCATTACTTTGTTCGCCTCATTATTTGTTGCGTATATCATTAATCCCGTATTTGCTGTTTCGTTCATGAAACACGAATTCGACGCACCGGATAAAAGGAAATTCAGGAAACGAATGTTTATCGAAGTTGGTACTGCGCTTGTTTTAGCTTTAATCAGTTAT
>JAURYB010000147.1 GCA_030654075.1 Bacteroidales bacterium | reverse complement strand
CGGGGAGGATTTAGGAGGGGTCAAACTAGCACTTCGGCTCCGCTCAGTGCCCAGAAACTTGAAACCAGAAACTTGAAACCTGAAACTTGTAACTTGAAACCAGAAACTTGTAATTTCAAAATTGAAAATAATACAAAGCAGGCAATAAAAATAAACAAGTCGCATTACTAACATAAAGTCCTGAATTTATGCCAAATTACTATTCGAGCCGGTTAAAACGCGAAAAGTCACGCTCGCGCAGGAAACAAATCATTTTGATTATCATCGCATTACTTATCATGGGTGGTGCCATTACAGGCTACATCGGTTATCGTATGATATACAAACCTAATGTGTGGCTTAACGGGCAATCCTCGGCAGCTTTTAATATAAAATCCGGCTCAACCTGGGAAGATGTGAAGCTAATGTTCTATAAAAACGGTACTATTATTCACCGGGAATCATTCGAACGCCTCGCCGGTATCATGAAATACCCTGATCATATCAAATCAGGACATTATATACTGAAAGAAGGTATGAGCAACAAGCAGATCATTACAAAACTGCGCTCCAAGCAGCAGGATCCGGTTAAACTGGTCTTCAACAACATTCGTGTTAAGGAAGAACTTGCCGGGCACATATCCGAGCAACTTGAAACCGATTCCGTTTCCTTATTGAAACTGCTGAATGATGCTGATTACCTGAAGAAGTTCGGATTCACGACGGATAACATCATAAGCATGTTTATCCCCAATACCTACGAAGTATACTGGGATATTGCTCCTGAAAAATTTATGGAAAAGATGCACAAGGAATACCTCACCTTCTGGACCGATAAGAGGAAAGCCCGGTTAACAGAAATCAGGCTCACTGAATTACAGGTAATAACTATGGCATCCATTGTTGAAAAAGAAACCAACCGGAATGATGAAAAACCTGATGTAGCAGGTGTTTACATGAACCGCCTTCGCGATGGATGGCTTCTGCAGGCTGACCCGACACTGGTTTACGCGCTGGGGGATTTCAGTATTAAACGGGTGCTCAACGTATACAAAACAATTGATTCTCCATACAACACCTATATGTATATTGGATTACCGCCCGGGCCAATCTGCTTACCATCAATCTCATCCATTGACGCTGTGTTAAATTACAGGCAACACAAATACATGTATTTCTGCGCCAGGGAGGATTTTTCGGGTTATCACAATTTTGCGGCAACTATGAACGAGCACCTTTTAAATGCTGCAAAATACCAGCAGGCGCTGAATCAGAAGGGGATTCTCAAGTAGATGACAGAAAAAAGTTAGTAGAAAATGGTTCCCTTCGGCTGGCTTCGGCTCCGCTCAGCCGCCGTTGCACAGGGTAAAAAGAAAAATAGTCCATAAAAGATTCTATTGCCCCGACCTTCAGGTCGGGAATCGAAATGAGTAAAATTAATTGTTAAAAAGGAATCTATTGCCCCGACCTTCGGGTCGGGGATCATAAATTGTTAAAATATCAACTAGTTAAAAGTAAAATAAGGAATAAGATTATCTATTGCCCCGACCTTCAGGTCGGGGAATCGAAATGAGTAAAATTAATAGTTAAAAAGGAATCTATTGCCCCGACCTTCAGGTCGGGGAATCGAAATGAGTAAAATTAATAGTTAAAAAGGAATTTATTGCCCCGACCTTCAGGTCGGGGATCAATAGAGTTTAATTGTTGATTGAAAATGATTGAAAGAAAATCGTTTTTTGTTAATCGTCATTCGTTTAGAGTATCTTGCCCATTACATACAATGCACTCAACCAGCTAAATAACTCAGTAATTTATTCAATTCTTTGTGCTGAACTTCAGGTCCATATCTTTAATCATCCTTTTACTGATTGTAATTTGCAATCGAAAAGCAGGTTTCGCCCAGGAAACGCAAACACCTGATTTCGCGACAGACACACTGAATCGCAAAAAACTTTCGTTGGTCGCAGTTACAGGAGCTTCGGTGTATGCCGGAAGTATTGCCGGATTGTATAATCTTTGGTATAAAAATTATCCTCAGTCATCATTTCATTTTTTTAATGATAACAAGGAGTGGCTGCAGATGGACAAATGCGCCCATGTTACAGCTTCGTATTATATTGGACTGGTTGGTTATGGAGCGATGCGCTGGTCGGGCGTTCCGGAGAAAAAAGCCGTTTGGTATGGCGGTATGACAGGCTTTGTTTATCTCACAGCAATTGAAGTTATGGATGGATTATCGCAGGAATGGGGTGCCTCGCCTTTTGACCTTGTCGCAAATACATTGGGAACAACGCTCTTTATCAGCCAGCAATTAGCCTGGCATGAGCAGAAATTCGTTTTGAAATATTCATTCCATTCATCACCCTATGCCCAACATAATACAGATCAACTCGGCAACACACTTTTACAAAATATTGTTAAAGACTATAATGGACAGACTTATTGGGTTTCAGCTAATATTAGCAGCCTTGGCCTACAGCATACGCGTTTCCCAAAGTGGCTGAATATTGCCGCAGGCTATGGAGCCGAAGGAATGACCGGAGGCTTTAGTAATCCTTCAGAAATTAACGGAGTTCCGGTTCCTTACTCCGAAAGATACAGGCAATTCTATATAGCCGCAGATATCGATTTAAGCCGCCTCCCTGTAAAATCGAAAACACTGAAACTTATTTTTAATACAATCGGGTTTATAAAGATTCCAATGCCTGCGCTTGAATTTAATAAAAATGGGGTAAAGTTTCACCCCTTGTATTTTTAATTCAGTTCATAGGATGTTGTTATGTCCTGAAAACTTTAGTTTATATCAATATGAAAAAACCAACTACCTGTTTTGTTATTTTATTAATAATCAAACTATTATCAATCAACTCTTCGTATGCGCAACAATCCGGGGAATTTATACCGTTTAATCTTTTACGTGTCGAAACCGGAATGCTTGCCGATAGTTACAACTCGGTCGGGCCAAAACTAAAAATTGAGGTTCAGCATATCATCAGTAAACGATTAATTTATGGGATTGCATTTGATTCGAAATGGCATTTTGGACATTTTCTGACTGATCAAGCTATAGATTTACCTCCAAATTTAAATACTCTGAGCGGGAATGTTTATTATTGCATAATGCCGAATACTAAAAATTTCAGCTGGCAAATTGGAGCAGGTTTTGGCTGTACACATTTGTATTGGGACGACACGCATCGTTGGGGTTTTACTGTAACCACCAGTATGACGGCCAATATCCGAATATCGAAAAAAGTTTACCTCGTAGCATCCCCGCTTATTTTACTTATTCCTGTTTCCGAATTCAACTATTCATTTATCAAAAAAGATTCTTCTACGGGCTATAAAACAGTTTCGGTCTTACCTTTTGGTGTTAAAATAAAACTGTAACAGCCTTCATTCCGTATTTGTAGTTCTTGTATTTTTGAAAACCAACACATAATAACACACAAATGAAGATAAAACTCTTGTTATCGACCTTTTTATTTATCTCAGTTATAGTAAACAGCCAGCCTGCTACTGCAATTCTTAACTACGAGAAAGGAACTGAAGCTCTTGAATCGAAAAATTATAAGGATGCAATTTCGTTTCTGACATTGTCCATTGATGAATTTCAGTCGACCAATGCTTTTTATAACAGGGCATTGGCGAAATATTACATTGGCGATAGTTGCGGATTTTGCAGTGATCTGAAAAAAGGGACTATAGCTGATGATTTTGAGGCTCAAAAACTTTATTTGGAAAAATGCACCTATTGTGTGACAATTAAAAATTTATCAGACTCAACTAAGTCGAAAAATTTAAACATCAGGTACGTTCAGATCTTTCACTCAAAATGCACTTCAGATAGCACTATATCATATATTTATGAAAAATCTGATAATCAATTATATTCCGCAGACAGGACCGAAACCGATACCTCACCGGTTTTTACAATTGTGGAAGAAATGCCGTCATATTCGGGAGGCGAAAATGCAAGAAACCGCTTCCTGGCTGAAAACATTAACTACCCTGAAATAGCTCAAAACTATTTTATTCAGGGAACATGCTATGTACAATTTATTATCGACATAAATGGTTCAGTTTCAGATGTTTTAATAGTAAGAGGAATTGGAGGTGGCTGCGACGAAGAAGCAATACGGGTTGTAAAGATGATGCCAAAATGGAAACCCGGTAAACAAAATGGCAAAAATGTTAGAGTATTATTTAATATGCCAATCGAATTTAGAATCGAAGGAATAAGATAGAAAACTTTGACTCTTTTAAAAAATCAGGCTCCTGATATCTTATTGCATCATAATCTAATTCCATAATTTCACTTTCATTAAAACCAATGCCAGTAAGACAATGGATACCCGACGCAATTTCATCAAAACCACCGGAATTGGAATCGAAGGCCTTACTTTAAGCCCGTACAGCAATCTATTCGCCAGGCCTTTATAAAATGAGCCTATTGATTTGGAAATGATAATTTTAAGTTCTGTTACTCAGGTATAAACTATGCTTCCTGATCGAAAGGTATAAACTACTATTGACTTTCATCCAATCAGTCAGCGATCAAAACTGAAAGTTCAATTTAGCTATTGAATTTCACCTGACAAATATAGAAGTAGCAACATTTTTACTGCAAAAAAAAATCATAAAACCATACCAATAAAATAATGAAGTAAAGATCAGCCTAATTACACTATACATATATATGTGATTATAGGAATTTTAGCCAATATTTTCAAGATTAGATTGACGAATAAATAGAATCCTTACGAATCTTAGTAATTTTTTTCACTATGTATGCTAATATTCTTAATGATTATTGTAAATTTACACCCTCTTACTTACTATAAGTTAGATTTAGACACTGCTTAACGGAATACAGAATAACTACTAAGCTAATTATTATGAAGAGAAGCATGCTCTTTGGTAATACCGCAGGTGATCCAAGAACTAACAGCTCAAAGAAAAACAGTCTTAAATTATTGATATTAAAAGAATTATATCAAAACAGCTGTAAATCTATACCTGAGCTAAGTAAGATCATACACATGAGTACTCCAACCATAACCCGGGCTGTTGATGAATTAATCGAGAGTGGTTTCCTGGTTGAAGAAGGTATTGGCTCTTCGAGTGGTGGCCGTCGACCAAATTTGTACGGTCTGAATCCTCCCGCACGATATGTTTTAGGTGTTGATATCAGCAGAACTCATATCAGGCTTGGCTTGTTCAATTTTGCTAACCAGCCTGTGGTCCCTATAAAAGTAATAGACGAAGGGCTTGAAGTTTCGAAGGATTTTATGAAAAGCCTTAAAGATTCAGTAAATGATTTTATTATTGAATCGGGAATAGATAAAACAAAGCTGATGGGAATCGGGATTGCATTACCCGGCTTAATCGACTTACATACAGGTATCAGCTATAGCTACCTTCAGGATAAAAAACCTGCCACCATTCAATTTGAGAATATATTCGATTACCCTGTTTTTGTTGAAAACGATACAAAAGTAATGGCTCTCGGCGAACAGGCTTTCGGCCTGGCACAAGGAAAGCAAAATGTATTATGCCTGAATATCGGATCAGGAATTGGACTTGGAATGATTCTTAATGGCAAACTTTATAAAGGGAATTCCGGTTTCTCGGGAGAGTTTGGTCATATACAGGTTGATCCCGACGGACAGCTCTGTTATTGCGGTAAAATCGGATGCCTCGAAACTCTTGCGTCAGGAACCACCATGATTAAACGTGCCCGTAAAGAGATAAGCGACGGAGCTACTACGGTTATCAGAACCATGGTTGGCGGCGACTTCAGCAAAATTACGATTGAAACGGTATTGCAGGCAGCGCAGCACGGTGACCAATTCGCAATCGGTTTACTGGCCAGCATTGGCGAACACCTTGGCAGGGGCATGGCGGTTCTGATTCACCTTTTCAACCCCGAGCTTATCATTATAGGTGGTGAACTCACCAAAGCCGAAAACTATATAGTTGACCCCATTCAGCAAAACCTCAACAAATTTACCATCGCAAAAATCCGTCGCGATGCTCAGATTATTACATCAAGCCTTGGCCAAAACGCAGGATTAATGGGAACAGTCGCCATGGTAATGAATAAAGTTTTCCTTAAAGGCTAAAAATCAACTGATGATCAACCCGCCCTGGTATACCTATTATATATATACCAAAGCTTTTGCGTGTTGCTAAAGCAGCAGATTGTGACTGAACCTAAACAAATCACATAAGTTTAACACTAAAATTAGCAGATCAATATGAAAAAACCCGGGGTTACTTTTTCATTCTTTTTAGTGGTATTGATTTTCAGCATGTTAGCTACAGTAAAAGCACAGAACATTTCAGTTCCTGACTGGGAAAACCCTGAAATGACTTCATTAAACACCGCAAAGCCACATGTAACCTATATCCCATTTGATACTGAGGCTAAAGCAATTACCAACAAACCTGAAGAATCTTCTGCCTATAAGTCGCTTAATGGCAAATGGAAGTTCAAACTGTCAGACAATTACACCCTGGTGCCGGCAGGTTTCTTTCAACCTGGTTTTGACGCATCAACATGGGCATTGATTGATGTACCTTCAACCTGGGAAGTTCAAGGCTACTCCTACCCTATTTATACTAATATCCCATATGAATTCTACTCAAAAAACCCGTTGCCACCCCATGTTCCTTACGATTATAATCCGGTAGGAACCTATCTTACCGAAATTACAACTCCTGAAACGTTCAAAGGGAAAAACGTGTTTATTCATTTTGGCGCGGTAAAATCATTCTTTTATATCTGGCTCAATGGCATATATATAGGCTTAAGTAAAGATTCGAAAACACCTGCCGAATTTGACCTGACTCCATATTTAAAAGAGGGAAGCAACATGTTGGCCCTCCAGGTTTTCCGTTGGAGCGACGGCTCTTACCTCGAATGCCAGGATATGTGGCGGATGAGTGGGATTAACCGCGACGTGTTTATTTACGCCCGTCCACAGACCTATATCCGCGATTTCTTTGCTAAAGGCAATCTGACGGACAATTACACAAAAGGAAACCTGGGGATTGATATTCTGTTTAATAAATTATCAGCGGATGATTTAAAAGGGAACAAACTGCAGATTAATTTGTATGATAAGAATAATACTGCAAAACCGGTTTCAACCGAAACGATTTTAATTGACAGGTCGGCTGGAAAAGATAGTCTGCATTATGAAAAATCAATTCCAGATGTCAAAAAATGGACTGCCGAAACACCTGATTTATATATCCTTACGCTTACTTTACTTGATCCGGACGGGAAATGCATCGAGAGCCTTAGCAATCACATTGGTTTCCGCACCAGCGAAATCAAAAACGGATTACTACTGATAAATGGAATTGCTGTAAAACTAAAAGGGGTAAACCGGCACGAATTTGATCCTATAAAAGGGCATGTAATTCCTCGCGATATGATGTTGCTCGATGTTCAGCTAATGAAACAAAATAACATCAATGCCGTTCGTACTTGTCATTATCCTGACGATCCTTATTGGTATGAACTATGCGATGAGTATGGTTTATATGTAATAGATGAAGCCAATATTGAATCGCACGGCATGGGTTACGATCCCGATCGCACACTTGGCAACAACCCGGTTTGGAAAAATGCGCATATCGACCGTACTCGCCGGATGCTCGAACGAGATAAAAACCATCCGTCGGTAATTATCTGGTCATTAGGCAACGAAGCCGGTAACGGCTGCAATTTCCAGGCAACATACAACTGGATTAAAACCAGGGATTTAAGCAGGCCTGTTCAATACGAACGCGCCGGACTCGAATGGAATACAGATATCTATTGCCCGATGTATGCAAACGTTAAGGAAATATTGGATTACGCGTCAAAAAAACAGGACAAGCCTTTGATCGAATGTGAATATGCGCATTCCATGGGCAACAGTACCGGCAATCTGATTGATTACTGGGATGCTATCGATAACAACGAACAGCTTCAGGGAGGTTTCATCTGGGATTGGGTGGACCAGGGATTGCAGAAATTTGATTCAACAAAACGTAAATTCTGGGCTTTTGGCGGAGATTTCGGACCGAAGGATGTTCCAAGTGACGGGAATTTTTGTACCAACGGGCTGGTTTTCCCTGACCGCGCGCCGCATCCGGGACTTTCGGAAGTGAAAAAAGTATATCAATATGTCAAATTCAAAGCTGTTGATCTGAAAACACTGAGTTTCCGTCTGACAAATAAGTTTGCTTTCATCGATTTGAAAAACACAGTTCTACGGTGGGAAATTACTGAAAACGGAATCATTACTGAAAAGGGCACATTTTCAACTGACAATATTGCTCCCGGCATTTCTCGTGATTATTCTGTTAGCTGGAAAGCTCCTGTTCCGAAGCCTCACAGATTATACTACCTGAATGTTTACCTTGTTACAACGGATGACAAACCTTTGCTTGGCAAAAATTATGTACTCGCGTCCGAACAGTTTGAACTGCCCTTTTCAAGTCAACCAACAGAATTAAATGCATCAGGCTTTCCTTCACTCTCGTCTTCTGAAACAGCAAATACTATAATTGTTAATGGCAAAACATTTGCTATACAGTTTGATAAGGTAACCGGCACAATTTCATCGTTTACATTTGATAACCAACAACTTATTGAGCAGGGGCCGATGCCAAATTTCAGGCGGGCACCGCTTGATAATGATGTTGGGAGCAAGATGTTCGTAAAATGCAAACCCTGGTTTGATGCCAGTGAAAACAGGATTGTAAAATCAATTATTCTTGACAAATCAAACGATAAAGCCATTAAAGTAACAGTGAATTTTAGTTTTCCTGACGCCAACAGCGGGATGACGTCAATTTATACGATTACCGGTAAAGGCGATATCCTTGTTGAGAACAGCCTGAAAGCTGGAAAAGATTTACCCTGGATTCCACGATTGGGAGTAAATATGCGATTAAAAGGATCGCTTAACCAGGTAGACTGGCTTGGCCGCGGACCCTTTGAAAATTATGCAGATCGCAAAACCGCTGCTTTCGTTGGAAAATATCATACTACTACGGGCGAAATGTACACTTCGTACGTTCGTCCGCAGGAAAATGGATATCGCACTGATGTAAAATGGATTTCAATCAACGATGGAAAATCTGTTGGAATTTATTTTGACGGCTCTCCAAACCTGGGTTTCAGTGCTCTGCCCTACACCTACAACGAACTGAAAGGTTTTGAACAAAATGGGAAACATGGCAATCTACTTCAGAAACAGTCGTTTACGGACCTTAACCTGGATTATTTGCAATGCGGAGTAGGTGGCGATGATAGCTGGGGATCATGGCCAATGGAAAAGTATCTTATTCCGGCAAATGATTATAACTGGTCATACCGCATCAGACCGTACCTGGTAACGAAAGAGAATCCTGCAAGACTTTGGGAAAATAAAATTACAGTAAAATAGTCTTTCAATTTAAACAGATTCAATGTTGTACTAATCCTAATTACAATTCAAAAAAAAGTTAGGTTTAGATTAAGGTTGCAAGAAAAAAACTTAACCTTTATCTTAACCTCAACCTAAAATAAATTAAAGTTAAACAAACAAATAATGAAATTAGCTGATATAAAAGGATATTCGTCGAATCCCAATAGTTCGATGTGGAACGATGACGCTTTTGTTACACGTTTTGAAAAAATTCAGGTAAAAGTTGTTCCATCAGCCTCGGCAGGATCTGCTGAACTGGCTGCAACGATAGTAGAACTGGTTAAAGAAAGAAAAAGATCAGGGAAAAACCTGGTTCTTGGATTAGCAACCGGCTCAACTCCACTTATGGTTTACAACGAATTGATCCGTTATCATAATGAGGAAGGGGTGAGTTTTGCCAATGTCATCACTTTTAATCTGGATGAATATTACCCATTGGAACATGATCATCAGCAGAGTTATAACCATTTTATGTGGGACAGGCTTTTTAAGCATATTGATATTAAGGTCGAAAATATCCATATTCCTTCGGGAAGCCTTGAACAGGACGATGTAGCTGCCTTTTGCCGTGATTATGAAAAAAAGATTGCCGAAGCCGGGGGAATTGATATTCAACTGCTTGGCATAGGCCGGACCGGTCATATCGGTTTTAATGAACCAGGTTCAACCTATAATTCAAAGACCCGCCTGGTTACACTCGACAGGCTGACCCGAAACGATGCTGCCGATTCATTTAATGGTGAAGAACATGTTCCTCATTTCGCAATAACTATGGGTGTTGGAACAATCATGGCGGCAAAAGAGGTTTTTCTGATGGCCTGGGGCGAAGGCAAAGCTGAAGTTATTGGTAAGGCTGTCGAAGGCCCGGTTACTGATGTAATACCATCCAGCTTCCTGCAGAATCACCCTAACACTACTTTTATTGTCGATCCTCCTGCAGCCGTGGAACTTACACGATTTAAAGCTCCCTGGCGTGTCGGACAATGCGAATGGAACGACCGTATGGTCCGCAAAGCTGTTTTATGGCTATGTACACAAACCGGAAAACCTTTGCTAAAACTTACTGAACGCGATTACAACGATTATGGCTTGTCGGACCTCATAACAAGCCTGGTTTTCAGCAAAATAAACATCAAAGTCTTTAACGATCTTCAACATACTATTACAGGCTGGCCGGGAGGCAAACCCAATGTTGATGATTTCACACGGCCTGAACGCGCGCTGCCTTTTCCAAAAAGAGTAGCATTATTCAGCCCGCATCCGGATGATGATGTAATTTCGATGGGAGGAACTTTTGCCAGGCTTGTTGAACATGGACATGATGTTCATGTCGCTTACCAGACTTCGGGAAGCATAGCGGTCAGCGATGATGATGCCATCCGGTACCTGGATTTTGTTCGTAACTACGAGAAAATCTACGATATCATTGAGCCAAAAGCTGAATCATTATATGAAATTACTTCAGATTTCTATAAAAACAAGAAAAAAGATAGTATTGAGCCATCAGAACTTCTGGCCGTAAAAGCTGCGATCAGGCGTGGAGAAGCCATGGCCTCCTGCCGGTATATCGGGCTGCAGGAAAAAAATGTCCATTTCCTGGATCTTCCTTTCTACGAAACAGGTACTGTAAAAAAAGCGCCTGCAGGCGAAGCTGACATACATATAGTAATGAAATTCCTCCGTTCCTTGCAACCTCACCAGATATATGCTGCCGGCGACCTGAGCGATCCTCACGGAACACACCGTGTGTGCATCGACATCATTATCGAGGCACTCGAACGCATGAAAAATGAGGAGTGGATGAAAGACTGCCGCGTTTGGCTTTACCGCGGCGCATGGCAGGAGTGGGATATTGAGATGGTTGATATGGCCGTTCCTCTGAGTCCTGAAGAAGTGGTAATAAAACGGAATGCTATATTCAG
Organism: Bacteroidales bacterium; assembly: GCA_030654075.1. GTDB lineage: Bacteria > Bacteroidota > Bacteroidia > Bacteroidales > UBA4417 > UBA4417. Next base: position 75,553 of record JAURYB010000147.1, on the reverse strand, counting down.
GCACCAGTCGCAGAAAGACGGAGCTATGTTTATGGGAGCCGATAAACGCGAATTCTGGCAACGTGCCGAAGAACGGAATAAAAATACAGCCCGTCTTTACGATAAACTTGGAATGGCTGAGTATGAGGCCATTGAGGTATTCGTAAGGTATGAGGTGGAATAGTGATGAAGGAATAGTGAATAGTGAATAGTGAATAGTGAATAGAAAATGGTTAATTGTAGAGACGCGTTGCTCGCGTCTTAATACAAGGAACCTTCATGATAAAAAACAATGAATGATTAATTTCAAAAAGGAATATTTTTACACACAAATTATCGAAAATAATCCTGAACAACACATAATCCGTATTTAGTTAAAACAACAATCGAAATTCAACCAATTACTTACAAATAATCTAAAAATCTATGAACACAACTCCAACAGCAATGGACCGTAAAAATTACATTATGTCGCTATCCATCATCGGGGCGCTGTTTTTCATTTTTGGTTTTGTAACCTGGCTGAATGGTTCGCTCATGCCGTTCCTGCAGACAGCATGTGAGTTATCACCTTTCCAGGCCAGCCTAGTTACACTTGCTTTTTACATTGCTTATTTCGTGATGGCTTTGCCTTCATCATTTGTATTAAAAAAAATCGGTTATAAAAACGGGGTTTTTGTCGGTTTATTGATCATGGCACTGGGAGCACTAATTTTCATTCCAGCAGCTTATACCAGGCAGTTTGGAGTTTTCCTGGCCGGATTATTTGTTTTAGGAACCGGTTTGGCTCTTCTTCAAACAGCTACTAACCCATTTATTACTATTATCGGCCCTCGCGAAAGCGCTGCCAAACGCATGGCTATCATGGGAATCTGCAATAAAATGGCCGGCGTTTTCAGCCCGTTGGTTCTTACAGCCCTGATTCTTCACGGGATGGAAAAATTCAGCGAAAACAGCCTTGCCTTACTTACTTTCGACCAAAAAGAAACACTACTCAACGAGCTGGCATCCAGAATTGTAGGTCCTTACACGGCCATGGCTTTGTTACTGGCTGTATTTGCTGTATTGGTGAAGTTTTCGTCCTTACCGAATGAAATTGATATTGAAGCCGATGATCATGAGACTTTAAAAGGATTTGTAAAACAAATACCGGATGCTCTGAAAATCCGCCATCTGCTTTTGGGTATCATTACATTATTCGTATATGTAGGGGTTGAAGTTATGGCTGGCGACAGTCTTACACAGTTCGGCAAGTCGCTTGAATTGGCTTACGCACCAAAGCTAACTGCTTTCACAATGGCATTTATGGTATTCGGATATATCCTGGGAATAATTCTAATTCCAAAAATTATAAGCCAATCGAAAGCGCTGGTAGTTTCAGCGATTCTGGGAGCTTTGTTTGCATTGGGAGCTGCAACATCATCCGTTACGGATACTTACCTTTTTACAACCATGTTCGGTTGGCTGAATAATCTGCCAGGGTTCAACATTCCATTGTTACCGAATGCAGTCTTTTTTGTTACCTTGCTTGGCTGGGCTAACGCGCTGATGTGGCCTGCAATCTGGCCACTGGCTCTCAATAACTTAGGCAAATTCACCAAAATAGGTTCTGCCCTTCTTATTATGGGTATTGCAGGCGGAGCGCTAATTCCTCCTACTTATGCAAAACTCGGCCAGTCTATTGGATTCCAGCAGTCATTATGGATTATGGTTCCAATCTACCTTTTCATAATCTATTATGCAACCATCGGACATAAAGTTAAATCTAAATAAAGAAATTCTAAAATAATATGAAACCAACATTATTAGTACTTGCCGCAGGAATGGGCAGCCGTTACGGAAGCCTGAAACAGATAGACCCGGTTGGACCATCGGGTGAAACCATAATTGATTATTCCATTTACGATGCCATCAGGGCTGGATTTGGGAAAGTAGTTTTCATCATCCGCAAAAGCTTTGAACAGGATTTCAAGGATATTTTCATCTCCAAGCTGCAACCACATATTCAGGTTGAATATGTTTTTCAGGAGATTGACAAAGTTCCTGGAGGTCTGGTAGTTTCACCCGAACGGACCAAACCCTGGGGAACGGCACATGCTGTTCTTATGGCCAAAGATATAATCCATGAACCTTTTGCTGTAATTAACGGAGACGATTTTTATGGCTCAGGTGCTTTCCAAACCATGGCTGATTACCTGAACTCATTAAATGCCGATACACAAACTCAATATTCACTGGTTGGATACCAGGTGGGGAACACCATGTCGGATCATGGTTCAGTTTCGCGAGGCGTGTGCCAGGAAGATGAAAATGAACTTTTGGTTTCAGTAACCGAACGTACTAATATTCAATACACCGAAGGAAAGATTGCCTACCAGGAAGCTGAGGGGAAACCTGTTTTTCTAAACCCGGAGACATTGGTTTCGATGAATTTCTGGGGATTTACACCCGAATATTTCAAACAAACAGAAGCCATATTCAGCGATTTTGTAAAAGCCAATATTGACTCGCTGAAGGCTGAATTCTATATCCCTTTCGCAATCGATAACCTGATAACTAACGCAAAAGCAAGTGTAAAAGTTCTTCGAAGCGATGCCAAATGGTTTGGCGTTACCTATAAAGAGGATAAACCACTTGTAATTGAAAAACTGGCTCAGCTTATACAAGCAGGCATTTATCCTGCTAAACTCTGGAAGTAATACCATGGAACGAAACATCAAAGAAATTGTATCACATTTCAGCATCGAAGGGGAATGCCTGGACTTTAAAAAAAATACAACCGGGCATATTAATGATTCCTATTATATTGACACAAAATCCCCGGATCATCCCGGCTATTTCCTTCAATGGATAAATAGCAGCATCTTTAGAGATGTTGAAGGCCTGATGAACAACATTTGTGCTGTAACAGGACATTTGGCAACTAAACTGGCTGAAAACAAAGATCTTGATTTCAAAGTTCTTGAAGTAATTCCTTGTAAAGATGGAAAGAATTTCTATCTCGATCCGGATAGCCAATACTGGCGGCTTTACATATTTATCGACAATGCCCATGGGTATAATGTAGTTGAAAATATCGAAATAGCTTACGAAGGAGGCAAAGCTTTTGGCCTTTTCATGTCGCTTCTTGTTGATTTACCTGCCAAAGGGCTTACTGATACCATACCTGATTTCCATAATATGGAAAAACGGCTGGAAACTTTCTATAAATCGCTGACTGATGATAAGGTAAACCGGGTGAAGGATGTTGCCGCCGAAATTGAATTTGTAAAAAAGCGGGCCGAGCAAATGCTTAGCATTCCGGCGCTTATTAAGTCAGGAGAACTCCCGCTGCGCATAACACATAACGACACTAAGTTCAACAACATTATGTTTGATAGCTCTGATCATGCCTTGTGTATCGTTGACCTCGACACCGTGATGCCTGGCAGTATTTTATTTGATTTTGGCGATTCAATCCGAACCGGAGCGAATACAGCAAATGAAGATGAAAAGGATCTTTCAAAAGTTGATATTAACTTGCCCATTTATGAAGCGTATTCACGTGGTTTTCTTAAAAACACGCGTTCAACTCTTACCGAAGCAGAAATTAATAATCTTGCTTTTTCAGCCAGGTTTATGACATTTATTATCGGTCTGAGGTTCCTCACCGATTTTTTAGATGGAGATACTTATTTCCGGACTTCGTATCCTGATCATAACCAGGTAAGGACAAAAGTGCAGTTCCGGCTTATAGAAGCAATGGAACGAAATGCTGAAAAAATGAATGCTATTGTAATAAAGGCGATTGAAGAATAAAGTTCCTTTCCCGAAACTTCTGAAAACAATCAGATTAATTTAAAGTTTCTGGAATTTGGAGCTTCATTGGGTTGAATATTCAATTTATAGTCAGCAAAAGTTTAATTTTGCGCAGAATCATAAGATTATCTAATGAAATTACAAGCTAGACTTTTCCTGTTCGCATTTATACTGATTTCATCCATCAGAAGCATCTTTGCCGGTTCAATACATGTTATTCCAATTCCAATGCAGGTAACCGAAGGCAAAGGAGTTTTCAACATCAATAGTAGTACAATTATACTGATAGATGAAACAAACGGAACCAAAGAAATTTCTGATTTATTTGCAGAAAAAATAAGGCTGTCGTCCAGACTGAATCTTGAAACACGATCTTATAATGCCGCTTTTCCAAAAAATAATTCAATCATTTTTACAACCCTTGGCGCCGATGTATCTTTAGGGAAGGAAGGATACACCATCGATATTTCGGAAACCAATATCAATGTAAGCGCTGTATCCGCGAATGGATTTTTCTACGGTCTGCAAACATTGTTTCAGCTTTTGCCACCTGATATTGAAAAGCAAAGTGTAGTAGTCAAAACATTTACTTTGCCTACAGTCACCATAAAGGATAAGCCCCGATTTGCCTATAGAGGAATGCACCTGGATGTTGGCAGACATTTGTTTCCGGTTGAATTTATTAAAAAGTACATCGACCTGATGGCCATGTACAAAATGAATACATTTCACTGGCATTTGACTGATGACCAGGGCTGGAGGATCGAAATCAAAAAATATCCTGAACTTACCAGGATTGGTTCAATAAGGAAAGGAACTCAGATAGGCAAGACTTCAGAATCCGACAGTATCCCTTACAGTGGTTTCTACACCCAGGACCAGGCACGCGAAATTGTCGCTTACGCCGCGTCAAAATACATCACTGTAATTCCTGAAATTGAAATGCCGGGACATTCAATTGCCGCGCTAACAGCCTATCCACGGCTTTCTTGTACCGGTGGACCTTTCGAAGTCCGAACCAAATGGGGCGTTGCCGATGATATTCTGTGTGCCGGGAACGATTCTGTTTTTACGTTCGTACAGGATGTCCTGTCTGAAATTCTGGATATTTTCCCATCGGCCTATATCCACATTGGCGGTGACGAAGCCCCGAAAGTCCGCTGGGAAGTCTGCCCGAAATGCCAGGCACGGATTAAAAGTGAAGGCTTGAAAAACGAGGCTGAACTCCAGAGTTATTTTATCAAAAGAATTGAGAAATTCCTGGTCTCAAAAAACCGCCGACTGATAGGCTGGGACGAAATCCTGGAAGGCGGCCTGTCTCCCGATGCAACCGTTATGGCCTGGCGTGGAATCCAGGCTGCGATTGACGCGGCAGCGGAAGGGCATGATGCCATTATGACGCCTGTCGATTACTGCTATTTCGATTATTACCAGGGCGACCAGGCTACAAAACATGAAGCTGTTGGCGGTCCTCTTACCTTAAAAACCGTTTACTCATACAACCCGGTTCCACCTGTTCTTACCGACGAACAAGCTGTACATATAATTGGTGTGCAGGGAAACGTGTGGACAGAATATATAAAAACACCCGATTACGCTGAATATATGGCTTTCCCGAGAGCGATAGCACTTGCCGAAGTTGCCTGGTCGCAGCAGTACAGGCGGAACTGGGACGATTTCAGGGCCAGGTTGGATAAACAGTATCCACGACTCGATAACCTGGGTGTAAAATACAGTCAAGGCTCATTTAATGTTGATATCAGTACTCAACGCGATAAAAACCTTAACCTCGCGGTTCTGTCAGGCGAGTCAAGCGGAATGGAAATCCGGTATACGATTGATGGCAGCGATCCCTCTATTAATTCAACTCTTTATAGTAAACCTTTTAACCTTTCAAGATCAGCACCAGTTAAGGCCGCTCTTTTCAGCAAGGATAAAATTGCCGGAGATGTGTGCCAGAGTGATATTAACGTGAATAAAGCTTCAGGGAAGCCTGTTACGATTATCAAACCCTATTCGTTTAAATACCCCGGTACCGGCAACCAGACTATGACTGACGGATTAATGGGAACGAGTTCCTATAAATCAGGCTGGCAGGGGTACGAAGGCACAGATATTGAATTTACGGTGGATTTACTTCAGCCAACTAAAATCAGCTCAATGAAACTTAATTTCGTAAAAAGTCCTTCTGATTGGGTTCTGTATCCAACCGAAGTTGTATTTTCAATTTCGTTGGATGGAAAAACCTGGAAAAACCTGGAGTCCACCAAATTTGAAGCTTCTTCGCCTTCACTGAAAGAAATTAAACCGGCTGGCAATACCTTCAGGGAAACAGTGGTCAGATATATAAAAGTATCGGCCATCAGCCCGAGGTCACTTCCCGAATGGCACGAATATAAAGGTGAACCTTGCTGGATTTTTTGTGATGAATTGGTTGTTGAATAGTGCGAATCCTCAAAAATGCCTGGAATTCTACGCTTTACAAGGTTTGACTTTTATTTCTTCCATTCCCCACGAAAATATAACATTCAAATTTGTTACATCAATAGTATTAAAATTAACGCCATATAAAGTTTTTCTCAAAAGGATTTAACATATTCCTACTAGTATTGGTAGAGATGAATATCTGTGGCAGTAAATTCGAATTGCAGCCATAACCCTATCGAATTTTCAATCAAGATAATGTTTCATTGCTTATATTATCATAATATCTTACATTAAATGATATAAAAAATGGCCAGGATTTTGTCCCGGCCAGTTTTATTGCAAGCATGAAAGCAATAGTATCTATATATTAAAAAGCCCGAACCGCGCGGACATGCAAAAGCGTGTTTTTATCATAGGAAGTGTAAGGCGTACCGTAACTTTTTATGTAGATCCCACGTGAATGGGTAGTACCTAACTCTGTTGAACTCCAATAGAAAATTTCACTTGTGGTAAACCCCCCGATTAAATCTGATTGATAATACATTAAAAAGAGTTCGGAATAAGTTGGTAAACGCCAGTCAGAATATTCTTTTCCTGCTGCGGTATGATTTTCAGGCTTACTGCAGTTGTCCTGGGCATCATACCAGTTAGAACTTGATGATTGGTCCTGGGTAGCTGCAATCAATCCATGTGTTCCCGTTGAATTAACATAAAATACTATTCCGCCCCCATAACTTTCACCAATGGAATGTACAGTTTCAGTAATTTTTTCTGCTGTTTTCGCGTGCAAAGCATAGGGTACTGTTAGTAATTGGCTTATGCCAACTATGGAATAGTCGGAGCCTCCGGTAGGATCAGTTTCGGTTTTTAAATAAAAAGGGCCGTTAACCCAGTCAATTTGATCAAGATTCAGAATGCCTCCACCGATTTCAACGGTAACAAGACCGTTGGCATTGGTAGTAGGAGTCAAAGTTTCTATATAAACCAAAGATCCTGTTGATGTTCCTTGTAAAATGCTGATCTGCATTCCAATAAGATGGTTTGTTAACAGTTTACCGCTGCCATCGCGGATTACTGCCTGGTAACTCAAATTGAGTGGTGCCTGGGCATACAAACCGGATGATAATAAAACTGCAAATAGAATAATAATTATTTTTCTCATGATTTTTAGTTTTTTATGATTTTAAATGATTTAACTTCTTTGTTACTTAGGCTGACAGCCAGGAAATATGTAGCAGGCACAAGATTACCCAATGAAATAATCGCTTCACTAGTTTCAATTTCCCTGTTCATTATTAGTGTTCCACTACTGTTGTATAGTTGATACGACAATGAATGAATGTTTGGAGAAGAGGAATCTATAATTTTCAGGTTAATAAGGTCCGTTACCGGGTTAGGAGAAACAGAAATGGAGAAATTTGCTGCCCCGGCATTTTCTACTTCTGTAAAAACCGAAATTTCATAAGGTTGTTGTACACCTTCGGCCACCGAAGCACTGGTTCCTGAATTGGTGTAGTAAACAATCTGTCCAACGGAATAACTCATTGATCCTCCGCTACCCGAAGCATTGCCGCCTGACGCGATAATTGCGGTTTGCGCCTGTAGTCCTGTTAGTCCCATACCTAACAAAAGAACGGCACTTAATTTCACTTTTTTGTGTCTCATTTGTATCCTGTTTTTTTTAAAAATTAAATACGCTATAACTTCTTCCTTTAGCTAATTAAATAAATGCAGATCATAATGAAACAAATGTACCCTTTATTTAAATATCCTGCCTAACGGCATTATTCATTAATTGTTAATTTACAAATCCCTGTTCGGCACGTCTTATTTCTGACCCGTGCGAAACATTACTTTCCACGCCAGCAGGTTTTCAACAATTGTAAAAGCAGTAGTTATTGTAATTTAGTTTTATCAAACCTGATCTTAACTAATATCGATTTGTCAAAAATATAGGATATCCATACTAATAACGCCGGTACCATAATTATAAACTGCCTGCTGGCACCACTCAACAAAGCACTTCCGCCTAAATATATAAACGCGAAAACAAAGATAAACTTTATAAAAAATGGGATATTGCGCCAGTTAAATATAGAAAGTAAAAGACTGATCAACATAAGTGTATACACTATTGAAAAGTACCATATTTTCAGAAGAATACGCTGATACGTATACGTTAGCGGGAAATCAAATAATAAACAACTAATGTTTGCCAGTACATTTTTAGCATATTTAACAGGATGGTTCTTAATGTTTTGCATCGCGATCCGTTTGTACGCGTCATCTTTTTGAACGCCTTTATATTTTATAACTTCGTCAATATCTTTCTGGTGGTTCATTTTTAGCAGAGGAATAGAACGACCAGCAACTGGGTTCTTTTCATTTTGTTTAAATTTTTCATTAATCCAACTGCCATATTCATTTTCACAGGGATTACTCATCCAATACAACGACATTCCCCCTGAATTCCCCCAATAATAGAACCTGCCAGTTAAATTATAGGTGTAAAGGAGATAAGGCATCACCGTGATAAAGGCAATAAGCAGGATTAACGAGGTCTTTCTGTACTCAGTTTCTTTTCTGTTTCTTATCAATAACAAAACATTCCATAAAAGCAGAAAAAGAAGTACATACCCAAATATTACCTTGGTTAAAGCGATATATCCAAGGATGAATCCGGATAAAATAATATACTTATTAATTGAACCATTAAACGCGCGAACCAAGGATAGTGCCAACAAGGAAATCAGAAAAACAGTAAAAGGTTCTGTAAGTATTAAAGTCAAATACCGGTATGAGCTGAAACAAAATGCCCAAAATAAACTAAATACGAGGGCTCTACGAAATGGAACAAAGTAGAACATCGCCTTGAACAGGAATACCACGGATAAGTATTGAAAAACAGCGTTCATCAGCGAAATACTGATGAGAGGCAGGCGTAATGCCTGAAAAGGGACCAAAAGTAAAGGATATCCGGGTCCCCACCACAGGTTAATACCGGGTGCCGGTGGGGAATAGAATCCATGTAGCAGATTCTGCGCGAAATATAAATATCCGCTCTCGTCACCTTCCATTGTATCGGTATGGAAAAATAACACTATTACAATAAAAAGTAACAGAAATGGAGAGAACAGCAAATAAGGATTTCGTGTAAATTTCAGATTTCTCATACAGCTTACATTTTAAATAGTCCGTACTTGATTATACAATACATAGCTCTTACACCATCTTTCCAGCCAATCTTTTTACCATCCTCGTACGTACGTCCGTAATAGGATATACCAACTTCGTAAATCCGTATACCTTTTATCCTCGCAAGTTTAATAGTAATTTCAGGCTCAAATCCAAAACGCTTCTCGTTGAGATTGATTCCTTTAATAATTTCTGATTTAAATAATTTATAGCAGGTTTCCATATCCGTGAGGTTTAGATTTGAAAACATGTTTGAAAAAAGCGTCAGGAAGCGGTTCCCGATTGTGTGCCAGAAGAATAATATCCGATGTGGTCTCCCGCTGACAAACCGGCTGCCATAAACCACATCAGCAAAACCATCCAGAACGGGTTGTAATAACAATAAATATTCCTCAGGATCGTATTCCAAATCCGCATCCTGAATTATAATATAGTCACCAGAAGCTTTTTCAATTCCTGTTTGTAGCGAAGCGCCTTTCCCTTTATTAGAAGGGTGCTTGAAATAATGGATAGTTAAATCCGTATTATTCAGCTGGTATAATAACACAGCTTCTTCTGTATTATCCAGGGAAAAATCATTAACTATAATCACTTCTTTGCCGATACCTTCAGGCAATCTGACCGCTTTCACCTTGTCCAAAATCAGGTGGATGGTTCTGCCTTCGTTGAATGCAGGTATTATAATCGATAAAATTTTCATATAAAATTTAATTTGGATGTTTTGCCATTCCAGATTGGATAGATACGCTACAACCTGTGATTTCGTAATTGCTTATCCAGATATTATTTCATAATTTATTTATTTTCAACAATAAAGTGTTCCGGATAATGATCTGAAAAGTCCGAATCCTGTACAAGTAATAAATACTAATTATAGTTTAACAAATATAACTCAATAATTACATTTCGGAACAAATACGCCGATATTTTTTATTTTAAAATTTAAGTTTTGTTTTATTATCAAACACTGATTTCGGCAAATCACTGGCCCAGGATAAACGCAATGACACGTAGTACGTAGCTTTATTTTTCGTTCTAAAAAACCACTACTTTTATGATCTAAAAATTATTTGAAATGAAAATCAGCAACTTCCTCATTATTATTCTCATACAGTTCTTTGCCAGCACTATTTCAGCACAACCAACCGCCACAAAACACGTAATCCTGATAGGAATTGATGGCGTTTCGGCTGAAAGTTTTCAGTATTCAAACACGCCTGTAATAAACAACCTTATCAGGCAGGGAGTTATTTCATTAAAAACTCGCGGAGTAATGCCATCAGTCAGCGCACCTAACTGGGCTACCCTGTTATCCGGCGCGGGTCCGGAGCAACATGGGATAACAACAAACAACTGGAGCTTACTGAACCAGGGATATGACCCTACGGTTAAGGACGCTGATGGATATTTTCCTTCAATATTTACCATCATACACAAACAGATGCCTAAAGCTGTTACAGCCATGTTTTATGACTGGAAATGGCTTGGCACATACGTGAATAAGAAATACATCAGTAAGGAGCAATTCGTGGAGGGACATGTAATGATAACCTCGGTAGCCATGAATTATTTCAAAAAAGAAAAACCTCTTTTTACGTTTATTTATTACGGGCGTACAGATGAAACCAGCCAGAGCAAAGGCTTTACTACGAAAGAATATTACCAGGATATCAATGATATTGATACTGAAATCGGGAAAATAGTTGACGAAATTAAAGAAGCTGGAATGGGAAAGAATACAACAATAATTATTACATCGGATCATGGCAGTGTTGGTTTAGGTCATGGAAGTGAAAGTACGGTTGAAATTGAAGTACCGTGGATTATCAGCGGGCCGGGTATTAAGAAAAATATTATACTCGAATCGCCAAATGACCAGGCTAATACAGCCCCAACCATCGCAAAGATTCTTGGGCTTAAGACACCTCCGGAATGGATAGGAAAACCGGTAAACGATGTATTTGTTTCAAAAACTGCCGGTGAAAAACCAAAACAATATATTCCCAAGCCATTTTGTTCACTGGCAGATGGCGCTTTCCCCGGGCCACAGCAAATTGAACTGACAACCACCGGAAATAATTGTAAAATATACTATACTCTTGATGGTACAAGTCCCGGAATTACTTCCAGAAAATACACATCGCCGTTTACAATCAGCGACAATTGTACGCTTAAGGCTGTTTGCATTTCCGGAAACATGCTAAGCCAGCCTATTACGCGGATGTATACTTTTGTCCAGGGGATTAAATCAGCTGATTTAACTTCCCGGCCAAGCCCCAGGTATCCGGGGGCAGGAGTTTCCGGCTTATTTGACGGGCTAATTGGGTCCTCACATCAAACCAACAAGCAATGGATGGGATTCGAAAGTGCAGATTTCGAGGTAACTGTTGATCTGGGAGAAGTGAAACCTGTAAATGCAATGGGTATTGATGTACTTCAATTTCCGGCAAACAGCATACTAATTCCTGCCGCCATTGAATTTTATGTTTCAAATGACGGTATAATATATAGCTTGTTAGATACCTATTACCCTGCTGAAACTGATGAAACCAGGCTTGATGGTCCGGTAATGTTATCAAAAGCTTTCGACAATTTACGAACACAATATATTCGCATAAAAGCTATTAATACCGGCACCTGCCCTCCTGCCCTTCCCTGTGAAGGACAAAAAGCCTGGATATTGGTGAGTGAAGTGGAGATAGAGTAAACAGAAAAGATTTGGTATAAACGATGAGTTCTGAGAGAGAACGAGACGGGAAAGAGAAATCTGTAGCCTGGAACAGCCATATCCCGCTATACCTCTATCCCCCTTATACCCAAAAATTAACTGTTTTTTTATTCAGAATAAGAATAAATTAGAAATATTTGTATCAAATCCAAAAAACATTTATACATTTGCATAGTTTTAATACAACCCACTCTGAATTTTCCTGATTTTTCCCGGTAATTATTCCAAGTATACCTTTTCTCAGGTTTTCACATGATAGTATAATTTAATTCATACGATTTAAACTCCCAATTATTCTTCCAATCAATCCCATTCGCATGTACGATAAAAGCGAACTCGAAGGTAAGCTGCTCAATGAATTACGCGACATTGCAAAGCAGTTTAATATCCGCAAGAGCGAAACAATGAAAAAGCAAGACCTGGTTTACCAGATACTTGACCAACAAGCTGCAAATCCCACTCCCGACATCCTGGAAGCCGAAAAAAAAGCACGTGTATTTCCTCAAAAAGGCGCACGCCAACGTATTCCGGCTGAAAAACTGAAAGAAGTCAGGAAGGTAGAAATCAAGCCAAAACAAGAACTTTTTGCTGAAAACGTAATTGTGGAAAAGGTGGTTATTCCTGAAATAATAAAGGAAGAAAAACCTTTTAGTGCTGAATCACCTGTAGAAGCAAAACCTGTTGAGACAAATCAACCACCAAAACGTGTTGTAACTCCTTACGAACCTCGAAGGAGTTTTAACAGGGATGAAAATAAATCCGATGATGATATTCCTTCGGTTAAATCATTCGAACGTCCTGAATCAACCAATGTTCCGGCATGGGAACTGCAGGAATTCCATGAGCGCCGTCGTAGGGGCCGCCGTCCGCAGGACAGGGATGACAATACAACTACTCCCGTTAATGGCACCGATACACCTGCACCGTCTCAGGAGATTCCTGGCAGGAACAACGATTGGAAACCAAAACCAAGGGCCGCTATTCAGGAAGATGATGCAGCATTGTTAAGTGAAGATAAATCTTCGATGCATGATGAATTTATTCCTTCATTTGATTTTAAAGAACCGAATTCTGAAATTCTGAGCCGTCGCGAAATAGTAGTGCCGGAAGAAGAAGTTGAAGAAGTGCCACAGAATGGTAATTTACAGGGCGAACAACCCCGAACCAATGATATCTCAAGGGATATGCAGCGTTATGGCCGTGGTGACCGCAATGATCGTAACGATCGTAATGAACGCCGGCCACAACAGCCTCAACAGCCAGCGCGTGAAGATTACTCCTGGGAATTCGAAGGAATTGTCAGTTGTGAGGGTGTTCTTGAAATGATGCCCGATGGATATGGATTTCTTCGTTCTTCCGATTACAACTATCTGAGTTCACCTGATGATGTTTATGTTTCACAATCACAGATAAAACTTTTCGGACTCAAAACCGGTGATACCGTTAAGGGCACAATCCGTCCGCCTAAAGAAGGTGAGAAATATTTCCCTCTTGTAAAAGTTGAAAATATCAATGGAAAACTTCCCGAAGAAATCCGCGACCGTATTCCTTTTGATTATCTAACACCATTATTCCCCGAAAAGAAATTCAAACTTACAGGACATCCAGGGTCAAGCATAAGTACCCGTATCATTGATCTTTTCAGCCCTATCGGTAAGGGACAACGCGGTTTAATAGTTGCCCAGCCTAAAACAGGTAAAACCGTATTGCTGAAAGAAATTGCCAACGCAATTGCTTACAACCATCCGGAAGCTTATCTTATAGTATTGCTGATCGACGAACGTCCTGAGGAAGTTACCGATATGGCACGCAATGTAAAGGCCGAAGTTATTTCATCCACTTTTGATGAACCCGCTGACCGCCATGTACGAATTGCAAACCTGGTTCTTGAAAAAGCCAAGCGCTTAACGGAATGTGGCCATGATGTTGTTATTCTTCTTGACTCAATTACCCGTTTAGCCAGAGCTTACAATACTGTTGCTCCTGCTTCAGGTAAAGTTCTTTCGGGTGGTGTTGAAGCAAATGCGCTTCAGAAACCTAAGAGATTTTTTGGTGCCGCACGCCAGATTGAAAACGGCGGATCGCTTACTATCATTGCTACTGCTCTTACTGAAACAGGTTCGCGTATGGACGAGGTTATTTTTGAGGAATTCAAAGGTACCGGTAACATGGAACTCCAGCTCGACCGTAAACTCTCAAATAAACGCATCTTCCCTGCTATTGATATTGTGGCTTCGAGTACCCGCCGCGATGATCTGTTACTCGAAAAAGATGTTCTGCAACGTTTATGGGTTCTTCGCAATCATCTTGCCGATATGAATCCGATCGAAGCCATGGATTTCCTGAGAGACAGGATGAAATTCACAAATACCAATGAGGAATTCCTGATTTCGATGAATAGCTAGAAGCATTCGGAAATTATTTGATAAAAATGCATATAAAAAGAAGGCTGACATTTATTTGTCAGCCTTCTTTTTGCATTCAGATTTACACCAATTTACTTCTTATCAGCAGGAGCGCGGGTTTCTTTGTGCTGCCTTATCTTATCAATAAGCATTTTCTGGAATTCACGTTCGGTATCGTATAATTTCAATACTTTTACCGCAGGAAGTACAGATTTGAATTTTGCATGGTATTCTTTCCTCAGATCAAGGAATTTCTGCGCTTCAACAATCTGGTTGTCAAGAATTTGATTTGCTTCTTTCTCTGTAAGTTTAGCTATATCCTTTTTGTGAAAATCACCGGACTCTTTGAATGATTTCTTCAAATCATGGCGTTTGGCATCGTATTCGTTGTAAACAGGCCAGAAAACTTTGGCTTCGTCAGGAGTTAAATTAAGTTCCTTAGTTATAAAAGCGATACGCTGTGCTTCAACATTTTTGTGTTGGTCGCCATGTTGTTTGCCTTGCGTATTTTGTTTATTATATTGAGCTATCGCCTGGTTGTTTTGTGAACTCAGATCATTTTGCTGTGTACTAAGTTGGCTGTCCTGTTGAGCAGGTTTGAGATTATCCTGCTGTGCATTTACAGGAGTGGGGCTTACCAATATAGTTGTTGCCAGAAGCAAAGTGGCAGCAGTAATTTTTACAAAATTTGTCTTCATATTTCTGTTTTTAGTATTCATTTATAATGTCAGTGTCAATTTCATGATCTTTAAGATACTTGGTTATTTCATCATCTGTAGGCTCATTCTGTATAAGTGAAGCAGATGCGTTGTTAGTGATAACTGAGCTTTCAATTTCTTTATCATAGGTATAGCTTTCGGCAAGCAGTGCTTCTTCTGCGTATGACGCGTCGTAAGCCATATTAATTTCGGTCCATTCGTCAGCCACTGGTATTGTTGATATTTTTTTAGCCGGAATTACAAAAATAAGTAAGATGGCAACTATTGCTGTGGCCAGAGTAGGAACCCATACCAGGGGTTTCCGGAACGAGGGAACTAAAATCTTTACAATTAACCTGTTTTCCCGTTTTTTTATTTCGTCAACAATGCGTGGACTCAGTGAATCGAAATACCCATCAGGAACTTTAAACCCTTGAGTCTCATTCCTCAGTTTTGTCAGCACCGGGGAAAGTTGTTCTGACTCGTCAGTTTGTTTTACTATGTTTTGTTTGCGTTTCATGATATGCATATGACCTTACCAATTCATTAAAGTTTAATTTGAGGTAACAAAATCTTCAACTTTTTTTACTGCGAAATGGTATGATGCTTTCAACGCTCCAACTGAAGTGCCTAATATTTCTGATATTTCATCGTAACTCATTTCATCATAATACCGCATATTAAAAACCAGTTGCTGCTTTTTAGGCAGCCTGATTATTGCCTCACGAAGTCGTTTCTGTATTTCCTTTCCATCGAAATAGGGATCAGAATGCAACGATTTTACCATCATTGCTTCAGGTGAGGATAAAGATAAGTATGAGCGCAGCTGTTTGCTTTTCAGGAAACTCAGGGATTCATTAACAGCGATGCGATACAGCCATGTAAAAAGCTTGGAATCCTCACGGAAGGAATCAAGGTTGTTCCATACTTTTATAAAAATATTTTGTACCACATCATCCGAATCATCATGGTCGATAACCATTCTCCTGACAAAAAAATATACTTTCTCCTGGTATTTGCGCACCAATAAGTTAAACGCGTAATGCTTCTTATCGGCAATACGAAATAGTTCAACCAGTTCAATGTCAGTGTATTCAGGCATGAGCAGCAAGCAAAGCTAAGTACGAATAAGGTGTTTTAACTCATTGTAGGACAGCTTTGGCGTTAAAAGGTTTAATCTTTACATTAAATCCAAAGTTTCAAATCCCAAGTCCCAAATTCCAAGTCCCTAAATCCAGATTTCCAGCACCAAGCCATGGAATGTCAAACATCTTGGAATTTTAGACTTGGGATTTGTAATTTGAAGTTTTATTAGTACCAGGCTTTATCCAATTTGGGTATGACTAATTGTTTATACCTATTTATACAATTGAATATCAGTAGTTTTCCCTGATTCAATTACAAAGCTCTGTTCAACAGTATATAAGGTTGAACGGGAGTTTTTGGGTCGAAAAACAATACGGTAGCTTCCCGGTTGGAGATACAACGTTTCAAGTGTCAGCGCTTCATTAAGTTCATAAATCCGGGTAAGTTTGTTTTTATCGTTCAACAATAAGGTACCATACCCATTAAATGATTTTCTGAAAACAGCGATTCCCGGTTCGGGTATTTCGATGGTTGTGGTGTGGCTCTGGCTAATATTAATGTCATTTAATGTTATACGAGGTAGTGAAAGGACTTCAAGGTCGTATTTGCCGGTAATGTACTTTTCCGTTTCCCCGAAATTCTGAACATTCAGAGTTTGAGTTGACTTGCTTTTTCTAACAATCGATTGCAGTCCTTTGGAAGCATTGCTGACACCGGCCATTTTTAATTGCAGGTATCCTTGTGGAGCGTCGGTTGCGACAACCGTGTGTTTCCCCGGTGTAATCCGAAGTGTATCTATAACTACCGGGGGCAATGTATGAATATCCACACGATAGGTTACCAGGGGGTCAACAACCAGCGTGTCGGGTAAACCACGATTGTTCATGGTATGAATATAGTTGTACTTTATTTTACCAGAATACAGATCGGTAAAAGTCATACCCGCATCGGTTTCGGTAGGTCTTCCTGATTCATCGAGCAGGTTAACCTGCATGGTGGTTGAATTAAGCGCCTGGGATATAACAACGTTTAATGCTTTTTTTAAGTCTTTTTCGCTTGACGCGTCAAAATAGGTACCGATGCAATTGAAAGCCAGGTTGAAATCCTGCCCTATACCTATTATAAATGGCTTAAGGATAATCCCGTTTTTCTGAAGCATTTTTGATACAGCACATGGATCACCGCTGCATTCTTCCATGCCATCGGTAATAAGAACAATGATATTACGGCAATTGGCGCAAGGTGGAAAGTCTTTGGCAGATTGTTCAAGCGAAAAAGCAAGTGGTGTTGTTCCTCTGGCATTTATGGTACGAAGCCGGCTCTTGATCTTTCCTGTGTTACCTGGAGCAAAAGGGACTTCCAGCTTTGTGTCGCTACAAACCTGAGGTGGATACTGAAACTGGTGACCATAAACCCGTAACGCAAATTCTGTATTCTTCAGGTTAGCAATGCTGTCAAGCATTTCCGACATAATCCGCTTGGCAATATTAAATTTCGTATCGCTCTGCCAACGCCCAAGCATACTTTGTGACGCATCAAAAATAAAAAGAATCCGGGTTGTTGGCGGTGTTTTCTGAACAACAGGAGGCTGATTCTGCGCTCCGGCGCCAATAGCCATCAACAGCATAATTAAAATAGAAATGTACCTTATTTTATTTCTGACGACTTTTTTCAAGTTGGTGGTTTTTGATGATGAAAGAGTGTTAAAAAGAGTGAAACTGGGACAATGGATGGTATTGGTCTGATACTGATAATCTTTAATTTGTGATTTTAAATCTGTGATTTTTGATTTGTGAGTTTGAATTGAAATATGGAATATATGATACCCAAATCCCATTTCCCAAACAACTATTGAATGACCATCGAATGACTTCCAAATGACTACTGAATGACCATCGAATTACAACCTGAAAAACCACTATTATCCTCAAACTTCACAAACACCTCTACTTAACGCACATTTCCCTGATTTATGATTCAATTCGCAATAATTAAGATAAGTTTTTTCAAACACATTAATACTGATCGGCTTGTTTGCCAAACATTGTTTATAAATATTTGACTAATTTAACCCATTACCGTGATAACTGTCCGGAATGTTAATAATTTTGTGGAAAACAATTCATCTTTCTTATCGTTAGTGTAAAGCACACTGCTGTGTACCAGAAAGCTTTGACTATCTCTCCAAACACCTTTTGATGCTCTTTCCCAAAATATTGAAAAACAAATTAAAATTTCTGATTCTGATTTTTAGCCTGATAACCTTTGTATCAGGTAGTGCGCAGGTTTCAACTAAAGCGAACATGGTTGAGCAACATTGGGTTGACTCAGTTTATAACGCGCTTACACCTCAACAGCGGATTGGCCAGCTGTTTATATTAAGGGCTAACTCAGATATAGATTCCCTTGAAATTCATCAGCTTACCCGGCTTATAAAAGAATATAATATCGGAGGATTGTGTTTTTTCAAAGGAGGCCCGGTAAGGCAGGCCATTCTTACTAATTACTATCAGAAACTGGCGCGTACACCCCTTCTCATTTCGATGGATGCCGAGTGGGGACTTGGAATGCGACTCGACAGTACCATTTCCTTTGCGCGACAAATGACAATGGGAGCAATTAAAAACGAGCAACTCATAACTGAGTATGGACTTGCCATAGCGGCGCAACTTCGCAGAATGGGAGTTCATGTAAGTTTTTCGCCTGTGGCTGATATCAACAGCAATCCGGCAAATCCTGTAATAAACATCCGGTCTTTTGGCGAGCAAAAAGAAGATGTTGCCCGTAAATCAGTTCTGTATATGAAAGCGCTTCAGCAGGGTGGCATTATTTCGGTTGCCAAACACTTTCCCGGCCATGGCGACACAGATACCGATTCACACCATTCATTACCTTTTATAGGCCATTCTGCCACAACAATCGATTCGTTAGATATCTATCCTTTCCGGCAACTGATTAATGCAGGTATTGATGGAATCATGGTAGCCCATCTAAATATTCCCGCATTGGACGCAACAAAAGATATTCCTTCAAGCCTTTCACCAATAGCAATTGACTCGCTTTTACGTAAAAACTTAAAATTCAATGGATTGGTATTTTCAGATGCGCTTGACATGAAAGGAGTTTCCAGTTATAATGGGCCTGGTTCAGTTGAATTAAAAGCGTTGAAAGCAGGAAATGATGTCTTGCTTCTCTCCGTTTCGGTGGATAAAGCTGTGGCTGAAATTATGCAGGCTATCGACAGTGGTTTTTATTCGAAAGATGAATTAGCAGTTCATTGTAAGAAGATTCTTGACAGTAAATACCGTTCCGGGCTTAACAGGTTTCAACCTGTTCAAATTATAAATCTTTATACTGATCTTCATTTGCCTGAAGAAGTAAATCTGAATCTGGAATTGTACAGGAATGCAATTACTGTGTTGAAAAATGATGATAATATCATCCCAATATTAACTTCTGACACATTACAGATAGCATCTTTGATGATAGGATACCCGGATATCAGGATGTTTCAACAACGAATAAATGATTACGCTAAAGTTGATCACTACACTTTGCCTCGAAATTTTGATAAAAGCACCGCAGATGCAACCATTAAATACCTTAAGGATTATGACCTGGTGATTATTGGCATAAATAATACTATACCTGCTCCGGCGCGCAACTTTGGCATTTCTGATGAGTCTATTGGTCTGGTTGATTCGTTGCTTGTTTCGAAATCAGGGATTTTGAATATGTTTACAATTCCATACAGCATCAATCTTTTCAGAGAAATTGATAAGGCAAAAGCTGTTGTGGTTGCTTACCAGGATAATGCAGATGCTTACGATGCGGTTGTACAAATGATGTTTGGAGCAACTGCTGCCAATGGTATACTTCCGGTAGGAGTAAATAGTGCTTTTCCAACACATGCCGGTCTTACCACTACCACCTCAGGTCGACTGAGCTATAATCCGTACCAAAATAAAGAAATTCACTCAGAGGATATTGCTTTAATTGATTCGATTGTTAAAACCGGCCTTGACAAAAAAGCATATCCCGGTTGCCAGGTTCTTATAGCTAAAAATGGAGATGTTATTTACCGGAAGTCATTTGGAAATACTGATTATATTCATAACCAGCCTGTTAAAAATGATGACCTGTACGATATTGCAAGTGTTACCAAAGTTGCTGCAACCACCCTGGCGGTAATGAAACTCTATGATGAAGGCAAGGTGAACCTGGATGAACCGCTTTCAAAAACACTGAAATACCTCGAAAACAGCAACAAAAAGAAAATTACTATCCGCGAAGTAATGACGCACCAGGCAGGGTTGGTGGCATGGATTCCGTTTTATCAGAAAACAATGAAGAATGGCTACCAGGATAGTTCATTATACCGCACAATCGTTTCAGACAATTTTCCATACAGGGTCGCGGAAGGCATGTTCCTAAGGAAAGACTACCGAAAGATCATTTTTGATTCGATTATCCGCTCTCCTTTGTCGGATAAGAAAGAGTATAAATACAGCGATCTTGGGTTTATCCTTATGCAACAGTTTGTTGAACAGGTTACAGGAAAAAGCCTTGATGAGTATTTAGATCAGCAGTTTTATAAACCACTTGGCCTGAAGAAACTTACTTTCCATCCACGGGATAAATTTCCTTTAAGCCGGATTATCCCTACAGAAAATGATACGCTTTTTCGACATCAGCTTGTTCAGGGAGATGTGCACGACCAGGCTGCTGCATTGTTGGGTGGAGTTGCAGGACATGCCGGATTATTCGGAACGTCGAATGATATGGCAGTAATTTTACAGATGCTGATTCAGAATGGCTCGTATGGTGGCCGGCAATACATTAAACCTGAAACAGTAGCTTTATTTACCAAACGACAGTTTAAAGGAAATCGCCGTGGACTTGGATTTGATAAGCCACAACTTGTACCTTCCGAACCAGGACCGGCTTGCGAAGAAGCTTCCGCAAACAGCTATGGACACACGGGCTTCACTGGAACCTACATCTGGGCCGATCCTGATAATGATCTTAGTATCGTTTTTCTGTCGAACCGCGTAAACCCTGATGCCGAGCCTAATAAACTGGTGCAGTTGGGAATACGGACACAGATTCAGCAAACACTTTATCGCGCGCTTAATAAAAATCTGAAACACGGGCAGCAAAATCTTCGTAAACCGGTTAATACTACGGAGTGAAGAGTGAATAGTGAATAGCGAACAACGAATAGTGGAAATTGACAACTGAATGACTATTGAATGACAACTCTACTAACTAAAACTCTCCAATAACTCAATCTTCAACAATTGAATGACCATTGAATGACAACTCAATCAACTCAAAACTCTCAAATAACTCAATCCTCAACAACTGAATGACCATTGAATGACAACTCATCCAACTCAACCAACTCAAAACTCTCAAATAACTCAATCCTCAACAACTGAATGACCATTGAATGACAACTCAATCAACTCAAAACTCTCAAATAACTCAATCCTCAACAACTGAATGACCATTGAATGACAACTCAATCAACTCAAAACTCTCAAATAACTCAATCCTCAACAATTGAATGACACTTATTTATAAATATAACTAAACTTTCAAAAACATGTCAAAAGTAACATTAAAAGGAAGCCCTGTTAACACGATAGGGGAATTGCCTGCAGTAGGATCAAAAGCACCTGAATTCTCGCTGGTAGGAAGCAATTTAGCTGATGTAAAGAACACTGATTTCACCGGAAAACGCCTGGTTTTAAACATTTTTCCAAGCCTTGATACAGCTACCTGCGCAGCTTCGGTTAGGCGTTTCAATGTGGAAGCAGCTAAATTAAAAGATGCCGCAGTGATTTGTATTTCAAAAGATCTGCCATTCGCTCACGGCCGTTTCTGTGCTGCCGAAGGTATTGAAAACGTGGTTTCAGCATCCGAATTCCGTAGCAATAACTTTGGTAAAAGTTTTGGTGTTATGATTACCGACGGTCCTTTACAGGGATTAATGGCACGTGCCGTCGTTGTTCTCGATAAAGATGGTACCGTTTTATATAATCAGTTGGTTCCTGAAATTACAGAAGAACCTGACTATCAGCCGGCATTGGATTCGTTGAAATAATCTGAAGCGGATATTTTGCCAACCCGAAATTAATTGTACCTTTGCGCCACAATATGCTTCTGCGGATGTGGCGTAATTGGTAGCCGCGCCAGACTTAGGATCTGGTGTCGTGAGACGTATGGGTTCGAGTCCCTTCATCCGCACAGTTTTGTTTAAAGCTGCTTTTTAGCAGCTTTTTGCATTTTATATTGGATGAAGGGACGAGAAGTTTATCCCGACGCAGGAGGGAAGTCCCTTCATCCGCACAAAATGTGTTTAAAGCTGCTTTTGGGCAGCTTTTTGCATTTTACAATGGATTAAGAGACGAGAAGATTATCCCGACGAAGGAGGGAAGTACTGGATCCGCACAAATGAGTTTAAAGCTGCTGTAAAGCAGCTTATTGCATTCCAGAGAAGTTCATTCCTTCGCAAGCACATTTGCTATACATTTCGTATATTTGTAGATAGAATAATCGTATTTAATTTTACACTGCTCTCTTTACCACCAACGGTATTTAACCGAATATTAAAATTTGCTTCAAATAATTCAGTTTCACTCTTTAACTAAACAAACTCAGATAAGTAAGTTGCACAAAACTCTAAAACCAGTGTAACATGCGAAAACTTACAGTTTTATTCCTGAGCCTTTTCTTTACCGTTTCCGGCTTGGCAAAAACGGTAACAATCGATTCGTCCCGTATTGTGGCTGACAATTATTTCAGCAGTCATAGTAGAAAGAACTCCAGGGCAGTAGAAAGTTTCTTCAGCGTTACATACGAGGGTATTACTGTGTACCGTGTTTTTAATTATCAAGGTGGCGGATTTGTTGTTGTAGCTGCCGATGATGCTGTAACACCCATACTGGCTCAGTCGAACGAAGGTTATATTGATCGTGAAATAGCCAATCCTGCCGCGAAATACTGGTTCGATTCTTATTGCAAAGAGATTGCTCATATCATTGCTTCCAATCCCGATAATACCGAAACCCTTAAGCAATGGAATAACATGTTAAGGAATGAAAGCCGTCAATGCTTTACCGAAACAGGCCCTCTTCTTACTACTACCTGGGATCAGACTCAGTGGTATAATTATTATTGCCCGGAAAACCCTTACATCCCTGGTGCGCATGTGCCGACAGGCTGCGTTGCCACTGCCATGGGACAGATTATGAAATACCACAACTTCCCTGCGCATGGCGTTTTGTCCCATTCCTATGTTAACGAAAACTTTGGCATACAGACTGCCGATTTTGGAAACACCACTTACAACTGGGATTCAATGGGCAACAGTGCGAACATTACAAACTACCAATATATTTCTAAGTTGCTTTACCATGCAGGAGTATCGGTAGATATGGAATATGACCTTGGTTCATCGGGTGCTCGTTGCGAATTTGTACCCTGGGCACTCACAAACTATTTTAATTATGATCCTTTAACCATTAGTACTGCTCCAAAATATAATTATACTGACATTGAATGGAAAGAAATGCTGAAAGCGGAACTAAATGCTTCACGGCCGGTTTTTTATAGAGGTAATGATAGCCTTGGGTCACCTGGACATGCCTGGGTTTGCGACGGATGGCGTTCAGGTGACGATATGTTCCATATGAACTGGGGATGGTCGGGTGCTGCTGATGGCTGGTTTACCATCGGAGGACTCAATCCTGCTTTCAATGATTTTAATGCTGACAATATTGTTGTGAAAGGTATAAAGCCGGGCAATCCTGACATAATTGTGCGGATTACCAATATTGAACCCAGCCAGGTGATAGGGTATGGCCCTGTTGTGGGTATTGACTGTTATGTGATAAAAGGAACGCCAGATTTAATAAACCTCTATCTGGACACCAAACTCATTTATTCATCTACCCGGTCCCACTTCACCTACGACCTCGTTACAACTGATTATACCAAGGGGGCACATATCCTTAAATTAGAAGCTTTAAACACTGCCGATACAGGTTATCACGAAGTAACTGTAGCCAATTTCGGATGGGTACCGCAGGCGTCCGCTTTTACCCGTAAACATCGCGCTATTCAAAGTATTCATGTAGTCGATTCACTGATTGTATGGGCAACAGCTGCAAACGGAGATAATCCGACAAGACCAGTACAAGAGTTTACCCGGACTAAAAACGGGGGTGAAACATGGACTACAGGCATTATTAACGACTGCGATCATACTATCCCTGCCATGATTTTCGCGCTCAATGCCGATACCGCTTTTTGCCCTATGTTTATGCCATCAGGCTCCGGACAGCAATGTATTTATGTGACCAGGAATGGCGGAATCTCCTGGACAAGGAAGTTTAATGCCTGGTTCAGTAATGCGGCTTCATTTCCAAATGTTATTCATTTTTTCAACAAGTACGAAGGCTTCTGTATGGGGGATCCGGTTGATGGCGAGTTTGAGATATATATTGTGAGTGATGGGGGATATAACTGGTGGACCAGGGTTGCTGCCGGAAACATTCCCGATCCTGAAACAGGTGAGAACGGCATAATTTCCTACTACTCGGCAGCAGGGAATAAAGCTTGGTTCGGAACTACGAAGGGAAGGGTTTACCGTACAAGTGATAAAGGTCTGCACTGGGATGTCAGCACCACTACTCTTGCCGGAAAAGAAGTTGATGTAGAGTTTGCCAACCAGTTTCACGGCCTGGCACAGGATAGAAGCGCTGATACAAAAGGCGCCTTGTCCGAAACATTCGACGGAGGTATAACATGGTCAGCGGTTTCCATAACCGGACAGATTGGTACACATGACCTCTGTTATGTTCCCGGTACCGACAATACCTGGGTGAGCACAGGAGCTGGAGCAGCAAAAGGTGCCTTTTTTAGTTATGACGGGGGACATTCATGGGCTCGTTTCGCTGGAACTGAAGCTTTCCAGTTTCTTGCCGTTGACTTTATCAGCAAAAGCAATGGATGGGCAGGCAGCTTCAATGAGAGTAGTACCAGGGGCGGTGTATTTAAGTTTCTGGGCGAGTTCCCTCCAAAAAGCCCTTTAAACCCGGTCAGTAATCTGTTTGCTACGATTTCCGGCAGGCAGATCAATCTTTCCTGGACTGTTCCTGTTAACAATGATGGTAAAGGATATAATGTTTTCCGAAACGATACACTGCTCAACCTCGTTCCTCTGGTTAATCCAACATATACCGACAATCCGGTTGCGACTGGTAAACAAACATATTGTGTTAAAGTAGTTTACCCTGCAGGTGAGTCGGATGCTGTTTGCACAGATGCCCTTGTTATGCTGGGTTTTCCCGAAAATAGAGTTTTGGTGAACGTTTATCCCAATCCTGCAGCTGAGATGATAAATATCGAAACTGCCATAGAATTCAGCCGGGTGAGTATTTTTAACAGCCTTGGGCAGGAGATTTACAGCTACAGGACTCAAGGTAAAAACCTGAAAATTCTTACCGAAGGTTTTAAATATGGTGTTTATGTTTTGCAAATCAATTTTGAGAATAGCCGAATCTCAAGAAAAATAACAGTCATGTAAAATATTTGAATAAGGTAAGAGTTAGACAAACTAAACAAAACCAATGTGTTATGAAAGTTTTTGCTATCTTTCTGATATGTCTTTTCATCAACATTTCCGGCCCGGCAAAAACGGTTGCCATCGATAAAGCCAGAATTTTGGCTGACAATTATTTCAGCAGTTATAATAAAAATGTTTCTAAGGCTATTGCGAATTCTTTCAGCGTTGATTACAATAGTGTCACTGTTTACCATGTTTTCAATTATGAAGGAGGCGGATTTGTGGTTATAGCTGCCGACGATGCAGTTACTCCTGTATTGGCTCAGTCAAACGAAGGTTATATCGACCAGGAAATTTCTAATCCGGCCGCAAAATACTGGTTCGATTCCTATAGCAAAGAGATAGCTTATATTATAGCTTCGAACCCCGACAATACAGAAACACTGAAAGAATGGAACCAAATCCGTAACAAAGGCTTAAAACAAACTTTGTATGATGCCGGTCCACTGCTTACGACCACCTGGGACCAGGCGGAATGGTATAATTATTATTGTCCTGTTGATGCCGGAGGCCCCGGCGGACGCGTACCTGCTGGTTGTGTAGCCACTGCCATGGCGCAGATCATGAAGTATTACAATTTTCCAAAGCAAGGTTTTCAATCACATTCATATGAGCATCGTGCCTATGGTATTCAGAAAGCTAATTTCGGGGACTCGACTTACCAATGGCAACTAATGGGGAACTCAGCCAATGGCTCAAACTTTCATAAGATTGCTTCATTGCTTTACCAGGTTGGGATATCGGTAGATATGAATTATAATATTAGTGGTTCAGGTGCATCTCATGAGTCTGTTCTCTGGGCTATGCCTGCCTATTTCAATTACGACGCGTCAACAATAAGCATTTCCAAAAAAGAAGACTATACCGACAATGAATGGAAAGAGCTTCTGAAAGCTGAAATACATGCTTTACAACCACTATATTATGCAGGGTATGACGCTACTCTGGGTGGTCACGCCTGGGTTTGCGACGGCTGGCGATGGAGTGATGATATGTTCCACATGAATTGGGGATGGTCAGGCTCCTTAAATGGCTGGTTTCGCATCGGACAACTTAATACTTCGCAGGGCAGATACAATAATACAAATGTAATTGTAAAAGGGATCAGGCCAGGCAATCCAAACCTGGTTGTACGGATTACTAATTTAATTCACAATCAATTAATAGCCTGTAACTCAACTTCTGCAATCGACTGCTCGGTTCTTAAAGGTACTGCAGCTAAAGTAAACGTCTATTTTGATAATGCTTTGATTCATAGCACCTCCCAATCCAATTTTACTTACAATCTGAGTACAGCCGGATACGCCATTGGTAATCATACAATAAAAGTAGAAGCTATTAATTCAACGGATACATCTTATTATAAAGTTAATATAAGGAACAGCGAATGGATATCCCAGGCATCGGCGTTTTCTAAACCTTCTTTCGGTATAAGCCATATTCATGCCGTTGACTCACTGGTCGCCTGGGCAACCGCCTATGACGGGTTTGACGCAAACAGTCCCCTTCAGGTATTTACGCGTACAATTAACGGAGGTGAAACGTGGACACCAGGTATCATTCCAAATTGTAGCGGACTTACACCTTCGATGATTTTTGCACTGAATGCCGATACGGCTTATTGCCCGATGTTCTGGCAGTCAGGCACTAATCCACAAGGTATCTATGTTACGAAAGATGGTGGCATCAACTGGTCAAGGCAGGCAACAGCAACCTTCAGTGATGCTGCTTCATTCCCCAACGTGGTTCATTTCTTCGACAACCGCAATGGTTTCTGTATGGGTGATCCAACAGGTGGTGATTTTGATATATATACAACTGATAATGGCGGAACTACCTGGACCCGGGTAGCTGCTGAAAACATTCCGGATCCTGTTGCAGATGAAATCGGAGTTACTGACTATTACTCTGCCATAGGAAATAAGGCCTGGTTCGGCACTTCAAAAGGCCGGGTTTACCGGACAAGCGACAGGGGGCACCACTGGGATGTTAACACTACAACCCTTTCTGGAAAATATATTGATGTTGAGTTTGCCGATCAATTTCATGGACTGGCACAGGATAAAAGCACGAATTCAACAGGTGCTCTTTCCGAAACTTTCGATGGGGGCGTTACCTGGACTCCCATCAGCATCATTGGTACTATTGGCACAAACGATTTCTGCTTTGTTCCGGGAACTGAAAATACCTGGGTGAGCACTGGAACTGAATTAGTACAGGGATTTAGCGCGCGTTATGGTGTTTTCTACAGCATTGATGGCGGTCATTCATGGGTTCCTTTTATGGGCAATGAAATCGATCAGATGAATAAAGTTGACTTTGTTAGTCCCCGGACCGGGTGGGCTGGTGGTTTCAATGCCAGTGCTACTGCCGGAGGTATGTTCAAATTTATTGGCCTTATTCAAAGTAAAAAGTTCCTGGCACCGGTGAGCAGCTTACATGCAGTTGTTACCGGCAAAAGTATCCGCCTGGAATGGAATGCCCCGGCTTCGGAAACTGTTTCAGGATATAATCTGTACCGCAACGATACGCTTTTAACTGTAAATCCTGTTAGTAGCAAATATTACAATGATATAAACGTTTCCTATGGTAAGCATACCTATTGTGTTGTTGCTGTCTACACTGACGGGAAATCGGAAGCTGCGTGTATTGATGCATCTGTATTAAGCCCCGTAAAGAACCTGTCAGCTACTGTTTTGGATTACAGGGATGTGAAACTGGAATGGAACACTCCTGTAACCGGAGTTGAAATAAGATATAATGTTTTCCGTAACAGCATCCTGTTAAATTCAAATCCACTTAACAGAATGTATTACCTTGATGAACCACCCTATAATTCTCCTTTAACCGGTAAGCAAACCTACTGTTTAGTTGCTGTTTATCCGTCAGGTAATTCTGAACCCGAGTGCACTGATGTATTTATGCCAAGCCCGGTTACTAACCTTACTGCCAGTGTAACAGGCAGGAATGTACTTCTGGAATGGAATTCACCCGCATCGGAAAATTTTTTAGGTTTCAATGTTTTTCGAAACGATACTAAATTGAATGAATTCCCTATTCAAAGTTCTTCCTATAGTGACAATCAGGTTACAAGTGGCAAGCAGACCTACTGCGTACTTGCTATTTTTACGACCGGCTTTTCTGAACTCGTTTGTACTGATGCGTGGATTATGACAGATATACCCGAAAATAAAGCATCACTTAAAATTTATCCGAATCCAACCAGCGGTCTGATCACTATTGAAACTCCGGTTAATTTCAGTCATGTCAGTATTCTAAATCAACTAGGACAGGAAGTTTATAGTTATTATGCTGACGGGAATAAACTAGTAATTCCTACAGTGGGATTGAAACGGGGAATTTTTGTATTGAAAATCAGAACAGGTAATATAATTGTTGCACGCAAAATATCAATTTATTAAACCACCGATTACCAAAGACAATTCTTGTAATGTGTTTTTCTTTTTTTATGGAGGATTAAGTGAGAATTATATTGAATTGAGTTCTTTTTTTAGAGCATCAAAATATTAATTAGCTTATTTTCTCCTTTATTTCTCCAATTACATAGTATAAATCATTAAAAATACTACCTTTGCCCACTTATTTGTCGCGTCTTAGCATTGATAATAAGTGTCAGATAATCAATTTAATACAGAATATTCAAACTCATCTTTTTTAGTACAATGGAAATTACCAGGGAAAATACCGGCGAATTAACCGCTACCATCAAAATGGTGATCAGCCCGGCTGACCACAACGAGAGTGTAACTAAGATTTTAAAAGATTATCAGCGTAAGGCCAATGTACCGGGTTTTCGTCCGGGTCATGTGCCATTCGGCATGATTAAAAAACTATACGGAGGTGCCGTATTTGCTGACGAAGTAAATAAACTGGTTTCCGACAAACTACATCAGTATATACAGGACGAAAAGCTTGATATCCTGGGGCAGCCACTTCCAAACACATCACTTACCCAGGAATTCGACTGGAAAGAAGGAGATGATATAGAATTCTTTTTCGACCTGGGAATGACACCTTCGTTTGATTTTGTACTCGACGAAAATATTGCCGTCGATTATCCCGTTATCAAAGTTGATGACACCATGGTTGACAAATACCTCGACGATATGCGTCAGCGTTTCGGAACATTAACAAATCCGGAAGTTACAGGTGAAAAAGATGTTGTTACAGGTGATTTTGTTCAGCTTGATGCTGATGGAAATGAACTTGAAGGCGGAATTTCACACTCATCTAAAGTTACCATCGACCTGATAACTGATTCTGAAATAAAAGCAAAACTTGTAGGTGCTAAAGTTGGCGATGCTGTTGTTTTCAATCCGTTGAAAGCTACCGGCAATGCTGCTGAAGCTTCTGCAATGCTTGGTATTAGTAAAGAAGAAATTGAAGGTTTGGAATCTGATTTCAAATTTACCATCAACGAAATCAGCACCATGAGCCCTGCCGAAATGAACGAAGAGTTCTTCGACAAAGTGTTCCCAACTGCCGAAATCAAAACGGAAGAAGAGTTCCGTAACCAGGTTCGCAATGAATCGGAAAAAGCGTTTGTTGCTGACAGCGATCATTTATTTGCACATCATATGCAGGATAAACTGGTTGAATCAGTTTCGCTTACTCTGCCCGACGAATTCATGAAACGCTGGCTTATCGAAAGCAACGAAGGCAAACTTACGGCCGAAGATGTTGAACGTGATTACAGCAAATATGCCGAAGGTATGAAATGGCAGCTGATTGAAAATAAGATCATAAAAGAAGCAGGTATCCAGGTTGAAGACCAGGAAATTAAAGATTATGTAAAGGACTACTATCTTCAGGGATGGCGTACCATGCAGCTAACCGAAGATCTGCTCGACAGGCTCGAAACCATTGCCGATTCATTTATTAAAGATAAACCGAACGAAGTACGCCGCATTGTTGATTCGTTATACGGACAACGTGTTGCATCCTATGTTAAATCGAAAGTCAAGCTGGTTAACAAAGAAATCAGTTACGACGAATTTATTAAATTAGACGCAGAAAAGCACTAAAATATGAACATGCACAACGAGTTTCGCAAATATGCCGTCCATCACCGCGGTATAAGCAGTACCTCACTTAACAGGTATGCTTCAGTTTCACAAGGCTATATTTCACCCACTATTATCGAGGAACGCCAGCTAAACATCGCTACTATGGATGTTTTCTCACGTTTGATGATGGACCGTATCATATTCCTGGGTGTTCCAATCGATGATTATGTTGCCAATATTATTCAGGCACAATTACTCTTTCTCGAATCGGTTGATTCAAAGCGTGATATCCAGATTTACCTGAATACTCCTGGCGGATCAGTATATGCAGGCCTTGGCATTTATGATACCATGCAGTATATTGCTCCTGATGTTGCCACAATCTGTACAGGTATGGCTGCTTCAATGGGCGCTGTTTTACTTTGCGCGGGTGAAAAAGGCAAACGTACAGCTTTACGTCATTCACGTATCCTTATCCACCAACCCATGGGCGGTGCCGAAGGACAAGCTTCTGATATTGAAATCACTACGCGTGAAATCCTGAAACTGAAGAAGGAATTGTACGATATTATTGCTTCCCACAGCGGGCAGACTTTCAAGAAAATTGAAAAGGATTCGGACCGTGATTACTGGATGACAGCCGAAGAGGCAAAAGCTTACGGCATGATTGATGAGTTGCTGGTAAGAGAAGTAAAAGAGATAAAATAAACATAGAGTGATAGTATACTTCCGGCAAGAGTAGAAGAAATTTCAACTTTTGCCGGAAGTTTTTGTAACTTTACACCTGAAAGAATATTAATAAGTACATAGTCTTTTAGTTATACCTGGTTATTATCTAATGGATGTATTCCCAGGGATTTAATAATTTATTGAAGAACATGACAAAAAAAGAAGAACGTTGCTCCTTTTGCGGTAGGCCTAAGCGCGAGACAAATATACTTATAGCCGGCCTCGAAGCACATATCTGTGATTACTGTATTGACCAGGCTAAGGATATAATGCGTGAAGAAGTAAAACACACCAAAACGAGTGACGCCAAGTTGCTTGATACACCTAAACCGCAGGAAATCAAAGCTTACCTTGATAAATATGTTATTGGCCAGGATGATTCGAAACGTGTTTTGGCGGTAGCGGTTTATAATCATTTCAAACGTATTAATCAACCTGCCTCCAAGAGTAAGGATGACGTTGAAATAGATAAATCTAATATTATTCTGGTGGGTGAAACAGGAACGGGAAAAACACTCCTGGCCCGGACAATCGCCCGTTTGTTGCAGGTTCCATTTTGCATAGCCGATGCCACTGTTTTAACAGAAGCCGGTTATGTAGGTGAAGACGTTGAAAGTATATTGAGTCGCTTGCTCCAGGCTGCTGATTATAATGTTGCAGCTGCTGAAAAAGGTATTGTTTTCATCGATGAAATTGATAAAATTTCACGCAAAAGTGATAATCCTTCAATTACCCGTGATGTATCGGGCGAGGGTGTTCAGCAAGCTTTGCTGAAGTTGCTCGAAGGCGCAGATGTAAATGTTCCGCCACAAGGTGGTCGTAAACATCCTGAGCAGAAAATGATTTTGGTAAACACTAGGAATATTTTGTTTATTTCCGGCGGCGCATTCGATGGCATTGACAAAAAAATCGCTGCCCGCATGCAGACTAATATAATCGGGTATACCAACGACCGTGAGAAAGATGTTATTGACCGGCACAACCTGCTGCAATATGTTGCTCCCCAGGATTTGAAGAGTTTTGGATTAATACCGGAACTTGTTGGTCGTTTCCCGGTAGTAACTTATCTCAACCCGCTAAGTCGCGAAGTACTTATACGTATACTCACCGAACCGCAGAATGCTCTTATAAAGCAATTTGTACGTTTGTTCGAGATGGATAATGTGACCTTGACTTTCACAGATGATGTGTACGAGTACATAGTTGATAAAGCCATTGAGTTCCGTACAGGCGCACGTGGCTTACGTTCCATACTCGAAGCTATACTTACTGATGCTATGTTCGATATCCCTTCGCAGCCGAAACATTCCGACCTGGTTATAGATCGCGCGTATGCAGCCGAAAAGCTTGGGAAAACCAATATTGCCAGACTCAAAGTAGCTTAACTGTTCTTCCTCATTTGTTGAATCAAATTTTCTTTTTTTGTTATCCAATAAAAATGCCTTTTCAATTGTTATTACATTGGCATAATTATTGAATCATTTCAAAAAAAACTGTACCATGAAGTTCGTTTTGCTTGGTTTACTGGCACTGGTACCATTCCTTATTTCTGCTCAAGGCATTCTTGATCCGCATGATGCTGAAGGGTATCACGTTTCCGGAGTTGTAGTTAAAGGCGACACAATGGCTATTTTGAACCTGGACGAAGTTTATATCTGGGGAAATAAAGCAATGCGTAATTCTACCGAAGCAAGGCAGTGGGAACGCCTGGTGCGCAATGTAAAAAAGGCATATCCTTATGCCAAACTGGCTGGTATCAAATTTAATGAGTATAACCAGAAAATAGCAAGCGTGAAAAACGAAAAGGTTCAGAAAACTATGATGAAGAAGGCGGAGGATGAAATTCAGGCTCAGTTTGGCAATGAGTTAAAGGATTTAACCATTACTCAAGGAAAGATTTTATTGAAATTAATTGACAGGCAGACTAATAATACATCTTACGATATAGTTGTAGATTTCAGGGGCCGTTTCAGGGCATTTTTCTACCAGTCGTTTGCTCGCTTGTTCAGCTACAATCTGAAAGTGAAATATGATCCGCTTGGAGCAGATGCAGATATTGAGCGGATAGTACTCATGATTGAGAGTGGTAGTATTTAAAGAATCCGGCAACTATTTTACTGCAGTATAACCGATTATATATATCGGTGGCTATATTTTTCTAATATCTGATATTTTGATCCAATTAAAACCAGTGCAACTTTCCACTTTTATTTCCCAGTTTAATTCTACCTTCAACGGTAACTGACTATCGCTAAAAGTGAAATTAGTTGGTAACCCTGTTTTGTCAAATCGATATTTAGACCCTTCTATATCAATAAAATAGCCTCCGCAACATGCACACATCGTCATATCGGCACCGGTTATTGTAGCAGCGCTTTCATATTTTAGTTTTTCACAACTCAGGACCCAAGTTGAGAAAATTATAAGTAGCACAAAAAACCTTCTTTTCATAATGCTACAAGAAATGATTTTAACAACAAATATAAGAATTAGCTGAACTTCACCATCATGATTTCTTTCTGAAACCTGGCAAATTGTTGGTACTTTGAATCGCTGATCTCGGTAGGATACGAAAGAATATTCATAGGAATAGGTTCATCTTCAACGTGATATGCAGGCTGATAATGATTATGTTCATTCAACTTAAAGTTGAGTGATTTGTAAAAACGTAAGCGGTTAAGTGAGGTAGCATCAACCGGTGGTTCAATTTCCAGAATGACAGGAATGGGGTTATTTTCAATAAAAGATTTAAAAATTGTATTCCCAAATCCCTGGTTTCGGAATTCAGGAGCAATAGCCAGGTGTTCTATAAAAATGAATTCCATTGATGTCCAGAAAGAAATAAATCCAACAAACTGATTACCAGCAATAAACGTGTTGAGATAGTAGTTTGATTTATTGAAAATATCGGATTGCTGCCCACTAATTCTTCTTTCATTAAGCGGGAAACTTTCAGAATATATTCGCCAGAATTCAGCGTAATACTGATCGTTAGGATTTTTTATCTGATGAATCCTTACCTGATCCATGGGGGGAAGCTATTATTAAGTTGGATGATGAAATTTAAAAAATAGAGATTATTCTTTCTCTGGGATTCGCCCCTCGCCTATTCGCTTCTCGCCCATTCGCCCCTCCCCTTTCGCTTCTCACCATATCTCCCGCCTAATTCCCAACTCACAATCCCCAAACCTACTGTCCGCTTCCCCTGATCACGGTTAATAATGTGTAAGCCATAATTTTGATATCCATGGCAATTGACATATTTTCGATGTAGAGAATATCGTACTTCAGGCGCTCTATCATTTGATCCACATTTTCGGCATATCCATATTTTACCTGTCCCCAGGAGGTGATACCAGGTTTAACTTTTAAAAGTAAGCGGTAATGCGGAGCGCGTTGCGCTATCTGGTCAATAAAATACTGCCTTTCGGGTCTTGGGCCTACCAACGACATATCGCCTTTCAGAACCGAGAAAAACTGTGGAATCTCATCGAGTCGTGTCCGGCGCATAAATTTACCGAAAGAAGTTACCCTGGGATCATCTTTAGAGGACAAAACAGGAATGCCATCCTCAGCGCCGACTTCCATTGAGCGGAATTTGGGGATCATAAAAGCTTTGCCATTTATACCAATACGTTCCTGGGAGTAAAAAGCCGGACCTTTAGATGTCATTTTGATTCCAATTATACAAGTCAGGTAAACTGGTGATAATATGACAATCGCAATGGCTGACAGCACAATGTCCAGAAATCTTTTCAGGTTGAACTGCCAGGGAGGCATAAAATCGAAAGATACCTGGATGAGTGGTGTCTGGAAAAGGGATGTGGTTTTCACAGTACCCAACACAAAATCCTGCATATCAGGAATCACTTTTATCAATACATCTGAATCTTCAATCGCGGAGATAATCTGTTCGATGGTGTTATGTTCTGATCGTTCGGTAGCAATTATCACTTCTTCAATATCCATCTCACTGATGAGATGCCGTAGGTTGGTGAAATGCCCTAGGTTTGGAATGAATTTTTCCAGTTTATAACCTGGATATTGGGCAGCGTGAACAAATCCTACAAACCTGTTGAAGGCAGCTTTGGGCTGGCTTTCAATTTCGTTAAATATGGAAACAGCATTGCCGTTACTACCTACAATAATCGTATTAAACCCGATGATACGGTTTTTTAGTTTATAAAGGTTTCGTGAGACGAGTATGAGTCTGAAGGTCACAGTTATCAGGAAATGCAACAGAAACAGAGTTATAAATAAATTGTAATAGTTTTTATAACTTTGAATTACATCGTCAAGTATGAGCGCGAAAAATATGATGATAACGCCAATGATTGAAATAAGCAGAGTTTGTCCTAATTCGCGCATGCGGGCTTTACGATACACCTTATTGTAAGTACCTGATAATAAATATAAAAAAAACCAGAATACGGGTATTGCTATTATTCCAATATAAAACTTCCTGTCAATGAGTACAAACTGTAACGTATCGTTTATATCCTGCAATTCAGCTGATTTGCGCAGGAAGAAAAAAATGCTCCACGCTAAACAAGCTGAAAACAGATCAGCAATCACAAATTTTGCGGTTTGTACTTTTTTGTTCATTACGGCTTAGTTAACGGTCAGGTAGAATGTACTTGAAATTGATATAGAAGTGAATTCAGCATGGTATTTAATAGAATTTACAGGTTTTTCTAAGTGCCAAAATTGTAGCTGTTCAACAGTTGTAAGTTGTAAGGAAAAAATTTCAACCACAGACATGTCGAGATGAAAAGTTTCCCAAATTTATTTTCCTTTCTATCTCAATCCTGATCCGGATTGAATTTATCTAGTCCGTATTCAACCTTTTCGAGTATCTGGTGAGCTACTTTCAATGCCAGGTAACCATCGTTAATAGTTACATCAGGGGTTGTATTTCCAATGATGGCCTGTGCAAAGCTCGACAGCTCAGATTGAATGGCATTGGTGTGCTTTATTTCGGGCCTTTCAAAATGGATCTGCTTGGCTTCTTTCCCATTACCCGGGTCCCAAACAGGTACAAAAGGATTTGTGTTCCCGGCCTCAATACTTTTTAAAAATGCAACTTCTGCTTTTTTATTCAGAAAATCAACCGATATATAGGCATCACGTTTAAAAAACCTTGCTTTTCGCATGGGGCTTAATGATATGCGACTGGCAGTAAGATTGGCGACACAACCATTATCAAATTCAAGCCGGGCGTTAACAATATCAGGAGTATCAGTCATAACAGCGACACCGCTGGCGCTTATTTTCTTCAGGTTGGCGTGAACGGTATGTAAAACAATATCTATATCATGAATCATCAGGTCCAGGATAACCGGCACGTCGGTACCACGCGGGTTGAAATTTGCCAGCCGGTGCACTTCAATAAACATCGGATTATCGATATACGGTGCCGCTGCTATAAATGCCGGATTATATCGTTCAACATGTCCAACCTGAACTTTAACATTTGCCTCGCTGGCTATTTCAATCAACTTCAACGCTTCTTCGGGTGAGGCTACAATTGGTTTTTCAATAAATACGTGCCTGAATTGCTTTAACGCGTGAGCTGCATGTTCGAAATGGGCAATTGTAGGAGTTACAATATCGATTACATCAACTTCTTTTATCAAGGCATCGATAGAATCAAAATTTCTGATTCCGAATTCCATTGACACTGCTTTTGCATTTGTCTCATCATTATCAAAAAAACCAACAAGTTCATATTCAGGGATTTCGTTAATACATTTAATATGAATTTTACCCAGGTGGCCGGCTCCAATAACTCCAATTTTAAGCATATTGACTTGTTTTATGCAAAAGTAGAGAAAAGCCACCCGTAAATAATGGTAATTTTAATCTGTTTCTAAAAAAAATGAAAAAATTAATTATGTTTTGGTTTACGAAATGGATATATCCGGCTATTTTAAGACGAATTTCATTTTTTCATTTAAGTATTCCGATAGAAAATTAAGACTGAAATATTTCTCACACTTATTACATCAATTTGGTTCAGGATGTATTCAATTTCTTACTTTTGCCCCATGTAAAAATCTTTTGGGGAATATATTCCTTAATTTCATACTGACTTGAAATTCGACTATTCTCCAGCTAAACCTATCTATACAAATTAAATCTGATTTAATGAAAAATACAGCGTTTACACAAATTCATGAGGCTTTAGGCGCAAAAATGCTTCCTTTTGCAGGTTACAATATGCCGATTCAATTTTCGGGAATTAATGATGAGCATGAAACTGTGCGCACCAAACTTGGCGTTTTTGATGTTTCTCATATGGGCGAAATTTGGGTGAAAGGCCCGGATGCTTTGGCTTTTATACAGTATGTAACTACTAATGATGCATCGGTGTTGCAGGATGGAAAGGTTCAATATTCCTGCCTGCCGAATGGTAAAGGTGGAATTGTGGATGATTTACTCGTGTATCGTGTTGATGCCGAAACATACCTGCTGGTTGTAAATGCTTCGAATATGCAGAAGGATTGGGAATGGATGCTAAGCCAGAATAAAGTTGGCGCGATTCTTTATAATGCCTCCGACGAAATAGCTCAACTTGCCGTCCAGGGGCCTCTTGCCTTGAAGGCTATGCAAAAGCTTACAACTACCAATGTAACCGATATGGAATACTATACTTTCAAAAAACTTGATTTTGCAGGTGTAAAAGACGTGATTTTTGCTACAACTGGTTATACCGGTTCCGGCGGATGTGAAATTTATATGGCAAACGAAGACGCAGTTAAGATTTACGAAGCTGTGATGGAAGCCGGTGCTGAATATGGAATCAAACCTATAGGACTGGCCGCCCGCGATACCTTGCGCCTCGAAATGGGTTTCTGTTTATACGGCAATGACATTGATGATACAACTTCCCCAATCGAAGCAGGCTTAGGTTGGATTACCAAATTTACTGATTCCAAGGATTTTATTAATAAAGACATTTTCCTAAAACAAAAAACTGAAGGAACATCACGCCGACTGGTTGGTTTTGAACTGATTGATAAAGGCGTTCCACGCCATGGATACGATGTTATTGACGCTGCCGGCAATAAAATTGGTACTGTTACCAGCGGAACTATGGGCCCATCGGTTAAAATAGGGATTGGAATGGCTTATGTGCCAATTGCTTACGCGAAATCAGGAAGCAAAATATTTATCAGCATCCGTGATAAAGCGATTAAAGCACAGGTTGTTAAAATGCCTTTTTATAAAGGGTAGTTAATTGAAAATAGTTAATTGAAAATAGTGAGTGGGAAATAGAAAATAGTTGAAGTCGATTTTGAAATACTGAAATTTTAATTGCAAATAATAGCAGTATTCCGATTACCATTAACTATTTTCTATTAACCATTAACTTCTTATTATACGAAATGAACAGTATCGAAGTCTGCTTATCACCTGCATTATTTAAATATAAAACTACTACTGACAATTTCATTGTGGTAATTATTGATGTATTGCGTGCTACCACTGCCTTTTGCGCGGCATTCGACAGCGGTGCTAAAAGTGTGATCCCGGTTTCAGGGCTCGAAGAATTACTGGAATATAAAAACAAAGGTTACCTGACAGCTGCCGAGCGTGACGGGAATAAAGTTGATTTTGCCGACTTTGGGAATTCACCAACTGTATTTTTAAATACAGACTTAAACGGGAAAGAACTGGCATATTCAACCACTAACGGAACACAGGCAGTTGAAATAGCAAAAAACTCCGGTAATATTGCTGTGGCTGCATTTGTAAATCTCAAAGCTATGAGCGAATGGATTATCGGACAGCAAAAAAATGTTGTAATCCTGTGCTCGGGATGGAAAAATACGTTCAGCCTCGAAGATACACTTTGCGCCGGTGCTCTTGTCGGAATTCTGGAACAGTCAGGACTGTTCAACCCGATTTGTGATGCGTCAGGAGCCGCACTTGCGTTATGGCAATCTTCAAAAAATGACTTACAGGAAGTAGTAAAAAAAGCCAATCATTACCAGCGCCTGGTTAAACTTGGTCAACTTGTTGATTTGCAACACTGTTTCCAAATCAATACTTCCGAAGCAGTTCCAGTATGGAATGGAAAAGCATTCCTGAACAGGCACCCTTCCATTTAGAAAGTTAAGCACTATTAATATTAAAATTCTATAGCCTTTAATATAATTATTATGAAAATCAAGTTATTATTTCTGATCCTGGTTTTAGCCGCAACATATTCGTATGGGCAAATTAAGTTCGAAAAAGGCTATTTGATTGATAATGAAAATCATAGAGTTGATTGTTTAATAAAAAATTATGATTGGAAGAATACTCCTGTTGAATTTGATTATAAGTTAGGGGAGAATGAAAGTTTTCAAAAAGGAAACGTATTGAATGTGAAAGAGTTTGGTATTTCAGGTATATCGAAATATATTATGGCTGAGACAAAAATCGATCGCTCTTCCGAGGAAATAACGACCCTTTCAAAGGAACGCAAGCCAAATTGGTCGAAGGAGCAATTGTTTTTAAAAGTGCTTATCGATGGCAAAGCTTGTCTTTATCAATATCGGCTTCATAATTTTGAAAGGTATTTTTATTCAGTTTCCGGATCTCCTGTTCAACAATTAATCTACAAACAATATTACGCACAAGAAAAGA
This sequence comes from Bacteroidales bacterium, assembly GCA_030654075.1. Lineage (GTDB taxonomy): Bacteria > Bacteroidota > Bacteroidia > Bacteroidales > UBA4417 > UBA4417. Next base: position 35,213 of record JAURYB010000147.1, on the reverse strand, counting down.
GCGTTGCTTATAATAATGATTTTCGCCAGCAACTTTGGAATGATGTCAGGAATACAAAAACCACCCTGAGTTCCGTTGAGAAGATTATTTATGAGCAAAGCGAACTTGAATGTTACTTCAAACAATATAATGGTACCGAACAGAAGACGATCAGATCTTCCGTTAAAAACACAGATTTTTTGTTTCTTAAGGTAAAAGCAGGAATAGATTATTCATCAGTTGCGGTAATGCAAAAATTTTACGGACCTGAATTTAAAAATAGTGATCAGGATTTTAACTACCGGGTAGGATTGGAGGCAGGTTATATTCTGCCTTTTAACAAAAACAAATGGGAATTTATAATAGACCCTTCATACCAATATTTTAATAAGAAAATGAGTGAAATGTCTGTTGACTACAAATCAATAGAATTTCCAATCGGGCTCAGATATAACTTTTTTCTTAATGATTATCTTAAATTATTCGTAAATGGATTTTTTATTCCAGTCTCAAACTTCGATTTTCATTCAACTGTTGATATAAGATTTGCCAATACTAAATACCATTTAAATGTTTTACATGGTAGTAGTTACGCTATAGGTGGCGGAGTAGATTATAAAAAATTCAGTATGGAATTCAGGTTCTATCCCAACAGTGATTTGTTGAATCGTTATGTGGATGCATCAACCGATTACCATCGATGTTCGCTTATTGTAGGATATTCTCTATTTAAAGTTAGTCCTAAGTAATAGATTCATTGATGATTGTGTTATCAGTAATATCATTTCAAGCATCCAAAGAAAATAAATTGTATTTTCTGAAATCCGGAATTCGATAATTACAATTGAACTATTTAATCTGATTAAAGTTGTATTAATCAATCAAATGCAATCGATAAAATAAGAATCAAATCTACACTTTTCATTTTACTTAAACTACCTTTGACGTGCCAATTTAATTTCACATCATATGGTATCTTCTAAATTAATTACTACTATTACAATGACCATTGTTCTGTTTTCCTGTACCACCAAAAACGAAAATCCCAAATCAGAAGGTCCTTCAGATTTTAAATTCCTGGTTGAGCAGTTTGCCGACCTTAAAATTATGCGTTACCAGGTTCCCGGTTTTGAGGAGCTTACTGTTGAACAGAAAGAACTTGTCTATTACCTGAGCCAGGCAGCACTTTGCGGGCGCGATATAATTTTTGATCAGAATGGCAAATACAACCTGGCCATACGCCGTACGCTCGAAAATATATACCTCACATACAATGGCAAAAAAGAAGGCGCTGATTGGCTGGCTTTCGAAGTGTACCTCAAAAGGGTTTGGTTCTCGAATGGCATTTATCATCATTACGCTTCTGAAAAGTTTTTGCCAGGCATCAGCATTGCATATTTTAATGAGTTGGTCAAAAACAGCGACCAGGCAAAGTTCCCGGTTAAGCCCGGGCAAACTGTCGGTCAACTGCTTACAGAACTTACTCCCGTGTTGTTCGATCCTGAAATATTGCCCAAAAAAGTAAATCTTGATGCCAATGCTGACCTCGTGCTTACATCGGCAGTTAATTTTTATGAAGGTGTCAATGAATCAGAAGTGGAAGCTTTTTATAAAAACCTGAAACAAGCTGACCCTGAGCATCCGCTTTCGTTTGGTCTCAACTCAAACCTGGTTAAAGAGAATGGTAAAATAGTTGAAAAAATCTGGAAGATAGGCGGCGGTTACACGGAAGCTATTGAGAAAATAGTTTTCTGGCTCGAAAAGGCAATTACTGTTGCTGAGAATCCTGAACAGGAAGCTACCCTGGCAAAACTGGTGGAGTATTACAAAACCGGTAATCTTAAAACCTGGGACGAATACAATGTGCTTTGGGTCAAAGATCTGAAGAGTGATATTGATGTTGTGAATGGCTTTATCGAAAGTTACGAGGACCCGCTTGGCCGCAAAGCGACCTGGGAATCAGTTGTTAATTTTAAAGATAAAGAAGGAACTAAACGTGCTGAGATTATCAGCGGCAATGCGCAATGGTTTGAGGATAACTCACCGGTTGAAGGTCGTTTTAAGAAAAAACAGGTTAAAGGCGTTACGGCCAAAGTAATAACTGTGGCTCAGCTCGCAGGTGATTGTTACCCGTCAACTCCTATTGGCATAAACCTGCCGAATGCGGATTGGATCAGGAAAGAACATGGTTCAAAATCTGTAACCATTGATAATATTACCTACGCTTATGACCAGGCTGCTTTGGGAAACGGAATGCTGGAGGAGTTTGTACTTACCGAAGAAGAACGTGAACTTTCAAGAAAATACAATTCACTGGCGGGGAATGTACATACTGATTTGCACGAATGCCTGGGCCATGGTTCCGGGCAATTGCTGCCAGGCACCAGCAGCGAAGCGCTCCGAAATTATCAGAGCACGCTCGAAGAAGCCCGCGCCGACCTTTTCGCTTTATATTATATGATGGATCCGAAAATGGTAGAACTTAAAGTTCTGCCTTCGGCAGATGCTGCGAAAGCCGAATACAATTCGTATATCCGCAATGGCTTGTTAACACAGCTTACCCGTATTGCGCCAGGTAAAAACATAGAAGAATCACATATGCGCAACCGCCAGTTGATTGCGGGTTGGTGTTTTGAGAAAGGAGCATCTGCCAAAGTAATTGAATTTGTGAAACAGGATGGCAAGACCTATGTCAAAATTAACGATTATGTAAAGCTGCGTGAATTATTCGGTAAACTTCTGGCTGAAATCCAGCGGATTAAATCGGAAGGTGATTATAATGCTGGAAAAGCCCTGGTTGAAACATACGGTGTAAAAGTTGACCAGGTTTTGCATGAAGAAGTTCTTGCCAGGTTTAAAAAACTGAATGTTGCGCCTTACGGCGGATTTTTAAATCCGGTTTTCACCTTGGTTCAGGAAAATGGAAAAATCACCGATGTAAAGCTTGAATATCCTGATAATTTTGCCAGGCAGATGTTGGATTATTCAACCAATTATTCTTTTCTGCCAACATGGAAATATTGAAAAATCAATGAAGTAAACAGTACTGATACGGTTTTGGCTTAACCTGTATCTATGGTTTGTTACAATTCTGAATTGAAATTCAACTGATTTTAAGATTCATTATTCATTTCCGGATTTCTGATTTCAGTTCAAAGCAAGAAAATAATCCTGCCGGTACGACAGGATTTTTTTCAATACCGGAAAGGGGCAGAATTTCATTTGTAAAAACAATAATGGAAATAGTCCAGGAGGCGGTTAAACGCGAAATTTAAATTATTTAAATACTATCTATCCATAAGTTTGTTTTCTTTGCACTCCTTAACAAAACAGCTTTTATAGATAAAATAGTACCTTCTACTCAAAATGGCAGAAACCTTAAATACACGAAATAATGCTTATGCGGTATGGCATCTGAAGGACTTTCGTAAATTTATTACCGGACGTTTTTTTCTCACATTTGCCATTCAAATGCAAAGTGTAATTGTGGGCTGGCAGGTTTACGATCTGACGCATGACGCATTTTCACTTGGCTTGATTGGGCTTTCAGAAGCAATACCTTTCCTGGTTGTCGCGTTGTTTGCGGGGCATGTTGCTGACCGGGTTAACAGGAAATCCATCATTGTTCTTACGGCTACAGTGTACGTGGTTTCCGCCGTAGTATTGCTTTATATGAGTTATATTATGCCCGGTTTGTATAAAACAGCAGGAGTGTTGCCACTATATTTTGTAATTGCGTTTACAGGGCTGGCACGAGCTTTCTTTTATCCAGCCCAAACTGCCTACATGGCTCAGATTGTTCCGCGTGATCTATATGCCAATTCATCTACCTGGAACAGTACTATCTGGCATATTGCCGCAGTTTCCGGCCCTGCTGCCGGGGGATTGATTTATGGGTTTTTCGGGATACACGCTGCGTTTATGTGTGTGGTATTCTTTTCGGCCTTTAGCCTGATATTTTTTTATACAACGATTTCGGTTCCAATTCCTGCCCGGATTACCAAAGAAGGAATATTTACGAGTTTGGCTACAGGTATAAAATTTGTTTTTAATCACCAGGTCCTGCTCGGAGCCCTGGCACTTGATATGTTTGGCGTTTTATTTGGTGGTGCGGTAGCATTGCTTCCGGTTTTTGCTTCGGAGATTTTGCACACCGGTCCGCAGGGTTTGGGCTTTCTAAGGGCTGCTCCCGCATTAGGGGCCATACTCATGGCGCTGTTTCTAGCTCATTATCCACCAGTGCATCGCTCCGGCAAAAAAATGCTTTTGGCTGTAGGTGGGTTTGGAACCTGCATCATATTATTTGCTTTGTCAGGAAATTTCTGGTTGTCGATTGGTTTACTTGCATTAAGCGGGATGTTCGACAATGTAAGTGTGATTATTCGCTCTACTATTCTGCAAATGTATACTCCTGATGAAATGCGGGGACGCGTTGCTTCGGTAAACAGTATTTTTGTTGGCTCTTCGAATGAACTTGGTTCCTTTGAATCCGGATTGGCAGCAAAATTATTGGGATTAGTACCGTCAGTGGTATTCGGTGGTGGGATGACAGTACTGATTGTTTTGGCAACTGCCGGTTTTGCGCCTAAACTGAGGAAGATGGAGATTAAGGGGATGAAGTAGAAGCGATAATTTGAAAATTTGAAAATTTGAAAATTTGAAAATTTGAAAATTTGAAAATGAAGGAGAAATGTAATGCTAATTTAAAATCAGATGGGGTTGTTATGACAAGGAAAGAAAAAGAAGAATTGATATTGGAAACCGGAAACAGAAAAAACTGATCTTTAAATCAGAAATAACAATATAATTAGGATCTATCTTCCTAATAATGTTTAATGGAATCCTTTAAATGAAAGAAATGATTCATCAATTATATCGTTTTCCTAAATGGAAACTAAGGTAACCGGTTATAAAAAAATAAGTTGCTTCTTTGAAAGCCATTATAGGTACCGGCTTGGGGAATATATCAACAGTTGCTCCAATTTCCACTGCTTTAATCCGGTCATTAGCCGCGCTGAATTCAAAATTAAAACCTCCTTTGAAATACAGGCCTGGGTAAAGTTTTATTTTATTGAAGCCACTCAGCATCGGCCCACGGCCATAAATATTGCTCAATGTGGTTGAATTTGTACCTATATCCGGAAAATGCTTTACAGGATCATAGCGTTCAAGTTCTGTCCTGTCAAATATATAATATTGGTTAATGCTATCATAAGCATAATAAGCAATATACAAATAATTCGGTTTTGCGAGTCCTAAATCAATTCCGCCATAATAAAAAGCTCTCAGTTCTACTCCTCCCCAATAGGGTTTGCGGTTCATTAAATGCTGTTGCCCGACACCTGCCCGGATAACATACAGGTTATTAAGCTTTCCAAAAAAATAGCTTCGCGTGTTTGGCAAATTTGTATTCCAACTGCGCGCCTGGGTCGGGGATCGCATTTCGAGGAGATCAAATTCGAACATGCGGTTCTTATAATACGTTTTGTTTGTGCCAAACCGGTAACCAAGTCCGTAACCAAGGGTGTGCAACATGATGTTCGCTGATTTCTCCCGGAGTAAGAGAATGCCCATATCAACAGTATCAGCTTCAGCAACATCCTGAGCTTTAACTATTGACGGTAAAATTATTGTAAGTATTGAAAAGGTAATTACCAGTAGTAACCGCATAAGCTTTGCCTTTAATCTGTTAACAACTAAGCTACGGTTTGGTTTCATTTAAAATGATCAACTAATTGTACCAGAAACCGGATATGTTATTTAGTTTCAACACGATAATCTTTATATTCTCCGTATGCAGCACATTTTTCCGATGAGCCACAGGACGAAAGCAATACTGTAAGAATTACTATTGTTGCCAGAAATGCTGCTATTTTCTTCATAATATATAAGTAGTGATTTCTATTTGCTTAAATGTTTCTATTTACAAAAGTATTCACATTTTGCTTTAGTATAACATACAAACACGATATTTATTGTATTTTATTGAAAGCTACAGATGAAAAAATATTAGTCAGACTTGGAGACAACGATTTTATATCCGATACAATCTTTTAGGATGGCACCTTACAAGAGTATTAATCCTTAACTTTGGTAAACTCCGCTTCCGAAACAATTGATCCCTGGCTGACTAATGATATTTTTATTCGTTCCGGACTAATAACCACCAGTTTGCTCTGAGTATTACCTGCTTTCGGATTACCGTAAATTATCAGGTTGTTTCCTTCCGCTAATGGATCGTAGCTATACTTATCTTTAATTGTATCATCAATCGAAAGACGTTCTCCGTTTATCCTCAGATAATAGTCTCCTTCCCTGGTAAATTCAACGGCAGCATTGGGGGTGGTTGTATTTTGCCAGATTCCAATAATGGCTTTGTTGTCATCTTTCTTTTGATTGTTACTACAGCCAACCAGTATTGTAAGAAAAAGACCTGACAATAAATAAAATGATATTTTCATAGTCAGATATTTAAATTTAGTACTGAACATCAAACGGATAATCTCAGATTATATTTTAAACTCAGTGGTTTTTACTTGCTTAATTCTTTGAATTAACTGTTTAAAACTATAGCTGGAATTAATTTTTCACTAAGATGATTAAATTATCCCATTTATACACCTAATAACTTATTCCCCAAAACCAGGGTTCTTCAGCTGCTTTCCGCTCTTTGATCTGCTTCTCAATCAGATTATAGTATTCGGCCATGGTAATCTTCTTACCTTTAATTTTTGCAGGTGCGTCCAGCTCAGTGGTTAACGGTAACAGGTCAATTTTGTCGGCAGTCATAACCAATGCGCCATTGTTCACATCAACTTCGAGGATTACTCCCGGCAGGCCAAAAAAGCGATCAGGGCCGGCACTTACGGGCATGTCCAGCGCAAACCAAACAATAGTATTCTGTTTCCTTAACGTGTCGTTCAAGGAGGCATTCATGCAGATGTGACCGGCTACTTCCTTCATATCATTCATAATTTTCCATTTTGGAGGTACAATTGTATCATGAATTAGGTAGGTTTTACCCAGAAGTGTAATCCCGTCATAAAGCGTATTGTCTTTGAAATTGCGTTTCATGAAAAAGGTTTCCTTACGGTTGCTCCAGCCTTCGCCACCTGGTTCGGCTTCCTCTTCCGAGTTTTCATATTTTGATTCAGTAGCATTCAGATGAAGGTGAGTATATGTTTTCCATTCCGAACGTGTGCCCCACATATACATCATACGTTCGCGCTGTTGCTTGCTGATATAATCCACCGATGCCATCATTTTTGCCCAGTTTTGGGTACGCAGGTAACGGATGGTGCCTTCCACCTTCTGTGCTTTCAGGTCTGTGTATTGGAAACTCAGAAAAACTATTAAAACTAATATAAAAACAGGGAGTTGCTTTCTCATTCTCTTTATGATTGGTCAGTTTTTGAATGTAAATGATTGTCTGTTAAATAACTTGATTTTTAAGAGATGCTTTTTGATTTCAGAACAAGGTTTAACGATTTATGATTTCTAACGTGAAGTAGAATTATTATGGATTGCTGATTTCATAAATCGTTAATCGACATTCCTTGTTCTTAAATCATTCTTCCTTAAAATCTGAATATTCGGCATGCAAATGTTATGTTTAATAAATTGTTTCTACATGAAACGGTTCTTCTGGATTTTATTCTCAAAACCTTTCATATTGTATGTTATACTGAGCATGAAATAGCGGGCCAGCGTATTGGTTTTGCTTGTTCCGACAATGTTCTTGTAGGCATACTGATTAATGTTAACGTTTTTATTGAAAATATCGAAAGCTGCCAGGCGCATTTCAAACTTGTTTTTCTTACCCATAATACGGCGCACCGAAGCGTTCCATAAAGGAATAGACTGATCAAAGCCAAAGCTTTCATTTTTAAACACTGAGTAATTGAAGTTACTCTCGAAAAACATCCGGCTCATAAACTGCCATTTTATGGAGGAACGGATTATATAATTGAAGTAATCCTGGTCATTTTCTTTGTTTTCATTATACCTTACTGTACTGAATCCACCACTGCCACCAACCGAAAGTACTAATTTACTGCTAGCCGTGAAATTAAGGTTGCTGCCTAAATTATATCTGATCGATTGTATATCGTCGAGTGTATCGTTGATACGGGTGGGTGTGTTTGAAGCGTTAACACCTCCGTTAATATCAATTGTAAGTTTGGTTTTAATGATAGGAATGCTCGACCACAACCAGGAACCCATGTTGGTTCCTTGATCCATGTTTTCAGGTGTTGAAGTTGTAATCATACCCGTAGCCGGATCAAAACGTGTGCTCTGGCTATAAACAATCGGATTTTTAGTAATGCCGTAGTTTACATTCACTCCTATGCTCGAAAAGGACGAAGGATTCCAGTAGTGAACTCCAAATTCCACATTATGTGCATTTTCGGGAATCAGATCCGGATTTCCAACTACCTGGTAAGCAGGATTGCTTGTGTTCTTTACAGGTTGAAGATCATTAAAATCAGGTGCCGAAATATCGTTTGAATATCCTAAATCGAGGCGCATATTATTTTTGAATTCATAATTTAGGTTTAAATTAGGCGTAAAGTTCGGGTAGTCCTTAGTTACTTTCTCATTGTACCATGGCAAACCTTCGTCGAGCGAGTATAATCCTGTAAGTTTTAGTTGTTGCATAGCCACACCAACCGAAGCATTAAGCCCGTTGTACGAATACCTGAGGACGGATCCCAAACGGTTGTACATAGTTACCTGGTCGTAGTATGCGCTTAAACTATCAATATGTACTTCGTTTCCGAAAGGATAGGCCTGACGGTTACTTTTATTGGTTAACTGGCTGAAATTGTAGAAGAATTCGAGAAATATTCTTTTTGATAAAGGTTCGGTATATAAAGCGCTTGATTTTAATTCGTTAACATTTTTGTTGGTATTTATCATTTGCCTTATCTGCTCAGTTGGTGTGGTTGCGTCAAAAAACTTATTTATTGAGTTATAGTTTTCGGTGCCATCACTGAAATTACTGTTATATCCGCCACTGAATGCAAATGAGCGTCCTTTCTTTTTGAAAAGATGCCTGTAAATTGCCGCCGATGTAATTTTTGATGCAGCTAAATCCGTAGTGTTATCAAGGTTAAGCGTATTGTATGGCTCAAGTGTATAATCGCTGAATTGCTGGTTGTTGATTCTATTGTTCGTGTTTAAAGAGTAGCGGAAATTAGCTTTCACAATAAGTTTATTGCTGGAGTCGAATTCCTGCTCAAAACGGGTTGCAATGCTGTGGCTCGAACGGAAATCATCATTTATCAATGAATCATATTGCTCAAAAGCATTTTCGCCATCAAGATATGTTTTCTGGTAACTTTTCTGTTCAAAATCAAGCTGTGTCTGATTATAAAAATAGCTGGCGTTAAATTTTGTCTTTTTATTATCAAAGTTGAAGTTTGTTCCTGCACCATAGTTTTCAGTCAAACCCTTGCCATCATAGTTACTTACAGGAGAATCGTCGCTGCTGAAATAGAACATATGTCCGCCGTTCCGGTTAAAACCGAAATCGCCGTTATCAAAATTGTTGAAAGCGTTATTCCCTTTAAACTCCCCGTAATCTTCCCAGTTTACACCGGTTTGATTCACATTATTTCCATAACCAATAAAGGAAAGCTGTGATTTATCGTTAAAACGGTTGTAGTTGGCTCGTGCAGCCCATCGTTCTTCGGTACCACCTGCGATTGTAGCTTTACCAAAAGCTCCTTTTTTAAATTCTTCTTTCAGTTCGAGGTTCATGGTTTTTTCCTGTGAACCATCATCTACTCCCGTAAGTTTTGATTGTTCGGATTTTTCGTTGTAAACCTGTACTTTCGAAATGGCTTCCGCTCCAAGGTTCTTGGTTACACTTTTCGGATCATCACCAAAAAAAGTTTTTCCATCCACATACATACGGGTTACATCTTTGCCTTGAGTACTGATATTTCCGTCAGCATCTACATCAATTCCCGGCAGGCGGCGAAGTAAATCTTCAACTGTTGATCCGGGCGGAACTTTAAAGGTTGAAGCATCGTATTCAACAGTATCGCCTTTGATACGCAAAGGCGCTTTTGCTGCCCGTATCACTACTTCCATCAGCATTGTGGAAATAGGTTTCATGGTAACAACTGACAGGTTATTGATTATGGTTGCGGAAGGTTGTAATAGTTTTTGTACCGGCAAAAAACTCATATGCTGCACTTTAAGCAGGTAAGTGCTGTTTTTAATATTGTTGAATTCGAACTCGCCCTTGTCGTTGCTCGAAAGGAAGTTAACCAGCGATGAGTCGGCATTATTGAGCAGCATAACAGTTGCAAATGGTATTGCTTCGTGCAATGTATCCTGCAGACTTCCTTTGATAGAGACGCGTGATGGTCTCTGATTTTGAGCCTGTGCATAAAAACTCAGGAAGGCAATTAGTATTAAGGGTAAAATTTTTTTGAATCTCATAAAAGATATTACTTTAAGTATATGTCTGAATCAGGGTATTTGATGATCAAAGTAACGGCGAAATATTAGTAAGCGTATTATAAAAAAATTAAAAATATGTTAAAATCGGTATAATGGCTTTATTTGCGCACAAGGTGTTACACTTCATCGGCAAATGCGGTGCCTGTAATTAAACCTTTTTCAATGTAAATGAGAAAGTGGATCCAATTCCGGGAGCACTCCGCACATTTATGGTTTGGTCATGGGCTTCGATAATATGCTTGACAATTGCCAACCCGAGTCCGGATCCACCTTCGGCACGTGAACGATGTTTATCTACTCGGTAAAAGCGTTCGAAAAGACGGGATATGTGTTGTTCCTCTATGCCAACGCCGTTATCTGAAATTTCGATGAGATAGTTTTCGTCCATATCATAGAAACTGATTTTTGTGCGGCCTCCGATATTCCCATATTTTATTGAATTTAAAATCAGATTTGTCAGCACAGTACGAATCTTTTCCTTATCGGCACGTACAATCATTGTATCGTTGTATTCAGCGGCAAATAGGAGTTTGATATTACGTTCCGTTGCTTTGGGTTCCAGAAATTCCATAACCTCTCTTACGAGCACTGTAATCGGAAAATTTGAGAGTTGTGGAGTCGCTTCCCCGGTTTCGAGGCGCGATATTACTTCCAGGTCCTCAACAATGGTAATCATCCTTTCAATATTCTTTTGCGATTTACCCAGGAAGTCGAGATTAATTTTTGGATCATGGATGCCTCCATCCATAAGAGTCAGAACAAATCCCTGTAGGTTAAAAAGAGGGGTTTTAAGTTCGTGCGAAACATTGCCGAGGAATTCTCTTCGGTAAACTTCCATTTTTTTTAGTTCATCAATTTCTTCTTTCCGGTCTTTTGCCCAACTTTCTACTTCTTCGTTTACTTTACCAATAATATCTCCGTGAATACTGGCAATCTGGCCTTTTTTATCATCCTTATTCAGCTTTTGCTTGTGTATGGCTTTATAAACCAGTTTTATACGATCGTAAATGAATCTTTCGAGTGAATATCTCAATATCATATACTGTAGAATGATCAGAAGTATAAAAGTACCACTGATCAATAACCAGTAATATTTTTTAATAACAATTCCTTCAAATACAACAAATATCACAGCCGCCATCAGCGAAAGCAAGATTGCAAGAATAAGTGCCAATCGTTTAGGCGTGGTTTCGGACATTTTTTTAAAGGATTTAGGGATTAGGATTTAGGGGTTGGGGATTTACGATTTACGATTTGCGATTTGCGATTTGCGATTTGTGATTTACGATTTACGATTTACGATTTACGATTAAATCAGTAAATAGCCCCATTCGTACCTCGTACCTCGTCAATCGTAAATTTGAATTACCGCGGATCAAACTTATACCCTACTCCTTTAATTGTTTTAATATGATCGGTAGCAGTTTTTTCGCGGATTTTCCGGATATGAACATCTATAGTCCGTTCGCCTACAACAACATCGTCGTCCCAAACACGCATCAGAATATCCTCACGGCTGAATACTTTTCCCGGTTTTGATGCCAGAATACTCAGAAGCTCAAATTCTTTACGTGCAAGCTGAATTTCTTTTCCGTCGATGGTTATCAGATATTTCTCCCTGTCGATGGTAATATCGCCGGCCTGGAAAACTTTTGAATCCTCTTCCTGCACCGGTATTCTGCGCAGCAGGGAATTTACTTTGCTGATTAATACGGAAGGTTTTATTGGTTTGGTTATATAATCGTCAGCACCTGCGTCCAATCCGAGTATCTGTGTGAAATCCTCGCTTCGGGCTGTAAAAAAGACAATAATTGTATCTTTCAATTCCGGAAAACGTTTCAATTCCTGGCAGGTCTCTATGCCATCCATTTCAGGCATCATCAGGTCGAGCAATATCAGGTGAGGTGTGTCGGTTTTTGCCAGTTTTAGCGCATCACGGCCATTCAATGAAGTGAGAACATTGAATCCTTCTTTCCTGAGGTTGTAACCAACAAAGTCGAGAATATCTTCCTCGTCGTCGACAAGAAGAATTGTATATTTTGATTTGTCCATTGCTGTGATATATATTGATTATTAATTATTAAGTTTTGGGAAAAAATCAGTTAAATCAGAGAGCGTATCTTAAAACATCTTTGGTAGAGCAATTAAACCAAAATTTACGAAATATCATCTTGCAACTTGCTATGCTTAACTACGTTGGCATCAAAGTAGAAGATGAGTTCTTCAGCTACATTCAGAATATGATCACCGGTCCGCTCAAGTTTGCGAATAATTGAGAGCGCGTCGAGGAGCATCATCGTATTCTCAGGATTTTCACTGATCAGATTGCTGATGGTTTTATTGGCGTTCCTGTTAGGCTTATCAAGTTTTTCATCCATACCGAAAAGTATGTTTAAGTGGTTCCGGTCTGATTTTTCAAACGCATTGTAGGATTCCTGAAGCATAGTTTGTGCCGTAAAAAACATTTCGGGTAGATGTGTCGACTGCAGAATGCTTTCGGGCATAGGACCGGAAGCATGTTCTGCAACTTTTGCTATGGCATTGGCATAATCGCCGATACGTTCAATGTTGTAGTTTATTTTTAGTACCGATAAAACAAACCGCAGATCGATAGCTACCGGGTTGTTCAGCAACAGAACGTTTTCACTGTCCATGTCTATCTTTAATTCAAATGCATCAACTCTTTTTTCGTTTACCCTAACTTCGCGCGCAACATTAGGATCGCCATTGATTAGAGCAAACCTGGCCTTTTCCATCTGATAGATGACCAGAGACCACATTTGCAACAGATCATTTTTTAATTGCTTAATATTGTTTTCAATAACTGTCATTTCTTTTAAGGGATTGGGGGTTGGGGTTTAGGTTTTTGGGAGGGAGAGTGGGAGAGTGGGGAGAGTGGTGTGTAACATCCAAAATCTAGCATCCGACAATTTTTCTCATCCAAATCGTCCGGTTATGTAATTCTGAGTCTGAACATTATCGGGGTTTAGAAATAGTTTCTTTGTCAGGTTGTATTCAATCAGCTCGCCCAGGTAAAAAAAAGCAGTTAAATCGCTGATTCGGCCTGCCTGTTGCAAGTTGTGCGTAACAAGTATAATGGTGTAAGTTTTTTTTAATTCAAATATAAGCTCTTCAATACGTGCAGTCGAAATGGGATCGAGTGATGATGCAGGCTCATCCATCAGGATAAGCTTCGGCTCAACGGCAAGTGCCCTGGCAATACAAAGGCGCTGCTGCTGCCCACCCGAAAGCTCCAGGGCCGATTTTTTCAATACGTCTTTAACCTCATCCCAAAGAGCCGATTGCCTGAGCGAACGTTCAACTGTTTCTTCAACAACTGCTTTGTTATTAATCCCATTTACCCTGAGGCCGTAAGCAACATTCTCAAAAATTGACTTTGGAAAAGGATTAGGTTTTTGAAAAACCATCCCTACATTTTTCCGGATTTCATCAATACGGATTTCTTTTGAATACACATCCTGATTGTTTACCATTACTGTCCCATCCATACGAAATGAAGGTATAAGATCATTCATGCGGTTGAACAGCCTGAGAAACGTTGACTTTCCACAACCCGACGGGCCAATCAGCGCTGTAACTGTATTTGGCTCGAATTTCAGGCTAACATCCTTCAGAGCATGAATAGTATCATACCAAACATTTACATTTTTTACTTCCGCGTGCGTCATCTATTTGTAGGCTTTTGGCTTTGGGGATAAGGGTTCAATGGTTCAAATGTTCAAATGTTAAAGGTAAAAGGTACTGGTGTATGTGGTGTTATATATTTATTAAGATAAAGCTTAAGGTTAGATTTACATTTGGCGCAATTTTAACCTTGAACAACGTTGATTTTTTTTAATTCATTTTGTTCTTTTTTTGAATTTTTCGTCGTAACAAGCTGGCAGATAAATTAATAATGAGGACTATTGAAACAAGTACCAATGCTGTGCCGTATGCCATGGGACGGGTTTCCTCCATGTTGGTACCGCTTGTTGCCAATACATACAAATGATAAGGCAAAGCCATCACCTGGTCACTGATGCTTTCAGGGAGTCGCGGCAGAAAGTAAGCAGCCACAGTGAACAAAATAGGTGCTGTTTCACCGGAAACTCTGCCTATCGAAAGAATCAAACCAGTAAGTATATTTGGGAAAGCAACAGGCAGAACTACTTTTTGAATTGTTTGTATCTTACTGGCTCCCAAAGCGTAACTTCCTAACCGAAGGCCATCGGGAACTGCTTTTAATGCTTCTTCTGTTAACCTTATTACAACCGGAAGGGCGAGTATGCCAAGTGTTAATGATCCGGCAAGAATGGAATCGCCGAATTTTAGATAATTCACAAATAACGCCATTCCAAACAATCCGAAAACGATGGAAGGGACGCCGGCCAGGTTATTGGTCATCATACGCAAAAATTTCTTCCACCAATTTTCTGGCAGGTATTCATGTATATATATTCCCGAGAGTATCCCGACAGGGAAAGCAAAAATCATACTTCCAATTACCAGACATCCTGTTCCTACAATCGCCGGAAATATTCCACCTTTTGTCATTCCGTCTTTCGGGGCTGTTGTCAGAAACTCCCAACTTATGGCTCCTATACCTCGAAATACAATAAACCCCAGAATAATAACCAATATTGCCACAACAACGAAACTCATCATTCCGAAGATGGTAAAGACTATTTTTTGTTTGAGTTGTTTCGTATCCAATTTGAATAAGGTTATTGGGAATTCAATTCGTGTGAGATTCGTGATAATTTTTATCAGTTGTATAAAACTTTCAGGTCAGAATAAGAGTTTAAATTTTTGTTGTCCTGGAAATTAACCTCTCTGGTTAACTTCTTTATTCCTGTTTTTGATTACCTCAACAGAAAGGTTAATTATAATAGTGAAGAGAAAAAGTACGATTGCCAACGCAAACAATGCATTATAGTGCACTCCCCCAAACGATGTATCACCAAGTTCGGCTGCTATTGTAGCGGGAATGGTGCGTGTGGGTTGCAGAAATGAGTAATTAACATGTGTTGAGTTGCCGGTTACCATCAATACTGCCATTGTTTCGCCTATTGCGCGACCGGTCCCGAGTATTACAGCCGTCGAAATGCCTGATTTTGCGTAAGGTATAACTACCCTGAACAAAGTCTGCAATTCAGAAGCCCCCAATGCCAGGCTGGCTTCCCTGAGAGACTTTGGTGTGGAATTCAAAGCATCTTCGGCCACAGTAACCATAGTTGGCAGAGCCATAATACCCAATACAATGCTTCCAGCCAGTACCGTTTCGCCAACATCAAGTCCGAAGAGACGTTGTATGAGCGGCACCAGCACTACAAGACCAAAAAAACCATATACAACCGATGGAATCCCTGCCAGCAGTTCAACAACAGGTTTCATTATAGTACGCAATCGGTTACCAGCAATTTCCGACATAAATATAGCAGTTGCCATCCCAAAAGGAAGCGCGAACAGTATGGCTCCGAATGTTACCATTAGAGTTCCAACAATCATTGGCCAGATTCCAAACTGTGGTATTGGCGTTGATGTCGGGTACCAATGCTTTCCGAAAATAAAATCCAGCAATGAGATTTTTTTAACAGGAATAATCCTGCCTGCGAAATTTTTCGGAATATATTCCTTAGAGAGATAAAGGATAACGCCGGGAGTGGTTTTTACATATTCATTTAATTTTTGAGGAAAATTTTCGAGGTTTGGACCAAGTTCTTCTTCTGTAAAAATTCCGGACAGATCGTTAAGCGTTAAACGGATTATACTATCATTGCGGCCTCCGAGTTGTTTCCAGTTTGTAATATCCTGGTTAAAAATATCAGCTAACTCATTGGAAGTAATAACAGGTACGGTGTTTTGGCGGCTAACGGCAATAACGTAATTTTTTTCGGTAGGTGTGGTGTTGAAAAGCCCTATCCCTTCCCTGAAAAGGAAAACAACAATAAGTATAACCGTAAGACTGGTGATAGTACTGCTTGAAAACAGTATGCCGGTAACAATCTTCTCGTATATTCTTCTGGCTTTAGTCATTTGGTTTTGGCAACTACCTCAAGGTTTATTTGAGTGTTGACTTTTATCAGGCAAGGTTAAACCTTATGATTCTTAAGTATCTTAGGTTGAGGTTAAGGTTGAGGTTAAGGTTGAGGTTAAGGTTAAGGTTAAGGTTAAGGTTAAGGTTAAGGTTAAGGTTAAGGTTAAGGTTAAGGTTAAGGTTAAGGTTAAGGTTAAGGTTAAGGTTAAGGTTGAGGTTGAGGTTGAGGTTGAGGTTGAGGTTGAGGTTGAAGTTGAGGTTGAGGTTGAGGTTGAGGTTTCTCCCACTCTACCTTTGCCTCAACCTTAACCTTTATTGATTCTCAGTTAAGTTATTCTTTAGGGGCTAAGTTGCTAATATATCAGGGCTATTTAATTGGTACATAGCCTGATTTTAGAACAATCTGTTGACCTGCCGGAGAAAGCACAAATTTGATGTACGGGCTAACTATACTTTCGACAGAAGTGAGATAATAATAATAAAGCGGTCGGCTTATCGGGTAGGAATTGTTTTTAGCTGAAGCAACAGAAGGAGCAACGAACGTAACACCTTTATCATTCGAAACTTGTACTGCCTTTACTGTTTTTTCGAGGTATCCTAATCCAATGTATCCAATTGCACCTTTGGTTTGGCTTACACTTTGTACAATGGCACCGGTTGCCGGCATAAGCAGAGTAGTAGGGGCAAAATTTTTCCTGTTCATTACATGTTCTTTAAAGAATTCGAAAGTGCCGGAACTGGTTTCACGCGAATATGCGATGATCTTCAGATTTTCGCCGCCCACCTCTTTCCAGTTTGTGATTTTGCCTGTATAAATATCTTCGAGTTGTTCACGGGTCAGCTGGCTTACTTTGTTCGAAGGATGCACAATAACAGCGATTGCGTCGTAAGCAATAATAACTTCTTTGTATTCTTTTCCTTCGTTCTTAAGTTTCAACTTTTCATCCATCCTCAGGCTGCGCGAAGCCTGGGCAATATCGGTAGTGCCATTCAAAAGAGCAGATAAACCAACTCCTGATCCGCCACCGGTTACCATCAGATTCGCATTCTTGTTTCGCTTCATGTATTCTTCCGCTTCATTCTGCGTGAGAGGAAGCTCCGTATCACTGCCTTTAATTTTAAATTTCTGGGCAAATATTTGATTAGCAGTTAGTAATACAAAGAGTAGTAAGATTGTTTTCTTCATGATTTAAAGCAGTATTATCAATGTTAAATTTATGTAAAGTAACCGTTCAAGTATTACTTACCAATTACTCCAATGTTAAATAATTGTTAAGTTTAGAAAGAGCGTACATTCAGATATGCTGATTTCCACCAAATTAGGACTCAGCAATATTCCAGGACAAATCATTTTTTATTCTGAATAAAAGTAAACGTTTTTACTTCTCAATCATACTGTGAATGAATAAAAGCTGATATCAAAACACATAAAGTTTTTGTTTTTTATTGGAAAATGTTAAACAAGGAATAATTTGGACAATTATTGTCACGACTTTTAATCCAAATCCATAAAAGCATTTGCTCAGCAAAAATATCAGGCACTTGTTAAATAGAGAAGACTGTTAGTTGCGTCCAATTGCTATTTGAAGAGAGATATACTAATTAGGGCTGCGCCAATAATTCGATCTTACAACCGGATTAAATCCCCGGAAAAAGAAATTGTGCTGAATATGAAACAATAACAGGGATACCGATAATAACAAAAAAAATGGATTTTTTAGATTGATAAAGAATCAATCCTTTTTTAAGTCCAGCCCAATAGCACGAACAGATAGTAGATTAAAGCAGCTATTACCATTGATACCGGGATTGTTAAAAGCCATGCATATAACAAGTTAATGGTTACTCCCCAACGAACGGCTGTAATACGTTTTGTAAAGCCTGTTCCCATAATAGCACCGGTTATGGTGTGCGTAGTGCTGACCGGGATACCAAAAGCTTCGGTTCCAAAAAGCAAAATAGCTCCGGCACCTTCAGCAGCTACACCTTCGAATGGTGTTAGCTTGGTAATTTTACCTCCCATAGTTTTAATAATGCGCCAGCCTCCCATTAGTGTTCCTGCTGCAATAGCCGAATGGCAACCAATTACAATCCAAAAAGGGATGGTATGTATTTTTCCTGCCGAAGTAAATGTTATATTGGCCCAATGAGGTATCTGCGATGGGTCAACACCATTATAATAAACCAGGAGTGCAGCCGAAATAATTCCCATTACTTTCTGTGCATCATTACCTCCATGTCCCAGGCTAAATAAGGCTGATGAAATTAGCTGCCCTACTTTGAACCATTTTTTCAATCTGAAGGGATTGAAATTCTTGAAAAACCATAGCAATGCTATAGAAAGGAAGTATGAGAATATCATACCAAGTAATGGTGCCAGGAAAATAAATGCAGCTATTTTAAGAATTTTTCCTGTATGTACAACATCCCAGCCGGCATACGCAACTGCGGCACCCGCAAAACCGCCTACCAAGGTATGTGACGAACTGGAAGGGATTCCAAGATACCAGGTAAATAAATTCCAGATAACTGATGCTATGAGACCCGCCAGAATAACATGCAAGTTTATAGCCGATGTATCAACAGTTTTGGCAATAGTATCCACAATATGAAGTTCGAAAACAAGGAAGGCCACCAGGTTGAAAAATGCTGCCCAGATTACTGCCTGCAAGGGCGTAAGCACTTTGGTTGATACAACAGTTGCTATTGAATTTGCAGCATCATGAAAACCGTTAATGAAATCGAATATAAGGGCAAGTACAATTATTACAATTAAAAGTGTGAAGCTCATTGGTAACAGATTAACCGGTTATTTTTTTATGGTTTAATTAATTTTCTATTTTGAAAATCATTTAAACCTCAACCCATTTTTACTATCAGAGTCGAAAAAACTTTGGCTACATCATCACATCTGTCAATGGCTTTTTCCAGTGCTGCAAGGATGTCGCGTTTTTTAATAAGTTCAATTGCATTCATTTCATTTTCAAACAGATTTGCAAGGAAGGATTGATAAATATCATCTACCTCTGACTCCATGTTACCTATCTTTATGCAAGAATTAATATAGAGTTTAAAATCATTT
The DNA here is from genome assembly GCA_030654075.1 of Bacteroidales bacterium. Classification (GTDB taxonomy): domain Bacteria; phylum Bacteroidota; class Bacteroidia; order Bacteroidales; family UBA4417; genus UBA4417. The sequence goes on along the minus strand of JAURYB010000147.1, from coordinate 15,642 downwards.
ACGTTCTTCACATTTCGTAATACAAGTTGTATTTCCATGACAGCAGCGTTTATGATAACAGCTATCTGCATGAATTCTTTCGGGAAGACTGACAAATTATACGTATGTATTCTTTTTGATGCGCCATGAAGTAAATCGACTATACTATCCATCCTATCAACCAAAACATGTATATCTTCCCTTTCGAACGGTGTAATAAAAGTTGCGTTCAGTTCATTCATGAGTGTTCTGGTCAGATCATCACCTACGTGTTCCGCATCCTGTATTGCTTTGATAAATTCCATCCTTTTACTCAAGTCTGCTTCACCAAGTAATTTGATGAAAAGCTCTGAAGCCACAACCAGATTGTCAGCTACTTCATTAAAGAGTGGGAAAAATTTGCGGTCTTTAGGGACCAGGAAACTAAAAATTCTGTCAAGTTCCATTGCTGGGGAAGGATTGATTTGGGTAAATGGTGGATTACGAAATTAATTTTTATATGTTAACAAATTGTTACCTTAATGTTTATAAAGTATTAACATATTGGTTTATATCGATGAAGTTGAGTGTGTTTTCAATAAGGTTTCAGGTTAAATTAAACTGGCATTTCAAATCCGATGAATCCATATTTACCCTATTTTGAACCTTTACCTGAAATGGCTTCTGCGTTTGGGAACATGTTTAACCCAACATGTATGAACTAGTGAACTACTGGAATGGGGTACAGCGTTTGTGGTAAAAAAATAAAAGCCGCTTCAGTAGAAACGACTTTTACTTTTAGCACTGATCAAAGAAAGTTATTTAACAAGCATTTTCACAGCACTGTTTTTTACTCCGTCGCTAATCCTAACGAAATACATCCCCTTAGGCAATGATGAAGCATCATATTTTATTTCATTGTTACCGGCAGAATAATGTTTCTGAGCTATTGTAGATACTTTATTTCCGAGTATATCGTATAATGCAATGGTAACGTTTTGCGATTTATCAAGGTTAAGGATGATAGTAGCATTTTGTGAAACAGGATTTGGGTAAACAGAGGCTGCAAATGCCTTTTTCTGATCGTTTTTCAAACCTGTGTTATCCCATATTGAGCCTGAAATCAGTGCTGACTCTGCTTTCAACAGGAAGTTAGGCTGGATAAGATTAAACGGATCAACAACCATCAATAAATCATTGGTAGCTAAAGTGTCGTTACCAAAAGCAGGTGTTTTAAAGAAATCGCGTTCAAAAGAACTGGCAAAAAATGAACCCATACCCGACATAACACAATATTGCAGTTTCATATCACCGGCGGTTGCGTTACCCTGTGCAGCAGTACCATCAATAAACAAACCGGTTGGGAAACCCGAGAATATTGAGTTATAAACGTTCAGCCTGGTGTTGCGGCGAAGGTGCATGGCACGTTTGAAATTGGAGTTTGTTGCAGTAGCCATATCATACTTAGGACCAAAAACAGAAACGTTGCTAAATATAGGTTGTGTTACAGGAGTATTAGTGGAGCCTGAACCATCATTATCTGATTCAAAACCATTTGATCCTGAACCCGGATCAGCAATATCCTTATCTCTTAAAGAAACTGCAAATTGTATCATACCCCTGTATCCGAAATCGGTATCAAAATCATCATCCCATCCCCTGTATTCAATCAAGTGCTTGGCATTTACTGTTCCGCCAAACCATTCATACGAATCGTCACCACTATATGATACCTGAATGTATTCAAGCTGGGTACTGCTGCCAACAGCACCTAAAGTAAGACCATTAATTTCTTTGTCCTGAACAAAAGGTATACCCGGGAATTCAATACGTACATATTTCAAACTTCCGCTGTTGTCAGCATCATCAGGCGTTGCTCCGCCACCGTAAACCGAAGTAGGGCCTCCTTCGATGATTGAAGTTCCGCCCGGAACATTAATAGATGCTTTGCCACAAAGAACAACACCACCCCAGTCGCCATAAGAACGTTCACCTGAAATGGAGTTTGAAGTAAACACTATGGGTTGGCTCAGAGTGCCTTCTGCCATCAGTTTTGCTCCACGTTCGATCAATAAAGTACCTTTAGTATCCTTATCTCCGCGGATAACAGTGCCAGGCTCTATAGTTAAAGTAACTCCGGTGCGAACATAATAAAACCCTTTAATAAGGTATACATGGTTAGCGGTCCAGGTAGTACTTGTGAGAAGTTCGCCTTCTACGGTAACATCTGGTGTTCCATATGCGGTATTCTTGCAATCCCAGTTTGCCCAACCGGCTGTCCAATCATTATTTGTTCCGAAAGCTCCTCTGTAATTTACATGGTCAAAGAAGGAATCGCTGATTGTTTTTTGGCTAAAGCCGGCCATTGCCAGGCAAATCAGCATAAAATTAATGAGTATTAGTTTTTTCATTTTTTTTAAATTTAGAATTATCGCAAAATTAATCTCTCTTCCCTTCAGGCATGTTAACTAAACATTAAGGATATTGGAACAAATTATTAATAGCCTGATTTTATGAATACTTGCTTTTAGTTTGGTTATCAGATTATTATAATGTTAAGAGCGAATTTCTTAATCATAACAATAAATTAACATTTAGTTAATATTAAGATCGGAATTTTGCACTCAGTTAATATGAAAATAATCTTGAAATTGATGAGTAACAGATACATTACAATACTGCTGGTTTTTTATAGCACGCTTGGCTTTGCCCAACAAACAGGTATAAAAGGTGTTGTAGCCGATAAAATATCCAAGGAAACACTAGTAGGCGCTACGGTTTTAATACAAGGTACTACCACCGGATCAACAACTGATCTCGATGGAAATTATTTGATTAAAGGATTAGCTCCCGGGAGTTACAATCTGGTTATTTCTTATATTTCCTATAAAACACAAATCATTGAAAAGGTTCAGGTTGTTAAGGATATAATGCTTGATCTGAATATTGATCTTGAAGGCAACAGTGTTGCGCTTGAAGGGGTGGTGATTTCAGCAAAAAGCAAGACTGGCGGCAGTGAAATATCAATGCTTTCGTCCATGAAGATGAGTAACCTGGTTGTAAGTGGCATTTCGAGTCAGCAGATAAACCGATCACAGGACCGCGATGCTTCCGAGGTTATCAGGCGCGTGCCGGGTATCACTATAATGGATGATAGGTTTGTAATGGTGCGGGGACTCAGCCAGCGTTATAATACAGTTTGGCTCAATAATGCATCAACTCCAAGTTCGGAAGCTGATGTGAGAGCATTTTCATTTGATGTAATTCCCAGTTCGATGCTGGAGAATATTATGGTTTTTAAAAGTCCTGCACCAGAACTACCAGCTGATTTCTCAGGAGCTGCTATAAAAATATTTACAAAAAATAACGCGGATAAAAACAGTTTCTCTGTTGCATATTCAACTTCTTACAGGCCTGGAGTTACTTTTAAGGATTTCAACAATTACCGGATGAGTAAATATGAATGGTTAGGATTTGACGATGGTAAAAGAGCTTTGCCAGCTGACTTTCCTGAACACCTTAACGAAGTTACAGATAAAAATGAACGACAACGCCTGGGAAGAGAATTGGATAAAGTATGGACACCGGCTGTAAGCACCGCAATTCCGGATCAGCGTTTCCAGTTTGGACTTACCCGACGTTTTTTGGTTGGAAAAGTTTCGGTTGGAACTATAAACAGTTTAACATACAGTTATACCCAGGATATGGATGAAGTGTTCCGTGCCGATTATCAGCAGTATGACACAGTTAAGGACAGATCGGATACCAATTATTATTTCAATGATATACGCAGCAAGGCTACCGCTAAAATCGGGGCATTAAGCAACTGGTTATTTGTTTTTGGCAACAACCAGAAAATTGAATTCCGTAACTTATATAACCACCAGGGATATACCCAGGTTATTGACCGGAATGGCCGCGATAACTATGGCGGGCTTACCATTCGCTCTGAAGAACTTAGTTTCAGCAGCAGGAACATGTATTCCGGGCAACTGGCTGGTGATTTCAATTTCAGGAACAATCAATCACATTTTAACTGGACTTTAGGATATTCGTATGCCGACAGGGATCAGCCTGATTTGAAACGTTTGACAAGCTCCCTGGTTGAAGATCCGGATAATCAATATTATGGTCAGTATGGAGTTAATTTTTCATTTTCTGCTTCTCCTGAATTGTCGGGACGTGTTTACCAGCACCTAACGGAGCATGTATACAACGCTAACTTTAATTATGATAATACGTTTACTTTCGGCAACTTTAAACCTGAACTGAAGGCTGGTATGTACCTTGAGAAAAAGGATCGTGATTTTGATGCAAGACTGATAGGATATGCTATTTCAAATACATCTAAATTCAACTGGGGGCTGCCTTATGAAAGCGTTGATGTGATTTTTGCTGATACCAATATCAACACCACTACCGGTATTAAACTTGACGAAACTACGAATAAGAGTGATTCCTATACAGCTACCAATGATTTGATGGCTGCTTATTTAGCTGCTAAATTGCCGTTTACACCTAAACTGAATTTATATGCCGGCGTACGTATGGAGAAAAACAAGCAGCAAATGAACAGTTACTCGAGCGACAACTCCAATGAGGAAGTGAAAAAAGGTATTGATGAAACACGTTTTTTCCCATCGGCAAACCTTAGCTACAATTTTAATGAAAAATCATTGTTGCGTTTGTCATACGGCTTAACTATAAACCGCCCTGAGTTTCGTGAGATAGCTCCTTTTGCTTTTTATGATTTTGAATTGAAGAAACTGGTCAGAGGTAATCCTGATCTTGAAAATGCAACCATCAATAACTACGATTTCAGGTACGAATTCTATCCTTCGCCGAGCGAAACTTTTGTTTTTGGAGTGTTTTACAAGGACTTTAAAAAACCAATCGAAACAATCGAAATTAGTTCCGGTAGTGGTAAGGATTTTACTTTTCAGAATGCCTATGGAGCTAAAAACTATGGAGTTGAGCTCGAAATACGAAAATCACTCGAGAGCCTGGGTAAAAAGGATAATTTTCTTAAATATTTTAAAAACTTTATGCTTGTAGCAAATGCATCAGTTATTAAGAGCGAAATCAGTCTCGACACTACCAAGTTTTATGCAGCCGAATCCAAACGTCCTATGCAAGGACAGTCGCCCTTTATTGTAAACCTCGGCCTTTATTACCAGGATAACGATAATGGATTGATGATAAGCCTGCTTTACAATGTGATTGGTAAAAGAATTGTTGTTGTTGGTTTTGATACACCTGATGTGTACGAAATGCCTCGAAATGTTTTTGATCTGACGATAACCAAAAGTATCGGAGATTATTTACAGATTAAAGCTGGTATCCAGGATATACTGAACCAGAAAGTCGTCGAAAAACAATTTGTTAAATACAAGAATCTGGATGGAGCTACAGTTAACCGGGAACAATCAACGCTGGAATATAATCCCGGAAGCTTATTTTCATTGGGTGTTGTTCTCAATTTTAATAAGAAGTAAATTTGTAACACTGTTGCATTACGGCGCGAATGTTGTTAATGCCTAACTGACCAATATCACTAACATGAAAAAAATCGCATTAGTATCTGCTCTCCTGTTAATTATGACAAGCGTTTACAGCCAGGCACTTGAATACAGTAACGGCTATTATTACAAAAATGGCATGTTATACACCGGCACATATACAGAGTACTGGCCTGACAAGACTATAAAACTTATTGAAAATATAACGAATGGCCGCGAAAACGGCATCACTGAAATATACTTTGAAAACGGGAAATTAGAAGAGCAGCGATCGTACCTCGATGGTCAGAAACATGGTATCTGGTACACTTATTTTAATTCAGGCGCAAAAATTGCTGAAGCTAATTACCGCCATGATAAAAAGGACGGTATCTGGCGTATCTGGGACGAAAAGGGAACGCTTCGCTATGAAATGTATTACAGCAATGGTGAAAAGACAGGTACCTGGCGTGTATGGGATGAGGATGGAAAGTTAAGCAGTGAACGAAACTATAGTTCCAATTAAAGTTTTGATTTAAGGTTGGTAAACAACGAGAAATCAGATATGGAGTTCATGGACTCAGACTCAGAACTTTGCAATAAATTCGATAGTAAACTTGTCGAAATGCGCCGGAAGAGATTTTTTTAAATATTTTTCATAATTGAGCCTTATCTCAGCTTTAAACTGTTTTGGCTCGAAACCGAAATTAACACCTGTGGTTATTCGGTTTGCAGTTAAATCACTGGTCTGCTCTGTTTTACCCATAAAATCCCACCTGAGAGCCGGACTTATAATCTGAATCATTTTTGTATCACCGGTGAAGAAATTGTAATACGAGTGAATATAAAATCCAAACTGGTCATGAACTAAAGAACTGGTATCGCTGTAGTTCCTTTTAAGAAATTCTGTTTCAATTAGAAGTTTATTTGTTTGGTAACGCATTTCTCCTCCATACATGGTCATATCCTTTTCGAGTATGGTTGATCCCTGGTAATAGTTTCCAACACATCTGAAATTTTTCAGAGGCTCAATGATTAATCTTGCTGCATAATTCGGTTTGTCAATCCATTGCGGGTTGTTGTTCCCGGTCCCGTTCATTGCAGCTACCCAAACATCAAAGGGGATATGGAACCTAAACTGATAGTTAACTACTAATCCTATATCTCGTAAGCCATCATTTACATATTTTGCTACGAATGAGCGGTTGGCAAAAAGGCCTTCAACCGGACTTCTTAAATAATCAGTACCAAAAGGTACTTTCCGCTGACCGAGATATATATCCAGTTTTTCAATTGGTGTAACCTTTACATAAGCATCGAGCATTTTAATTTTACCCTCGTCGGATAAATCAACCTCAACGCGGTAGCCAAAATATTGGTTTAGATTTCCTTTCGCACCAAAACGCGCATTGCGCACTTCAAAACGCATTTTTTGGCTTTCGAGATCATATTCAAATTTGGTTTTCAGCGAACCATCAATTTTGGGTAAGTGTATGCTTTGAACTGCTTGGTCGGTCGTTTGTGTAAAACCATTGATAAAGCTGACAGAAATAACAAGAAGGATAAAAAGCGCTTTTTGGGGCATAGGTATTATTTTGCGCAAAAATATCGAAATATTAACAGAATAATAACAATAAAAAAAGCTGTACTTTAAAAAAGCACAGCCTTGAAAATATTTTGCGAATAAAATTATCTTACCGAATCCAATTTGATGTCAATACTTTCCTTTGAACTTGGATTAAGCTTAATGTTTTCAACCAGGCTGCTTTTGTATGATATCAAGGATAAAACAAGGTTGTAATTGCCTGGTGTAATTCCATCTACAGTAAATGAGCCATCAAGATCAGTATATACTTTAATGTCAGTCCCTTCAACCGAGATTGCTACACCTGCAAGCGATTCGCCTGTTTTTATGTCTAATACTTTTCCTGAAATACTTGCTTTTGCACTGGCAGGAACAACAGCATCTTCGCCGGTAGCAAATACATTGTTACTTATCATCAGTACTATTCCGATTATTACAATGCTTAATATTCTTTTCATAATCTTTGGTTTTATTTATGATGCAAAAATAATGTGAGTATGTTACTCCAATGTTACGACTATATTAAATTAATGTTAAGTTGGAGCTTAATTCAGTAAACGTAAGCAATGCTTATTCGAAATTTATCAAATCTGATTTATTTATAAATTCCTGACTGACTATATTAGTTAATTGTATACTGCTTATTATCAATCTATTAGAACAAATATCAGCCAATTCGATTTTCTGTTTTTTTTGCCTGTTTAACATATTGATAATATTCCATTGATATTCTGTTTAAATGAGCGTAATACTTTTGGGAAACCGAAAATTATGATACCTAATGTAAAAAGCAATATCCCCAAAGAGGTTTCTTCTTTTGGTACCAGGGGTTTCCACATGATTTTTCCTGTATTTCACAGATTGCATAATCTGAATCTAAAGGCTGTCAATATGTTGTCAACGATTCTGGTGTCGCTTTTTGCTGATTTCTATCCAACGCTGAAACACTGAAAATGAAGAAACACAAAAGGCAGATTGATATACTTGTGATCTCTGATATTCACCTGGGCACATTCGGATGCCATGCGAAGGAACTCCTTCACTATTTAAAAAGCATCAAACCAAAAGTTGTTGTTTTAAACGGCGATATCATTGATATATGGCAGTTTAGTAAAACCTACTGGCCCAAAAGCCATATGAAGGTAATCAAGCATCTGATCACCTGGATGGGGAAAGGTGTTAAAACCTATTATGTAACAGGCAATCACGATGAAATGCTTCGCAAGTTTGAAGGTTTGAAAATGGGGTCTTTAAGTGTTGTAAACAAAGTAGTTTTAACACTGGCAGATGGGAAAAAAGCCTGGGTTTTTCATGGCGATGTTTTTGATGTTACCATGCAGCATTCGAAGTGGCTGGCTAAGTTAGGATCAGTTGGATACGATATTCTGATTCTTATAAACCGGTTTTTCAACTTCATTTCCGAAAAGATTTTTCATAAAGGAAAACTTTCTTTGTCAAAAAAGATCAAGGAAAGTGTAAAATCCGCCGTTTCGTTTATTAATGATTTTGAACAGACAACCGCTGATATAGGCATCAGCAATAAATTCGATTTTGTAATTTGTGGCCACATCCATCATCCTGAAATCAGGGAAATCAGCAATGACGATGGTCATATTACGTATCTCAATTCCGGCGATTGGGTCGAAAACTTATCTGCTCTTGAATATGTGGATGGAGAATGGTCAATATATAAGTTTAACGAGGCGGATAAAGCTGAAATGATTAAGGAAATTGAAGAAGAGATATCAGAACTGACTAACGATCAGCTTTTTGATAATATGTTACAGGAATTTAATATGATGCGACAATGAGGGTATTATACGCTATACAAGGTACAGGCAACGGACATTTAAGCAGGGCAAGGGATATTATTCCGATTCTACAAAAAAATCATGAAGTTGATCTGTTAATAAGCGGAACACAGGCTGATATTGAGTTGCCGTATCCAGTTAAGTACCGGTTTAATGGTTTAGGCTTTATTTTTGGTTCAAATGGTGGTATTGATCTGATTGAAACCTATAAGAAGAATTATATAAAACGCTTGTTTGCTGAACTAAACAGTCTTCCGGTAGAAGAGTATGATTTGGTTATCAATGATTTTGAACCTGTTTCGGCCTGGGCATGTTACATTAAAAATGCTAAATGTATTTCGATAAGTCACCAGGCAGCAGTTCTTAATAAAAAAGCTCCTCAGCCTGCAGATACGGATATCATTGGCAAAGCTATTTTAAAGAATTACGCGCCTTCGGATGCAAAATATGGTTTCCATTTTAAAGCATATGCCGATAATATTTTTACCCCTGTTGTACGAACTCAGGTAAGAGAATTGAATATTGAAAACAAAGGCCACTATACCGTTTACCTGCCATCATATGATGATAAACGAATACTGAAAGTTTTAAAACAATGTGGTGACACACAATGGCAGGTTTTCTCAAAACACAACAAACAGCTGATGGGATACCGGAATATTACTATTCAGCCTATTGATAACGAAGCGTTTATTGAAAGTATGGCTTCATCAGAAGGAATATTATGTGGTGCCGGTTTCGAAACTCCTGCCGAAGCACTTTTTATGAAGAAAAAACTAATGGTTATTCCCATGAAAGGGCAGTACGAACAGCATTGTAATGCAGCAGCGCTCAAAGAAATGGGAGTTCCTGTATTGAAAAGCCTTAAACTTGAAAATGTAGGCAAAATAATGACCTGGATTCAAAACGGATCAGCTGTTGATGTAGATTATCCTGATAACACGGAAGTAATAATAAATACAATACTTGCAGCTCATGAAGCTGCCGAAAAGATTGCCAGCACAAAGGAAAAACAATATACAGTTAAGAAATTCAGAAATCTGATCCTGAAAAAGATAGTGGCGCAAATCTAAGTTGAGGAGATGAATTATACAGGAAACGATTTTGGTCCCGATTTTAAATGGGGAGTATCGACTGCTGCTTATCAAACCGAAGGTGGATGGGATTCAGACGGGAAAGGCAAATCCATATGGGACGTATTTTCAAATACAAAAGGGAAAACATTCCAGGATGAAAACGGGAATATTGCCTGCGATTTTTACAGGCGCTATACACACGATATAATACTGATGGCTAAACTCGGGATTAGGAATTTCCGGTTTTCTCTATCGTGGAGTCGTATTATTCCGAATGGAACTGGCAAGGTAAATCCAATAGGTATTGAGTTTTATAATCGTGTTATTGACTTTTGCCTCGAAATGGGTATTGAGCCATGGATAACTCTATATCATTGGGATCTGCCACATGAGCTGGAAAAAAAAGGCGGCTGGACCAACAGGGATATTATTGGGTGGTTTGGCGATTATGTGGAGTTATGCACCAGGTATTTCGGGGATAGAGTGAAAAACTGGATGATACTGAATGAACCCATGGTTTATACAGGAGCAGGTTACTTTTTAGGTGTTCATGCGCCGGGACGAAAAGGGCTGAACAGCTTTCTGGCAGCAGCTCATCATTCGGCTATGTGCCAGTCCGAAGGAGGAAGGATAGTCAGGTCTTTGATAAATGACGCACATATTGGTACTGCATTTTCATGTTCATATATAGAACCTTTCGGAAAATCAATAAACGATGGTATGGCTGCTCACCGAGTTGATACTCTGCTGAATCGTTTGTTCGTTGAGCCCCTTGCCGGACTGGGTTATCCGGTTAATGATCTGAAATTACTCCAGCGTTTGGAGCCATTTATTAAGGATGGTGACGAAAGTAAACTTGCTTTCGATATGGATTTTATCGGCGTTCAGAATTATACCCGTGAAATGGTTTCCCATTCCCATTTCACACCCATGATTAAAGCCAAAGTAATCAGAGCCGATAAACGAAATGTTGAAACCACCGACATGAACTGGGAAGTTTACCCGGAATCTATCTATAAGATGCTGGTGAAGTTTAGTAAGTATAAAAAATTTAAAGAGATTATCGTAACCGAGAGTGGAGCCGCTTTCCCGGATGAATTGGTGAAAGGTAAAGTACATGATATTAAAAGGACTATTTTTCTGGAACAATATATTAGTCAGGTATTGAGAGCAAAGCGCGAAGGCGTGAATGTAAATGGTTATTTTGTTTGGAGCCTGACTGATAATTTTGAATGGGCCGAAGGGTACAAACCAAGGTTCGGACTTGTTTATGTAGACTTCAAAACCCAGGAGCGGATAATTAAAGATTCGGGATATTGGTACAGCAGTTTATTAGCTGATCACTGAGTTATTTACTACGCATCCTGAAATGCAGATCCATTATTAACGTAAGAAATTTCAGCTTTTCCACAAAAAAAATCCTGTGCGTCAGGACCCAGGATTTTAAATGAGTAATTGGCGAAAGTTGTATTCTAATTCAATTTACCTCACCATTTTTTGCAGAGTAGCTATCTTCACTTCTTTCCATTCACGGGTTTTAAACCCTTCGGCAACAGCCAGTTTTGTCATTAAGTCCATGTCACCGCCATCAGTATTTTCGATAAATGCTGCTAACTGTGCCGCGTCATTATACATGCTTACGGTTAAATGTGTTCCGTAAGCTTCGCTACCTGCAGGTAAAATAACACGAAGCATCTCCCATGAACCTTTTTTACCTTTGGTGACCCTATCCTGGTGCCAGGGTTTAAAAATTTCGGATTCTGCTTTTTCATAGCCATCATCCAGTTGTTTCATAATATCCAGGGTTGCAATGGTACCTATTTTCATTTCGAAAGAGTCCTTTGTTTTATCTACCTGCTCAGTATAAACCTGGTGAGCAATATCACGCGACTTCGAGGTTTTGTCGAACATAGCGTTGAGTTCTTTTTCCTTCATATCGGGAAAGGCTTTTTTTACATACGTGTCAACATCCCATGATGCTGCTGCCTGCAACATATCCTTAAGACTTGCAAAAAGAGTTACAGTCATGTATTGGCTGCCCTGCTTCACCCCGGAAGGTGTAAGCGACCACATATCCCAACCCAGTATTGATTTGTCCGCAACCCTTTGCTTGTGAATTCCCGACCAGAATTCTTCAACCTGCCAGTAATCAGACTCATGCTCATCATTAACTTGCATAAATTCAAATAACAGATACAATTGCTTCGGATTCTCCTGTGCATTGATTCGTATGGTCATAAAAATAACCAACGCCAGTGTAATTAGTTTTTTCATGGTTTTTGGTTAATACTATATATGAATTAACATCAAAACACATATAATGTTTTGCATATGAGATTATAGTCCTTTGAAAACCAGTTTATAGTAAATATGGAGCCGGTATAATTCAATGCTCCAATTACCTGTCTTTCATATAGCGTAAGGAGAAAATACCTCATTTGACAAGGGGAATGATTGAAAAAATTGCCTCATTATTTCAAAAGAGAAAGATTATTTATACTTGTTTAATGTGAAAAATATAATTTTGCCGGATGAAAAAGGTATTTCTATTCTCTGAAATGGTATTTGCTCTGGTTTTGTTCCAATTTACTGGCTTTTTAAGTGCCCAAAGTTTAAATCCAATTTTACAGACCGATACAATTTTACCCCAATCGCTTTCGGAGGTTGTTATCACAGCCAACCGTCATTCAACACTTCGTTTTAACACAGCTCAAGCCATAGAAGTGTTAAAGAGCAAGGCGATTGAGCGAAACCAGCTTCGCTCAGCACCCGAAGCGCTTTCGGTAACACCAGGCGTTTTTGTTCAGAAAACCAACCATGGCGGAGGTTCGCCATTTGTACGTGGCTTAACCGGAAATCAAACGTTGTTGTTAATTGACGGCATCAGGCTCAGCAATGCTACGGTGCGTTACGGACCAAACCAGTATTTTAATACGATTGACGTATTAAGTATTGAGAAAATTGAAGTTCTGCGTGGTGGCGGCTCGGTGCAATATGGTTCCGATGCCATGGGTGGAACCATTCAGGCCTTTAGCAGGGATGCCGTTTTAACAGACAAACCTGAATGGGGAAGTAATCTCTTCACTCGTTTTGCTACGCAGGGTATGGAACAAACCATGCATGCCGGAGTGGATTTTGGCAGCAAAAAAGCAGCATTTACAGGAGGTGTTTCATGGCGTAATTTTGGCGATATATTGGGTGGAGATACCACAGGACGTCAATCGCCTAGCGGATATACAGAACTGAATTACGATATGAAAGGTAAAATCAGGCTTACACCATCTACAATCCTTACTATTGCATACCAGGATGTGCATCAGGCGGATGTAGATGTTTACCATAAGGTTGAATTCGAAAACTATGCAATTAATAAAATGGATACTCAGAACCGGAAGCTGGCTTATGCCAAGCTGAACCAGGACTTGAACTCCGGCATTTGGAAATCAGCCACTCTCACAGCCTCGATGCAAAATACCGAAGAGGGTAGAATTAGCCGCAAAAACGGATCCAACACGTTGCGGGCAGAAAATGACAAAGTCAGGTCGCTGGCCTTTTCTGCGGAAGCTTTAACCACAAATGGGGAAGTCTGGTCAGCCAACAGTGGTTTTGAAATATATAACGACCTGGTTAACAGTACACGTATTGATACAGATTTATCAAATAATGTCACTGTTCCGGAACGTGGATTATATCCGGATGCTTCTACCATGACCAGTATAGCTGCTTTTACACTGCATACTTTTGATTTACCTGAATGGATTTTTACAACCGGTGCCCGTTTCAACACCTATATCATAAATGTTGATGATGAAACCATAGGTGAAACAACACTAACGCCTTCGGCTTTGGTTGGGAACATAGCCATTTTGCGCAAACTGAATACTACATCCAATATTTTTATATCAGCTAATACAGGTTTCCGCGCTCCCAATATCGATGATTTAGGAACCCTGGGAATTGTTGATTTCAGGTATGAAACACCCAATTTTGAACTGAAACCGGAGCAATCGTTTCAATACCAGCTAGGTTACAAGTACCAGGGTGAAAAGCTCAGAGGTGAAATTTTCCTGTATCGCAATGAATTATACAACCTTATTGTCCGCAACAGGGTGGAGGGCGACAGCATCGAAGGATATGCTGTGTATCAGAAAGAAAATGTGGAACGAGCTTATATTCAAGGTTTTGAAACTTCTTTGGATTATGCTTTCAACGTTGCCTGGTCTGTGGCCGGAAGCTTAACTTATACATACGGGCAGAATATTACCAAAAATGAACCTGTCCGCCGTATTCCGCCACTTTTCGGTCGTTTTGCTGTTGAATACAGGCATTTGGAATGGTGGTGCAACATCGAGTGGCAGGCAGCCGCAAAACAGGACCGGCTGGCACAGGGTGACAAGGACGATAACCGCATTCCTGATGGTGGTACACCGGGATGGAATATTTTTAACTTCAATACGGGTTACACCTGGCGTTTCCTGGAAGCTGATTTACGTCTGCAAAACCTGCTGAACAAAGATTACCGGTATCACGGTTCGGGAGTGAATGGGTATGGGAGGTCGGCTTTAGTATCCGTAAAAATATCAATTTGAGGACTTTTACAAATAATTTTCAATAATCTGGCAGTCTGTTTCTGAATTAGTAAGGTCTTTCTCTGGTATTTTATTTATGGTAAATTGTCTGAATATTCTGCATGTTCAAGTTCTTCATCAAATATTTTTCCTATTTCTTAATATTCAGTTAACATTGAATCCGTATCTTTACAGAATAAATCAAAAGTATAAAAGACTGTACTAAGTCTTTATTTTTAAAGAGCGTTAGGAATATGGAAACCAATGGTTGCCTGGCTCACAAGAAAAAAACAATAAATTTTACTGGAAAATCATTTATTAGCGGCAACGTTATCAACATTGATATTTTAACAATTAATGGAGGTCACTACAATGTACACACAGATAAACCCTGAATATATAATTGCATACTTTGAGAAACCGATTAATCTTTCCCGCCTGATCCGGATTGCACTGTATGAGAACTCTAAACGACGAAGAATACGGAAATTTGATCAATGTGCTGCTTAACTCAGGATTAAAGTTTTTTTTAGTTTTTAGAATTCTGATGCTGATATAGTCCTTATTTAAAGAACAAATATCACGCAAGGGAATTTTATGCATATGCTTCTTTGCAAACTTGTCGGCAGTTTTACCGTCAGGCTATCCTGTTTTATACCAGGAACACAAAGTATCAAATGGATTCTATCCTTTTTATTTGTTTTGGCAGGTATACACAATTCATTGATCAAGTCCTTGCTATTAGAAAAATAAGTCTTCAGGTTCTTTAAATCTAGAATTGGACTGTTCCGGTAAGCATTGTAATTAAAATTAGAAAAGCAATTTTGAAAACCATTCAATAAAGTGATTTGAAGGATGGAATTTCTCTGGACGGTTTTATGCATATTTTGTGCTCGAATATGAACACAAATAAATAGCAAGTAAAAACACTTGGTGTATTTTATATTATAAAAATCAGATTCTACTAAAACAATCTATTTTGCATCAAATATTACATCTAATATTGTAACTAATCAGTCTGATCAAAATGCGTTTTTGCCACAGATTACACGGATTACACAGATTTCAAACTGCTTTAAGCAGTTTTTCAATTAATTTCAATTAAAAATGATAAATAATTATCTGTGAAATCTGAGTAATCTGTGG
>JAURYB010000106.1 GCA_030654075.1 Bacteroidales bacterium | reverse complement strand
AAGGCAACATTGAGTTCCGGAACCATAACCATCATAGGATCAGGATTCGGTACTATTCCATCAGTGAATCCGCAGTATTATGTCACCATCAAGAAACCGGATGGAACAACATACTATTCCGATAGTATCACATCCTGGAGCAAGTCACTTATAAAAGCAAAGAGCACAAAGGCTGCAATAGGCGACACTATAACAGTGACAAGAGCAGACGGAACAGGATCAGCCTCGAAAACCATTTCCAAGAGGTAATGAACCGGAAACCAAAAGAACAACTGAAAACGGGATAGGGATTTGATCTCAAATCCCTATTTCTAATTTTCAAGAAATGGTTATGGCGATATGGCTGATTGTCAAAGGATTCAATCCATCGGCAATCGCTTCTCTGTCTGCCAAAGTAGATATAAATTAAGAGACAAAAAATGAATTCAATCAAAAAGACCGCCGAAATGGAAGATGTGAAAATAAATGTAAAGCTTAAGATTTCAGCATTATGGATAGCCGTACTGTTTTTATATGTATATGTGGATATTTTTTCATTGTTTAAGCCTGGAATTATTGAAGGAATAATGGTAGGGAAAATATTTATTTTTCAGGTTAGTCAAACATTCTTGTTCTTTACTACGTTATACATACTGATTCCGAGCATTATGGTTTTTCTGTCTCTGGTATTGAAACCCAAAGTAAATCGTTGGACTAACATCATAATAAGCATATTTTATATTGTGAGTATTTTAGGTAGCTGTATAGGAGAAACATGGGCTTTTTATATATTTGGCAGTATTGTAGAAAGTTTACTATTATTGTTGATTATCTGGTATGCATGGAAATGGCCTAAACAGGAAAGTATCGTCGATAATAATATTTAACCAATTAAGGATAAATAAAATGACAAACTATTTTAAAGACATTTCTCCTAAAAAAATCGCTAAAATTGCAGGATTGTTTTATCTCGTAAATATAATAACAGGTTTATTCAGCGAGATATTCGTTCGCTTTAATATTATTGTTTGGGAAAATGCCACGGCAACAGCTCAAAACATCATTACATCTCAACTATTATTCCGTGCCGGCATCATTAGTGATCTTTTAATGACAACATCTTTTCTTTTGATGGGACTTACCTTCTATCTGTTATTGAAACAAGTCAATAAAAATGTTGCCTTAGCAATGTTATTGTTTAACATAATAGGTGTCTCTATTATGGCTCTCAATTTATTGAACCAGTTTGCTCCAATAATTCTTTTGAGTGGCGCTGACTTCTTGAAAGTATTTTCAGCAGATCAGTTGAACGCACTAGTAATGTTATTCTTAAATCTACACAAATATGGCTATATGATTGCTGCG
The DNA here is from genome assembly GCA_030654075.1 of Bacteroidales bacterium. Classification (GTDB taxonomy): domain Bacteria; phylum Bacteroidota; class Bacteroidia; order Bacteroidales; family UBA4417; genus UBA4417. The sequence goes on along the minus strand of JAURYB010000106.1, from coordinate 1,875 downwards.
ATATCTTTTAGCACTTACTTACTTCCACTTGGTTATTTGGTTTACAAATCTGGCTACTTCCCAAAATTTTTAGGTATCTTGTTGATGGTTGCGCCACTAGGTGGACTAATAGATCTTTTCATTCAATTTATGTTTCCTAAATATTTAGCGATCACCTACCCAGGTTACGCTATTGCCGTAGTTGCCGAATTTTCATTTTGCTTTTGGCTTTTATTTAAAAAATTGAAAGATCAACAGCCGACATTAGCTGAGGTTAGCTAAGAAAATTGTTAATATTATTAAAATAATAAAATGAATACAAACAGAAATACCGCAAGAATTGTGGGAGCATTGTTTATTATTGGGACGGTTGCGGGTGTCCTAAGCGTTGGTTTTGCAGGATCCATTCTAAGTGATCCAAATTATCTGATCAAAGTTTCTGAAAATCAAAATCAATTCGTAATAGGAGCGCTCCTCGTGTTAATTATGGGCTTAGCACTTGCTATGGTTCCAGTTATGATGTTTCCAATCTTTAAGAAATATAATGAAGCCTTAGCCCTTGGGTCCGTTGTTTTCAGGGGGGCGCTTGAGGCTGTTATCTATATTGCAATGGTAATCGGCTGGTTATTACTATTAACAGTAAGTCAGGAATATGTAAAAGCAGGCGCTCCAGATGCTTCCCATTTTCAAACTTTAGGCATTTTATTACTAAAAGCCAGCGATCAGTTAAATACTATTTTGGCAATCGTTTTCAGCTTGGGTGCTCTGATGATTTATTATTTATTCTATCAATCAAAACTCATTCCTCGATGGTTGTCAGTTTGGGGTCTCATCGGAGCTATATTGTCTTTAGCTGCAGGTTTGTTCGCTATATTCAGCGTAGATTTTGGTATCTTAATGGTTCCAACAGCTTTGCAAGAAATGGTTCTGGCGGTATGGCTGATAGTTAAAGGATTTAATTAATTTAGGAGATATTAAAATGAACAAAAAATTGGATAAAAACAATACTGAAATGTCACCAAACAAAACTGCAAGAATCGCAGGGTTCCTGTATCTTATTTTAGGTATATGCGCTGGGGCCAGTTGGGCGTATACAGAATCGATTTATGTGCCAGGCGATGCTTTGGCCACGGTCAACAATATCCAATCATCCGGGTGGCTGTTCCGACTGAACTTTGTCGGCAATCTTGTGGGTCAAATCGCTTTCTTATTTTTGATCTATTTTCTGTACAAATTGTTCAAGCCAGTAAATAAAGATTGTGCCAGACTGATGGCTATACTTGTAATTGTCAGCATCCCCATCGCCATCCTAAATTCACTTAATCTGTTAGCTCCGATATTGCTTTTGAGCGGCGGTTATCTTTCGGCTTTTGGGGCAACCCAATTTAATGCCCTGGTAATGTTATTCCTCGATTTGTACATTTATGGAGTTTTTATCGCCGGAATATTCTGGGGCCTTTGGTTGTTCCCCCTTGGTTATTTGGTTTTCAAGTCAGGATTTATCCCCAAGACCATAGGGGTATTTTTGATAATTGCAGGCTTTGGTTATGTCATTGATTCTTTGTTAAGATTTCTGATGCCGGGCTATAATATGGAAATCTCGTCATATACATTTATCGGGGAGTTGATGATTATTTTCTGGCTTTTGTTTAAGGGCGTAAAAATACCTGAAGTGAAATCCGAAAATAATCATAAATAGCTAATGGATTTGGAATTACAAATGATGATATAATGAAATAGGAAATATATAACAAATATAATAAAGGAGAAAACAATGAATTCAATCAAAAAGACCACAACATTTAATAAAAATATGAATAAATATCTCTTGATGTTCATAACATTTTTAGTGGTCATCAGCATAGCCCTCCATGGAACGGCTTTAGCTGAACGCAA
>JAURYB010000142.1 GCA_030654075.1 Bacteroidales bacterium | reverse complement strand
CCACAGATTACTCAGATTTCACAGATAATTATTTATCATTTTTAATTGAAATTAATTGAAAAACTGCTTAAAGCAGTTTGAAATCTGTGTAATCCGTGTAATCTGTGGCAAAAACGCATTTTGATCAGACTGATTAGTTACGTGCCATTTTAAATTAATCCTTGTTTTTATGCAGGTTAAAATGCTTTAGAACTTAAACCAGGAAGTAGTTTTCAAAACTTGAAATATTTCCGGTTATAGTTATATTTGTTTTCGGATACCTTGAGCTATAATTATACTTTTGCGGGCATCTTCCAGACCAAAGCCGTTTCCGGCCAGTATGTGTTCATAGCTTCGTGTATGTAAATCAGTGAATCCCTCGCTGAATTCTACTTCTTCACCATCAACCGTTATTGAACGGTAAGTACGTTTCCCTTGCTCTCTGGCTTTGGTTGGTAAATGGTCCGCATTGATACTCAGGTGCCAGTCAACATTAGCCTTTTCGAGTTTAAGGAACCCTGCGGCCTGGTCGCTTTCATGTAATTTGACACTGTTTTCATTTACATCGCCGAAAATCCAGGTAAGCATGTCAAAAAAATGGATTCCGATATTGGTGGCAATTCCTCCGGAATGTTCAAGGTCTCCTTTCCATGAAATATGATACCATTTACCGCGGCTGGTAATGTAATTAAGTTTTACATCATACACTTTACCAGCCGGGCCATTGGCGATTTTTTCACGCAGCGCGATGATAGCGGGATGCAGACGAAGCTGAAGTATAGTGAAAATCCGTTTCCCTGTTTCCTGCTCAAGTTCAGCCAAGGCATCCAGGTTCCAGGGATTAAGAACCAAAGGCTTTTCGCAAATTGCGTGAGCTTCGTTACGCATAGCCAGCCTCATATGAGCATCGTGAAGGTAATTGGGCGAACAGATACTTACATAATCAATCTTATATCCCGGACCCTTACGGCGAAGTTTATCCAGGTGCCTGTCGAAACGTTCAGGTTCTGTAAAAAAATTAGCATCAGGGAAATAACTATCCATGATACCTACTCCATCGTAGCGGTCGAGAGCTGCCACAAGCGTATTCCCGGTTTCTTTAATCGCTTTCATGTGCCTGGGGGCGATATATCCACCTGCTCCAATAAGTCCGAAATTTAAAGGGTGTTCTGACATAATTCTTTTAAGAGTAAATAATTTCTGATTCTGATCATGCAAAGATACACATTTAACTTATTTTGAAAGCAATTCATCTCCTGCGCATCAATGGGTAAAGGCGATTTTTCAATACTGACAGGTATTGAAGATGGTATGATATTTTGAGTTAAGTGTAAATTTATTGTAACTAATCAGTTTAGCTATAATAATGAATAACAGGTATATGCCACAGATCACACAGATTTCACAGACAATTATCCATCATTTTTAATCAAATTTAATTGATAAAACTGCTGAAAGCAGTTTGAAATCTGTGAAATCTGTGAAATCTGTGTAATCTGTGTAATCTGTGGCAAAAATGCATATTGATCAGAATGATTAGTTACAATTTATTTATTAGGAATGCAAAATCCTAAATAGCAAAACAACTCATCAATTCTTTACCTTTGCTCCTATAAAAATTTACTAATGACTGATCCAATCCTTTCTACCTCAAATCCTCATATTAAAAATATACTTAAACTTCAGGCTAACAGCCGCGACCGTCACAATCAGAATCTCTTTATTATTGAAGGATATCGTGAGATTTACAGGGCGATGATTTCCGGAATCGAAATTAAAGATTTGTATGTTTGTCACGAGCTTGACAGGCAGGGCAGGAGTGAGGAACTTTTGGATATGGATAGCCGAATACATTTACTAGAGGTAGGAAAGGACGCATTTTCACGAATTGCTTATCGCGAAGGATCTGATGGTCTTGTGGCACTTGCTGTGCCCCGAAATCTTAAACTAAGCGAATTGGAACTAGGTAAAAATCCACTGATTCTTGTCCTTGAGTCAGTAGAAAAACCAGGTAACCTGGGAGCCATAATGCGAACTGCGGATGCCGCAGGAATAGACGCTGTAATTGTTTGTGATCCGTTAACAGACATTTATAATCCAAACGCGATACGCTCAGGTGTTGGATGCACGTTTACCCGCCAGGTAGTTACCTGTTCGTCAAAGGAAGCTATTGATTGGCTCAAACAAAAAAAAATTAAAGTCTATGCGGCGGCTTTAACTGAGAAAGCCTGTATTTACCATCAGATGGATTTTATGGGTTCTACCGCTATTGTAATGGGGACGGAAGCTACGGGATTAAGCATAGAATGGCTTGATAATTCAGACAATCAGATTATCATTCCAATGAAAGGGATTGCTGATTCAATGAATGTTTCTACCTCCGCTGCTGTGCTGGTTTTCGAAGCTGTAAGGCAACGTGAGCAGGGGAGGAGTTAGCTGTCTGAATTTGGGTTTGTTCTCTTTTATTTAATCAAAAAACAACCATGATATTCCGAACTTAAAGGCAGCATCTGCCTGGGGATAATCAGGAACAAGGATATAATTATAGCTCATCAGGGCAGCGTTAAAATGTTCATATTTTACAAACATCCGGGCTCTTTTAATATTGATATTGATAAAAACATCCATGTACGGATAGTTTCCTGATAGATAGTTATTTTGCCTGTAAAATGCCCTTAAGGCCGGCATATACGCATCCTGGTACCATTGGGAGTGGTAGGTTCCGCTTACCCCTATCTGGGAGTGCAGCGCTTTTTTAAATAATTCCACATCATAGCATAAAGAAATCTTTCCTATTAGTGCAGGAAGTTGCAGAATACTGTCAGGTGTAATTTGTTGCCCGGCTACATAAACGTTTGTTATCCAGTGCTTTAACCTGAATTCTTTACTTGCATGAACTGCCAGCACAGTTAATGCATTTGTGTATTGCTTAGGTAGTATATATTGATTCAGATACACATAATTAGTCAGCCGGGTATACGATGCTTTCATATCGAAGCCTTTCAGAATCACACCAAATTCACCCTTTATATAGTCCTGTGTTCCAAAAGAATTATCCCAACCTGACTTGAAATAGTCAGTATAATAATTGGTGAAATAAAAATCAGGATGCGTCATCCCTTTCGACACATTCAGATAAGCTTTATGATTCTGCTTCCCGAAAAACTGGTAGAAACTTCCATCCAGAGAGTAATCACCACTTTTATACCCTCCAAGTACAAGAAAACCGGAAGCTTTGAAGAATGTTTTCTGCCTGATAATTCCTTTCAGCATTCCAAAAGGTACTGTTTGCCTGAAAACATCTTGCAGGGTTGTATCGCGAAGAAGTTTATCCGTTTGAAACCGGATACCGAATGAGTATTGTAAAGGGAAACTTTTCCCTAAAGTATCTGGTACTTCATTGGAATATACAATACAGTTTTCGAAATGCGTAAGCTTAATTGAGTCAAAAATTTGTATGGTATCGTAGAAATACGATGGGTAGATAGTATAGAAATTAGATGGAGAAGAGTTATCTTCGTATGCCGTACCTGTTCGGGAATATCGCATTGTATAGATAATCCTGCCTGCATCAAATTTTCGGGGTACTAAAATGGTAGTGGTATCAATTTTTCGGGCAATAGTTGGCTTTAAAATATTGAAATACTGTTGTAAGACAAAACCATTGCTCTTGCTGCGGTTAGTCGCATCCGAAAGATTAACTTCAATTACTTTCCGGTTTGATTCAATATTCTGTGTAAAACTGGTTATATCTGATATGCCCCCGTTTTCATAATTGAGGCTGTAGTCGGTTCTGTATGTTAGTATGGCACCATAGCGTTGTGAAGGATATAAAAAAGCAGCATAAAATGTACCTCCGGCATTAAAAGCACGCTGTCGCAGATAGAGGCCGGGTGAATTAGCGAAGCGGGCATTTAGCCCAAGGTAAATTCCATTGCCTATCCGCTGGGAGAAAGCGATATTAAATTTTTGTTCCTTAGCCGGACCCATATGATACATCAGGTGGGAGAAGGGACTTGAACTGATATAAAATTTTATGCTGTCATCTTTTAGTGTATAGGGTTCATATACATCTGACCGAAAGCGGAAATTTGGAGAAGGGTTTAATTTGAAAAGTAATGGATAGGATGCTGAACCCGGATTTCCTAAATTGGCATAAAACTGGTTATTCTGTTTGGTAACGTCATATTCCTCAAAATGAGTAAGTGGTTTTGAAACTGTATATCTTGTATAAGCGCCTTGCTCGTTTAGCGAAAAATAACTTACAAAGACTGAATCAGGGCTGCGAACATCTTTTTTAATATCTTCAGCATTTTCTCCCCCGGCATTTTCATCTCCTTCTGTACGTTGGGCATAAGTGCTCAATGCATAAAGAATTGAAAAAACAAAAATTAGATGTATTCGCAAGAAGCTCATTAGTATTTAAGGTTGGCACTATTCAATTGAGATGGTAAAAGTACTGAAAAATCTGATAAGGGTGAATGTTATCATTGGTTAGACTCTACTCACTTTATAATAAATTAACAGAGGCTGATTATTGGTAAGCCAAAGGAATTACATCAATTAAAAAACATGGAGTCATTTGCAATAGTTCTTAAAAGCCTGGTCGGGTAGGAGAGTAGTTTTAAAAAAAAGGCAAAAAAAAACCCTGCTACCTTTCGGAGCAGGGTTTTAATAAAATTCGGCGGCGACATACTCTCCCGATTTGATTCAGTACCATCTGCGCAGGCGG